>JAAWNQ010000047.1 GCA_022799035.1 Oscillospiraceae bacterium
CCATTGCCCGGGCAATGGCTACCCGCTGCTGCTGCCCGCCGGAGAGCTGTCCGGGTTTGTTCTCCGCCTTAGTCAGGATATCCACCGCCCGCAGAGCCTCCATGGCCCGTTCTCTCCGCTGTTGGAGGGGGATGTGCTGATAGGTCATAGGCAGGGCCACATTCTCCCACACCTTCAGGGATGGGATCAGGTTATACCCCTGGAAGATAAAGCTGATCCGCCGGGAGCGCAGGTCAGACAGGTCCCTTTGACTCTTTTCCCCCACCGGCTGCCCATCCAGCAGATAGTCTCCCCGGGTGGGGATATCCAGACAGCCCAAAATATTCATCATGGTGGATTTTCCTGACCCGGAGGTGCCGATGACCGCCACAAACTCTCCCCGCTCAATGGTAAGGGATATTCCATCCAGCGCGTTGACCTGGTTCTCCCGGCCCTCGTTGTAGATTTTGTAAATATTTTTTAACTCGATCAGGCTCATTGGTCACCCTCCTCTTTAAGGTCTGCCGCCCATGCCGCCGGGCATTCCGCCGCCTCCGCTAAAGCTGGGCATTCCGCCATTTCCACCGGAGAAGCCTCCCCCGGGGAAGCCCCCGCCAAAGCTGTCGCCGGGGAAATTGACCCCTTCATCCTCCCCCCGGCTGGTGGTATCGCCCCCGGTGGGGGCCGCCTGCTGGTAGCGGGTGAAGACCTCCACATCCTGCTCCACACCGGAAAGGATGCGGGCATACCGGCTGTTGACGGCTCCCACCTCCACCGGGACCGCGTAAAACCCCTGGGGGACAA
Source organism: Oscillospiraceae bacterium (assembly GCA_022799035.1). GTDB lineage: Bacteria > Bacillota > Clostridia > Oscillospirales > Oscillospiraceae > Vermiculatibacterium. Next base: position 784 of record JAAWNQ010000047.1, read on the forward strand.
GCCCCTCCTCCAGATCAAGGGCGTTCTCCGGCCACTGGTCGGCCTTCACATAGAGACAAGCGCCCTCATCATAGGACTTTAGGGCTTCCAGAGGGGCCAGCACCCCCTCCTCATCGTCCCCCAGGCTGATGTAATAGGAGACGTTGACCCCCGCGGACAGCTTCCCCTCCGCCGGGATGGTGATGGTGATGGGAAAGTAAGCCACGCCATTGGAGTTGGTGGCCTCATAGCTGATCTCGCTCACATACCCCGTAAAGGTGCTTCCGTCCGTCCCTGACTTGACGATGCGGACCTCCATCCCCATCTGAATATTGCTGATATCCAGTTCGTCAATGTTGGCGGTGATCTCCATATTGTCCAGATTGTAGACCGACACAGCGGTCATACCGCTGCGGGGGGTCTCCCCCTCCCGGACGCTGACCATAATGACCTTTCCATCAATGTCGCTGGTCACATTATAATCCCCTCGTCTTTCCTCCGTCTCCGCCATCCGCTGGGTATAGGAGGCAATGCGGTCCTGGGCGGTTGCGATGCTTTTTCGGGCATTTTCGATCCCCTTCTCCGCATTTTCGATCTGCTGTGTATAGTCGGAGCCGTCAATCGTAAACAGGCTCTGTCCCGCCTTTACGGTCTCATAGTTATCCACCTGGATCTCCAACAGCTCTCCCGCCGCCCGGGCGGTAATGGCTTTGCTGTTTTTATACTCCAGGCTTCCCTCCACCGCGGGATAAAACTTTTCCCCACCGTCATTCAGAAGCCAAGCCGCTCCCGTCATCCCCTGTGTGAGAGCGCCGGGATTGTCCAGTGTAATGGTGACCGCAAAGCACCGGGTCCCCTCGGTGGTAAGCCGCTCCACCTTTTTGATCTCGGTGACAGTACCGGAAAAGGTATTCATCAGACTTGGGACCGAGATCCCGGCCGTCATACCCAGAAAGATCTCATCCTCATAGGCATAGCTGAAGTACTGGGTCAGGGTCATCTGGCTGTCGTCCACCAGGGTGGCCAGCCTTGTCCCCTTTTGAAGCTGGTCCCCCACCTGGGGCTGGACCTCAGTGACGCGCCCGGCAAAGGGGGCGGTGACCGTCAACTGGGCCATGGTCTCCCGCAGGTCGCTGATCTGCTGGGTGTAATTGTCGATCTGGTCATTGTAGTTGTCGATCTGGTCATAAAGGTCGTCCACCTGCTTCTGGTACTCGTCCAGCTCATCATCCAATTCACTGTCGTCCTGGGTATAGAGGAGCTGTCCCGCCGTCACCGTCTCTCCGGCTGTAACGTACACTCCGGTGATCTTTCCCTCCGAGGAGGCGGCGGTCACCGAAAAACTATCCGCCGGCATGGTGACGCCGGTTCCCTCCATGGCGGTGGAGAGGGAGCCGTAGCTGGTCATCCCCGTAAGGGCGATCCGCTCCTCCCCGGTAAAAAACAGGGCTTTTACCCCAAAGCCCGCCCCGCCCAAAACCGCGACAGCCAATGTCAGCCCCACCACCCGCCGGGCCATTTTCCCCCTCTTTTCCGGGGCGGGTTTTGTCCCCTCCGCTCCCGTCTTTCTTTTCCCTGTCAAAAGACTCATTGCCATACGCCTCCTCGGTTCAAATCAAGAGGCAGTATACAGGCGAAAGCTGAAATTGGTCTTAAAAATCCCAAAAAATTTGTAAACAGTCTGTGAATCCGCAGTAAAAGGTTTGCCCCTTTCATTCCCCCAAAGGAGCTCCCTTTCTAAAAAAATATAACGAGAGAGGCAAAAAAAGCTGGGAGTGATCGTAAGATTACTCCCAGCTCTCTTTTCTATGATAGGATCTCCAACGGGCTTACTCCCGGCCCTGGCTGTACCGCATGAGCATGGCCGCCGCCTCGGCCCGGGTGGCTTTCCCTCCGGGATCCAGGATCCCGTCTCCACGCCCGGTGAGGATGCCCTTCTCCACCGCCCAGCAAAGGGCCTCCCAGGCCCAGTCCCCCGCCCTGTGGGCGTCGGTAAAGGCCTCCAGGTCCTCTGCCGCGGCCGGACTGCCCGCGTATCTCCAGAGCATGAGGGCCAGCTGCTCCCGGGTGATGGGATCGTCAGGGCCAAAGCGTCCGTCGCCGTAGCCCTTGATCACGCCGCTCCCGTCCGCCCAGTTCACGCCGCCGGAATACCAGCTGTGGGGGGCGCAGTCGGTATAGGCCGCCTCGCCCCGGGCCGCGGGGGAACCCTCCATACGCCAGAGGATGGTGGCGATCATGGCCCGGCTGGTGTCCATATGGGGGGAGAAATGGGTCTTGTCCGTACCCACCATCAGGCCCTTTTCACTGACCCACGTCACGGCGTCATAGAACCAGTCCTTTTCCGTCACATCCGTGAACCGATCCGTCTTTGTCCCGGCGCTTTCTCCGGGACGGCCGCCGGAGGTATCCTCGTCGTCCTCATCCCCTCCGCTGGGACCCACGGGCCGGTCCCCTTCCTTGCTCCATTTGGCGTAGAGGGTCATCTCCCCGGTCACCAGGGTATCAAAGTTCCAGGCTTTGCTACAGCCGGCGTCGGTGTACCATCCGCCGAAGCGCCAGCCCTCCTCCGTGGGATCCTCCGGTCTGTCCACCCGCTCCATCCCCACCGCCAGGTTCTGGGCGGCGGGGGCGACGCCGTGCCCGTTGGCGTCAAAGCTCACCGTACAGAAGGTCACATCCAGCTCCTTCTGCGTATAGCCGATGGCGTAGGTGGAGAATTTTTGGGCGTAGATATGGATGAGCCCCTTCTCCCGCTCCAGCCGGTATACCCCTTCCGCCGGAGCGTCCGCCGGCGTCAGAGTCTCCGCCTTCCCGTCGTGATAGCGGTAGATCGTCACGGCGCCGTCGGCGGCGGCGAACTCAAAGGGAATAATGAGCTCCATAAGCTCCTCAGTCTCCGCCAGGGTCACGCCGCCCCTGGTCACCTTTACATCCAGGTAGTCCAAAAGCCTGTCCCCGGCCTCCGCCTGAATGTCGGCTGCCCCCGTGGCGGTGGCCTCCCCCTTCTGCTCCACGGTCATGACAATATTGGCGCTTTGCTTCTCCGCCTCCCGGTCCAGACCGCCCACCACCAGATCGGGGGTATCCTTGCCCTGGATGACCAGCTCCGAGGTGTTGCCGGGCAGGTGGAGGGTGGACTCCACCTGCCGGTTTTCCACCGTGATCTTGGCGGTCACCGTTCTGCCGTCCTTGACCGCCACCAGATTATAGATCCCGGCGGGCACGTCGAAGAACACAAATTTTCCATCGGTCCCCGTGGTGGCGGCAGCGAGCACCACAGTGCCCTGGCGCAGCTCCACCCGGGCTCCGCTGACCGCCCCGACGTCGTCGGTGACGGTCCCTGTCACGTCCTGACTGCCCGGCTCCGGGACCGGAGAGACCTCTCCGCCGCTTGGTATCTCCACCTCGGACTTCTCCCCGTCCTTGTCCACTTCCACCTTGCCGCCGTCCGGAAGGGTGAGGGTACCGTCGGGGTCGACTTTTCCCTCCCCGTCCTTAATGGTAATGGTGGTGGTTCCGTCGGTGACGGTGGAACCTTCGGGGACTTCGGTCTTGCCGTCGGTATCCACCTTGCCGTCCCCGCCGCCGCCGATGGAGATGACGGGCCCATCCTTTCCGGTCTGCACCGTGGAGCCGGGAGGCACCGTCACCTCATCCTTTCCGGTGCCGGCGTCCTTCTCCACGGTCACATCGGTGGAGCCTTCGGGAAGTTGGATGGTGGTGTCCACCGTACCGTCTCCCCCCTTGTCGATGGTAACCGTTCCGCCGCTCTCATTTTTGATAACGGTCCCGTCCTCCAGGACCATGGTATCCCCCGGCTTCAGCGGATAGGAGGTCAGCCGCTCCCACTTGATCCGGAGCGTCACCTCCCGCCCCGGCATGACGAAGTTGCCCGTCAGGGGGGTCTCCCCCGGCTGACCCAGCTCATCCAGCAGGAGCCAGCCCTGGAACTGATACCCCGTCCGCGCCAGATCCCCCACGGGGGCCAGTGTGATGGAGGAATTCTCCTCCGCCGCCTCCTGGGTGGGGAGATTCCCCGTGGTGTGGGGATCCAGTTCATAGGTCACAGGATACTTGGGCTTGGGCAGGGGAGCCACCGCCCGGGTCTTGGTCCTGCCGCAGTCGGCGCAGGAGGCGGTCTCCTCCCCGGGCACGTCCACCTGGGGGGCGGAGGTGAGCTGCCAGTCGCCCCAGGTGTGGGGCCTTTTCTCCTCGCTCTCCACGCCGCAGCCCTCCCGGACACAGACGTTCCAGTGTTCATTTTCGTCGCTGTTCCACCCGGCCAGCTCATGGCCCAGGGGGACGTAGGTCTCGGTGAGGGTATAGCCGCACTCGCCGCAGCTCCTGGTCTGGCTGCCCGCCTGGGTGCAGTCGGCCTCGGTGCCCGCAGGCTCGCCAAAGCTGTGCTGGGCAAGGCTGTCCGGATCCACCGCGCCGCAGACGGTGCACGACAGCCAGTGTCCGCCGCTGTCCTTGCCCCACTCCCCGTGGCTGTGGCCCGGGATCTCCCCCACGGCCCGGTCCACCTCCAAGCCGCACTGGTCGCAGGTAAACTGCTCTCGCGCCGCGGTGGTACAGGTGGCGTCCACGTTGTTTACCGTGCCGTTGTGTCCGCTGTGGTCACACTCGGTCCAGTGGGGGTAGATGGTAGTATCATCCTCATATATCTTTCCTTTGTTATATCCTGTCTCAAGCTTTCTGCCCCCCCCGTTCTCGGCGGTGTACCAGCCGTCCCAGAGGTAGCCCACCCGGCTATCAGGCTGGTCCAGGTCGCCCGTTTTGAAATCGCCGTTAGCGTTAAGATATATGACCCCTACGCCCTCCTTGTTGACCCAGTGGCAGCGGAGAACAAGCTCACCCTCCTCGTTCTTCTCCAGTTCTAATGCCTTAGGACTAACAAAGTAATCATTCGGGTCGGCGTCACCCATAGTGGGCCATCCGGTAGTGAGAACGACATGAGAATCCCTGGTACTCATATTCCATAGAGTCACCTGGTAAGGAACGGAAGGCTTTTGCAGGCTGCCGTCCAGCACAAGGAAACCCGGTTTCCCTCCTATGAAAACAACACTGTCAGGTGTTGACTGGATCACGGGAGAACCGGAAAGGAGCAGATTCCCGGTCTTGTCTCCATTAGCCATGTCAATCGCCCTTGAGGCGATAATTGTGCCGCCGTACACATTCACTGTGGCAAGCTTATTGCCAGCCGGGCTCTCCACCGCCGTGCCGCTGGTTGTCTTTTCTATAATACCGCTATACAGGTTCAAGGTTCCATTTTCACCGACTGAAACAGGAGAAAAACCAGTCTGCGCATTGTTGATGATTTTTCCGCCCGTTTTGCAGTCGCTGAGGGCAAGAACCCCATATACATTGAGCCTTTTGTTATATGTGCTACCGGTTGTATCGCCTGGGGCAAAAATGGTATGGCCGTTGAGACAGAGAGATACATTTCCTTGTATTTTGAGGTGATTTGTCAAGGTAATGTCCTCTGTTAGATAATAGTGCCCGTCGTTTAAGACACCTCCGGTTATGGCAAGGGGCTGATACTCCACCGCCCCGTTGTGGGCGGGGCCGCTGTGGGCGCAGGACGTGCCGCCGCAGGGCTGGTGCCGGTGGAAGCGATAGATCTCAAGGGCGTGCTTGCCCCCTTCGATCACGTCCCGGATGGCGAAGTGCTTATCTCTCAAGTAGTCGCCGCTGGACGGAATAAAATGGGCGGAGTAGTCCTTGTCCAAAGCGTCGGCGACAGGCCAGGGCGCGGTCTCGCTGACAGAATTCAGGAAGTTGTTGGCGTTGACCCGGTACTGCCCGGTGAGCTCCCCGTCCACGGCGATCCGGCTGTTGCGGCTATAGAGAAAGATATCATAGTTTCTTCCCCGGATGGTCGGGCTGCCGGACAGGGTCGCCTGGGCATCGCTGGTCACATAGAGCCCGGGTCTGTTGCCTTTGGTGGTGATGCTCCCGCCGATCACGGTAAAATCGGAGGTCGAAACCCGCACGGCGTCGGTGACCTCGTTCTCAATGCTGCTGTTTTTGACGGTCACGGAGCTGTTCGCCACGGCGTCCAGCGTGTAGGAGGCCTGCCCTTCGGCCACGAGCCTTGCCCCGTCCAGCGTCAGCGTGCTGTTCGCCACTGTCTGGACCACCGTGGCGTTGCTGGTCAAGGTCACACCGTACAGGTTGATGGTGGTGTTGCTCCCGCTCGTTAAAAGCTCCGTGCTGTTTCGGTCTTGGTTGGCCTCCCCCGGGTAATGGGCGACGCCCTCGCCCTTTATCCCGCCGGTCCCCTGGCAGTCGCAGACATTGAAGACGGCGTTCTCCCGGAGCTGGATGGCCCGCAGCTCTTCCCCGGTATAGGTGAGGGTGTGGCCGTTGAGGCAGAGGTCCACCGCGCCGGAAATATAGATCGGCTTGGTGGTGGTGATATCCCCGGACAGATACCATTGGCCCGAGGTCAGGGTGTAGGTGGCGTCGGTCCCGCCGTTCACCGTCTCGGCGGTCAGCTCCTGAAACTCCACCTCCCCCGCGCCACCGTTGGGGTTCACCTTGTGTTCATGCCGCTGGGCCCACCGGGCGGTGAGGGTATGGTCTTCCGCCGTGGATACCGGAGTGGCGGCGGAGACGGTCCTGCTGCTTTCATCCCGCCAGCCCACGAAGTTAAAGCCATCCCTGGTGGGCACGGGGAGGGTCCCGTAGGGCTGTCCGAAGGTGACGCTCTTGTCGGCGGTCCCCACGCTGCCGCCGTCGGCGTCGAAGCTGACGGCGTAGGTGTTGGCCGTCCAGCGGGCGTAGAGGGTGTGGTCGGCGGCTTTTTTCACCGTGGAAGCGCTGTTCACCTGGCTTCCGCCGCTCTGGGCGGTAAACCAGCCCGTGAAGGAGTAGCCCGTCCGGGTGGGGGTGGGCAGGCTGCCGTAGGCGGCGTCATAGGTGACGCTCTGGGTGGTACTGCCGCCCATCGTGCCGCCGCTGGGGTCAAGGGTGACGGTATAGGCGTTGGCCGTCCATGCGGCGGTGTAGGTCTCGCTCCCGGTGGGGACGGTCTCGGCGGTCACGCCGCCCCAGCTGGTGAGGGTGTAGCCCGTCTTGGTGACGGAGGGCAGAGCGCCCAGCGAGTCCCCAGCGTTGACCTGCCGGGTCTCCACCGTCTTGCTGTCGCTTTGGAAGGTAGCGGTGTAGACCTTGCGGCTCCACTGGGCGTAGAGGGTATGGTCAGCGGCGTTGGTGAGAATGGTGTCCGCTGTCACCCTGGTCCCCCCGGTCTCGGCGGTGTACCAGCCGGTGAAGGTATAATTGGTCCGGGTGGGGTCGGCGGGCAGGGTATACTTGGCTTGGTAGCTCACGCTCTGGGCGGGTGGGGCTGTGCCCTCGCCCTCGTTCAGATCAAAGGAAACGGTGTAGCTGTTGACCGCCCAGTGGGCGTAAAGGGTCTGGTCCCCGGCGGGGATGGGGGTATCCGCCGTCACCTGCTCCCCGGCGGTCTCATGGGTATACCAGCCCAGGAAGGTATACCCCTTCCGGGCCGTGGTGGGCAGGATCCCGTAGCTATTGCCGTACTCCAACCTCCGGGTGGAGGGGCGGGCGCCGGGGATCCGGTAGTCAAAGGTGATGGTATAGGTCTTGGCCTTGTAGACCGGCTTCAGGGGCTTGGGATTTCCGGTGGCGGGATCGATGGTATCGGCCACGGGGGTGTTTTCATCCACCTTCTTGCCGTCGGAGGTCTCCCAGTGGTCGAACTCATGGCCCGTGGGGGGCGTGGGCGGCTGGGGCAGGCTGTCGCCGTAGGTCTCCTCCGGGGCGATCTCCTTCTCCGTCTTGGTGCCGTCGGGGTTTTCGATGATAATGATATATTTCTTATAGCTCCACCCCGCCACCAGGACGACGTCGGAGGTACAGCGGATCTCATTGTTTCTCACCGGCTGATCCCGGTCGCCGTTCAAAAACCAGCCGTCAAAGGTATAGCCCGGCCGGGTGGGGGTGGGCAGGCCCGTGATCAACCGGTAGGGCCCAATGGCGATGTAGGCGGGAACGCCGCTGCCGCCGTTTGGCCGGAGGGAGACGATATAGGGCCGGGCCACCAGGGCGGTGCCACCCCCGGTCAGGTTCTGCTGTACCAGCGCGGGCATGGGCCGGTCTGCCATGCCCTCTACACTGATGTCCAGATATTGATTCGGGTCGGCGGAGCCCATCTTGCTGCTCCACACGTCGGTGACCCGCCGGGGAGCTTCCACCGAGGCGGTATAGTTGGGCAGGTACACGGAAATGGGGGACGTGTTGGTCAGGGCCTTGCGGAGGCGGAGGAGCCCGGTGGAGCCCAGGTCGATGTCATGTGTGCCGCCGTAGATGGAGGGCGCGCCCTGAAGAAAGATATCGCCCTTGCCGGTATTTTTGATCCCATTTTCCTTGCTGCCCCTCAGCTGCACCCCATCCAGCAGGTACAGGTCTCCCCCGTTGTTGAGCACCCCGGTCTGTTGGCCGAATACCTTCAGCGGGTTTTTCCCGCCGTCATCGCCCAGGTAGAGGCTGCCCGCCCCGGAGTGGGTAATGGCGGCGGCTTCGCCGTCGATCGTGCCGTTGGCGATCTGGGTTTGGGTCCCGCTGCCGCCCCGGACATCCAGGGTGGCCCCCTCGGTCAGCCAAATATGTTTGCCGCACAGATCCACCGTGCCGCCCTGGTTCAGGGTGATGCTGGTGTTGGTGTAGTAGTCCTTGAACAGCCTGAGATAGCTGCCGGGAACCGCGTTATATTCCCGGATGGCGTCGTTGACCCAGACATAGGGCGTATTGCCCACCGCGGCGGCGTACTCGGTGGTGGTCACCTTGGAGGCGGAAAATTTGAAGTAGGCGTTCAGGGTGTGGTGGTAAGAGGAGAGCAGGGAGGTGGAGCTGTTCATCCCCACATAGGCGCCCATATAATAGGTCACCGTCTTGGCCGTACCGCTGACGTTGGTAAAGGAAAGGGAGAGCTTACCCGTGGAGACGCCGCCGCTTTTGCTGTCGGAAAAATAGCGGTAGCCGGTGGTAAGCACCGCGGCTCCGGGGGTGGGGTTCCTGGTCTCGCCCACGTTGAACTTGGTGGAGGCGGCCCGGTCGCCGCCGGTCCCCCAAATGAAAAGCTCCAGATAGTAGCTGGCCGCGCCCTTGCTGTTGCGCTGACCCTCTATGGAAAGGTCCAGGTCCAGCACCTTGGAGCTGTACGCCGGGACCTCTATGGAGAGGGCAAAGGGCTGGTAGATGATATTGGACTTCTTGAACTTCTCCTTCTCGGCCACGGTGAGCGTATAGCTGCTCCCGCCGCCGGAAACGGAGGCGTTGAAGTTCCCCCGGCCCTTGCCGCTCCAGCCGTTGCTGGCCCCGCTGACGCCAATGGTGCCGCCCAGGTCTCCGCCGTTATACCAGTAGGTATTATCGGCCTTGCCCAGCGTCAGCTGGAAGCCGGACTCCTCCGCCCGTGCCCCGGCGGAAAAGACCTGGGGGATCTCTTCTGTCAGGCTCACGGCCTCCTCGCTCTGAGGGGAACTGAGGGTGAGGGACAGCTCCTCATCCTCAGCCTCCTCGATTGCCGGCAGCTCCTTCTCTAACGGGGGAATGTTGAGGAGGGTTCCCTCCTCAACGGCAGCTATGGCCGCCGTTGCTTCCCCTTGCGGGCTTGCAAAAGCCTCTGTGGGCAGCACTCCCAGCAGCAGGCAGAGGGTGAGCAAAACGGATAACAGGCGTTTTGTCTGTTTCATGGCAATGACCTCCTATCAAAGCTCGTCTTGGGCGGGAAGGAAGAGCTGGTTGGCCAGGTCCAGCAGGCTCTCCTGGCTGGCTCCGGCGTCCACGCTCAGGCTGTAAAGCTGGCCGGGGACCACGTCGAACCAGACCACCTTGCCCGGGCCCCCGTCGTTCCAGGACAGACGGGCGGGGCACCAGCCCACCTCGGCCTGGGCCTGGTGGTCGAAGGTTTCCTCCAGGCCGGAGATGTCGGCGAAGTCGGGGCTTGTATCGTAGGTGGGGGCGATGCGGTAGATGTACTTCACGCCGTCCAGGGTGAAGGAGGTCTCACCCACCGCCAGGTCGTCCAGGTAGAAGGCGTTATAGTGGACGTCCTGGGCATTCTCCGGGGCACGGTTCAACTGGCGGCCCAGGACGGAGAAGATGTCGTCCACCGTATCCAGCAGATCGGCGGGGGTCATGTCGGAGCGGACGGACCACTGGGTCTCGTCGGCGTACCAGCTCACCTGGGCGGTCTGGGCGTTGGCGCGCAGGGACAGAGTGGTACCGCCGTCGCTCCAGTCCATCTGGTCGGTCCAGGTCTCATCGTCAAAGATCTCCTGAGGCTCCTCGGTTCTCCAGGCCCGAAGGGTGACGGCGTGACCGCCCGTGCCAAATCTGGCCTGGGCGATGGGGATCTCACTGGGGCTGGGCAGCAGGTCATAGAGAATGTCCATGGCGTCCGCCGGCAGGGGTAGCGTATAGCCGTACCCGGCCAGATCGGCGGCGGTCACGCCGCTCTCCGGCGGAGCGGGGGTCCTTCCCTGCCAGAGCAGGGCGCCAAAGACCACACACAGGCAGGCGGCGGCCGCCGTCAGGGCCTTCCAATAGAGCATGGCCTTGCGCTTAGAGACAGCAAGGGCCTCCTCCAGCAGGTCGTCGTCCACGGCGTTCATAAACAGTAAAAATCGGGCGTATATGCGCTCGCTCATACGTAGACCCCCTCCTCTTCCATGGCTTGGCGAAGCCTGTTACGGGTGCGGAACAGAGCGGACTTGACCTTTTCCTCCCCCACGCCGCACTCCCGGGCAATCTCCTGGACGCTCATGCCATACCAGTACCGCCGGAGGAAATAGCGGCGGTGCTCCTCGCTCTGCCGGCGGAGAAAACGGTTGAGGAAGTCCCGGAAGGTCACCTCGTCCGTCACCATGTCCCCAGGATCGGGCAAACTGCCGCTCAACTCCTCAAACGCCGATTCCAGGGTGGAATCCCGCTTTTGGGCCCGGTTATAGTCCAGCCGGTTCAGGGCCAGATTCCGGGTAATACGGCCCACAAAGCCGCCTAAGTAGGTGGGCCGCTGGGGCGGGATGGTATTCCAGGTTTGGAGCCAGGTGTCGTTGACGCATTCCTCGCTGTCCCGCTCGTCCCGCAAAATGCGCTGGGCGATGTTTTGACACATGGCGCCGTATTTTTCCGCCAGATGGGTGATGGCCTCCCCCGCCCGCCGGAAGAACAACTCAATGATCTGGGTATCCTTCATCTCTTTCCCTTCCTATCTAGTAAAACAGATTTTCCACTGCCGCCGTTGCGCCAGGGTGAAATTTTCTACTATCTATCATTATATACCACACTGCAAGCCATAGGCTATAGCATTCGTCCGGCCTGAAGCTCCCGCTCCAGGCCGGACAGTTTATTGCCCTTCTCCCGTTCACATTTCAAAGAACCGCTGGAGCATGGCGGCAGCCTCAGCCCGGGAGGCAAAACCATTGGGATCCAGCTGGTTCCCCTCCTTGCCGTTCATAACGCCGCTGCCCACGGCCCACCGGAGGGCGAAAACAGCCCACTCCCCTGCCTGGTCAAAGTCCGAATAGCCGTCAAGGCCGGCCTCCCCATCCGTCAAAACCTCCTGCCCCCGGAGCTTGGCGTACTGCCAGAGCATGAGGGCCATCTGCTCCCGGGTGACCGGGTCCTCCGGACCGAAGTCGCCGCTGTCGTAGCCCTTGACCACACCCACTTCAGCGCACCACGCCACCGCCTGGGCGTACCAGCTCCCCGCCTCGCAGTCGGGGAAGCTCTTCTCCGTCCCGGCCTCCGGACTGCCCGACAGCCGCCAGAGAATGGTGGCGATCATGGCCCGGCTGGTCTCCATGGTGGGGGCAAAGCTGTTCTCGGAGACACCCACCATCAAGCCCTTCTCCAGACAGTAATGGACCCCGTCGTGATACCAGGCCTCCGGCTCGGCGTCAGGGAATCTTGCGATAGGACAGGTCTTGTCCCTGGCGCAGCTTGCTGCGCCAGGGCTGGTCTTCTGGAAGACCACCTCAATGGTGTGATTGGCCGTGATTTTTTCAAAGGTATACTCCGTCACCCCGCCCACGCTCTTGCCGTCCACCAGCACATCAGCCACCACATAGCCCTCCTCGGGGGTGATGGCAAAGGTTTTCGTCTCATTGCGGCGGAGGCTCACCTTCCCACTGGGCGAGATGGAGCCGCCCTCTCCCGCCGTGGCGGTGAGGGTGTAATAGACGGCGGAGGAGCCGCCGCCGGAGGATCCGGATCCTCC
>JAAWNQ010000010.1 GCA_022799035.1 Oscillospiraceae bacterium
CGGGAGAATATTCTCCCGGGTCCTTTTTTGCACAAAAAAGGATGGCCAAGGCCATCCTATCCAAACGCGCCTTTCGGCACGGAGTTTATGGTCTGTACCTCCGTGGACAGCGGTTGCCGCCCACGGAGGACAGTGCAGGGAGAAAGGAAAAGAGAGAGGAGGTTTTGTCTGTTCATCCTGACGATGTTAGAATACCATATCCAGAAAAAAAGTGATGGACAGTTTTGGAACTTCTCGTGAACAATTTATGAACGTATCCTGTTACACCTGTCGGATCCGGTAGAGGGAGGACAGTACCAGCCAGTTTTGGGGGAAATCCCGCATCAGATTCCAGTACCCTGCCCCAACAAGACCATACTCCGGGATGAGGGCCAGTTTGGCCTGAATGCTGCGGGCGTCCTCAAACCAGACCTCGTGATTGACGCCGCTTTCGTCGGTATATCGAAACCAAGGTGACTGGGCCCGCTGGTCGTATTGGATGTCCACCCCATACCGCCGAGCCAGCGACACCGCCTGTTGACTGGAGATAGAGGTAGCTCTGGTGCGCCCCTGGACAAAGGGCAGAGGCCAATCATAGCCATAGTTGGGAACTCCCAGCCAGATTTTTTGCGAAGGGATCTCGGTAAGGGCGTATTCCACCACCTGCCGTACATTGGGCAGAGGGGCCACCGCCATGGGTGGGCCGTAGGTGTAGCCCCACTCGTAGGTCATCAGAAGAACCTCATTGACAGCAGCCCCTATGGCGGAAAAATTATGACCTTCGTAAAGGGCGCCCTCCTGGGTGACGGAGGTCTTGGGGGCCAGGGCGGCGATAACAGGGTAGCCCAGTGGATTCAACCGTTGGGTCAAGGCGGCCAGAAAATCAGCATAAGCGGCGGCGTCCTCCGCAAAGACATATTCGAAATCTACATCCAATCCCCGATAACCCTTCTCTCGAAGGGTGGAGATAATGTTGTTGATAAGAACGGCCTGTATTTCTTTGTCATTGAGGACCAAGTGGGCCAGTTCATTGGAGAAGCTTCCCTCCTGAGTGAGGGTGGACAGGTGCATCAGCGGGGCCACGCCATGGGTCCGGGCGGTGGCAATCAGTTTGGCGTCATCCAGCGGTACCAACTCCCCTAAGGGGGTGAAGCCGTAGGTAAAGGGGGTCAAAAAGGTGAGAAAGGGGAGGGTGGTAGACAACAGGGTGCGGTCAATATAGGGATAGGCGTAAGCGTTGACTCCGATCTCAGGGCCAGGTTCCTGCCGGTAGGAGATGACTAAAGTCTCCCCCGGCCAGATAAGGGGCTGACCCTTCAGACCCAGATTATTCTGATAAAGCTGGCGGAGGGAAACGCCGTACTCCTGGGCGATGGAGGTTAGGCTTTCCCCGGAGCGGACCGTATGGACGACCTCTGGGAACCGGATGACGAGAGCCTGCCCCACCACCAGCCGTTGGGGAGTTTCCAGTCCATTGTCCAGAGCGATGAGAGACATGGCCACGCCATAATCCAGGGACAGAGAGTAGAGGGTATCTCCCGGCCTTACCACATGGATGACCATAGCGTTAAACCAAGGTGACGAAGTCGGCATTGGCCCAGCCAACGACGCCGTCATACCGCACCACATACCAGTTGCGGTACTGGTTGATCACGGTGAGCCGCGCGCCGTCGGGAGCCTGTATGACCACATAGGAGGAGGTGTCCGGTTTATCCCGGATGTTGAGAGAGCCCCAGTTTACGTCCACCACCGCGTTCCGATAGGCTCTTGGGGTCAGGAAGGGAAGTCCGAAATATTCCGTGAGGGACAGGGCGATACTTCGGGCGGTCGCCTCCAAATTATTTTTGATCCATGTGGCGTCGTCTGGATTGTCGTGATATCCCAATTCAATGAACACGGAGGGAGCTCTTACCCGACGAACCTCCCCGATGGTGGTGGATGGCTCTGCCCGAACATTGTTGGGGAGAGGATAGATTGCCTTCAATCCGTCGGCCACCAGGGTGGCCGCTTCCCGCCCCTGAGCGCTGCCGGGGTAAAAGAAGACAATGATTCCCCTCCGCTGTCCATAGAGCCCCTCCGGGGCCGCGTTGGAATGAAGGGCCAGGTGCAGGTCATAGCTTCCGGCGTTGGAGGCCCGTATGGAGGAGGCGGCGGTCATCTGGGGGGTGTTGCGGGTATAGCGGATACCGGAAGCCGTCAGATAAGGGACGAGAGCGTCAGCCAACCGGTTCATCCACTCCTCTTCGGTACCACCGTTCACATAGAAGTTGTTCTCCTGGGTGGAGGGGGAGAGATAGATGTTGGGCATAAAAATACCTCCTTTTTGCCCATCCTATGTCTCTCGCACCGGGATGGTGTGTTGATCGGCATAGGACAAGGCGAGGTCCCATATCCATACAAAAGGGGGGAGTGCCCATGAAAATGACCATTGGGGAGCTGCGCTGCAAGGAGGTCATTAACGTCTCCGACGGCAGCCGCTACGGCTATGTGGGGGACGCGGAGGTGGACCTGGACACCGGACAGATCCGTGCCCTTATTGTTCCGGGCCGCCTGAGACTATTCGGCCTTTTGGGCCGGGAACCCCAGCAGATCTTTCCCTGGCCTGCTGTGCGCCGCTTTGGAGAGGATATCATCCTGGTGGAGGACGCCCCGGCGGCTGCCCTCCGCCGGGGAAAAAGGTGAAAGGATCCGCATTTTTTAGAAATTCAAAAATATCACTTGACAGCGGACAGAAATCATGGTATCGTAAACACATAAACAGGAATGATTACTGTTTAGTAAAACTATGGAATTTTAATAAGGAGGAACAACAACATGAAAAAGTGGGTCTGTTCTGTTTGTGGCTATGTTTGGGAAGGGGAGACCGCTCCTGAGAAGTGCCCCGTCTGCGGGGTTCCCGCCGAGAAGTTTAACGAGATGAAGGGTGACGCCAAGCTGGCCGCCGAGCACGAGTTTGGCATCTACGCCAAGACCGTGAAGGAGAACCCCGACATCAGCGCCGAGGACAAGAAGTACATCTTTGAGCAGCTCATGGCCAACTTCCAGGGCGAGTGCTCCGAGGTGGGCATGTACCTGTGCATGGCCCGGATCGCCCACCGGGAGGGCTATCCTGAGATCGGCCTCTACTGGGAGAAGGCCGCCTACGAGGAGGCCGAGCACGCCGCCAAGTTCGCCGAGCTGCTGGGCACCGACCTGGAGCCCTCCATGACCGCCTCCACCAAGAAGAATCTGGCCTGGCGTGTGGACTGTGAGTTCGGCGCCACCCAGGGCAAGTTCGACCTGGCCTCCTGCGCCAAGAAGAACGGCCTGGATGCCATCCATGACACCGTTCACGAGATGGCCCGCGACGAGGCCCGCCACGGCAAGGCTCTCAAGGGCCTGCTGGAGCGTTACTTTGGCTGAGATATCTGAAGCTGACAGAAAATAGCAAAAATAGAGCATAGAATAAAAGGATGGACAGGGTAATGACCTTGTCCATCCTTTTGCTATTACTAAATATAAAACATATTACAATTTATTGGATATGCTCATGATTGTTGATATGCTCCATACAGTAGCAGTAATACCCGTTGCACTTGGAGCAGTAGCGGAACTCCAGATCGGGGTACTCCGTATCCGTTTTGCCGCAGACGGCGCACTTGTGGATGTATCCCTTTTTCTCATAGGCGCTTTTGGCGGCCTTCTTGAAATTCACTGTCTGCTGGGAGTGCTGGTGCTGATAGCGCCGCTTGCGGGAGGAGAGGGCTTCGGTAAAATCAGACCAGAAAAAGATAAAGAAGTTGAGGATAGCCACCACCGGGAGAAGGGCATACAACCATAGACCGTGCAGTAGATTGTTGAGGATCTGCCAGGCGAAGAAGGCTGCGTCAATCCAGGCCAGCCACTTCACCTTCATGGGGAGAATAAACATGAACAGGACCTGCATGTCCGGAAAGAGGACCGCGAAGGAGAAGAACATGGACAGGTTCACATACTGAATGGAGGAGACCCCAAACACCAGACCAAAGATAATGTTGAGAAACACACCCATGAAAAAGAAACAATTGAAACGGGCGGTTCCCCATTCCCGTTCCAGAGTGCTGCCGATCCAGTAGTAGAAGTAAGCGACCAGGACGGTGGTGAACAGGGAAGTACCTGGGATAGAGAAATTCAGAATGCCGAAATCTCCGGTGATGGGAACAAAGATGAAGGTGATCAGCCGCCAGATCTCCCCCTGAAAGATCATGGGACGATAGAAAAACAGGGCTGAGGAGAGGGAGTAGGAACTGAAATTGTCGATCAGACCAATGGTCACATTGGCGATGGCGATATACAGCATCAGGTTGGAAATACCAAAGTTGGGGTGATCCCGGCAGAATTTGTCGATCCAATTTTCGATTGCCCGCACCAGAAAGACCTCCTTGAAAAAAGCTACCTCAAATCATACCCGTTTTTCCTGAAAAAGTAAAGGAAGAAAGTGTGAATTTTTATCTGGAAAGGATACCTTTCTTTTTCATAACCTCCGCCCTTGACAAGAGCGGGGTAGAAAAGCTATAATAACGGTACAATTCAACAACGCCTTATCAAGAGTGGTGGAGGGAACGGCCCGATGAAGCCCGGCAACCTGCGTTCGCAAGGTGCCAAGTCCGTCGAGGAATCGAAAGATGAGGGTGGGGCGTCCCGCGCTCTGTCGAACTCGGCAGGGCGTTTTTGTTTTGAAAAACAAAAGAAGAGAAAGGATGATCCAATATGACAAAACGGCTTTTCACCTCGGAGTCTGTCACCGAGGGCCATCCCGATAAAATTTGCGACCAAATCTCCGATGCGGTGCTGGACGCCATTCTGGCAAAGGATCCCGCCGCCCGGGTGGCCTGTGAGACTACCGTGACCACCGGGCTCATCCACGTGATGGGGGAGATCACCACCTCCTGTTATGTGGACATCCCCGCCATCGCCCGGGGTGTGGTACGGGATATCGGCTATGACCGGGCCAAGTTCGGCTTTGACTGTGACACCTGCGCCGTCCTCACCTCCATCGACGAGCAGTCCCCCGATATCGCCCTGGGGGTGGACAGATCCCTGGAGGCCAAGTCCGGCGGGGAGGATGGAGAGCTGGAGAATGGCGCCGGGGATCAGGGAATGATGTTCGGCTACGCCTGCGACGAGACTCCCGAGCTGATGCCTCTTGCCCTCTCCCTGTCCCACAAGCTGTGCCGCCGCCTGACCCAGATCCGCAAGGAGGGCCTGGTGGATTACCTCCGGCCCGACGGCAAGAGCCAGGTCACGGTGGAGTATGACGAGAGCGGCAAGCCGATGCGGGTGGATACGGTGATCCTCTCCACCCAGCACAGCCCCGAGGCGGAGCTGGAGCAGATCCGCCGGGATATGGTGGAGCTGGTCATCAAGCCCATCATTCCGGCAGAGCTACTGGATGAGAATGTGAAGATCTACGTGAACCCCACCGGCCGCTTCGTGGTGGGCGGCCCCCAGGGGGACTCCGGTCTCACCGGGCGGAAGATCATCGTGGATACATACGGCGGCAGCGCCCCCCACGGCGGCGGCTGCTTCTCCGGCAAGGATCCCACCAAGGTGGATCGCTCCGCGGCCTACATGGCCCGGTATGTGGCCAAAAACATTGTGGCCGCCGGCTTGGCGAAAAAGTGCCAGATCGAGTTAGCCTACGCCATCGGGGTGGCCCGTCCGGTGAGCGTGCTCATCGACACCTTCGGGACGGGGGCGGTCTCCGACGAGGTCATCGCCGCCGCGGTGGAGAAGGTCTTTGACCTGCGGCCCACCGCCATCATCCGGGCCCTGGATCTCCGGCGGCCCATCTACCGGCAGACCGCGGCCTATGGCCATTTCGGCCGTACCGACGTGGATCTCCCTTGGGAGTGCACTGACAAGGTGGACGCTCTGAAAGCCGCCCTCTGACAAAAAAGGAGCCGAGCCCAGATGGGCTCGGCTCCCTGCTTTAGGGGAGGAAGAATGAGAGGAAAAACAAAACAAGAAAAAAGAGCGAGGGAGGGGCTACCAGCAGCAGGATGAAGGGAATGCTGAACCGACCGAGGGCCGTTTTTACATCGGCTCGGGGCAGATCCTGGGCGGCATAGGGCTGCCGCTGGTAGTCCTGGGAGCCCACCATGTGGTTGATGTTACTGCCTCCCACCGTGACCAGCAACTCCGCCAGCAGCAGAAGTCCGGAACCCAAGACCGCATAAAGGAAATATCCCGCCCTCGTCCCCCAAATAATGGCGGCAACATAGAGGACATAATAGAGCCCAAACCCGAGGACAGCCCTTTTGCGCGTGCGGAGAAATGCCTTCATACAAAGCCCTCCTTTGTCAAAATCATACATCAGACGGGGGAGGAAGTCAAGAAAAGCCTTGGAGCGGAGGGGGCAAGGGCGCCTTGCGTGACAAGAAAGTGGGAAAATGATAGGATGTGGGGGAAGGAGGGAACGATATGAATGACATTATGAAAAACATCAAACGTTTGCGTCAAAGGAAGGGCCTGACCCAGGAGGAGCTGGGGGCAAAGCTCCATGTGACCCGGCAGGCGGTGAGTAACTGGGAGACCGGGAAGAACCAACCGGACATTGAGATTCTGAAGTCTTTGGCGGAGACCCTTGAGGTGGATGTGAGCGAGCTGCTGTACGCACCTAAGCCGGATGTGGATAGGCAAAGGCGGATCATCACGGCGGCGCTCCTCTGCGTTCTGACTTTTGCGGCCTGGGTCATCTTCTATGTTTTGAGGAGAAGAGGAAACTACTTACAGAGTGCGCGCTATGATACGAGGTTGAACGTGTTTTTGCTCATGGTTGTGCGTCCTACAGCCTTTTTGCTGCTCGGAGCGGCCGCTGGGGCGCTGCTCTCTGTCTGGAGGAACCTTCACCCTACGACGGTGAGGATGCGGCAGTGGATACTGGCTATAGGGTGGGGATTCCTTTTGACCTATCTCATAATGGCAATAGTTTCCTTATACGGTAGCCGGCTTTTTTATGGATGGATGTGGTGGGGAAGGAACCAGCCTTGGACCTTCCTTCTCCCAGGCGCCCTTCTCTTTTGTGGCTCCCGGCGAAAAGCAGGTTGATTTTTCTGCCGCTTTCCTGTAAAATAGAAAAGAATAAAACGGAAGGGGAGCGGTGGATGATGAAAGTGCTGTATCTGCTCAACTATGCCGGTAAGGCGGGGACTGAGCGGTATGTGGAGACCCTGGTAAAGTACCTCTCCGCCGACGGAAGGGTGGAGCCCTACTTTGCCTACAACGAGGGCGGGCTTCTGGTGGAACGGCTGGAGGCTATGGGAGTGTCCACCCGGCAGATAACCATGAATAACCGCTTTGACCGCAAGGCGGCCAAGGCTCTGGCAAAGCTTTGTCAGGAGTGGGACATCGACCTTGTCCATTGTCATTACCTGCGGGAGAATTATATCGCCATGCTGGCGAAAAGCTATAATAAGAAGATACGAGTGGTCTATACCAACCACTTTGTCATCCCCAACGACGCTGTGACCCGGCTTTCAAATAGGATGCTGGACAAGCGGCAGGATCAGATGATCGCTGTGTGCAACCGGGGCAAGGAACAGCTCATTGCCAACGGCTGGAATGGGGACCACATTCAGGTGGTATTCAACGCCGTGGATCCGGAGGCCTGGGCGGGGGACCGGAGCGAGTCCTCCGTGCGTGCAGAGTTGGGGATCCCCGAGGATCGTTTTGTCATGTTCTGCGGTTCCCGCTTCGCCGACGACAAAGGACACAAGTACCTGATCGACTCCGTTAAGCGGCTCACTGAGCTCTGTGCCGTTCCCTTCACCCTGGTTCTGGGGGGGGACGGCCCCCTGCTGGAGCCCACCAAGGCTCAGGTAAAGGAATTGGGTTTGACGGAAGACCAGGTAAAATTCCTGGGCTTCCGGAAGGACATCAAGAACCTATATAAAGGGGCAGACCTTTACATTAATTCCTCCCAGCACGAGGCCCTCAGCTATGCTATCATCGAGGCCATGGCGGCGGGCCTGCCCGTCATTGCCACCAATATGGGGGGCAACTCCGATATCGTCAATGATGACGCTGGCTGCGGCCTGCTGGTGGAGTATGACAATCCCGACTCCATGGCGGGAGCCATGAAGGTGATGCTGGAGGAACCCGATTTCCTGGCCCAGTGCCGGGAGGGAGCCAGAAAGACTATTCTGGAAAAGTTTGAGATCCACCATTTTGCCGATGTGACCTACGCTGTCTATAAAAAAGCGGTAGAAGGCTGAAATTTTGGAGCGTATCAATGATGAATGTGGTAACAAACAGCTGTATCTGTAATATCTTAATGACGATCTGGGCCGCTGTCACAGGAGCCTGGGAGGACAGCGGAGTGGGACATGGGGTCCGGGCTCTGGGCCGGGGGATTTCTTCCACAGTTCGGGGAAGCGGACTGTGTCAGTTTCTCTGGCGGGAGGGAACTCTCCCCAAAAGCTGGCCCCAAAGTATCACAAACCGGGTCATGACCTTCCTTTTGAACGTTCCCTGCGCAATCTGCCGCTGGATCTACCGGGCGGGGAGAAAGCTGTGGGATGGGAGCCTGGTGTTCCGCGGAGTGGCGGCCATCTGTGGCAATCCCTTCCTGCTGTTGGGCCTGTTCCTGGCGGTGATGCTCATGGTGCCCCATGCCAGTTGGGATAACCGGTACGCCTTGGTGGGAGCCTTGGCCCTCACCGCTCTTTTCGCGGTGGGAAGCGGACCCAAAACCTCCCTTCGGCTGGAGCCGGGGGCCTTTGGCCCTTATTATATCTTCTTCATGGGCTTTATCTGCTACGCTTTTCTGGCATCCCTTTCCTGGAGCCAGTCTGTCCGGTTCGTGGGGTTCCACTTGGCGGCCTTCCTGTTGGCGGTGTTGGCTGTGAGCTCGGTGAAGAAGTATGAACAGCTTCAGTTGGTGGTAGTTTTAGCTGTAGCGGGCTTGACGGTAGCCGCCCTATATGGTTGTTATCAGGGCGTGGTGGGCGTACCCGTGGTGGCAAACCAGCAGGATATGCTGGTCAATAAGGGGATGCCCGGACGGGTCTATTCCTTCTTTGACAATCCCAACAATTTTGCCGAGCTTTTGGCGATGATGACCCCCTTTAACTATGCCCTGTTCCTTAACGCAAAAACCTGGCGGGGTAAGCTGGCGGCTCTTGTTTCCTTTGGTGTGTGCGGTGCGGCTCTGGGGTTTACCCTGTCCCGGTCCAGTTGGCTGGGCTTTGCCCTGGCTACGGTGGTTTTTATCGCCTTCTGGAATTGGAAGCTGATCCCGGTGTTTATCGCCCTGGGTATCTGTTGTATTCCCCTGCTGCCAGAGACCATTTATAACCGGATCCTGACCATCGGCAACACCGAGGACAGCTCCACCAGCTACCGCTTTGCCATATATAAGGCCAGTGGGGTCCTGATGGAGGACTATTGGCTCCGGGGCGTGGGCCTGGGCAGCGATATCCTAACCAAGACTTTTCGGGGGTATCCCCCCATGTTTGACGGGAATTTCCCCATCCACACCCACAACAATTATCTGCAGGTATGGGCGGAAACAGGTCTTTTTGGGGCGCTCTCCTTTATCGCCGCTCTCCTTTATCAGCTTAAGGCCGGGACAAAGGCCTTTGTGTCCTGTGGGGATAAGCGGGTAAAGAATCTGTTGGCCGCGGCTGTAGCTGGATTTTGTGGGATCCTGCTCATCTCGGTGGCGGAGTATACCTGGTTTTACGCCCGGAATATGTTCATTTATTTCTTCCTGTTCGGAGTCATTACCGCTTGTGTCAAGCTGGCCCGGAAGACTTCTCAGGAATGACTGTCACCCTTGCCGCGTATGTTGGCAGGGGGGATGGAGATGAGGAAAAGCGCGTCAAGGACTGCCGCCCGGTACCGGGCGGCGGTTTTTTTGCTGAGTCTGGGAATACTGCTCCCGTCCGTGGCGCCCAGGGGAGGGGGGAGGATCCCGCCCAGGATAGAGGGACTGCTGAGGGAGACGTTGGCAGGGGAGGAGGATCTGGAACGGATCGCCTTTGTCCATACAGCCTGTATACTGACAGAGAGAGTGGACTATTTTTGGGGTGGAAAATCCCGGCGGCTGGGCTGGGATATGGCCTGGGGCTGGCCTCGCCAGGTAACTTCACCGGGGAGCGGGACAACCGGCCATATCAGGTCCTATGGACTGGACTGCTCAGGGCTGGTTTCCTGGGCGGCAGCTACGGCTTTGGAGGATCCTGATGCCTATGACCAAGTGGGGGAGGGGACTGGGGAACAATTTCGACGCTGCGATCCTGTGATAGATCCCCGACCCGGCGACCTGGCCTTTTTTCCAGACCATTCCCATGTGGGGATCGTTTTAGGCCGGGACCGGGAGGGTGTGGTTTGGATGGTCCACTGTTCCTCCACTCTGGGGGGAGTGGTAGTCACACCGGCCGGTTATGGCTTTGCATTGTATGGAACGCCGCCCATATTTTCAAAGAAAAGTCTGTGGGATTTCCCTATTGACAAAAAAATTCCTTTATCGTATACTTTCAACAGTTGAAAGGCTGAGACCACAACTCATTTGTTGTGGTCTCTTTTTTTGGAACAAGAGAAACGGAGGATACTATGTCTGAACAGATTCGAGAAGAAAACAAGATGGGCGTAATGCCGGTGGGTAAGCTGTTGATGTCCATGTCCATTCCCATGATGCTTTCCATGCTGGTACAAGCCCTATATAACGTGGTAGACAGCTATTTTGTGGCAAAGATCAGCCAGGATGCTCTGAACGCTGTCAGCCTGTCCTTTCCCATCCAGAATATCATCATCGGTATCGCGGTGGGAACCGGGGTGGGCATCAATGCCCTGCTCTCCCGAAGCTTGGGGGAGAAAAACTATGAGACTGCCAATGAGACTGCGGGAAACGGGATCCTGCTGGCTGTTTTCAGCGGCCTGGTCATGCTGGTGGTGGGCCTGACCCTGCCCGGCGTATTCTTCCGGATCCAGACGGATATTCCGGGTATCGTGGACCAGGGGACCATATATCTCACCATCTGCTGTACCTGCTCCATGGGTATTTTTCTGGAGATCATGTTTGAGCGTCTGCTCCAATCCACGGGAATGACGGTCCTTACCATGTTGACCCAGGGCGTGGGGGCCATTACCAATATTATCATGGATCCCATCCTTATTTTCGGCCTGGGCCCCTTTCCTGAGATGGGGGTGGCGGGCGCCGCCGTGGCGACGGTAGTGGGACAGATCGTGGGGGCCATCCTGGGCCTTATCCTGAATCTGACCAAGAATAAGGAGTTGGATTTTCACCCCCGGTACCTGCGGCTGAAGAGCAAGATCGTAGGCCAGATATACGCCGTGGGTGTGCCCAGTATGGTGATGAATACGGTTGGTTCGGTGATGGTGTTCGGCTTGAATCAGATCCTGATGGGCTTTACCGATACCGCCACAGCGGTCTTTGGCGTGTACTTCAAGCTTCAGTCCTTCATCTTTATGCCTGTCTTTGGTCTAAACAACGGCATGGTTCCTATTATTGCCTACAATTATGGCGCCAGGAACCGGAAGCGGATCATGGATACCATGAAACTGTCCATCATTGCCGCGGTGGGGATCATGCTGGCGGGTCTGGCTATTGCGGAATTTTTCCCAGCGCAGCTATTGAGGATATTCAACGCCTCAGAGGAGATGCTGGCGATCGGAGTGCCCGCGCTGCGGATCATCTGTACCTGTTTTGTGTTTGCCGGCTTTGGTATCGTATCCGGCTCTGTGTTTCAGGCTCTGGGACATGGGGTGCTGAGTATGATGGTCTCCATCGTCCGTCAGCTTTTGGTCCTGCTGCCTGCCGCCTACCTTCTGTCTCTGACTGGACGGCTGGAGCTGGTGTGGCTCGCCTTTCCCATTTCGGAGTTGTCCTCGGTGGTCATGTGTACCGTGTTCACCCGCCGTATTATCCGCACAGTCATCGACCCGTTGGAGCAAGCGTAATAAAAAACCGCCGTATCCTCCTGATACGGCGGTTTTTCTATGGGAACTCAGAATTGAAATATCTATATGGGAGCAAGAAAGTGGTAAGAGCGGATCCCCCCTCTTGCCAGTCCGCCCTCTTTGGGGTATACTGATACCAATCAAAAACAGGGAGTAGAGAAGACAATGACAGACTATTTTCATTTGGACGTTTCCCAGGAAAACATAAACGCCATCAGCACCCTTGGCCTGGCCCATCTGGGGGACGGGGTCTATGAGTTGATGGTCCGCTCTTGGCTGTGCATTCATGGGA
This sequence comes from Oscillospiraceae bacterium, assembly GCA_022799035.1. GTDB lineage: Bacteria > Bacillota > Clostridia > Oscillospirales > Oscillospiraceae > Vermiculatibacterium. The sequence goes on from JAAWNQ010000010.1 coordinate 12,215, forward strand.
AGGCCACTGCCAAGGGACTTCACAGAGCGGCGGTCCACTATGTCTCCGCCCCCGCTCAGGCCCAGCGGGTGGAGCGGATCCGGGATCAACTTACCGAGGAGGAACAGGACGTGTTTCGCCGGGGCCGCAACGCCAGTCCCCATTCCATCCCCCAGAATGCCAGCCGGGAGGAGTACGCCACCGCAACAGCCCTGGAAGCTCTCTTTGGATGGCTCTATCTGAAGGGGCGGAGAGACCGGCTCAATGAACTTTTTGGATGGATGATGGAGGAGTGACATGGCCTTCGACGCGATATTTCTCTCCGCTGTAGTAGGAGAGCTCCGCTCTGCCGTCCAGGGAGGGCGTATTGATAAGATCTATCAGCCCGGGGCCCAGGATGTGGTGCTGGCGGTGCGGGGGAACAGGGGAAATGTGAGGATGCTCCTGTCCGCCAACCCCAGCCACCCCAGGCTGCACCTCACGACCCTGGACCGGGAGAACCCGGAGAAGCCGCCCATGTTCTGTATGCTTCTCCGGAAACATCTGACCGGCGCCCGTATCCTGGAGATAGAGCAGCCCTATATGGAGCGGGTGGTAACCTTTCACCTGGAGGCCACCGACGAGCTGGGGGACAAGGTTTGCCGCTCCCTGGTCCTGGAGGCTATGGGCCGTTGGGCCAACCTGATCCTGCTGGACGGGGAGGGGCGGATCCTGGACTGCCTCCGGCGGGTGGAGGGGGATATTACCACTGGGGTAAGGCAGATCCTCCCCGGTCTTTTCTACCGCGAGCCCGATCCCCGCTTTGGAGTCCCACCCCTCATAGAGCGGGAGCTTCGCTTTCGGGGGGAGGAGGGGGACCTGTCCCAGGCGGTGGAGTCCATGTGGAATGCTGTAAAGGAATATCCCCCCACACCGATAATGCTGCTTCAAGAGGGGAAACCCAAGGATATCACGTTCCTGCCCATCCTTCAATATGGACCGGACATGGAACTGCGGGAGTACCCTACCTTTGGAGAACTGCTGGATGATTTCTATGAGACCCGGGAGCGGCAGGAGCGGACCCGGCAGCGGGGAGAAGATCTTCTCCGGGCGGTGAAGAACGCCAGGGACCGGACTGCCCGAAAGCTGGAGAACCAACGGCAGGAACTGTTGGCCACAAAGGATCGGGAGCGGCTAAGACAGATGGGGGATATCCTTACCAGCAATCTCCATCTACTGGAGAAGGGGCGATCCACTGTCCGGCTGTCCAACTACTATGACCCGGAGGGAGCGGAGGTGGAGATCCCTCTGGACCCCCGGCTAACGCCCCAACAGAACGCCGCCAGGTATTATCGAGAATATAATAAGGCCAAAAATGCGGAAAGCGCATTGACTTTACAGATAGAGAAGGGGGAGGGGGATCTGTCCTATCTGGACAGTGTGCTGGAGACCCTGGCCCTGGCCGAGGGGGAGCGGGACCTTCAGGAGATCCGGCAGGAGCTGACCGAAACAGGTTATCTGAAAAAGCAGGGAAAGTCGGCCAAAGGGGCGAAGCGGGTGTCTGGGAAGCCCATGGAGTTTCGTACGGATGGAGGGTTCCGGGTATCGGTGGGCAAGAATAACAGCCAGAACGATCTTCTCACCGCCAAGCAGGCGGGGAAGGGAGATCTGTGGTTCCACACCCAGAAGATACACGGCTCCCATGTGATCCTTTGGACAGAGGGGGCGGAGCCGGACGAAGGGAGCGTAGCCCAGGCTGCGGCGCTGGCGGCCTGGTTTTCCCAGGGCCGGGAGGCGGGAAAGATCCCGGTGGATTATACCCCGGTCAAATTTGTTAAAAAGCCTGCCGGGGCACGGCCCGGTATGGTGATCTACACCACCTACCAGACCATGATGGTCCAGCCTGACGGGGAGCTTGCCAAGCGGCTCCGGGTCCGGTGAGAAAAAATCACAAAAAATTAAGACACTTTTTGGGGTTTCTGGAGTAAAATTGGGGCGGGATCATTCCAGAAAGGAGAGAAATATCATGGATACCTTTCACATTTTGGTGGTGGAGGACGACCCGGACATCAATAATCTGCTGTGCCGGATCGTCACCGACGCGGGCTATGACTGCCGCCCCGCCTTTTCAGGCAGCGAGGCGGCCCTGCTGGCCGAGCAGTATACCTACGATCTGGTCCTTCTGGACCTGATGCTCCCCGGCCTCACGGGAGAGGAGTTTATCGCCCGTCTGCGCCAGGGGAAGACCATGCCCATCATCGTACTCTCCGCCAAGGCGGGGACCGAGGCCCGGGTGAACGTGTTGAAGCTGGGGGCGGATGATTTTATCCCCAAGCCCTTTGACAATGCCGAGGTGCTGGCCCGGATCGAAGCCCAGCTTCGCCGGTACAAGAAATTTTCCGGGGCGGCCGCGGAGAAGGTCCTGACATGGGGAGATTTAACTCTGGACCGGGAGAGTGTTTCGGTCACAGCTGTAGGCAAGGAGATAACCTTGACAGCTCGGGAGTTTGAGATCCTGGCCCTTCTCATGGCCCATCCCAAGAAGGTCTTTACCCGGGAGCAGATCTACCAGCAGGTATGGGGGGAGGAGTACATGGGGGACGACAATACGGTGAACGTCCATATCTCAAATCTCCGTGCCAAGCTGGGGGAGAAAGAGTATATCAAAACGGTCTGGGGCATCGGCTTCAAGATGGCGGAGACAGTGGGATGAGTCAGTATTATCTGGGTAAATTGCTGGAATTGCTGCCTGTCATCTTGCTGTCGGGGGGAGTCTGTCTCTTTCTGCGTTGGAGAACGGGGGAGGCGCTGTTCTCCGGCCGGGGGATCCCGGTCCTCCTCTTTACCTGCTATATGACGGGACTGATAGCCCTGACAGCCTTTCCCAGCAATTTCTGGACCCATCTCTGGTATACCATGCGCCAGCGCCAGCCCAGCGGCATTGAGTTTCGGTGGTTTACCTTCCAATATTGGCTGATCCCTGATTTCTGGCAGAATTTTGGGCTGGAGAATTTGGGAAACCTTCTCCTATACCTGCCGTTTGGTTTCCTTCTGCCCCTTGTCTGGGCGCGTGGCAGAGGCTGGCGGACTCCGGCGGCGGGGTTTGCCCTCAGCCTGTGTGTGGAGACCCTCCAACTGTTTATAGACCGCAGCTTTGATATCAATGATTTGATCCTGAATACGGTAGGAGGAGCGGCGGGATGGCTGCTTTTTCTTCTGTTTCAGTGGGCGCTTTCTTCCCTGGGGAGAAAGCCGGGAGGGAACTTTAGGATTTCTTCATGATCCCTTCAAGTTCTCTTGTTGACTTTTCGCTATACTGGGGTCAAACTCAGGAAAGAGAGGTCATGTGAAATGACAGAAAACGTACTGGTGACCCGTGGCCTGACAAAACGCTACGGCAGTCATCTGGCGGTAGACCATGTGGATCTGACCATTCCCAAGGGGGAGATCTACGGTCTTGTGGGCCGCAACGGCGCGGGCAAGACCACTATCATACGGATGGCAGCGGCCCAGACGGTGCCCACCGCCGGAGAGATAGAGCTTTTTGGGGCCGTAGGGGAGCGGGAGCTGCAGAAGGCCCGGTCCCGTACCGGGGCCATGGTGGAGATCCCCAGCTTTTATCCCTACCTCACCGCCAAGGAGAACCTGGAGTATTACCGCCGTCAACGGGGCGTAGCGGGGGCCTACGTGGTGGAGGACGCCCTGCGGCAGGTGGGCCTTGCCGATACGGGAAGGAAGAAATTCAAAACCTTCTCCCTGGGGATGAAGCAGCGGCTGGGCCTTGCCCTGGCCCTCATGAACCGGCCTGACCTTCTGCTGCTGGACGAGCCCATCAACGGCCTGGATCCGGAGGGGATCGTGGACTTTCGGAACCTTCTGTTGGAGCTGAACCGCCAGTATCAGATCACCATTCTGATTTCCAGTCATATCCTCTCCGAGCTTCAGAATCTGGCCACCTGCTACGGCTTTATTGACCAAGGACGGATGCTGGACCAGCTTTCCGCCGGGAAGCTGGCGGAGAAATGCCGGGACTGCCTGGAGCTGAAGGTGGATGACGCGCCCCGAGCTGCCGCCCTCCTGGAGAGGGAGCTCCGCCTCCGGGACTTTGAGGTGCTTCCCGGCGGAACGATCCGCCTGTACGAGGGCTTGGATATGCCTCAGCGGGTGACCCGGCTGTTGATCGAGCAGGGGATCGCCCTGGCGGGAATGGAGCACCGGGGGGCCAATCTGGAGGATTACTTCCTGGATCTGATCGGGGGTGTCCGCCATGGTTAACTACATCCATGCCGAATGCTATAAAGCCTTCCGCAGAAAATATTTCTATGGTTTTTTGATGACTGTTTTAGGTCTGGCCGCCGCCTTTATGGTGCTCCTGCGTGTGGAGGGGCTCCGGGAGACCCAGACGGCGGAGGGGATGATCATGATCCAGCGGGTCTCGGTCTCCGAGCTCCTGGGGATCCTGGCCCAACTCCTGTCTGCGGGACTTTATTTTCTGATGATCGCCGCAGATATTGTGTTTTCCGACCAATACAAGCATAACACCCTGAAAAATGAGGTCTCCTATGGCCTGACCCGGTCCCGGATCTATTTGGGTAAGCTGGTCTCCTCCGCGCTGGTGGCGGGGGTTCTGTGCCTGATACTGTTGGGGGGATATCTGGTCTTTTCCTGCATTCTCTTTCCCTTGGGGGATGGAGCGGGGGAGGGGTTCCAGGCCTTTGGCCGGTGGTTGTTGATGGCCTTTCCCCTGTGGATGGGCGGTCTGGGCCTGTTTATGCTTTTGCAATTTGTGATGAAAAACACGGCGGCTACCATCACCTATGTAATGATCGTCGGCTTTTTGGGAAGCGGCTTTATAGACCTGTTCACCGCCTTCCTTCCCTCGTTGAATCCTGTAGCGGACGCGGTGCGGACCATCTCCCTGAATACCCCCTTTACCCTGCTGATGAGAGGGCGGACGCCGGAGGAATTGATGGGCTATGCCTGGGCCCTGGGAATGGGCTGGCTGGCGGTTACCACCGGGGTGGGCCTGGTGTGGTTCCAAAAGAAGGAGATCAGCTAAAATGCTCAATTATATTTCCGCGGAGTGGTACAAGCTGCGGCGGACCAAGGGGATCTTTGTGGCCTTTGGGGTCTTGCTGCTTCTGATCGCCGTGCTTTTTATCCCCTCCGCCTGGGTGATGATACCCTCGCTGGAGGTGTACGCAGGCACTTACATTGTGGCGTTGCTCCTGGGCTTCTTTCTGGCTCCTATCTTTGCGGTCCGGGCCTTTGACGACCAATATGGACGGCAGACAATGAAAAATGAGGTGGTCTTCAGGATCCCCCGATGCCGGATATATCTGGGGAAGTTGATTTTCGGAGGCTTGCTGGGAACGGGAGCGGCTTTCCTGGTGCTGGGTTTTTATCTGGTGATGTGTATCCTATCCGGAGGGATGGCCGAGGAGAACGCCCTGCTGTATATGGACCTGTGTGTTCGGGGGACCCTTCAGGTCCTGCCTCTATGGCTGGCCAGCCTGTCCCTGGCCTTTCTCCTTCAAGTGGCGGTGCGGAACAGCGGGGGAGCGGTGGCGGTCAACTATCTGCTCCTGCTTTTTGGGACCCCCATTGCTGTCATGAGCAGCACGGGAGAGGCCGCCGGCTCCCATTTTCTCAATTTTATGACCCGCTGGTTCTTTGTGGCCCCCTATTGGAACTTTTATAATACGATGGGCATAGGCGGGAGCGGCTTTTCCGGTATGGTGGGCAGTTGGCTGGTGGGTCTGGGCTGGGTCCTGGCCACCACCCTCATCGGGCTGGGGATCCTATCCAGGCGAGAGATCAATTAGAGGGAGGAGGGGGACCATGGGTTATCTGGCGGGAGGGCTGGGGCTTTTGTGCCTGCTTCTGGCCCTGCGGCTATACTCCCTGGACCGCAACCTGAAGGAGGGAGCCACCCAGCTTAAAAGTCGGCGGCAGGAAAAGGGAGCGGCGCCCCTTCATCTGGCGGCCCCCCATCGCGCTTCCGAGGCTCTGCTCTCTCAGGTCAACGATCTGCTGCGGGATGGGGAGGAGGAGCGGTCCGATTTCCGCCGCCGGGAGCAGGCCCTTCGCAGTCAGATCGCCAATATCTCCCACGACCTGCGGACCCCCCTGACCTCCATCCTGGGGTATCTTCAGCTTTTGGAGGATCCCTCTGTTACCGAGGAGGGGCGGAGGGAGTACCTTGCCGTCGTCACAGGCCGGGCCAAGGTTCTTCAGGGCCTCATCACCAGCTTTTATGACCTGAGCCGGCTGGAGGCGGGGGAGTACCCCATCCTTCGGGAGCGGGTGGACCTGCGGGAGGTCATCAGTACGCTGTTGGCGGCCTTCTATGATGAGCTGGAGGAGAGGTTTACCGTCACTGTGGATATGCCGGATACCCTGCCCCCGGTGTGGGGGGATCGGGCGGCTATGACCCGGGTCTACACCAATCTGATCCGTAATGCGTTGGAACACGGGAGGGGCGAACTGACCATCACTGCCGGGCAAAGGGAGGGGGAGGTTTTCACCCGGTTCACCAACGGGGGAGCGGACTTGCCCCGGGAGGAGCTGCCCCACGTTTTTGACCGGTTCTATACCTCCGACAAGACTCGACTGGGAGGGAATGCCGGATTGGGGCTGGCTATTGTGAAAACCTTGACGGAAAAAATGCTTGGAACCGTTGCGGCAGAGTTGACAGAGGGTTATTTTTCCGTTATACTATATTGGAAGGTATGAGGGCGGCCATGCCTGGCCGCCCCTTTCTTCTTTTTGGAAAACCCGCGAAGACCTTGACAGTGCCAGATGGAAATGATAGAATTTTAACGAAGTCCGGAACAAGATGAGCAACCAAATGTAAATGAAAGAGAAGTGGTATTCATGGTCAAGATCGTACGGAAAAAAGAGCTGAATCCCACCGTCACCCTGATGGAGGTGGAAGCCCCCTTTGTGGCCGCGAAGGCCCAGGCGGGACAGTTCATCATCCTCCGGGTGGACGAGGAGGGGGAGCGGATCCCCCTGACAGTGGCCGGCTATGACCGGGAGAAGGGAACGGTTACCATCATCTTCCAGATCGTGGGAGCTACCACCGAAAAGCTCAACCACCTGAAGGAAGGGGAGTACATCCACGATTTTGTAGGTCCCCTGGGAATGCCTACCCACACGGAGGGCCTGAAGAAGGTCTGTGTGGTTGGCGGCGGCGTAGGCTGCGCCATCGCCCTCCCTGTGGCCCAGAAGCTCCACGAGCAGGGCTGCCAGGTGACTTCCATCATTGGATTCCGCTCCAAGGATCTGCTGATCCTGGAGGAGGAGTTCAAGGCTGCCTCGGATACCCTCTATGTTATGACCGACGACGGCTCCTATGGCCGTCACGGCAATGTCTGTGTGCCCCTCAACGAGATGTTTGCCGCGGGGGAGACCTTTGACGAGGTCATCACCATCGGCCCCCTCATCATGATGAAGTTCGTGGTGGAGGCCACCCGGCCCACCGGGATCCCCTGCATGGTCTCCATGAATCCCATTATGATCGACGGCACAGGGATGTGCGGTGGCTGCCGGCTCACCCTTCACCAGGATGGCAAGGCGGTGACCAAGTTCGCCTGTGTGGACGGTCCCGACTTTAACGGCTACGAGGTGGATTTTGACGAGGCCATGAGCCGGGGAACCATGTATTTTGGCTTTGAGCGCCACGCTCATGAGGAGACCTGCAATCTGTTCAAGAAGGAGGCTGAGATCCATGGCTAATCTTCCCAATATGGACCCCAAAAAGAATCCCATGCCGACTCAGGCCCCTGAGGTCCGGGCCCACAATTTCAGCGAGGTAGCCCTGGGCTACACCGAGGAGACCGCCGTTCAGGAGGCCCTTCGGTGCCTGAACTGCAAGAACTACCCCTGCGTGTCGGGCTGCCCTGTGAACATCCATATCCCCGAGTTTATCGCCAAGATCAAGGAGGGGGATTTCGAGGGAGCCTACCAGATCATCCAGCAGACCTCCTCTCTCCCCGCCGTCTGCGGCCGTGTCTGCCCCCAGGAGACCCAGTGTGAGAGCAAGTGTGTCCGTGGTATCAAGGGCGAGCCTGTAGGGATCGGCCGGCTGGAGCGGTTTGTGGCCGACTGGCACAACGCCCACGCCGACAAGCTGCCTGAGAAGGTGCCCTCCAACGGTCATAAGGTGGCTGTGGTCGGCTCCGGCCCCAGCGGCCTCACCTGCGCGGGAGATTTGGCAAAGAAGGGGTATCAGGTCACTGTTTACGAGGCTCTACATACCGCCGGCGGCGTGCTGGTCTATGGTATCCCTGAGTTCCGTCTTCCCAAGGCCATCGTCCAGAAGGAAGTGGATAACCTGACCGCCATGGGCGTGGATATGGAGACCAACATCGTCATCGGTAAGACCCTCACCATCGACGAGCTTTTTGATATGGGCTTCGAGGCCGTGTTCGTGGGCTCCGGCGCAGGTCTTCCCAACTTTATGGGTATCCCCGGCGAGAGCCTGAAGGGCGTATACTCCGCCAACGAGTTCCTCACCCGCTCCAACCTGATGAAGGCCTACAAGGACGACCCTGTGACCCCCATCATGAAGGGGGGCAAGGTGGCCGTGGTTGGCGGCGGCAACGTTGCCATGGACGCCGCCCGTACCGCTCTCCGGCTGGGAGCCGAGAAGGTATATGTGGTCTACCGCCGTTCCCTGGAGGAGCTCCCCGCCCGAAAGGAGGAGGTGGAGCACGCCATGGAGGAGGGCATTGACTTCAAGGTCCTCAATAACCCTGTGGAGATCCTGGGTTACCACAACCCCGATGACCGCCGTGACCCCAAGAACGGTTTTGTCACCGGCATGAAGTGCATCAGGATGGAGCTGGGTGAGCCCGATGAGAAGGGCCGCCGCCGTCCCGTTCCCGTTCCTGACAGCGAGTTTGAGCTGGAGGTGGACACGGTGATCATGTCCATCGGCACCTCCCCCAATCCCCTCATCAAGTCCACCACCGCCGGCCTGGAAGTCAACAAACACGGCGGCATCATCGTGGAGGAGCAGACCGGCGCCACCACCAAGGAGGGCGTCTACGCCGGCGGAGACGCGGTCACCGGCGCCGCCACCGTCATCTCGGCCATGGGGGCCGGCAAGGTGGCCGCCAAGGCCATCGACGAGTACCTGAGCAAGTAAAGATTGATTCCCGATACAAAAAGGAGCGGAGGCTGATTGCCTCCGCTCCTTTTTGCTTTTCAATATAAATTTATCGAAAATCAATAAATAATACTTGACAATCAATAATGTGGGTGGTAATCTATGGATGACAGGAGGGATGCCAAATGGAAAAAACGAACGTGCAAAAGCTGGCAAAAATTCTGAAAATTCTGGTGACCATCACATTTATCTGCAATCTGCTTATCCTGCCCCTGGTGCCGGGGATCGTAGGCATCGGCTTTGAGGCGGAGGGTTGGACCGCCGTCGAAAGGCTTACCCCCTATGAAGGCTCTCCCTGGCAGCTCCCGCTCCGGGTGGGGATCGCCTTCCTATTGGCCTGCTGGCAATACCTCTTCCGAGTATGGCGAAGCGAATATACCGCCGTCCTCACCCTGTTTCTTCTGGCCTGCGGAGTCTGCACCGCCCTCATTCTCCGGCAGGCCCAGCGAGTGCTGGACACCATTCTGGAGGGGAACCCCTTCCAGAAGAAGAACGGGACCAGCATGAAGCGGGCGGCGGGGTGCTGCTTTGTCATTTCGGCGGCGGCCCTCCTTCGCACCTTCTGGCGGTTCTGGCACTACGGCTCCATCGCGCCTTTGTTCACCTATAATGCCCTGTTCATCCCCCTCTTTGCCATGGGGGGCCTTCTATGCATGGTCATGTCCGCTCTCTTCCGTCAGGCCGCCGAGCTGAAGGAAGAGAACGATCTGACCATATAAGGGGGTGGGGAAATGCCGATCATTGTAAATCTGGACGTGATGATGGCCCGCCGGAAGATGAGCTTGAACGAACTGGCGTCCAAGGTGGACCTGACCCTGGCCAACCTCTCGGTACTGAAAAATAACCACGCCAAGGCGGTGCGCTTCTCCACCCTGGAGGCCATCTGCAAGGCCCTGAACTGCCAGCCGGGGGATATCCTGGAATACGTGGAGGCGGCGGATGACTGACCGCCGCCTGGGGAGGGAGATCCTCCTTACCACGGTTTTCCTGGGGGCGGCGGTTCTTCTTAATTATCTGGGGATAGGGCAGCCCGCCCTGACCTGGGGCCGGGCTTTGGGTCTGCTGGGTTACGGATTTCTTGCCCTATTCCTGTGTCTTAGGACGCTGGCCCATCTCTGGAGAGCCCTGAGGGAAAGAGGGAGGGAACATATTCTCTCCGCGTTCGTCGGTGCTCTGGCGGTCTGGCTCCTGCTGGTCTGGCCTTTTACCCCCATGGCAGGCCGCCTGAACGACTGGCTGTACCGCCGTCAGCGGGAGGAGGCCCTGGCCCGCTGGCGGGTGGGGGAACTCCGGCAGGTGGGGACCGTCTCCTGGTATGTGGGGCTGGCCTCCTGGGACCGGAAAATGCGGACCGGGGAGGGGGAGACCTTTGTGTTTTCCACCTACAACGGGTGGTTTCGAGGACAGAGCATTGTCTATTCCCCTCAGGCAAGTCCGGCAGAGGAAAGCAATATAGACTTGGGCGGAGGCTGGTACTGGGTCTCCGAGCGATAGTAAATGGAAAAGGTGAATAGTATGAATGAAAAAACGGCGACGCCCCTCTCCGGGGCGCCGGGGGATTTCTATACGCCTCAGAAGGAACGCTTTCTGGGGTTTGCTATGGGCCATTTTACCCTGTCCCTACTGACCATTCTTCTGCTCTGGTGCGGGGGAGCATTCCTGGGGCGTTCTACCTTTACAGAGTGGGCAAACCTTGTGGGACCTCTGCTGCCGGTAGCAGCTTACTTCCCTGTGGGATATCTTGTCTCCGCCCTTCGCGGATGGAGTCCTCCGGAGACGGGGGAGGCGGCGCTGCTGGCCGTCATGCTTCCAACGGCAGGGGCATGGCTGTGGGTGGCCGTCGTATTGACCAGCATAGGGGGAGATCTCCTCTTTGCCCTGGTGTTTGGGATTTCCATTTTCCTGGCCGCCCCCTCCAGCCTGTTTGTGTTGGGGATGCTATTTTCCTGCAACTGGCTCCTGTTTGCGGACAACGTTCTCGCCGCCTTGGGCCTCTGTGGGCTTCTCTCCGGCCTTCTTCCACCCCTTCTCTTTGCCCTGGGGAGTTTTTGGCAGGCGGGACGGCGAAAAAAGAGGGAGGCGAGAAGTCAAAATGGATGAGCTTTATATCAAGCGGACCACCCCGGAGACGTCCATTCCGGAGAAAAGTCCGAGAAAACCCTACGAGGCCGATGGCAGGGACCGCCTGCTCCTCCCTCTGACCTGGGCCCTGGGCACCCTGGGGGCCGCCCTGTTGGGGGGCCGGGGGCTTCCCGGACTGGGGGTCACCCTGCTGACCGTGGTGTGGTATGCTCTCCTCTTTTGGTACAGGGGGAGGGAGAGCCGTCAGGACCGGGCCGGCCACTTTATGCTTGCGGCTGTGCTTCTTCTCAGCCTGACCTTTTCACTTTACTCCAATCAGTGGCTTCGGGGATGGAACCTGGTGTTTTTGGCGGTGCTGTCCGGGGTCCAGATGGTACAGTGGTCAGGGCAGGGGAGCCGCCCCTGGACCTCCCCCCTGATGCTGCTTGAGCGGTTGGGGCTTCTGCTGTGTGGCCTTTTCGGAAAACTCCCTGCGGCCTATGATACCGCCAGATCCTATAAAGGGGACCGGCGGGTGCTCAACGTGCTGGCGGGGCTGCTGCTGGCCTTCCCCCTGTTTACGGTGGCTCTCCTGCTTCTGACCGACGGAGACCGGTATTTTGCCCAGGTGGTGGAGGATCTGACGGTATCCATGATCCTCCTGTTCGGCGGCAGTGTTTTACGGTTGGCTCTGGGCCTTGCGGCGGCCCCCTTTCTCTTTGGACTGCTGTATACTCTGCGCCATACACAAAAAGGGGAGAGGAAAGAGACGGCAGCGCCCAAGGTGGATGCCCTGCCCTCCTGTGTGGTTCTGGGGGTGATGGATCTGCTCTATATCTTTTTCATCGTGGTACAGTTTGCCGCCCTTTTTGGAGGTCCCGCGTATTTGAAGCGGGTTTCCGGCCTCTCCTACGCCGAGTATGCCAGAAGCGGTTTCTTTCAGCTGGTGTTCGTGGCGGCGCTGAATCTGACCCTGACCCTGGCCGTGCTCCAACTGGCCCGGCGGGAGGGAGGAGCTTGGCGGGCTCTCCGGGTCCTGGCTACCCTCCTGACAGTGATGAGCGGCGTCATTTTGGGCTCCGCGGCCTACCGCATGAGTCTTTATGTGTCGGTGTATGGCCTGTCCTTCAAGCGGTTTCTTACCTACTGGGGAATGGTGATCCTCCTCCTTTTCTTCCTGGTGGCCCTGCTGAAGATATGGAAAAGAGACTTTTCCTGCTTCCGGTATCTGTTCGTGATCGCGGTATCAGGCTGGCTCCTTCTGAATTTCTGCAATGTGGACCGGCTGGTGGCCCGGTATAACACAGCCCTTTATCTTCGAGACCAGACGGCGGTCATCGACCTGGATTATCTGGCCTGGGACCTGTCCTACGACGCTTTAGCGGTGCTGGAGGACTTGCCCCAGGCCACCGTGGAACAGACCTGGCCTCCCTTCCGGCAGGTGTTGGCGGAACGCAGGGCGCAGGCGATGGGAGAGGCGGCGGACTGGCGGACCTGGTCCCTGTCCGCGGCGCTGGCGGCAGGAAAATAACAGACGGCAGAGGAGGGATCACTCCTCCTCTGCCGTCCTCTCCTCAGTAAAACCGCTCCCGCCGCAGGGCGGAGCGATCAACAGGGCCAGATTGTTGGCCAAAACGTCAAAGAACGCGGCCAAAGTCTCGATCTGTCTGGTATCCAACCCTTGGGCGATCTGGATGGACGCCATTGCGGCCAACAGCAGGATATCCTGATTATTGGCGGCGGAACTCCTGTGGCATCCCATCCGGCTCACCCCCTCCTTCAGTTTACGCGGCGATCTCTCAAAGGGTGTACCCCTTTCCCAGTTCAGATACCAGCGAGCGCATTTCCTCTCTGCTGCTGGTCTGATGAGCTCTATCCACATAATGGGTCTTCTCCTGGCCGGGAAGACGCCCAAAGGCGTCCAGGGCGGCGGGGTTTTGCGCCAGAGCCATGGTAAAGCCCTCCGGCAGCTGAGACATAGGATCATAATGGACCATAGAAAATCCCTCCTTTCCCCCATAGTATGGGTGAAAAAGGAGGGATTTTTGCATTGATGGATCAAACCCCGGCCATAGAGTCCATCTGGAGGTTTTGCAGAGTGAAATCCTCACCGTCGTACGCCACCTCGGCCCGGAAGACGGCCAGACTCTCCTCCAAAACATCGCTCCAGGCGTCCATAGTCATGTAGAAGGCTCCCTGAGACTCATAAAAAAGACACATATGCCCCAGTGTCAGCCGTCCTGGCGCCACCTCCGCAGGGAATTGAGAGACGGCGGATTGGCCCCGGAAGGAGAGGGTCAGAGTGTGGAGCTTGTCATTCCAATCCAGATCCATTTCGCTGCTGATCAGCTCCACGCAGGCGTCCCGGCTCACCGGGCAGGCCGTCCAGCCCTCCGGGGAGGGGCGGTAAAAGACCAGATCATAGCTCAAGGATTGGCCGGTGAGGGGCCATAACACTGCCAACTCAGGCTCCTCCCCGGGGGAGAAGGTCCCCTGTTGGATCTCAGGCAAAGCCCCAAATTCCTGATCGAAGTGGAGGAGAGTATCCCCATCCCGCAGTAAGATCCCGCCTCCATAGCCTGGGTTCAGACCGTAGAAGGCAAGATCAAGGGCCTCCACCTGAGACAAAAGACAAATTTGAGGGGAGGAGGCGGCAAAAAAGCTGCCCAACTCCGCCGGTTCAGTGGGCAGGTCCCCCGGTGTAAGGGTGGTCCAAAGGGGGGCCTGCGTAGGTTCCGGCATGTTGGTCGCCACAGACTGGGGATCGGAGGAGGGGGGGATTGAAGCGGTGACCTCAGAGGGAGAGGTTCCCCTACAGCCAGTCAGCAGCAGGATCATTGCCAGAGCAATAATGGATTTTTTCATAGGTTCACAGCCTTTTTTCAGATTCATTCCAGAGGGAAAAGCCGGGGCTCCAACGCAGAATACCCCCACATTAAGGAGATTTCCTCAAAAAAATTTTTTTCTCAAAATAGTCCATTTTTGAGAAAAAAGCCACCGGGATCCGGTTACAGAAAATAACAAAACGGAGACAAAGGTTACAGTTTTCTGGTATACCGCAGATCCACACAGACCTTGTCGGGAGGGAAAGGAATATCGGCATGGGTCCCATCCCAGGAAAAACCGTGGGCAGAATAAAATTTCCGGGCTCGCTCATTTTCCCGGAGCACAAACACAAAAACATTTTCAAAGCCTTGGACACGAAGACGTTTCAGGGCTTCCTCAATAAGAAGGCCGCCGTAACCTTTTCCCCGCTCCTCCGGGTGAGTATAAAAGGAGGCAATCTCCCCCCAGCCGGCATAGGAGGCGTTGAGAAAAACCCAGTCGTCATCCCCGTCGCTGTTGTAATTGTGAAGACGGGCGGGGCAGTAATTGATGCAGGCCACTGGAATTTCGTCCCTGTAAAGGAGAAGACCGCTACATATTTTTGTTTCAAAATTATTTCGGAAGACAGAGACCCAACGGTCGTCGGTGATCTCTTTATCCAAATATTCCTGAGGCACATAGCCCTTGTAGGTATCCCGCCAGCCCAGGGCGTGGATCAGGCTCATAGCCCGAAAGTGTTCTTCCTTTACAGCATCTACAAAGTGGAGCGTTGGAGGCATAACGGGAGCTCCCTTCAAAGTGTTGTGGGACCTTGCTCAAAACGGATGATCTGCTCTTTGGTGTCCACGGCAGCTTCCACCCCGAGGGGGACAATACAGCGGGGCAGGGCGTGACCAACATTCAGGTTGGTCAGAATGGGAAGGTGGGGATCATCAACGAGCTCTGTCAAAAGCTGTTCATACTCTGCTTCATAGGCGCGGTCCATGGGTTTTCCCAGGAGGATCCCGCTGATGACGGAGAATATTCCTGTAGCTCTTAGGGTGGAAAGGGCTCTTCGGAATTTTTCGGACGGCATTTTTTCCTCGCTGGATTCCAGTAGCAGGATTTTGCCGCGCCAGTCCTCCAGAGGGGGAAAGAGTTCGTATTTTTGCGCCAACACAGGCATATCCGGGTATCGTTCGCCGTCAAAAAGGTCGAACAGGGAGTCAATACAGCCGCCCAGAATCTTGCCGGAGAAGCGGCTGGGTCCCTGCAGGAGCCGGAAACCTGTATCCGGATGGGACGGGAGGGGGATACCCAGCTGGGAAGGGCTATAGTCGGAACGGCTTTCATACCAGAGGCCGCTGGGGGTGATTTGGCGGATGGAGCCGGTGGTCAGCAGTTCCTCAAAATATTTTTTGGTATAGGGAAGCATTTCGCGGTCCAGTTCGCACAGGTCAGAGAGAAAGGCTTGGCCGTAAAAGGAGGGGAGACCCGCCTTATGGAGCATGAGGTGGTTGATGGTGGTGTCGGAGAAGCCCAGAAAGGGCTTAGGGGAGCGGGAGACCGCCTTTTTCAGGTCTTCATGGTCAAAGAGATAGGGGAGGAGGCGGTATGTATCGTCTCCCCCGATGGCGCAGAGGATCATATCTATGGACGGGTCCAGGAAGGCCTGGAGAAGATCCTGGGCCCGCTTTTCCGGGTGGGCCTTGATGTAGTCGATCCCCCGCAGGGCGTGGGGGAGAAACCGGACATTCAGCCCGTAGGACTCCAGTCGGGTGATCCCCAACTCCAACTCATGCCGTACAAGGTTTTCCCCCAGGATCCCGCCGGAGAGACTGACGATCCCCACGGTTTTTATCATAGGCACTCCTTTCCGGAGGTGGGGTCTATACGGACGCAGGCTCCTGTTCCTCCTGGAGGGCTGATGTCTGCTGGTCCTGCTCCTTTTGAAGGGCGCGGGCGTTTGCCAGCATCAGCTTGATCCGGTTTTCCTGGTTGATCTTGGTGGCGCCGGGGTCATAGTCGATGGCAACCACGTTGGACCAGGGATAGTCGTCCTTGATCTTGCGGATCATGCCCTTGCCTACTATGTGGTTGGGAAGACAGCCGAAGGGCTGGGTGCAGACGATGTTGGGCACCCCGGAGTGGATCAGCTCCAGCATCTCGGCGGTAAGGAGCCAGCCCTCTCCCATCTTGTTGCCGTCCCCCAGGTAACCTTTGATATAGCCGTGAAGCTCATTAAAGTCCCCGGGAGCCCGGAAGCCGGAGCGCTTCAGAGCGTTTATCATGGCATGCTGGTACTTCATCAGATAATTCTGGAACCAGTGACAAGCGCGCTCTTTGATCCATTTTCCGCCGTATATGTTCACATCCACCTCCCGGTTATTTACCTTGAAGATGATGAAGTCCATCAGACCGGGGATCACCGGTTCGGCTCCCACGGAGAGAAGGAAATCGGCCAGGTTGTTGTTTCCCAGGGGGGCGTACTTGACGTAGATCTCCCCCACAATACCCACCCGGACCTTTTTCTCCCCAGAGACGGGAACGGCCTTGAAGGTGGAGGTGATACGCTCAAAGTTCTTTTCCATGCTTTTGAAAGACATTCCCTTGCCGTTATCCATATCCCGAAGAAGAAAGTCCATACAGGCGCGAACGGCGTCGTCGGCGGCGCCGGGAGTCAGTTCGTAAGGGCGGACCTGGTTGGCTACGTTCATGATGAGGTCGCCGTAGATGATGGCGTACACCACCTTGCGGAGAAGGCCCAGGGTAACCTTGAAGCCGGGGTTGGACTCCAGACCGGAGAGATTCACCGAGATCACGGGGATAAAGTCCAGACCCGCCTTTTCAAGGGCCTTCCGCAGCAGATGGATGTAGTTGGAGGCCCGACAGCCGCCGCCGGTCTGGGTGATGACCAGGGCCACCTTATGGGGATCGTATTTCCCAGACTGAACGGCGTTGATAAGCTGGCCGATGACCAGGATGGCAGGGTAACAGGCGTCATTGTGGACATATTTCTGCCCCGCGTCAATGACGGGGCGGCCGGTGTTTTCCAGCATATCCACCTTATAACCCTCACTGCGGAAGATGCTTACCAGCATGGCAAAGTGGTCGGGAAGCATCTGGGGGATCAGAAGGGTATATTCCTTGCGCATCTCCTTGGTAAAGAGGAGCCGCCCGGTCTTATCATATACTAATTCTGCCATAGTAGAGCGCCCTTTCTAAAATAAAAATAGGGAGATCACAGCCATTGCGCCATCAAAGCGCAGTATTCCTCGAAAGACAAGCCGCCGACTCGCCGCTCCACCTCCTGCCCGTCCCAAAGAAAGACCAGGGTGGGGTAGGAGGAGACTTGGTAACGGGCGGCCATAGGGGAGCGTTTGTCCACGTCTATTTTCTGAATGGACACGCCCAACGGCTGGTATTTGCCGATCAGTTGGTCAATGGTGGGGGAGAGCTGCCGGCAGGGCTCACACCAGGTGGCGTAGAAGTAGAGGACGGAAAGGCCCTTGGAGGAGTTCTCCACCGGTTCCAGAGAAAAAAGCTGCCGGGCCCCGGGTTGGACCAGACGACAGAGGATGGCGGAGAGCTCCGCCCGGGTAATATGGGTATCGGGCAGAAAGGTGCCGCTGGGATCGGTCCCGGTGAGGATGCCGGCGTTATAAAGGGTGAAGATATCTTCGCCGCAGGGCTCATCCCAGGTCACATCCGGAAGGGCGGCCACGGAATTGATGGGGAGATACTCCTCCGGAGGCAGGGCCTTGGCCAGCAGGGAGGCCAGATATCTGCGGGAGATGGGGGCGGAGTAGTCTGAAAAGGCTCCCTCGGCAAAGATGCCGTTATCCAAAGCGTACTCCACGGCTCCGGCGTACCAGGGCTCCGTGCCGGAGAAATCTCCCGTGCCGCCCCGCCAGAGGCTGTGGACCCGGGCGGCGGCGGTGACGCCCTCGGCCACGGAGACAGTCCCGGCGGGGGCAAAAAGCCCATCTCCCCGGCCGGACATGAGACCAATCTCATAGCAGGTACGGATATAGGGAAGGCTCCAGTCCTCGTCAACATCCGTAAACCCGGCGTCGCCGTAGAAACGGAGGGGGGGAAAGGGAGCGGCGAGAACAGAGGGGAGCGCAAGGCTCAGGCTCAGTACCAGTGCGGTCATAAAACGGGCATATTTTCTCATAAAGAGACCTCTCATTGCGTTCCGGCTTTGCGCTCGTCCATGGCGGCCATGAGGGAACGGATACGGATCTTTACCGCCCCCAGATTGTTGATATCGTCGATCTTGAGCTGGGTGTATAGCTTGCCGCCCTCCTCCAGGATGGAGCGGACCTCGTCGGCGGTGATGGCGTCGGTGCCGCAGCCGAAGGAGACAAGTTGGACAAGCTGCATGTCGGGCTGGGTGCAGACATATCGGGCGGCGTTATACATCCGGGACTGGAAGGTCCACTGGTTCAGGACCTTCCGGGTCTCATAGCCCTCCAGGTGGCTGATGGCGTCCTCGGTAATAAGGACGAAGCCCTGGCCTGTGATAAGGTCATTGATGCCGTGGTTGATCTCCGGGTCGATGTGGTAGGGGCGGCCCGCCAGCACCAGAATGGGCAGACGGTGCTCCCGGGCATAGGCGACGTACTCCTGACCTTTGGCCCACAGCTCCTTTTTATAGACCTCATAGGCGGCGTAGGCGGCTTCGGCGGCGGCTGCGCTCTCCTTTTTGGGGATGGAGAACTCCTCCTCCATCAGCTTGGCGATCCGCTTTTCAAAGTCCTTACGGCGGTATAGGCCCACATAGGGGAGCAGGAAGCGGGTCTCCTTCAGGAGGGGGACGTTGGCGGCCAGCAGTTCGGGATAGTAGGCCACCACAGGGCAGTTGTAGTGGTTATCCCCGATGCCTTCGTCATAGTTATAGGACATACAGGGGTACCAGATGGCATCCACACCCATCTCCACCAGTTCCTCCACGTGGCCGTGGAGGAGTTTGGCGGGGTAACAAACAGTGTCTGAGGGGATGGTGTGCTGACCCTTCAAATACAGCTTTCGGGAGGACTCGGGGGAGAGGACTACCTCAAAGTTCAGCTTGGTAAAGAACGCATACCAGAAGGGAAGGTTTTCATACATATTGAGCCCGAAGGGGATCCCCATGCGGCCCCGGACCCCGGTGCCGGAGCCTTTGCCCTCCATGGAGCGCAATTTTTGGTATTTGTAAGAGGTCAGGTCGGGCAGCTCCTGCTTCTCCTTGCCCAGGGGCCGGGAGCAGCGATTGCCCGAGATGAACCGCCGTCCCCCGTCAAACTGGTTCACTGTCAGGGAGCAGTGGTTGGTACACAGGCCGCAGGTGGCGGGCTTGGCAAAGTGAGAGAAGGACTGTAATGCGTTCTCGCTTAACAGAGAGGATCGCTCCAGACCCATGTCCCGGGCGGCCAGGGCCGCCCCGAAGGCTCCCATCAGTCCGGCGATGGTGGGACGGATCACATTTCGGTCCAGCTCCTGCTCAAAGGCGCGGAGGACGGCGTCGTTGAGGAAGGTGCCACCCTGGACCACGATATGCCGGCCAAGGTCGTCGGCGCTGGCGGCCCGGATGACCTTGTAGACGGCGTTCTTTACAATGGAGATGGAGAGACCTGCCGAGATGTCCTCCACGCTGGCCCCATCCTTCTGGGCCTGCTTTACGCTGGAATTCATAAAGACGGTACAGCGGGAGCCCAGGTTCACCGGGCGGGGGGAGAACAGACCCAGCTTGGAGAAGGCGGCGATGTCGTAGCCCAGGGCCTTGGCAAAGGTCTCGATAAAGGAGCCGCAGCCGGAGGAGCAGGCTTCGTTGAGCATGATGGAGTCCACGGCTCCGTTACGGATCTTAAAGCACTTCATGTCCTGGCCGCCGATGTCGATGATGAAATCCACATTGGGATTGAAGTGGGCGGCGGCTTTGTAGTGGGCCATGGTCTCCACCAGGCCCAGGTCGCACTGGAAGGCGTTTTTGATCAGTTCCTCGCCGTAGCCGGTGACGGCGGCGCCCTTGATGGTGACCCGCCCGCCGCAGGCGGCGTAGATCTCCCCAAGCTGTCTCTGTACGATGGCCACCGGATTGCCCAGATTGGAGTGATAGTAGTTATATAGGATACCGCCCTGGGGGTTGATGAGCACCATCTTGGTGGTAGTGGAGCCGGCATCGATGCCCAGCCATGCGTCCCCGGTATAGGAGGCCAGGTCGGCCATGGGGGGATGGTTGGCGTTGTGGCGGGAGAGGAAGGCGTCGTACTCCTCCTGACAGGCGAACAGGGGAGGCATCACGTCCAGGACTCCGGTGGCATCCACACTCTCCTCCAGAAGCTTCAGACATTCCTCAAAGGGGCGGGGGGCGTAGTCGGTGGAGCAGAGGGCCGCCCCCATGGCGGCGAAGCAGTCGCCATCTTCGGGAAAGATGGCGTGATCGGAATCTAACTTTAAGGTCTCCACAAACCGCTGGCGGAGACCCAACAGGAAGTGGAGGGGACCGCCCAAGAAGACGATCTTACCTTTCAGCTCCCGGCCCTGAGTGAGGCCGGCCACGGTTTGATCCACCACGGCCTGGAAGATGGAGGCGGCCAGATCCTCCTTCCGCCCGCCCTGGTTCAGAATGGGCTGGATATCGCTTTTGGCAAAGACGCCGCAGCGGGAGGCGATGGGGTAGATCTTCTCGTGGCGGAGGGATAGTTCGTTGAGCTCCCCCACGGTCACGTCCAGAAGGGAGGCCATCTGGTCGATGAAGGCGCCGGTGCCGCCGGCGCAGGAGCCGTTCATCCGCTCCTCCAGGGCGCCGCCGAAGAAGATGATCTTGGCGTCCTCGCCTCCCAGCTCAATGACCGCGTCGGTGTCGGGACAATACTCCTGGACGGCGGCGGCGGTGGCGTAGACCTCCTGGACAAAGTCGATGCCGCTGGCCTTGGAGACGCCAAGACCCGCCGAACCGGTGATGACCATATGTACCTCCTGGCCCGAGAGCATCTCCCGGATGGAGCGCAGGGTTTCGGCGGCCCGCTCCCGGGTTTTGGAGAAATGCCGCTCGTAGGAGCGGAACAGGAGTTTGTTTTCCGGATCCAAAACCACAACCTTCACGGTGGTGGAACCAATATCAATTCCTACGCGGAGCTTCATAGAAACACCTCTAATCCATTATGGCAGAATCGCTTAACCTATATTTTAACGCAAAGGTTACTGTTTGACAACCGCAAAAACTTACAAAAATCGGAAAAGTCCGGAAGGCCCAGGGCTTTGAGGAGATGTATTAAATTTCTATGAATATGGCAGTGAATACTTGACACAGCAATATTATACATAATATAATATTGCTGACAATGAGAAAGGGGGGTAAGCCTGTGATCTTTCAATTGACCGCACCGCTGCTGGATGGGTGTGTGCTTGCTATTCTGGAGCGGGAGGACGCCTATGGGTATAGTCTGACCCAACGGCTCAAACGGGAGATCGATATTTCGGAATCCACCCTGTATCCGGTACTGCGACGATTACAGCGGGAGGGTTGCCTGACGGTTTATGACAGGCAATTTCAGGGACGAAACCGAAGATATTATGCCATAACCCCCACGGGTCGGGAATTGCTGGATGACTGCCGGAGAAGCTGGGCGGACTATACCGACCGGGTGGGAAGGATCCTGTCAGGAGGGACGAGAGATGAGTAAGGAGACATATCTGCGCTTTTTGCGGGCCTACCTCACCAACCGATTGCCGGTGGGGGAGGTTGAGGACATTATGAACTACTATACCGAATATTTTGAGGACGCTGGGGAGAGCCGGGAGGGAGCCGTCATGGCGGAGCTGGGCTCTCCGGAGAGGCTGGCGCAGCAGATCCTGGGGGAGCGGCGGGAGGAGGGGCTGTCCTCTGTGGCGGAACCCGAGGATAGCTACAGTCAGGAGTACGCCGAACCGGGGTATCCTCCGGCTGGCCGGGGTAGGATGCCCAAATGGGTGTTTACACTTCTTTTGGCAGTGGCCGCGATCTTTGCGGGGCCCTCTTTGCTGGCTGTGGTGTTCGGGTTGGGGCTATCTGGGCTTCTGTGCGTTTTTATCGGCTTGCGGATCACCATAGGCGGGATCAGGGGAATGTCTCTGGCGGGAATGCTGTTTCAGAGCGGCGGAGGACTGATCACCGCGGCGGTGGGGATCCTTCTGCTGTTGGGGGCCGTTCTGGCGGCGTGGCTCACCGTGCGGTTGATCCGGTGGTTCCGGGATACCTATGTGGAAAGGAGCGCCGAATATGAAGAGGGGTATTAAGATATGTCTTGCCCTGGCGGGCACCCTGTTTGCGTTGGGACTGACACTCAACCTGGTGGGGAGTGCCATGGGGGGCAGGAGAGAGAGCAACCGGTACTTCGAGGATCGCTGGGAGGAGGCCTTCTATAACGGGAAGTGGGGCTCTATTCTGGTGGGTTCTGATGGGGTCCATATCGGAGGGGAAAACGGCATCCATGTGGACAGTGATGGGGTGAGCATAGGCGGAGACAGCGGGATCCATGTGGGGCATGGGGATGCGGGAGAGAAGCAGGTCCTGGAGAGCGGGAAGCTGGAGGGGATTACCTCGGTAGAGGTGGATGTGGATTGCGGCGACCTGTGGGTCCAGGAGGGGGAGGAATTTGCCGTTTCCCTGGATTGGAATTTGAGGAATTACACCATGAGATATCAGGTGGAGGACGGCGTCTTAAAGGTGGAGGATGAGAGCTGGGGAGGGGGAAAGTGGGGAGATAATTTTAATGTGGAGTGTAAAATGATACTCACTGTCCCAGCAGGATGGGCTTTGGATGTATTGGACTTGTCCACCGAATTTGGAGATATTGAGGTGGACGCGGGTATCACGGCGGGGGAGGCGGACCTGTCTACCAGTATGGGGGATGTGGTCTGCCGGAGCCTGCAGGCCAGGGATCTGGAGGCCAAAAGCGATATGGGGGACGTGGTCATCCATTTGCCGGGGGATCAGGAGGAATACTCCTGGGATCTGGAGACCAGTATGGGGACGCTGACGGTGGACGGGCAGACACGGAACAGCGGCATGGGAGAGATCACCGCCCTGGGAGGGAATGGGCCGAACTATGTGGAGGCGGAGGCCGCCATGGGGGACATACAGATCCATTTTTCCAAATGAGACAGCCATAGAACAAGACATGTCCGCCCCCTCTGGCGCATAGAGTTGCCAGAGGGGGTGTTTCCTGTGGAGTGGAGCTTTGAGGGACGCGGCGGGGCGGTGACGGTGCGGCAGGAGGGTGACCGCGCGGTCTGTCAGGCCATTCGCCCCGCAGATGGAGGAGGGCTCTATAAAGCGTGGCTCCTGGGGGGAGGGGAGAGGGTCCTGCTGGGGACCCTGATCCCGGAGGGGGGCGCGCTGCGGCTGCGGCGGGTGATGGAGGTGGCGGCCCTAAAGCGGCAGGGGGTCTGGCCGCCGGAGGGGGGCGAGGTGGTTCTGGCCTACTCCTTTGCTCCGGAGGCCACGCTGCCTCCGGACTGGTGCTGGACCGACTGTCCTGGACGGTTGTTGGGGGAAACGATTCTTTCCGGCTGTCTGAGAGGGGTAAAGCGGGGGCTTTTGAAGCGGGATATGGAGGGGTTCTTTTTGGCTTTTCCCTGGTCCAGGCATGAACCGTTCCCTATTCCGCCCCTGTTTTGTCTGGCGCGGGTGGAGAGATTGGGGGCGGGATGGTATGTGGTGTTTCGGTTTTCCAGACAGGGAAGGCCGGAGCTTTTGCATAATTTTTCCGAAGCGGGAGAGAATAGGGTCGCAACCTAAATGAAGGAGGGAACGACCATGGCAAATCTCACCGCCAAGGAACTGAGCGGCATCAGCGACCAACTGGATTTTGAGAAGGTCCTGTGCGCCAAGTATCAGGCAGCCGTCCAGGAGACGGAGGACCAGCAGCTTAAGACCAGCTTTCAGCAGTACGCCGATCAGCACCGGCAGAATTTTGACTGTCTGCTGAACTTTTTGAAGTAAGGAGGGAAGGGCATGAACGACCAGGAACGGATCACGGACATGATCCTCACAGAAAAGAAGATGAGCACCAACTACAACACCTTTGCCTCTGAGTGCGTGGATGATCAGCTTCGGGATGAATACCTGAAGATCCTGAATCAGAGCCATATGACCCAGACGGCTCTTTTCAAAGCGGCCCAGGCCAAGGGCTGGTATACGGTGGAGCAGGCTCCGGTCAGCAAGGTCAGTGAGGCCTACAATAAATTCAATTCCCAGAAGCCCTGAAAAGGGAGAACGCGGCGGCAGTGGATGCCGCCGCGTTTTTTTGCATTATGAGACAGGTGATTTTGGCGGATATTTCCACAAAAACAGTTGCGGGAAACCGATTTTTAGACTATAATTTGAACCAGAGAATAAAGGGGGGCTGAACCATGGAAAGTCAGTATAAAGTAAAGCTGAGCCAGTTGGTGCAGGAGTACGATCTGGAGATCCTGCGAAAGGCCCGGGGATACGAAAAGCGGGAGGTGGAGACCCAGGATGTGAACCGTCCCGCCCTGGAGCTGATCGGCTACTTTGACTATTTTGATCCCATGCGCCTTCAAATGTTGGGGAAGGTGGAAAAAACCTTCCTGGACGGGTTCTCCTCCCGGGAGAGGCAGGAGAGCTTTGAGAAGCTGATGGCGCAGGACATCCCCGCGCTCATTATCTGCCGGGGGATGGAGCCCTTTCAGGAGTGTATGGAGATGGCGGAGAAGTATGACAGGACCGTTCTCCGCACCCAGGAGACCACCACCGCCTTCATGGGAGCCCTGATCACCGGACTGCGGAACCATCTGGCCCCCCGAATCACCCGCCATGGGGTGCTGGTGGAGATCTACGGCGAGGGTGTGCTTATCCTGGGGGAGTCCGGCGTGGGAAAGAGTGAGACGGCCATTGAATTGATCAAACGGGGCCATCGGCTCATCGCTGACGACGCGGTGGAGATCAAGCATATGGGGGTCAACCAGTTGGTGGGAAACGCCCCGGAGCTGATCCGCCATTACATGGAGCTGCGGGGTATTGGTGTGGTGGATGTGCGGCGGCTGTTTGGCGTGTCGTCCATCAAGGATTCCGCCAGCATCGATCTGGTGGTGAATCTGGAGCCTTGGCGGGACGGGGCGGTCTATGACCGGCTGGGGCTGGAGGAACTCCACTCTAATATCCTGGAGGTGGATGTGCCCTCTGTCACTATTCCGGTAAAGCCGGGGCGGAATCTGGCGGTCATCATTGAGGTGGCGGCCATGAATAACCGGCATAAGCGTATGGGCTACAACGCGGCCCAGGCTTTTACCGATCAGATCAACAAACATTTTGAGGAGACGCTGGCGCAGCAGGAGGAGGGAGAGTGATCCCTCGCGGTATAAAGGTAATTCTGGGAGTAAAACCGAAGATAAAGATAGAATAAAAGGAGGAAATGAAAATGAGCGAGTTTATGTCTTACGATCCCTGGGCCAATATCGTTTCGAGGAATGGATTCAAGGGGGACGAGCTGATCTCTATGCTGCAAAAGTCCATCCGGAGAGGCAATGAGGAGAACGCCCTGGTGGCGGCCTACGAGATGTACATCACCAGCCCTCAGTTTGAGGAGAAGCTGTGGCGGCGGCTGCTTTCCATCTCGGTGGAGGATGTGGGCTTTGGCAATGTGGAGGCCCCGGAGCTGATCTATACCCTCTACCAGATGCACAAGGAATTCCTTTACGCAGACGGTGACCGGCCTATGTTTTTTATCCATGCCATCCGGTTCCTGTGCCGGCAGAAGAAGGAGCGGACCAGCGACAATGTGAAGAATATGGTGATACGGAAGTTTGCCCATGGGGACATCCCCCCGGTGCCCGACTACGCCTTTGATATGCACACAGCCAAGGGCCGGGCCATGGGCCGGGATGAGGAGCATTTCCTCACAGAGGCCAGCCGGGTGGAGCCTGAGGTGGATGATCCTCAGGTGAGGAAGATCCGGGAGCAGTATCTGGAGTATCTGAGAGGGGAGAAGGAGCGGACAGGGAAGCCGGAGGTGGCGCCCTTCCCCTACAACACCTGGCAATACTGAAAATTTTGAGAAGTCCCTCCTGCCGGAAGTGGTTCATTTGCCGGCGGGAGGGGTTTCTTTACTGAAGGAAATATATTTTTCTGAGGAAGAGCGAAAAATCCTTGCATTCCCATCCAAACTGTGGTAAACTACCATAGCCTGCGAAAAATACGCACACCTTTGGGACGGCGGTCTTGTGCTCTGATAGAGTAGACCGGGCCGGATGACCGGGGTGGAGGCACAAACAAAAAAGGAGGAACAAACTATGGCAGTCGTATCTATGAAGCAGCTTCTGGAGGCGGGCGTCCACTTTGGACACCAGACCCGCCGCTGGAACCCCAAGATGGCCACCTACATTTACACCGAGCGGAACGGGATCTATATCATTGATCTCCAGAAGACGGTGAAGAAGCTGGAGGAGGCCTACTCTTTCGTCCGTGACATGTCCGCTGAGGGCGGCTCCCTGCTCTTTGTGGGCACCAAGAAGCAGGCCCAGGAGGCCATTAAGGAAGAGGCTCTCCGCTGCGGCATGTACTTTGTCAACGCCCGCTGGCTGGGCGGTATGCTCACCAACTTCAAGACCATGCGGGGCCGTGTGGATCGTCTGAACCAGCTTAAGAAGATGCAGGAGGACGGCACCTTTGACATGCTGCCCAAGAAGGAAGTCATGAAGCACCTGGGCGAGATCGCCAAGCTGGAGAAGTACCTGGGCGGCGTGGTGGAGATGAAGAAGCTCCCCAGCGCGCTGTTCGTGGTGGATCCCCGGAAGGAGCGCAACGCCATCAACGAGGCCCGGAAGCTCCATATTCCCATCGTGGCTATCGTGGACACCAACTGTGATCCCGATGAGATCGACTACGTGATCCCCGGCAACGATGACGCCATCCGGGCCATCAAGCTGATCTCCAGCGTCATGGCCAACGCCATCCAGGAGGGCCGCCAGGGCGTGGACGCTCCCGTTCCCGCCGCTGAGACCGAGGCTTCCGCCGAGGCTTAAGATCGCGAATTTTGGGCAACGCCCGTCCCCACGGGCGGGCGTTCCTTTTTATTAAAACTTTTATTTGGAGGTAATGGATATGGCAATCACCGCTAAAGAGGTGCAGGCCCTCCGGGAGAAGACCGGCGTGGGCATGATGGAGTGCAAGAAGGCTCTGGTAGCCAGTGACGGCGATATGGATAAGGCTGTTGAGTATCTGCGGGAAAAGGGCCTGGCCGCTTCCGTTAAGAAGGGTGGCCGGATCGCCGCCGAGGGCGCCGCTTACGCTGCCGTCATTGACGGCGTGGGCGTAGTGGTGGAGGTCAACGCCGAGACCGACTTCGTGGGCAAGAACGAGAAGTTCGTGGAGTTTGTTCACGGTGTGGCCGCTGTGGTAGCCAAGGAGAACCCTGCCGATCTGGATGCCCTGATGGTTGCCCCCTATGGGAATGGCCGCAGTGTGCAGGAGGAGCAGCAGGAGATGGTGCTGGTCATCGGGGAGAATATCAAGGTTCGCCGCTTTGCCCGTTTTGATACCGGCGTCAGCGTGGCCTATGTCCACGCCGGCGGCAAGATCGGCGTGCTGGTGAACTTTGAGAGCGACCTCTCTGCCGATAAGGTGGAGGCCTTCGGCAGGGATGTGGCTATGCAGATCGCCGCCATGAATCCCCGCTTCTGGGATAAGACCCAGGTGGACGACGCCACTCTGGAGGAAGAGAAGAAGATCATGCTGACCCAGATGGCCAACGATCCCAAGATGGCCGCCAAGCCCGACAAGGTCAAGGAGGGTATCGTTACTGGTAAGCTGCGCAAGTTCTACGAGGAGAACTGCCTTCTGCAGCAGGCCTTTGTAAAG
Source organism: Oscillospiraceae bacterium (assembly GCA_022799035.1). Lineage (GTDB taxonomy): Bacteria > Bacillota > Clostridia > Oscillospirales > Oscillospiraceae > Vermiculatibacterium. The sequence goes on from JAAWNQ010000010.1 coordinate 40,060, forward strand.
GATGGGGCCGTGAGCGTGGAGCAGTATATCGCCAATGAGGCCAAGGCCGCCGGCGGTGCTGTCACCTTTAAGAATGCCGTCCGCTTTGAGAAGGGCGAGGGCATTGAGAAGAAGCAGGAGAACTTCGCCGAGGAGATCGCCAAGCTCCAGAAGTAAGGAATTGGAATAAGGAGAGGCCCTGCCCGAATCGGGCAGGGTCTCTTTTTATAATTGATAGGGTGCATTTACGCGATTTTTGGGGGGTGACAAAGAAAGCAGAGGAAAAAACCTCGATAAGTTTCCTTTTGGGATAATGCTTGAATGGCACGGGAAGAGACTTGACTTTTGAGGGATATGTGCTATAATAGCATTCGCTTCAACGCTTTTAACTGATAAAGCGGAGCGGGGATGGAGGACCAAGTATGGAGGAGAAAAGAGAGCCTGTAAGTCAGGAGCAGGAGGCGGTAAACGCCAAGGCTCAGAGGCTTTTGGAGGAGAAGGAGGCCGAATCCCGGACCCGGAACTATACCGGAAGTCTGGGGAAGATCCTCACTGTTTTACTGTGTCTGTGGGCAGGATTTCAGCTCTACTTTACCACGGTAGGGGCGATCAGCGCCATTGATCTGCGGGCCTTTCACTGCATATTCCTGTTGTCCTTCACTTTTTTGCTTTATCCAACCTACAAAAAGGAGAGACGGACCCGAAAGGCGCCGCCGGTATGGGATATCCTGCTGATCCTGCTTACGATATGCACCTTTGGTTATCTCGTCCTGAATTACACCCGCATTGCCCAGGGGGGCGGCAGACTCACTGACTTTGAGCTGCTTATTGCGGGGGGGGCATTGCTGCTGGCCTTTGAGGCGGCGAGGCGGGCCTCGGGGAACCTGGCTGTGCTGGCGCTGATCTTCCTGGCTTACAATTGGTTCGGGAAGTTTATTCCGGGGCGGATGGGTCATAACGGTTTTACTTTGAAGCGGGTACTTTCCACTCAATTCTGGGGCACCCAGGGGATCCTGGGGACGGGGATCGGCGTCTCAGCCACATACATCTTCCTATTTGTGGTCTTTGGCGCCTTTTTGAAATATAGCGGTTTTTCCAAGTTTATCAACGACTTTTCCTTGACACTGGTAGGGCAGACGCCGGGGGGGCCGGCCAAGGTGGCGGTGCTGGCCTCCGCGCTTATGGGCATGATAAACGGCTCTGCCATCGCCAATGTGGCTACCACGGGCACCATCACCATCCCCCTGATGAAGCAAACGGGATATAAGAAGGAATTTGCCGGGGCGGTAGAGGCGGTGGCTTCCGCCGGAGGGCAATTCTGTCCCCCCATCATGGGGGCGGTAGGCTTTGTTATGGCGGAGTTTCTTGGGATGAGCTATACGGCGGTGATGCTGGCCGCCATCGTGCCGGCGTTACTCTATTATTTGGGCCTGTTGTTCGCCGTCCATTTCGAGGCCAAGCGGCTGGGGCTGTCCGGGCTTTCAAAGGAGAACATTCCGAACGCGATAAAGGTCCTGAAGGAGCAGGGGCATCTGGTGATCCCTTTGGTGGTGCTGATCGGCCTCATGGCAATGGGGTATACGCCGCTCTATGCCGCTGTTATCGCTATCTTTGCCACCGTGGCCGCAAGTTGGCTGCGGAAGGATACCCGGATGACTTGGGACAAGGTTGTGGCTGCCACGGTGGAGGGGGCGAAGGGCGCCATTTCGGTGGGGGTATGCTGTGTCATTATCGGCGTTATCATCGGTACTGTGACCCTCACCAGCTTGGGGCTTAACATGGGATATCTGATTTTGTCCATCGTGGATAACAGCAGTATCTATCTCACCGGGTTTCTTGTGATGATCATGTCTACCATCCTGGGGATGGGCGTTCCCGGGGTGGCCGCCTATGTCATTGTTCAGGCGGTGGCGGTGCCGGTACTCATTAAGGTCGGGGTGCTGGATATTTCGGCCCATCTGTTCTGCCTTATCTACGCCTGCCTTTCCAACATTACTCCCCCTGTGGCGATGAGCAGCTATGTGGCCTCCGGTATTGCCGGTTCTGACCAGACCAAGACGGGACTTCTCTCGGTGCGGCTGGGACTGATCGGATTTCTGATCCCCTTCTTTTTCCTGGATAATCCCATTCTTCTCATCGGCGTTGATACCTCTGCCACTCTGGCGGGGACCTTATGGGCGGTGTTCACCGCCTGTGTTGGCACGGTGGCTCTTGTGGGAGGGCTGGAAGGCTGGTTTCTGCGAAGGGCTGCCTGGCTGGAACGGCTGGTGCTGGTCGGAGTGGCGCCCTTAATGCTTTATCCGGGTCACCTTACGGATGTTGTTGGTTTCGGGGTGTTGACCATCGTTGTCCTGTTCCAATACTTTACCCGTCGTCCTGCGGCTCCGACAATCGAAACCGCTTGACATAAAAACCATGGAAGCAAAGGAGTTATCAGAAATGAAAAAGACCTTGTCTCTTGTTCTGGCGGCCTCTATGTTGGTGAGCGCCTTGGCCGGCTGTGGAGGAAAGAGCGGCGGCGACCATGATACCGCGCAATCCGACCCGCCTGTAGTGGAGAGCGGCTCTGCCCACGCTCCTGTGACCATCAATTTTCCCACCGCCACCGCCACCGGCGCCCTGTATGCCGTAGGCGCCGCCATTACCAATCTGTGGGACACCAAGATCGATTATGTGAGCGCCTCCAGTCAGGCGTCCAACGGCGGTATCGACAACCTGAACCAGATCTCCGATGGGGAGAGCCAGATATCTATTGCTATCAGCTCCAACTGTTACCAGTGTCTCAATGGCACCGACAGCTTTGAGGGTCACGCATACGAGGATCTGAAGGTCATTGCCGGTCTGTACTTCAATCCCAACCAGGTGGTGGTGACCGAAAAGTCGGGGATCAACACTCTGGCGGATGTGAAGGGGAAACACTTTGCGGTGGCGGCCGCCGGCTCCAGCGTGGAGGGGGAGTGCCGCAATCACTTTACCGCCGCAGGGCTTAACTATCCTGATGATATCAACTGTGAGTACATCGCCTTCGGCGACGCGGCGGATATGCTGCAAAACGGCACCATTGATGGGGCCTGGATCATGTCGGGGGCTCCCGCAGGGGCGGTGTCTCAGGCTATGTCTTCCGGCTGCAAGCTGCTGAACATTGGCGATGATATCATCGCCGCCCTTCAAAAGGATTATCCTTGGTATGCGCCCTGCACCATTCCCGCCGGGACATATCCAAATCAGGACCAGGATGTGCAGACCTCCGCCATCAAGATGGTCATGTTCTGCCGGGGGGATCTGGATGAGGAGGCCGTTTATGATCTGACCAAGACCCTGTGGGAGAATATGGAGGATCTGGGGGAGGCTCAGGCCAACCTGAAGGGGCTGACCCCTGAGGAGGCGGTGAAAGATATTGCCGACCTTCCCCTCCATCCCGGCGCGGAGAAGTACTATAAGGAGATCGGTGTTCTGTAAATGTTGGGGAACTGAAAAAAGGAGAGGTCCGGCCTTGAAAAGCCGGACCTCTTTTCAGATACGGGAAAAGCAAAGGGAACCCCAATTCGCAAGGAGAAGAAAAATCCCCGTAACCATTGTAGTTACGGGGATTTCTTCTGGTGCGGATGGCGGGACTTGAACCCGCACGTCCAGTGGACACCAGCACCTCAAGCTGGCCAGTCTACCAATTCCAGCACATCCGCATTTGCGCCCCATTTGGGGCACTTGAACATTATAGCGGCAGGATGGAGGTTTGTCAAGTATTCCAACCCTATTTCTTGGGAAATAGAATAGAAAAGGTAGTGCCCTCCGCCGGGGAGCTGGTGACGGTCAGTTTTCCCTGGTGTCCCTCCGCAATACTTTTCGCGATAGACAGCCCCAGACCATATCCGCCCTGGGAGCGGTCCCGGGCGACATCGGTGCGATAAAATCGTTCAAATAGGTGGGGGAGATGCTCAGGGGGGATAGCCGGGCCGGTATTGTGGACGGAAAGCCGGGGCCGGTCCTGGAGCCGATCCAGACGAAGGGTGACGATCCCCTGGCTTCCGGCATATTTTACCCCGTTGTCCAACAGGATGACCACCAGCCGGCGAAGCTGATCCTCATCGCCCAGGACGCTGATATCAGGGCTAATGTCCTCCTTCAGAGCAACACCGGCTTCAAAGGCCACGGGCTCAAAGGAGAGGAGGGTTGCGATCACAAGCTGATCCAGCCTTATGACGGCAGGGTGGAAGGGGAGTCGGGCGGCGTCGCTCTTGGCAAGAAACAGGAGATCGTCCACAAGCCCCTTCATCCGTACGGCCTCATCCTGAATATAGTCGATCCATTTGACCTGCTCCGCCACAGAATCGGCGGGATGGGAGCGGAGGATCCCGGTGTTAGCCAAGATCACGGTGATGGGTGTTTTGAGCTCGTGAGAGGCGTCGGCCACAAACTGCCGCTGCTGTTCCCAGGCCTGCTCCACCGGACGCAGGGAGAGACGGGACAGGAACCGTGAGATCAGGTAGAACCCAATCAGGGCCAGAGTACAGATCAACAGGGAGGTGAGAAGCTGATTTCTCAGGGAGATCAAGATGATTTGATTGTCTGCAAAGGCAAAGAAATGCCGATCATTTTCCCAATGGGAAAGATAGCTGAGGCTCAGTCCGGGGAGGTTCCCGCGGCTGCTCTTTCGTGAGAGGGCGGCTGTCACCAATTCCTGGGCGGTCTCTTGGGTCACGGTGGAGCCGGGACCTTCTCGGAGAGCGATGATCTGACCCTGGGCATCAATTTCCACGGCAAAAACCGGAACGGCGGGAAAGCCCCGTTCCGGGGGCTGCCCCCCGCCCCGGTGGTCCCTGCCGAACTCGAAGCCAAAGGGAAACTCCAGAGAGATCCAGCGTAGAGCCATGCTTTGCGCCTGCACGATCTGCTCCAGGGCATGGCGGTAGGTGGAGAAGGCTTGAATGGAGAAGACGGCCAGCAGAACCAGACTGACCAAAAACATGTTGGTGGCGATAAATTTGCGGCGCAGTTTCTGGATCATGGCTTCGGTACCTCCAAAAAGTAACCGATCTTTCTCACCGTGCCAATCGTAACCTGGGAATGGAGAAAGGAGAGCTTTTTCCGAAGGAATGAGATGTAGACCTCTACGTTGTTATCCTCCGCCTCCGAATCCAGTCCCCAGACTCTGGAGATGATCTCCTCCTTGGGGATCACCGAGGGACAGTTTGCCATCAGAAGTCTGATGACCTCAAACTCCTTAAAGCCGAGGCGTACCATATCATCTCTGCATACCAGGCACCGCACATCCATCCGAAGGGTCAGGTCCCCTGTGGTGATAGAATTACCGATGACCTCTCCCTGGCGTCTGGTGAGAGCCCGGACCCGGGCCAGCAATTCCCCGAAGTCAAAGGGCTTGGTCATATAGTCATCCGCTCCGCAGTCCAGGCCGGATATTTTGTCCCCTATCTCATCCCGGGCTGTAAGCATTAGGATGGGGGAGGAGACCCGAGCTTCCCGGAGCCGTCTGGCGACCTCAAAGCCGTTCAATTTAGGGAGCATTATATCCAGCAGGATGGCGTCATACTGACAGGAAAGACCGTAATCCAGTCCCTCCGCGCCGTCGTAGACCAAGTCCACCTGGTATTTCTGCTCCGCCATGATCTGCCCCAGGGCCTCCGCCAAGTGCCGCTCATCCTCTATGATCAAAATACGCATATGTGTTCCGCCTTTCCTTTCACTGCTTTCAGTATAGCGGGGAAACCTGAAATTTGTCTGAAAGGGATGCCTTGATTTAGAATACCAGAGACAGAAGAAAAATTTTTATATTTAGTTCACATTTTTTCCAAGGGAGGACTCTTTTCCGAAAAAAGACAGTGATCCAGTGCGGACAGAGAAAATATCATGCCAGACTTTTCATAAAAGTTTCATAAATAGCCATAATAATTTCAAATTTTCCTTGCCTTTTCCTGACAACTGTTTTATAATCAACATGTTAAGCTATGTAGGTTGATCGTTCTGCTTACATGGAAGGGAGAGAAAGATGAAAACCTTGAGTGTCCGTTTCTATAAAAGGCTCATTCTGATTATTCTTGCCCTTCTGATCCTGATTCCGACCGTACTGTGGATATACACCGCAGGGCAGAACGCAAAGCTTCGCAGTCAACTGGAGGGGAAGGACCCTACAGTGCCCTCGAATTCCGGAGCAAATTTGCCGGGAGGAGCGGAGGCTATAGAATATCAAACGGCATACCCGGAGCTATACAGCGCCGTGCAGATATCAAATCAGAGGGTGCAGGCCAATGACACTGTATACATTACCTTTGATTCTGATATATCCGCAAATACTCTGCAGATTTTGGATACACTGGATGAGTATGGAGTAAAGGCAACCTTTTTTGTAAACGGCACCTCCGACGCGGAAGAACAGTCGATCATGCGGGAGATCGTAAACCGGGGCCACTCCATCGGGCTTCGCAGCTACAGCAATTCCTATCAGGAGATCTATCAGTCGGTAAGCGCCTTTTTGGATGACTTTAATCAGATCTATAATCTTGTTTATGAAGTCACAGGCGCAAGGGCGGAGATATTCCGCTTTCCGGCCGGGAGTATCAACGCCTATAACAGCGGGATTTATCAGGAATTGATCGCGGAGATGCTTCGCAGAAATTTTGTGTTCTTCGATTGGAATGTGAGCGGCGAAGATACTATGGTAGACGGAATGACGGCTGAAACCGTACAGAGCAGCGTAGTTTCCGGGATGGAAGGTTTGCAGAGAGGGATCGTTCTGCTGCGGGATACCGCTGAAAAGACAGCGGTGGCCGATGCGTTGCCTGGAATTTTGATAGACTTGCAGAATATGGGTTATAGTTTCCAGCCTTTGACGGCGGCTGTACGGCCGGTGGTGTTTAGTTATAACAGCGCACCCTGAAAAGAATAAGATGGGTGTTACGAGATTGGATGAATGGGAAGGTGCAGCGTATGGGCGGCAATAAAGACAATATGAGACAAGCGATGAAGGAGCTTTTGGGCTTGGTAGGGTTTGGACCTGAGGAGACTGAGACTCAGGAAAAACCTGTGGAGGCCCAGGCTGCGGCACGGCCCGAGGTCCAGGAGAGACCTGTGGTACGGGAGAAAACAGTGGCGGCGGAACGTCCCATTGTGCGGGAGGAGCCCAAGGCGGCTCCCGAGCAGCCTAAGACCCAGACGCCGCCTGCGGCTGCGGCTAAGCCGGTCGTGGAGCGGCCGGTCCAGCAGCCCCGGATCGAACGTGAGCCCACTGTGGAGCGGAAGGAGCCTGTCCGGTCTGCGGCCTCTGTTGAAATGGAGATGGAGGAGACCCGCCAGAAAGTGGCTTCCACTGTGGAGCGGAGCTTCTTCCCCTTTGGCAGACCCAAGGCCAAGGAGCCTTCCTTTGAAGAAACCTTTACCGCTCCCAAGGAGGAGAATTTCTTCGCCCGGGAGTTTGAGACGGTGGAAGAGGATACCATTCGGCCGCCCTTTATCCGCCCCGGAGCCACTGTTATTGCGGCGGGCGCCACCTTCTTCGGCGACATTCGGGCCGAGGGGGATGTGGAGGTCCTGGGGAAGGTGAAGGGCAACCTGGAGGCCACCGGCAATGTCCGGGTGCTGGGCAAAGTGCTGGGTGATGTGAAGGGCGAGGCTGTGATCCTGGAGGGTTGTACCGTTCAGGGAAATGTTACATCCACCTCCTACGTGTCTTTGGATGCAGGTGCCATGGTGGTGGGCGACGTGCTGGCCACCGACTTCCAGTCTGATGGTAAGGTCAAGGGTAATCTGCAGATTGCCAGAGCTGCCACCTTCTCCGCTTGCGCTCTGTTGGCTGGCAATGTGATCGCGGCTACGATTATGATGTCCCAGGGCGCCAAGATCCAGGGCGCGGTTCGGATCGCTGAGGATCCGGAGACCAACGCCCTGTTTGGAGATTTGGAGATTTAAAAGAATGAAGAAAGAGGGAGCGACATCGTCGCTCCCTCTTTTTATATCTCACGGATGACTCCGCATGCGATCCTCATTCCACTGTCTCCGGCGGGCTGAGAGTGAAGGTCGTCGGCCATTTCATGGACGATGACCGCCCGCCCCATTACATCGGCTGGGGTGAAACGGTCCGTATAGACCGCTAAAAGGGCGGTGCCGTCTGAGGTGGCCAGCAATGGAGGCAGATCCCCGGCGTGCCAGGGGTGGGTCACACCGTGGGGATCATAGTGTCCTCCGGCGGAAGAAAAGGGAACGTCCCCTCCAGTGGCGCAGTCGCCATTCTCGTGAATATGAAAGCCTAAAAAGCCTGGGGCCGGCAGCCCTAGGAGCCGAATCACCACCAGAGTCCCCCGGCCAAAGGGGGCAAAGGTGGCTTCTCCCATAATTTGAGAGTGCGAGGGGTCGCCCCGCAGAATGGCGCTGGCGGTGGGGATGGCTTGATCGGGAATCTGGTTTTCCATAGATAAAACCTCCTTTTTCTATTCCTATGCCTAAAAAATGAGGTTGGTGATAGTGGACGGGCAGAGGAGAGCGTGGTATAATCAAACAACAGATACGATCAAATGAGGTGACAGGTATGGCAAGGGTTGCTTTTATTGGAGTAGGGAACATGGGGGGCGCGTTGGCAAAAGCGGCCTGCAAAAGCTTGGGCGCCGGTGAGGTTGCAATTTCCAACCGGACCTATTCCAAGGCCGAGAGGCTGGCAAAAGAATTGGGCTGTCAGGCGTACTCGTCAAACCGGGAGGCGGTCCAGGAGGCCGAATATATTTTTCTCTGTGCAAAGCCCAATCAGATTCGGGATCTGGTAGGGGAGCTGGATCCTGTTTTGAAGGGAAAGGTATTGGTATCGGTGGCCGCGGGAGTGACGCTTAAGGAACTGCAGGAGTGGGCGGGGGAGAGTGTCCCTGTCTTGCGTATCATGCCAAACACGCCCTGCGAGATCGGAAAGGGACTGACAGCTCTTTCTGGGGGAGTGTCTGCAAAGGAAGAACACTTTGCACAGGTGGAGCGCATTCTGGCCTGCTCTGGTCTGGTGGAACGGATGGAGGAGGACATGATCAATTCCTACAACGCTGTGGCTGGCTGCGGCCCCGCCTTTGTCTATCCTTATATCGAAGCCTTGGCCGATGGAGGGGTGCTGGTGGGACTTCACCGGGAGGAGGCCATCCGATACGCCGCCCAGATGGTTATGGGGGCGGCGGCTATGGTGCTGGAAAGCGGAAAGCATCCCGGAGCCCTGAAGGACGCGGTTTGTTCCCCCGGCGGCCTTACGATCGAGGGGGTCGCGGAACTGGAGCGGCATGGCCTTCGGGCGGCGGCCATTGACGCGGTGGTGGCGGCCTGGAAAAAGGGAAAGGCTGTTGACAAGTGAAAAAGCCGTACAGTGACGTTCAACTTAGGCCCTACCGAACAGAGGACGGGGAGCCCCTTGCCGCTCTTTTCTACGATACGGTCCATCACATAAACGCTGGGGACTATACCCGGGAGCAACTGGACGCCTGGGCCACGGGGCAAGTGGACCTGGAGGAGTGGGACCGCCGGTTCCTTTGGCACAACTCGGTGGTGGCTTGGCTGGCGGGAGAGCCGGTAGGGTTTGCGGATATGGATGAGACCGGATACCTGGACCGCCTTTTTATCCATAAGGATCATCAAAGACACGGAATCGCCACTCTGCTTTGTGATTGGCTGGAGAGGGAAGCGGCGGTAAGTCGCTTCACCACTCACGCCTCTATCACAGCCCGTCCCTTCTTTGAAAAGAGGGGATACCGGGTCGTTAGAGAACAATTGGTAGAGGTGCGGGGCATCCTGCTGAAAAATTATATGATGGAAAAATTTTTACCCTTCTGTTGACAGAAGGGTAAAAACATAGTAATATAACACTACACCCCGGGGGGGTGTTGTGAAAGGGGGCGGCTGCCATGATGGCGGATGAAAAAAAGATAGGCCGTATGCTGAAAACAGCCCGAGGACAGCTGGACGGTATCCTGAAGATGGTGGAGGAGGACCGATACTGTGTGGAGATATCTCAGCAGGTGATGGCCACAGAGGCGCTATTGAACCGGGTGAACCGTGAGATCCTGGCGGCTCATCTTCGTGGCTGTGTCCAGCAGGCGGTGACCACGGAGGATCGGGAGGAAAAGATGGAGGAATTGATCTCCACCTTGGATAAGATACTGAAATAGGGGTATGAGGTATGGATTTTCGGGCAGTGACAGAGCAAGAGAGAATCTTTCTCTATAATCTCCTACAAAAATATCTCTATGAGATGACAAACTACTATGGGGATGACTTAGACGGGGAAGGGAACTACCCCTATCCCTATTTTGAAGCATACTTTACTGACCCGACCCGCCAAGCCCTCTTTATCTTGGAGGATGGAAGGATCGTGGGCTTTATCCTTCTCAATCGTTACTCGGTGATGGACAGGAACATCGACCATTCGGTGGCGGAGTTTTGCGTTCTGCCAAAGGAACGGGGGAGAAACGTGGGTCTGCGCGCGGCCCGAACTCTTTTTGAGAGATATCCAGGTCGCTGGGAGATCAAATACGCGGCAAACAATTTTAGGGCGGCCTATCTGTGGGAGAGAGCGGCTGAAGTATATAGTCCGGAGAAATATACTCTTCCCGAGGGGGAAGAAGTTCTGTGTTTTCGCTCCGGACAGGAAGGAGGTTAGACATGAAACAGAAATTTACGGTTACCGGTATGACATGCTCGGCCTGCTCAGCCCATGTGGAGAAGGCGGTGTGCAAGCTGGAAGGGGTATCCTCGGTGAATGTCAATTTGCTGGGAGGTTCCATGCAGGTGGATTTTGACCCGGCGCGGCAGAATAATGACAGCATCATTTCCGCGGTTATCGCCTCGGGGTACGGGGCTCAGCTTCCCGGAGGGGAGAAGGCTGGGGCGAAAAAAGCTGCCGCCACAGGGGTTCCTGATATGCAGGAGGAGCTGAATGGGATGAAACGGCGGCTCATCCTTTCTTTTTGCTTCTTCATTCCGCTTTTTTACCTGACAATGGGGCACATGGTAGGATTGCCCATCCCTCACTTTTTTCATGGGCCGGAAAACGCCTTGAGCTATGGTTTGACCCAGTTTTTGCTTCTGCTGCCTATCATGTATGTCAATGACAGGTATTATAAAGTGGGATTCAAGACCCTGTTTCATCGCTCCCCCAATATGGATTCGCTGATCGCGCTGGGTTCCGCGGCCGCTGTGGTCTATGGTTTGGCTGGAGTCTATGAGATCGGATGGGGGTTAGGACATGGGGATATGGCCCGGGTGGAGCAGTGGTCCATGGACCTCTACTTTGAGTCCGCCGGTACCATCCTGACCCTGATCACCCTGGGCAAGTATATGGAGACCCGATCCAAGGGAAAGACGGGGGAGGCCATCGCCAGGCTTATGGACCTGGCCCCCAAAACGGCCACCGTCCTTCGCTACGGCCAGGAGGTGGAGGTCCCGGTGGAGGAGGTGGCGGTAGGCGACCTGATCCTGGTCCGCCCTGGGCAGTCCATCCCGGTGGATGGGGAGATCACGGAGGGAAGCTCCTCCATTGATGAATCCGCTCTCACCGGAGAATCCCTCCCGGTGGACAAAGGACCGGGGGACAAAGTGGCGGCGGCCTCCATCAACAAATCAGGCTCCTTCACATTTAAGGCCACACGGGTGGGGGACGATACCACTCTGGCCCAGATGATCGCTTTGGTGGATGAGGCGGCCTCCTCCAAGGTGCCCATTGCTAAGCTGGCCGATAAGGTGGCGGGGGTGTTCGTCCCGGTGGTCATCTGTATCGCAATTGTGACCGCCGCCGTTTGGCTGATCGCCACAGGGGGGAACGTGGCCCAGGCCCTCACCTCCGGCGTGGCGGTGCTGGTCATCTCCTGTCCCTGCGCTCTTGGGCTGGCTACCCCGGTAGCTATCATGGTGGGAACGGGGAAGGGAGCGGAAAACGGAATCCTCTTTAAATCGGCGGAAGCCTTGGAGGAGCTGCGCTCCATTCAAACAGTGGTGCTGGATAAAACGGGGACCGTGACCCAGGGAAAGCCCGTGGTGACAGACCTCAAGACCTTCGGGGTGGAGGAGGCGGAGCTTCTCTGTGTAGCCGCCTCCCTGGAGAAGCCTTCGGAGCACCCTCTGGCGCAGGCTGTGGTAGCGCAGGCGGAGGAGAGAGGGATCCCCCTGGTTTCCGTGGAGCGATTTGAGGCCGTCCATGGCCGGGGTGTTTCCGCAGTCATTCAGGGAGGGGTATTCCTGGCTGGCAACCGGGCCATGATGGAGGAGAATCAGGTGGATATTACCGCCGCCGGGACTCTCCCCGAGACTCTGTCCGGGGAGGGAAAAACGCCCCTCTATTTTGCCCAGGACGGCAGGCTGATCGGTATTTTAGCGGTGGCGGATACGGTGAAGCCCACCAGCGCCGCGGCTATCAAGGCCCTGCGGGAGCTGGGGCTGGATGTGGTCATGCTTACCGGGGATAACCGCCGCACTGCCCAAGCCATTGCCAGAGAACTGGAGCTGACAGAGGTGGTGGCGGAGGTCCTGCCCCAGGATAAGGAGAAGGTCATCGCTGACCTCCAGGCCAAAGGGAAAAAGGTGGCTATGGTGGGCGATGGGATCAATGACGCCCCAGCCCTGGCCCGTTCCGACGTGGGCCTGGCCATCGGGGCTGGTACAGACGTGGCCATCGAGTCCGCCGATGTGGTGCTTATGAAGAGCGACCTTCTGGACGCGGTGACTGCGGTGGAGCTTTCCAGAGCCACCATCCGAAATATCAAGGAGAACCTTTTCTGGGCCTTCTTTTACAATGCGGTCTGTATTCCGGTGGCTGCCGGAGTGCTGACCCTGTTTGGAGGGCCTCAGCTCAACCCCATGCTGGCGGCGGCGGCCATGTCCATGAGCTCGGTATGCGTGGTGACCAACGCCCTGCGTCTCAAGCTGTTCAAGCCCCGGCATACCGGGGTGGGAACATATTCCCCCGCCGCTCCGGCGGGGGAAAGGAAGATCGAAGAACGACCCATCAAAAAGGAGGAAATCGCTATGACGAAGACCGTGATCATTGAGGGCCTGATGTGCCAGAACTGCGTCAAGCATGCCACCAACGCCCTGAACGCCCTGCCCGGGGTCACCGCCACGGTGGACCTGGAGAGCAAGAGCGCCACCGTTACCGGAGAGGTGAGCGACGAGGCCATCAAGGCCGCCATCGCCGAGGCTGGCTATGAGGTGACCAGCATCTCCTGAGGGAGGAAAAACAATCGGCAGACGGATTCGTCTGCCGATTGTTTTTGTCCTGGAATTGTGATAAACTGTTATAAAAAGGGGGTATCATGGATGAAAAAATGGTGGGTGGGAGTTCTGGCCCTTGTCCTTTGTCTCTCCTCCTGCGCGCAGACGGCGGAGGAGGCGGAGCCAACGGCCTCTGCCCCGGCAACGCCCCCGCCGACTCCGGAGATCACGGAGGCTCCTGAGGAGCTTCCCGTATATTCCGATCCCATCACGGCCTTTTATGATACCCTGGTGTATGATCGGAGCTATGACTGTACGCCCTTTTGGGCTTTCCTTTCCCGGCAGGAGGCCAACGCCTGGGAGGCGGAAGCCCGACATATCTTTACTTATCTGAAGGAGAACGCCCACCCGGAGCTGGAAAGATCCTACCTGGGACTGGACTTGGAGCAGTTCGAGGAAAATTTCTTTGCCTATGTGGTAACGCAATCCGCCCTGGACGCCGACGTCAGTTGGTCCAACCTTATGACGGGAGAGGGAGAGGGTGTCTATTTTGGCACCGGGCGGGAGGCGGGGGAGGCCCTGGCCAGAATCGGCCATTACCGCTATTTTGTGGAGAGCTGGTATGATAGTTTTACCTGGCTGAAGAACGAGACTCCTCTGGACTGGTATGTCTTTTCTCCGGAGGAGGCTTTGGCTCGGCTGACAGAGGGAAACGATCTGGAGTTTGCCCAGGGAGAGTACCGGTTGGAGGAGAAGGAGGAGCCGGAAGGGGAGGAACTGCTGGAAAACCCCGTTGACGGCTGGGTATCCCAATGGCTCTATAAGGATGGGACTACCCTCGCTATGGCCGACGACACCTATCGGGAGGCGGAGATCTGGCAGGAGGAGCTGTGCCATGTCTATGACGTGCTGGCAGTTCATGCCAACCCCGCGGCGGATCTGTCCGGCAGGATAGCGGCGGCCCGGGATGCCCTGATAGAGCTGGCTCCGGCCCACGGGGACGCTATGGCCTTGGAGCTCTATTCCAATGCGTTTTCCGGCGGAGACCAGGAGGGGGAGATCCGCCCGGGAAGTTTGGCCACAAGCGATCGTTGGCGGATCTGCGTGGAATATTACCGCCATGAGACCCTCCGTCTGTGGGAGCTGATCTTGGTCTATATCGGGCGGGATCAGCTCACCTGGGTCTTTGACCCCAAGGAGCATGAGGCAGAGCTGCCCCTATCTCGAAATCCGGAGCTGGAGGATTGGGAACGGGAAAGATTGCGGTATCTGGAGACCGGCAGAGACGTATATCTGTGCTTTGACGCGGAACGGATGCCCTTTGAGCGGCTCCGGGCGTATACGGGCTATGACAAGCTGTCCCAGCCCCTCGAAGAAGTGAAGGCCTACGCCCACCGGCGGGCTCCGGGGGTGCAGATGGAGGTATTTTGCCAGGAGGAGTATGGCGGCCCCGCCGCAGTGCTGCTGATGACGGATGAGGGAACTACACAGGAGTTCCACATCGGGGAGCTGGATGTCTGGCAAGGAGGGATTGGGGAGCTTACCGCGGAGGATGTGGATTTTGACGGAAACTCCGATCTGCTTCTACTCCTTGGGCAGTCCGGAACAGGGGGATGTTTGTACTATGCCGCTTTTCTGAAGGATTCCGGGGGCGGCTATCGCTATGAGCCCGGCTTTACGAGCATCCCCAAGCCGCAGATCGATGGAGAACATCAGGTGATTTGGGGCGGCATAGACGTTGCACGCGGCTATACCTATTTCGCCTATGAGGTAGAAAAGGATATTTTTCGATTGACCCACAAGTTGGTAACAGAGTTTGCCGATATAGAGGGGAAGGATGTATGCTGCACCGAGTATACGATGAAAAACGGGGAGGAGTCAGAGGTGGGCCGGAGGGCATTCCCGGCAGACAAGCGGCTGTTCCCTGAGATCCTGGCAGATTATATTACCCAAGATCCGGTCTGGGAGGGGTGGAGCTGGTGTGATCCCTGGGCCTTCTTCCGGGCCGGCTGAGAAGGAGAATGGATATGGAGAGGCTCGAGATCTCCTTTGGATTTTCTTATGTGGGAGCGGTAATGCTGGCCCTGCTTCTGCCCCCAATGCTTTCTAGGCGAGGAATCAGCCCCAGGGGTATGATCCCAGTGGAGAAAATCAAGGAAAATAATCCTTGACAAGAGAGAAGGAGACTGTTATACTAACGAAGCACAATAAAGTAGGAACGGTTTCGTCCTCACCTCCCGCCACAGGCGAAGGGGTCAACATGGAAAGCACCCGCCGCGATGCGGCGTTGTTGTGTCCTGTTGCGGAGCCGTTTTCGGCTCCGTTTTTGTGTCATGTGTGGTGAGTAGTAAAGGAGGCGTATTCGTATCAGCGGTAAAGAGAAAGGACATCAGATCAACGAGGATATCCGGGACAAGGAGGTACGCTTGGTCTCTGCCGACGGAGAGCAGCTTGGCATCATGTCTGCCCAGGAGGCCCTCGACAAGGCGGAGGAGGCCAATCTTGACCTGGTGAAGATCTCTCCCAACGCCGTTCCCCCGGTGTGTAAGCTCATGGACTATGGAAAGTTCAAGTTTGAGCAGACCAAGCGGGAGAAAGAGGCGAAAAAGAACCAAAAAGTTGTGGAGATCAAGGAAGTCCGCATGTCGCCCAGTATTGACAGCAACGACTTCAATGTGAAGCTTCGCAACGCCCAGAAGTTCCTGGCTGACGGGGATAGGGTAAAGGTGACCATCCGTTTTCGGGGGCGGGAGATGGCCCACACGGAGATCGGTCGGGATCTACTGCTGAAGTTTGCTGAGCAGTGCGCCGAGATTGCCACCATGGATAAGGAACCCAAGCTGGATGGACGGCACATGTCCATCTTCCTGGCTGCCAAGGTAGCTAAGGACAGCAAGAAGTAAGTTATTCTACGATAAAGGAGAAATTATCATGCCGAAACTCAAGACCCATACTGGGGCGAAAAAGAGATTCAACCTGACCAAGACCGGCAAGGTCAAGCGGGCTCACGCCTTCAAGTCCCACCTGCTCAACGGCCACGGTAAGGATACCAAGCGGAAGAGAGGCCTCCGCAAGGGCGCTTACGCTGATGTGACCAACGCGGACACCATCAAGCGCATGATCCCCTACAAATAATTTGATTTTTACTCAGATATAGGAGGTTTCGAATACTATGGCAAGAGTTAAAGGCGCGATGATGACGCGCAAGCGCAGAAATAAGGTCCTGAAGCTGGCCAAGGGTTACTGGGGCGCTAAGAGCAAGCACTTCAAGATGGCCAACGAGCAGGTGATGAAGTCCCTGAAGTATGCTTACGTAGGCCGCCGGCTGAAGAAGCGTGATTTCCGCTCCCTGTGGATCACCCGGATCTCCGCCGGATGCAAGATGAACGGGATGAACTACTCCACCTTTGTGGATGGCCTGAAGAAGGCCGGTGTGGTCATCAACCGGAAGATGCTGGCTGAGTTGGCTGTCAACGACAAGGCCGCTTTCACCCAGCTCACCGAGCTGGCCAAGAAGGCCCGGGGTTAAGAGAATAAAGAAAGAGACAGGCGATGCCTGTCTCTTTCTTTATTCTTCACTCAAAAAGCGAGATCTCATTTTTGACCTCGAAGCTCTCTCCTAATTCTTGAAGAAGCTGTTCATAGGCAGATCTTGAGCGGCAAAGAAACTCCTCCTTTTGCGGATCAGACCAAGGGGATGGAGCCGGGGGATCATCCCAGTTCAGGCAGGTCTGAAACTCGGCGCAGAGCTTTTCCAATTCAGAGGTCAAAGCTGGGGAGAGGGAAAGCTCCCCGAGAGAAACAGGATAACCAAATTTCTCCCGGGCCGCATCATTGCCCGCCCATAGGCAGGTGTCAAGACCCCAATCGAAGAAATACCGAAGTTGATACCGAGCCATAGGGATCCCTCCACATCGATCTTTTTTGAGTTTATTTTGACTTGTTTAAGATGGCAGAAAGTCCTCCAACAATAAGACCTGCGACAAGGGAAATCACGATTTTCAGAAAAGCCATGTGTCTGATGCTGGCCAGGAGATATGTCCAGGGGTTGGCATCCAGCTTGATCCGAAGGGCTGGGATCAGATAACAGCAGGCCAGATATGACAGGGCAAAGGTTACAAGAAAAAGTGTGGTGAAGACGCCTGCTTTTTTCATAAGGATCCCTCCCTTAAAATGGATTAATGGGTAGAAACTGTCGCATAGACATTATATCATGCGGAAATATCCAGAGCAAGATTTTATTTTAAGAAATCTTAAAAAGGACTTGACCTTGCCGTAACGTCATGGATTATACTCCTTTTGTCAGGAGGGAAGGAAATGGAATATACCGTCAAAAGACTCTCGGAGCTGGCCGGAGTCACACCCCGGACCCTGCACTGGTACGACAGGCTGGGACTTTTGAGGCCGGGACGGACCACGGAGGCGGGCTATCGCCTTTACGGCCCTTCGGAAGTGGATCGGCTGCAACAGATCCTGTTCTACCGGGAGTTGGGATTCCCTTTGGTGGAAATCAAAGAGATCCTGGACGCGCCGGGCTTTGACCGGCAGGGGGCGCTGCAGAGCCACCTACTGGCCCTGCGGCAACGGAGAGAACAGCTTGACATGCTGATCGGGACGGTGGAACGGACCCTCCTGAAGGAGAAAGGAGAGATCGACATGAGCGACAAGGAGAAATTTGAAGGGTTCAAAAGGGAAAAGGCAGAGGAGAACGAGCGACTCTACGGAGCGGAGGTCCGGGAGAAATACGGGACCGGACCGGTGGAGGAAGCCCAGAAAAATTGGATGGGATTGTCCCCTGAAAAGTTCCAGCGTTGGCAGGAATTGGACAGAAAACTGCGGGAAGGTTTGGCCGAGGCGGTCCGGGCAGGGGAGGACCCCGCCGGTTCGGAGGGGAAGCGTTTGGCCCGGACGCACCGGGAGTGGCTGTCGATCCTGATGCCTGACTGTGACGACTCTCGACAGGCGGGGATCGGGGAGCTCTACGTGGCGGACGAACGGTTTACCGCCTACTATGACGGGGAAGCTCCCGGCTGTGCCCGGTTCCTCCGGGACGCGATCCAGGCTTATACAGGGACTGCGGAGCAATGACATGAGATAAGGAGAGCCGAAAGCGATTGCATTTCGGCTCTCCTTGTCTTATAATAAGCTGGTTGGATGGGGAGGACCGCTTTGTTTCCGGGAGGTGTGAGCGCAAGATGAGACGGCTGAAGATCGCTCTGCTGCAGATCACTCCCTGCGGCACACTGCAAGAAAATCAGGAAAAGGGCTTGGAGTATTGCCGAAAAGCTGGGGAGCTTGGGGCTGACATCGTTCTGTTTCCCGAAATGTGGAGCAATGGATATCATATCTATGACAGTCCTGTGGAGAGATGGACTTCCGAGGCAATTCCTGTGGATGGTGAGTTCATCAATAGCTTTGGAGCTCTGGCGAAGGAGCTTCATATGGCTATTGGAATCACCCTTTTGGAGAGGTATCGAGGAGGCCCCCGAAATTCTCTGGTTCTGTTTGACCGTTGGGGAGAGCATAGGCTTACCTATTCCAAAGTACATACCTGTGATTTTGGGGCGGAGCGGGCGCTGACTCCGGGGGAGGACTTCCGGGTCACAACCCTGGATACTGCCTGTGGAGAAGTGAATGTGGGGGCGATGATCTGTTACGACCGGGAGTTTCCGGAAAGCACCAGGATCCTGATGCTGAAGGGAGCGGAACTGATCTTGGTTCCCAACGCCTGTCCCATGGAGCTCAACCGTCTCTCCCAGCTCCGGGCCAGGGCCTTTGAGAACATGGTAGCCATTGCCACCTGCAACTATCCCGGTTCTGTCCCTGACTGCAACGGGGGCTCCAGCGTGTTTGACGGAGTGGCGTACCTTCCGGACCAGACGGAGTCACGGGATACCTGCATCCTGTTGGCGGGGGCGGAGGAGGGGATCTGTCTTGCCCAGCTTGACCTGGAACAGTTGCGAAAGTATCGGGAAGCGGAAGTGCATGGGAACGCCTACCGCCGACCGCGGAAATATGGTTTGCTGGTCAATACAGAGGTTGCCCCACCCTTTATCCGGGAGGATCGCCGGAGGGAAGACCGCTGAAAAAGAAGGAGGGAGAGTACATGGCGTCAAATGATTTTTCTCAGGGAAAGGTATCCGGTAACATTCTTTCGATGGCTCTCCCTATGACCCTGGCGCAGTTGATCAATATTCTTTACAACATTGTGGACCGAGTCTACCTGGGCCATCTGGAGGGGATCGGTCGAATGTCCATCACCGGTTTGGGCCTGTGTCTGCCGGTCATCTCTATCCTTATCGGTTTCGCCAATCTGTGCGGTATGGGAGGGGGGCCTCTGTGCTCCATCTACCGGGGAAAGGGGGAGAATGGGGAAGCGGAGAAGGTAATGGGGAATTCCTTTACCCTGCTTCTTGTGTTTGGAGCGGCCCTTACCGTGATTGGCCTGGTTTTCCGGAGGCCCATTCTCTATCTGTTCGGCGCCAGTGACGCCACCTTTCCCTATGCCAATGACTATCTGACCGTCTATCTCTGCGGCACGCTGTTTGTGATGATCGGCCTGGGTATGAATCCCTTTATCAATGCCCAGGGCTTTGGCCGGATAGGGATGATGACGGTGGCCTTGGGGGCGGTGACCAACCTGATCCTGGACCCTGTCTTTATCTTTGGATTTCATATGGGAGTAAGGGGCGCAGCCATCGCTACAGTATTGTCCCAGGGATGTTCCGCGGCTTGGGTCCTGCGGTTTTTGACCGGGAGGAGGGCCATACTCCGCCTGCGGAGAGAGACCATGTCCCTGTGTTGGGATCGGGTGCGGCGGATCCTCTCCCTGGGGGCTTCCGGTTTTGTGATGTCACTGACCAATTCTCTGGTACAGATCCTGTGTAACGCCACGCTCCAACGGGTAGGGGGGGATCTCTATGTGGGAGTGATGACGGTCATCAACTCGGTGCGGGAGGTCATCACCATGCCCGTTACCGGAGTCACCAATGGCTGTCAGCCCGTTCTGGGATATAACTACGGGGCCGGACTTTACCAGCGTGTCCGGGAGGGGATCCGATTTACCACTGGGGTGACCATGGCCTATTCCCTTGGAGTTTGGGTGCTGGTGATGGCGATCCCGGACATTTTTATTCACATATTTAACAGTGAGGCAGAGCTGTTGACAGCCGGTATCCCAGCATTTCGAATCTATTTTGCCGCCTTTTTCTGCATGGCCTTCCAGTTTATCGGACAATCGGTATTTGAATACCACGATTTTATGAGCGTCTATTGCTCACCGTGGGTTTTCAATAAAATCCTCCAAAAGCCTTGAAAACAAAGGATTTTTCACAGTGTG
>JAAWNQ010000048.1 GCA_022799035.1 Oscillospiraceae bacterium
CACCAAGATGGTGCTCACCGCTCTGGGCTACGATGCCACCGCCTACCGGCTGACCGGCGCCTCCTGGGCTGTCCGGACCGACGAGCTGGCCAAGGCCGCTGATCCCAACCTCTATGAGGAGCTGGGTGGCGTGGTGATGGCTACCAACGCCAGCCGGGACACCGCCGCTCAGCTGATCTGGAACGGCATGCAGAACACCACCCGCCGGGTCATCCCCAGCACCAACACCAGCACCGGCGAGACCACCTGGAGCTACCAGACCAGCACCAGCACCATGCTGAAGGAGCGCTATGGCGCCGAGATCTACACCGGCACCTACGTGGGTAACTTCGACACCTCCGCCGCCTCCAATGAGGGCGAGATCGCCATGAACGGCGAGCTGGACCGGGACGAGACCGTCAACGGCCCCGCCTCCTTCCCCTCCGATATGGATATCTCCAACATCGGCGAGGAGATCAAGGTCATCTTCAAGGATGGCAAGGGCGGCACCGCTGGCAAGCCTGACAAGAACGACACCATCTTTGGTGTGTTCAACACCGGCAGGACCCAGGTCATCAACACCACCGTCAACGATGTGAAGAACGGCGACAGCGCCGCTCCCGAGACCGACCGCATCAAGATCGGCGACACCAAGTACAAGATCGCCACCCCCGAGTCCGGCGACGTCCTGGTGGAGAAGAACTACGACAGCGAGCAGCGGACCACCGCCTCCGGCGCTAACGCCGCCGCCCTGCTGGCCAGCGCCAAGACCGCCTTCGAGGGCCTGAATGCCTCTCAGAAGGGCGATACCATCAAGTTCGTCTGCAATACTGACGGCGAGATCACCACCGCCTATGTGGTTAACTACAACATCGGCTACGTGACCGCCACCAACAGCAGCAAGGTCAGCCTGTCCGGCAGCAACGGCGGCTCCATCGACCGGGACGACAACGATATCTATGATGGCGTGGCCAAGAACGATATCGTAGTCTACACCAAGTTCTACAGCACCGACCGGGACGACGCCTTCTACACCGTGACCAAGGCCGAGACCGTGGAAGGTGAGCTGCGCAGCTACAAGAACGCCGATAACTTCACCCTGGACGGCACCAACTACAAGGTCCTGGGCAAGAGCTTCGGCAGCGCCGTCACCATCGGCGACAACACCACCGTGGTCAACCTGGAGGACAAGATCGGCGAGGACTTCACCGCCTATCTGGTCAACGGCTACGTGGGCTACCTGGTCCAGAGCAGCGAGAGCCTGAGCAACTACGCTCTGGTCACCGACGTCAACGACGGCTCCCTGGATTCCACCTTCAAGCCCGCCCAGGCTCAGCTCCTGCTGGCCGACGGCTCCAAGGTGACCGCCAACATCCACAAGGATTCCGTCATCAAGGCTAAGGATGCCGCTGACTATGATAACGGCGGCGCTCAGATGACCACCGACTCCAATGACAAGCTGAACGCCTTCCTGGAGATTGGCCAGCTGGTCAAGTACTCCGTCTCCGGCAGCACCTACAAGATCGAGGAGATCGGCACCTACAGCACCGGCACCTCCAAGGTCTACGACAAGGACCTGAAGACCTTTGCCGGCACCGTGACCTCCGGCGATTGCCCCCTGTTTGTCAACGAGAACGGCAGCTACAAGGTCTACAATGTCCGTGACCTGAACGACGTGACTCCCGAGGCCGTGGGCGGCAAGACCTTCAGCGCCTCTTACGCCAACGGCGGCAAGGTCGTGGCGGCCTTCGTGACCCTGCAGACCCGGCCCTCCGGCACCTCCAGCAACACCTTCTACGGCATCGTCTCCGGCGGCGGCTCCACCGTCAAGGACGGCGACGAGACCTACAAGGAGTACACCGTGGAGAACGATCAGGAGACCGTCACCGTCAAGATCGGCACCAACTACAGCCTGACCACCGGTTCTCTGGTCTACTTCGACCGCACCAGCGACGATGTGTATAACCAGAACACCACCGGTCGTACCGCCGACATCAAGGCCTTTGACGGCACCGACCTTTCTGACGCCGGCAAGGGCCTGGCCGCCTGGGTGAGCAGCTATGAGGCCAACGACAAGACCATCACTTACTTCACCGAGGTCACCGGCAATGAGACCGACGGCTACAAGGGCACTGAGACCGGGGGTAAGATGAAGACCGCGGCTCTGGACGACGACTGCGTGATCGTCTACGTGGACGCCGACAACAAGGAGGCTGGCAGCGACATCAGCATCGACGCTTTCGACGCTGTGACCCCCTACCGCAACGTCCTGCTGGTGGCGGACAGCAGCGGCAAGATCACCGCCATCTTCGTGGAGAGCTCCCGCGAGGCCGATATCCTGGACGCTGATTGGAAGGATCTGGTCACCACCACTAATCCTGACGATGAGGACGAGGATGACACTGTCGAAGTGACCGGTGCGGCCTTGACCCCGACCACTGTCACTTTGACTGCTGCCGAGGCTACTGACACTGTTACCGTGTCTAACATTGAGCCCGACAATGCCACTGACAAGACCGTGACCGCTGAATCCGCAGATGAAACTAAGGTTACCGTCGAGGTTGCCGGTACCACCATCACCGTGAAGGCTGTCGCTGGTCTGACCAACGCCGCCAACGGCGAGGTGAAGGTGACTGTTAAGGTGGGCGGTGTGGAGGTCGGCCAGATCACCGTGACCATCAACATTGCCTAATCGCAGAAAGTTTTCCAACGTTACTAAGGAGGACCCCGGACGAGTTTTCGTCCGGGGTCCTTTCTTCCCCTCACCGCACCGCCAGATACATCCGCTTTTGCCCATTGCTGTTGACGCTGCACATTGAGCTGCCGTTGGCGAAGTACATGATCTGGAAGCCTCCCTCTTTTAAGACGATGGTCTGCCGGGACTGATAGACGGCGTTCATTCCCGTGACGGCCAGGCCGCCGTATTGACTCTGGCTGTAGAAGGTGGCCCCGTTTTCCGCCGTGATCAGTACCGCCCGGGGGGTAAAGCCCAGGTCGATGAACCGCTCCAGGCTCCCATCCCCCACAAAGGACCCCACCACCACCTGGGCCGCAGCGGAATCCAGCGCGGAAAAATTGGCGTTGATCTCCTCCCGTGAAAAAATATCCCCCGGGGACCAGATGTGAAGCTGATAATTCTCCGTCTTATTAGTTGACATAATTTTATTTCCTCCTTTTTGTATGTGTGGGGCCCTTTGTGTGGGGCCCGACGACCCCGGCGGGCCATGTCCTTGCTCTTCCCGTAGGGGCGGGTATTACCCGCCCGGGGTGTTGCTGTGACGTTGTGCCTACCCTCCAGAGAACGGGCGGACACTGTCCGCCCCTACAGGGTGCAGGACCATGATCTTCTTTGGCAGGGCATACCCATACCTGTGCGGGCGGGTTTAGAACCCGCCCCTACGCGGACATGCCTGCGAGGCTCTGCAAGCGGCGCGCCGGGTCGTCGCGCCCCACGGAGAGAATATTTGCCAGGATGGGATTCTTCTGTGTGGGGGCCAACTCTGTTTTATTAGTTTACATAATTATGCATTTCCTCCTTCTGTATGCGTGGGGCCCGACGACCCCGGCGGGCCATTCCCTGGACCTTTCCGTAGGGGCGGGTTCCAAACCCGCCCGGGGTGTTGCTGTAACGCTGTGCCTACCCTTCAAAGAACGGGCGGACACTGTCCGCCCCTACAGGGCTATGACCTTCTTTTACAGGGTGTTGCATACCTGTGCGGGCGGGTTGGAACCCGCCCCTACGCGGCCATACCTGTGAGACCCCGCAAGGGGCGTGTCAGGCCGTCACACCCCTACAGAGGGGGAAAAACCGTAAAAAGTTGCCCCGGAACGGCATGAAGCCGTTCCGGGGCTTTGCTATGCCTATTTTCGTTTTTATTCTGTGGCGCTCACCGCTCCTGTGTGGCCGTCCACCGCGAAACGCCAGGTATCGGTCTCGATAAACCAGGCCGGGGTCAGGGTCAGCGTCCCTGTGCCGCTGACAAGATAGCCGGGATATATATCGGAGATCTGGGAGCAAACATACCCCTCGCCCCGGTTCAGCTCGTCCAGGAGGCGGATCAGGGCGGTGGCGGCGTCCAGGGTCTCCTGGGCGGGGAGAAGCTCCTCCACCCCCGCCAGACGGCGGACGGTAAGCCGCTCCAACCCCTGGGCCCCCCAGGAGAGGACGGCGCTCCACTCGGGGATGGGGACCCCGTTCCAGAGCTGGATGTAGCGGAAGACCGCCCCATCGTCAGACTCCTCCCAGTCGGACAGCCGGGCTTGGATCCCCAGGGGGGAGAGGAGCTCCAGGCCCTGGGCGGCCCGGTCGGAGCCCGCCGGACGGGCCGCGTCGGAAAAGAGGACCTCCACCTCTCCGGAGGAGGAGAGGGTGACGGCGCCCAGTGGTCCCCGGTAAGTGGTCCGGGCCCCCAGGGTCTCCTGGCCCAGGGCGGGTCCCACCAGGGCGGCGGCCTCGGCCTCCCCGGGAGGGGAGAGGGTCACGCGCCGTCCGGTGAGCTCCAGCTCCCCGGGCACCTCCTGGGGCAGAAAGGCCACGTCGTTGCGCTCCAGGATAGCCACGGTCCGTTCCCGGGTCTCCAACCGGGCCTGACGGCTCCGGAGGCTCCGCAGGCTCACCTGGGCCAGCAGGAAGCCGTTCACCAGGATCAGCAGTAATATGATGATGTTTTTGATCTTGGACCAGCGCATGGAAGTCCTCCTTCTACGGCGATGGACTTAATCCTCCGCCATCCAGCCGGCGGACAGGGCGGCGGCGCCCGTGTCGCTGTAACAGAGAGTCAGCCGTTTCCCCTGCCCCCGCATGGAGGGGGCGTTCATGGCCGCGGCGGCCAGCCGCTCGCTGGGAAGCAGCGTCTCGATCTCGGTGATGGTATAGATCCGCAGAGTCAGGGTGAAGTCCAGGATCCGGCCTCCGGCCACGGTAAAGCTGGCGCACCAGCCCTCGGGGGAGGTCTGGACGGGAACACCTCCCAGGCGGCTGTGGAAGGTGAAGCTCCAGCCCTCCTCCACCTCCTCCGCCCCGGTGAGGACAAAGTCGGCATCCCCCTTCCAGGGGCCGGCGGCCCGATTGAGAAGGTTCCAGGCGGCCATGGCGGCCTCCTCCAGGGAGGTGACGGCCGCCGGGTAGCGGGACTCCTCCCCGGCGTGGAAGACCACCGTACCCGTGTCGCTCATCCGGAGCCGGTCGCCCCCCTCGTTAAGGGCCAATCCCCCCGCCGTCTCGTAGGCGGAGCCTACCCCGGACTGAAAACCCAGGGCGCTGAGAAGCCGGCCCAGGACCTCCTGATCTCCGGTGAGGTCAGGGACGGAGACCAGATACTCCCGGGGCTGGGGGACGGTCATGGAGACCAGCACATCGGGATCCACCGAGGCGTACGCCTCGTCGGTCTGGGCCAGGACATAGGCGAAGGCGGCGCCGTTGGGGCTGAATTCCCCCAGGGCCGTCTCCAGATGGTCCTGGTAGGCCACCTGGGTCCGGGAACGGTAATAGTGGTTCCCGTCCCGCCAGCACAGCCACACCTGGCTTCCGTCCCAGGCCAGCAGAAGGGCCTGGGCCTGCCCCTGGGACAGGGTACCCTCCCCCAGCCAGGCGGACAGGGCCGCCATGGGAGGCTTGCCCTGAAAGGCGCAGTAGACCCCGGGCGCGCTCAACAGGTCCTGCCATTGACGGCGGGTGATCCCGCTGGGGGCGTCCGCTGTGGCAAAGCCCTCCTCCAGAAGGGGGGAGAGCTGCTCAAAGGCCCGGGCCACCCCCTCCTTGTCGTAGGCCGTCCCGTAAAGGCCCCGGCTGTTTCGGGCGGTGAGGGCGTATGGGGTCAGGGCGCCCTCAGGCTGCTGGGCTTCGGGACCGGCGGCCTGGACCGGAGGGGTGACCCAGCCCCGCAGCTGGGTGGCGAGGGGGGTCTGCCAGGCCAGAAGCAGGGCGGAACAGGTGAGCAGGAGGATGAGCAGATCCTTGCCCAGCTCCACCAGCCGCCTTCTCCCGGTGGGTCTGGCCACCGGGGGGACCGCCTTACGCCGGGCCATGTCCAGGCCCCTCCACGGGCAGCTCCACCCGGATGGTAAGGCCGGGGGTATCCTTGTCTACGATGGCGATGGTTCCCTGGTGCTGATCCACCAATTCCTTGGCGATGGAAAGGCCCAGGCCGGTGCCTCCCGACTCCCGGGAGCGGGCCTTGTCCACCCGGTAGAACCGCTCGAAGATCCGGTCCCGGTCGGCCTTGGGGATGCCGATACCGTTGTCGCTGACCTCCATCCACACCCAATCCTTTCCCATGGTGCCGGCGGAGACATGGATCAGACCTCCGTCGGGGGTGTATTTGATGGAGTTGGACACCACATTCATCATCACCTGGGTGATCCGTTCCCGGTCCGCGGTGATCTGGGGCAGATCGGGCTCCAGTTCCAGGGTGAGGGTGTGGCCGTGGCGTTCGGCCTCCAGCCGGTTGGCGTTGACCATGGTCTCGATGGTCTCGGCCAGGGAGAAGGCGGTCAGGTTCAGCTCGCTCCGGCCCGAGTCGAACCGGGAGAGGGTCAGCAGGTCCTGAACGATGTGGGCCATCCGCTCCGACTCGCTGAGGATCACGTTGAGAAAGCTCTTTTCCATATCGGGGGGCAGGGC
This sequence comes from Oscillospiraceae bacterium, assembly GCA_022799035.1. Lineage (GTDB taxonomy): Bacteria > Bacillota > Clostridia > Oscillospirales > Oscillospiraceae > Vermiculatibacterium. Next base: position 6,602 of record JAAWNQ010000048.1, read on the forward strand.
TCCCGCGCTGTCCACCAGGGTCTCGGCGTAAGAATGGATGTTGGTGAGGGGGGTACGCAGCTCGTGGGAGACGTTGGCTACGAACTCTTTGCGCATCTCCTCGGTCTTGTTCCGCTCGGTGACGTCGTGGATCACCACCAGCACCCCCGCCTGGTGGTCCCGGTCGAAGGGGGCCAGCAACAGCTCCAGGCTCCGCCCCTTCAGCTCCCGGCTTGCGGCCAGGAAGCCCAGGGCTCCGGGCTCCAGCACGTTCCGGAGGGGGGCGATGTCCCCAAACAGGGCGGTATACCCTACCTCTCCGCCGATGGGCAGGCTCCGGCCCAGCATCTCCTCGGCGGCGGGGTTGGATTGGATGATCTCCCCAAGCTGGTTGAAGGCCACCACGCCGTCGGTCATGTGGAGGAAGAGGGTGCCCAGCTTGTTCCGCTCGTTCTCCACCACCTGGAGCGTGCTCTGAAGCTGGCGGGCCATGTCGTTGAAGGTGGAGGTGAGGACCCCGATCTCATCCCGGGAGTCCACCTCGATCTTGTGGGAGAAGTCCCCCGCGGCCACTTCCTCTGCGCCCTCGGTGAGCCGCTCAATGGGGGTGATAAGGGTCTTGGACAGCAGGAAGGACAGAAGCACCGAGATGACGATGCCGAAGGCCAGGGCCTCCAGGATCAGGACCACCAGTTGGTTGGTCAGGTTCTGGACCTCCTGCTTGGAGTCTTTGATATACACCACATAGCCCCGGCTCCCCCGGGTGACGGGGATGGCCACGTCCATATAGGCCGCGGTGGGGTCGGAGTCGTCCCCCACCTGCCCGGTGAGGGCGGCGGACAGATTGTGGGTCAGGGGGAGGGACACTCCCTCCGTCTCATTGCTCCCCGCCAGAAAGGCCCCTGTGGTGCCGTCCAGCACGTAGTAGTTCCGGCTCAGCCCGTCCACGCCCAGGTCGCCCGCCCGGGCCCGGAGCATCTGGTCCAACTGCTGGGGACCGCTGGGCTCCTCGGGGTCGGCGTTCTCCAGGTCATGGAAAAATTCCGGATCGTCCTGAAACACCGACTGCATCTGGGAGTAAAACTGCTCCAGGTAAAACCCGGCCACCGAGTTTACCAGAAAAGCCCCCACCACCGTCATCAGAGAGATGATGAGCAGGGTCATGATGAGCATGAGCTTCATATGAAGACTGCGGAACATGGGTTTACCCCCTTCGCTGGAGTGAATGTCTATGTAGGGCACGGCATCCTTAACGCGCCGGATATAGGATACTACGAAATGCGGTACACCCGCAGAATACTCTTATTGTGCTGATGGGTATAGGCCAAAAGCCGCCCCTCCCGGTCCAGCCCGGTGTCAAAGATCCAGCCCTTCAGTCGGTGGCGGGAGACCAGATCCCAGCGCTGGTCGTAGGCCTCCAGCGTACTGTCGTCCACCTGGACCCAGGTGCGGCCCGCTCCGTCCATCTCCAGGAAGTTTACATAATCTTTTCGCGGCTGGCTCCAGAGGACCGACAGGGTCTCCCCATCCAGCAGATATAAGCCCGCCTGGTAGGCACTGAGATAGATCCGCTTCCCATCCTGTGCCACCGGCGCTCTGCACCTGCTATAGGGGGACATTTGCAGCTTCGGGGAGCGGGCCAGCTCTCTTCCCGTCCGGTCCAGCCTCTTGAGGCGGAAGCAGTCCCCCTCCCGCTCTAAAAACAGCAGGTCACCCTCTATGGCATAGCAGTAGAGCCCGGGGTTCTCCTCCCAGCGGGACCGCTCCTCCCCATCCCAGTCCAGAAAGAGCATACCGCCCTTATTTCCGAATGCAAAGAAGCCGTCCTCCAGCCAGATCCACTGTTCCGGGTTGCCCTCGGGCAGCTTTTTTTCTTTCAAAATACGCCCGTCTGAGGCATATTGGCGCAGGAACAGATTATGACCAAAGTCTCCTTCCTTCCACACCGCACAAATGATCCCAAGCCCACCGTTGGGCAGGGACCAGATGCGGTGGATGGCCCCCTTGATATCCAGTGGTAGCTCCAGATGCCCGGCGGAATCCCAAAGAATCCGAAGCCCCTTTCCTCCCCAGGAGGCGGACCCTACCGCCTCATACAGCATCCGGCATCCCAATGCCCTGCCTGGGGCAATGCCATAACATTGGACCTCTCCCGTCAGGTTCCATGTTTCGGGGGAGAGGTCCTCCTCCACCGGCCAGTGGGCCCGGATCTCCCGCTCCAAGGGACCCTCGGGGGTATAGCGATAGATCCAGCCGTCGTTCAGGCGCCAACCGGTTTCCGTCGCTTTGGTAAAATGGATCCGCCCGGACCCGCCCCAGTCCTTAGAACCATGAGACCAGCCCAGGCCACCCTCCTCCTGGAGGAGCTGGGTCCTGGTGACATTTTTGATCTTCGGCGGGTCGGGATGCTCGGCGATCCAGGCATCCACCGCGGCGGTGTCTCGGACCACCTTTTTCTCCGGCGGACACTCCGTATCCGCCCACAGGGGCACTCCCAAAAGAGCCCCCGTCAGCTCCAATTGCTCACAGGCGTCCCCTTTTTTCCAAAGGGCCCGCAGCCGTTTTTCGTCCTGAGCTGGCAAACCCAGGGCTTCACAGAACAGCTTGATGTTTCCCGGCCTATTCTCATTCTCATAGGGGTTCAGCAGATGGGCCGTCAGCCGTTTCCCGGCCTGAAAGAGTTCAAAGCTCACCACATCGTCGTCAAAGAGGGCGGCGGAGAGGACCACCGCCTGGGGCAGCTTGCGGGACAGCTTTTTCCCCTCCCGCTCCACGGTCCCCCACTGGAAGTCCTCGTGGTAAACAGAGACGAACCCCTCCGCCCACTGTCCCACCAGGGCCTTGGGCAGCAGGGCGGAGACCTCCTCCACGCTGGCCCCTCTGATCTGCAGGTTCCCCAGTTTGGTCCCCATCCCGCTCGCCTCCTTTTCCTCTATGGGCTGTCACCCTTACTCCACAAAGGCCTGGGACAAAATAGAAAACTCCTCCTGGCTGGGCCGCCACTTTTTCTCCATGGGCTCCAGGGTGTCGTCGTACCGCTGAGCGGCTGCCTCGTCGATAGCCATAACGGGGCTGTCTTGGTATGTCCAAGCCTTCCCGCCCAGAGCCCCGGGGACCAGCTCCTTCACCAGCATGGCGGCCGGGTGCTTCCCGCCTTCCACACAGACGCCCAGCTTCTTACAGCCCACAAACCCACGGGAGACATAGTTGGCGGGACTGCCGAAAATCACGATGGCCTCATAGCCCAGCTCCCGGGCCAGCCGGAAGGACTCCTCCATGAGGGCCTTCCCGTACCCCTTCCGCTGGTGCTCCGGGGCCACGCACACCGGACCGAAGGTGAGGATCTCCTTCTCCACGCCGGTCTCATCCGTCAGCCGGGCCTTGGTATACATGATATTGCCCACGATCTCCCCATCCAAAAGGGCGACCAGGGCCAGCTCCGGGATAAAATCCTCATGCTCCCGCATGATGTGGACCAGATAATGCTCCACACAGCCCGGGACGTACATGTTATAAAAGGCCCGCCGGGTCAGCTTCTCCACCGCCCCGTAGTCCTTCCGGGTCTCCCTGCGTATCTCCAGCATTCCTCAGCCCTCCCGGAACAGATAACCCATGCCCCGCCGGGTGAGGATGAAGGCGGGGTTGGCCGGGTCGTCCTCCACCTTCTCCCGGAGCCGCCGGACGGCCACGTCCACCGCCCGCACGTCCCCCACATAGCCCTCATAATTCCAAACGTGCTCCATGAGGGCCTCCCGGGAATAGACCTTCTCGGGGGAGGCGGCCAGATACTTCAGCAGCTCATACTCCCGCTGGGTCAGATCCAGGGCCTTCCCATCCTTGAAGGCCATCAGCAGGGCCTCGTCAATGAGGATCCGCCCCCGCTCCAGGCGCTGTCCGCTCCCCGCGGCGGCGCTGGGCTGCTCGGTGAGCATCTCCGTGCGCCGGATGTTCACTTTGACCCGGGCCAGCAGCTCCCGCATGGAGAAGGGCTTGGTGATATAATCATCCGCCCCCAGCTCCAGGCCGAAGACCTTGTCGCTCTCCTCCTCACGGGCGGTGAGCATGATGATGGGGGTGGAGCGGTTCTTCGCCCGCACCGCCCTGCACACGTCAAAGCCGTCCATCTTGGGCAGCATCAGATCAAGGAGGATCAGGTCCGGGTTCTCCTCCAGGGCAAGGCGCAGTCCCGCCTCCCCGTCGTAGGCCTCCAGGGTGTCATAGCCCTCCCGGCCCAGGTTGAAGGAGAGGATATCCACGATGTTTTTCTCGTCTTCCACAATGAGGATCTTCTTATTCATACCTTCCCAGCCTCCTCGCGACGCAAAAATTCTTTTACTTTTAATGTGATGGCTACCGTCTTGGCGTCGGCGATCCCGCCGGCCATCACCCGCTCCACCAGTTCCCCGAAGGGCAGGCGCTCCATCTCCAGAAACTCATCCGGGTCCAGGTGCTGTTCCCCGTGGCGGAGGTCTCTGGCCAGGTACATATGCAGTACCTCGGTGCAGAACCCCGGGGAGGCCATCAACCCGCCCAGATAGATCAGTTCCCCAGCCTCACAGCCGATCTCCTCGCTCAGTTCCCGCCGGGCGGCCTTTTCGTGGTCCTCCGGCCCGTCCAGCTTTCCCGCGGGGAGTTCCTCGGTCACAGCCCCAAAGGGGTACCGGAACTGCCGCACCACATAGGTGTCCCCGTTCTCCTCCAAGGGCAGCACGCACACACCGCCGGGATGCTCCACCACCTCCCGTCCGGCCATCCGGCCGTTCTCCAACCGGGCGATATCGGTCCGCAGGGTGACGATCTTCCCCTGGTATACCACCTTCTGATCCATGGTCTCCTCAAAGAGTTTCACCACAAGCCACCCCATTTTCATAATTAAAATGATTATATCATATCCCGCCCAACTTCGCCACCCCCAATTCATTCCCCATCCTCCCAAAACTCCCCTGGCAAAAGGAGGGGGCTTTTACACCCATGTCTACCAAAAGTCTACCAAAAAATGCCCTCAAACCCTATGAGCCCCAATGGTTTTCAGAATTACCATATTTTACCGTCTACCAAAATGTCTACCAAGGTCACTTTTTGGCCCGGAAAGCACAGCTTTCCGGGCTTTTTTGTGGTGTTTTCCCAA
>JAAWNQ010000011.1 GCA_022799035.1 Oscillospiraceae bacterium
AAATTCATAGCCTGCGCTTGCCAATGCCTGATATACGTCCTGGCGGTCCAGATGGGCCCCGGCAATCAGTGCATAGTTTTGGTGGATCACGGTGTCAATACACCAAAGATACTGCTCCACGATTTGATTTCTCTCCTCGATGGTGCAAATAGTTCTATCCATATTTACCTTCCTTTCTGCATGGGCAAGCTCTATTCAGGCCGCCCGATCCAATACCTTTTTCTCCCATGTGTCCAAAAACCGCTTGACTTTAGGCGTAGGGGAACAATTATGCTTCCCCCTTGCCTGGACAATTTGACCGTTACACAGTTCAACTGTATAGAATGGCGTGTTTCTTGCCTTGGCCCTTCTTACAAAGAGAACCACACTGTTTCCCTTGGCTACAGTCTCAACATAACTTCCAACACAGTGATGGAGCTTGTGCCCCTCGGTCACGATCTCTTCAGCCGTATGTGGCGGCATCACTACAAAGCCATCCGCCGAAAACTGATAGAGCTGTTTTAGCCGTTCTTCGGAGGCAGCGATTTGTGCATCGTACTGCTTTACCTCATTAACCCGAATCATGCTCCGAGCGCGGTCATGGGCCCGTTTCAGATTTCGGGGGAAGAGGACAAATTCATTTGTCAGGTCATAATGCAGCCTTTCACAAAAGTCGAGATAGTCCCTGTAATCCGCAGCAACATCTCCGTAATTCCGTGGACTGGTCGCTCCCTGGGTGACAAATTGCCGGCCCAGATAACGCATCAGTTTATGGGGCGTCGTGTAATGTAGTGCCCGCTGCATCAACGCAGAATTGCAAATGTTATGCCGCTCCGCCCAATCAAAAAATTCGGCGTCTGGTGAATGTCCCTCCTCGCGAAGTTTTCGCAGCAGGAACAGGCTGCCCACGCTTGTGGTGGGCCGTTGCAAAATCGACAAATCAGAGGGTTCAATTTGTAGAACTTCTTTCAAATTTTTTCCCTGTAGATTGATTACTGTGCTTGCCTCTTTATAGCCCAACCTGTAAATCAAATGTGACACTAACCAGTACAGCTTCAGCTTCACAAAGAATTCAATGGCAGGAATCATGCGGTAATTCATCAGATAGGGAGCAACCTGCATCTCATCCTGAATACCTTCGTAGAACGACTTGAGCTGGCAATATTGCCACGGTGTCCCGACCAGTTCTCTATCCAGGTTCCGACAATAAAGAAATCCGCAGGTTTCCGCATTGAAGTTACTCTGGTAAAAATACATAACCGGATGATAACCGTTCTCCCAAGTCGTAATGCCTAAGCTCCTGTATCCATTGTAGTATGCTTCCTCAAAAGGTTTACCGTTGGGACTCATGCCAATAATAACACGGGTCTTTTCGTAATATTCCACCTGTCCAACGCCACCTTTAGGCGCATCATAGTATCCCTTGATGATACGGACAATCAGCTTATTCTCGTCATATTTTTGGATAACCGAGGCTGTGGTACGATTCCATAGGTAGCCCCGTTTCTTGTTAGACTTCATCACAAAGGATCTCCCACAGTGAGGACAAATCCCTGTGCTGTTGTATTTAGCCCGCTCTACTGTGACTGTATGCCCGCAGGCACTGCAAACACCTTCGGCCGACTTACTGCCCTTTTTACTATCATAGAAGAAGTAGGCAGGAAATACCTCTTGGCGCAGCCACTCCTTCAGATCTCTCGGAAGAGGGCGCAGATTTCTCATCCTTGCCTGGATTGCCCGTTTTCGATCACGTTCACGGCGCAGTCTCTGCTCATATCGGAGGTTCCCTTGAAACCGAGCAATGGCAGTAATGCCGGTTTCGTGATCTGTGCTTCTTTTCAGGGATTTGAAAAATGCGAATACCCGTTCCTCATCAGTCCCAGAATAAAAAGCGAACTCCTGACTGCTAAAGCAGTAATTCTGTCTATTCAAATTGCATAGCATGGATGTTCTCCATCTTGTCTTGACCTCTGTTCCATGCACATAGGTGACAAAGGAATCATTGGCCTGAAACATGGTAAAGACGGGAGCCAGAGTACCATGAGCCGCCTTTTCGGTGGAGTACAGGTACAGCACCAAGATTCGGCGGTGGTCAATTATCTGCACAGAGGTGCGGACAACGAACTTGATCTGCTTGACAAGGAAGAGTCCATGGTCGGGGGCTGGGGCCTCCGCCGGAAATAGGTATCTTCGGCAAGCGTTCTTATTGATTCTTCTCATGATGCTTCACCCAACAGCGATAGCTGCTCGCCATTACTTTCCTTGGTTTTAACCTCAGCCTTTTTTGCCGGCGCCTTTTTCTCCTTCTTGGGTTTGGACGCAGACCTCTTTCCAGCACTGCCATAATAAGGCTTCGGTACAAATTTTTTATCGTCCTTATGATCCTCCTCGGCATTCGGGTCACGGAAATACTCCTCAGCCCATTGATAGCAAAGCTCGTCCGGCACATCGCTTCCGTAAATGCCATCGGGAGCGTTCCGGGGGTCTACGCCGTTATCCTTCATCTCCTGATCGACATACTCTCTGGCTTTGCGGCTAATGTACCAAAAGCAATGGATCATACTTTTGCGAGGATACATAGCCAACCGAGCGAAGGCCGGGTCCTCCAGGCACCTGGTCTGGACGAACTCGGACACGCACTCCTTCATATTGCGGCGGGTCAGCCGCTCCGTTCCCTCACTGACTCGCTTCATGGAGGCCATCATGACCTCATCGTCGCCCATGGCATCCACCCGGGCGATCTGGAGCCGTTCGTCCTTTTGCTTGGCCTCTTGCTCGGCCTCCCACTCCGCTTTCCTCTTTGCCTCAGCGGCCTCATGGGCCTTGCGCTTTTCATCCTCGCTCTGCTCTGCCGGAGCCGGCCGGCCTCCACTCTCCGGCTGATCCTCAGCCATCAGCTTTTTCAGCTCGGCAGGGGCGGCCTCCGCCTCCGCCTGCTGCTCTCGCTCATCGTCAAGCTCAGAGGGCTCCGCATCCGCAGACGGCCCAACAACCTGAAAAGGCTTTATACGACCCAGCTCCGATTCACTCTCGCCATACTTTTGGGCTGCATCCATTTCCGAAAAAACACCCATAAATACATACTCCCTTCAAATAGTAGCGGCACGATACGGCTTTACCCGCATCGTGCCTCATTTTTTATGGTCAGACCTCGTAGACCAGCGTGCTGAAGGCATCAAAGCAATAGCACACCACGCCTGAGAACTGACCGACCCTCGATTGAATTTCCCGCTGGATGGCAAGAGCCGCCTGCTCCCGGCAGGGCAGGCCCCAGTCATTCCAGACCATTGCTGTGAAATAGCGGCCCTGCTGGCTATACCGGATCTCGGCGTCCAACGCCCGACAGACCGCAAGTACCTTCTCCAGCTGACCCTCCTCTGTCTTAACCGTTTCCATCGCCCAAGCGTCCTTTCAGCAGGGACCGGGCGAGTGCCGGGGAGAAGCGCACTTTGGTGAAGTTCTCCCGGTTGCGGTAATAGTACCGCCGGCCATCGCCGTCAAACAGCTCGATCACGTCCGACGGCGCAACACTGCGGCCATGATACCCAGCCGGCAGATTATCGTTGAACGCCTCAGATACCCTTCTCAGCACTTCAAACTCCATCTGCACCGCCGGAATGATCATCCGCCCCTCATGAACCAAGCAATATTCAGCGGCGGGCGGCTGCTGATGGCCTTCCTTGTACAAAGCTTCAATGTCCTGAAACGCAAACGGTTTTGTCCTGCCATCGGAAAAATCCAGCTGGTAGATACGATAGCTCTGCGTCCGCCGCTGCCCATCCAGTAACACCTGCAATTCCCGGTCACTCCGGCGGTAGGCGGCGTACTCCTGGGCGTTCAGGCCAAGGAAACCGTCCAGCGGCTCCCCAGGGCCTGCCCCGTCATGCCATGCCTCCACATAACCCCGAAGCTGTGCAAATTCGCACTGGCCGGTTAGATACTGCTCCTTAAAATTCTGTTGTTCACCCTTTCTCTTCTCGGCTTTGCGCTTGAGCGCAAGCTGCCAGTTGTCGATCCCCTTGTAATTGGGGTTCCAGGTCAGTTGCCGGCAGGTCATTCCACATTCTCTGGACAGAAGATGAATTTTCGCCGCCCCCAACGCCACAGCATCGTTGCAGAACTTGTCCATGTCGTGGGCTTCAACGATTTCCTCTGTTCCATTCTTATATAACTGAATAAAGGCCTCTTTTAAGCCACCCAGATTATTGGCCCCCTGGATGGAGAGAAATGCGCGGTTCATCAGGCAGTGCGTGATCCCGGCCTTCAGCGCGCCCTCTGTTACATAAACCACCCGGGAATGAGGGTCGCCGATAAAGTTGACCGGACTGCCGGAGGAAGTGCCCTTATACTTAGAGGCAGAGGAAAACCAGATGTACTTTGTCCCCTCGTCCTCCGGGTCATCCTCATCATCCTTGAACGGTATATCCAACCGTATCTGTGCCCCCCGAATCAGACCGTCCACACTCCGCACGGGAATGAGGATACCCGCTGTCCGGGTTCCAAAATTGACCATCCACCTGCCGTTCTTCCCAACATAAAATCCGGGGACACCCTCGATCCGATAACCTTGTGCCGCCAGCTTTTGGGGAATATGATAGCACTGCTTATAGGAGGCCGTGCTTTTCAGCCCCAGATAGGCGATCTGCTCGTCCGCCAGCCCACGCTCATTCTGAAGATGTTTTCGGTGAACCTCGGTCAGAGACAACAGTTCTAAAAGTGCCCGCATGGTCTTGTCAATCTCCTCTGGCGAGGCCAGAGGGGATTGCTCTACCGATGCCTTCTCTGACTTTATGGCTCTGGCTGGTGCGTGCTGTATAGGCTCCGCCCCAGCATCGTCACACAGCCGGTCTATCAGCTCCAGCTTGGCCTCGGAAACGGAGAGATCCCGCATCCGGGCGTAGAGCTGAAACATGTGGCCGCCTTCCCCACAGCGATTGCACCGCCATATATTTTTTCGGAAATTCAGGTTCATCTTGCCCTTCCGCTTTTGGCAGAAGGGGCAATCCACATACACACTGTCCGTCAGCTCCCGCCGGATGGGCAGGTGTAGAAGGGCGGCAATGTCCAGAATGGTAAAGGGATACTCGTCCAGGCTGCACACCTCCTTTCTGCCGGGGAACCCATACGTTCCCCGGCAGAGAGATTTCATTCATCAGGCACTTTTCGGCATGGACAGGCTCTCCAGAACCAGCCGCGCCCCCGCCTTGAGGACGTTGCTGGCCTCCTTACAGCCTACCATATACCACCGCAGGCTGGCAGGGCGCCGGTCAGCGATTTGTGCCAGCGTCTGACCCCGGCACATTCCTACATCAGCAATGATGGCCAGGGCCTCCTCCACCGTCATGCGCTCGGCGATCTCATCCTCCGTCATGGAGGGGGAATAGCCGCCGGCTTCCCGGATGGGAGGCTCCTCCTGAGCGGACGCAGGCGGTTCCGCACTCTGAACCGTATCCGCCTCTGTTTCAGGAGCGGGAGGCGTTTCCGCAGGCAGCTCCGGCGGCGTGTCCTCGGCGGGGGGCTGCTGTTCGCCCATTTCCACGGTCTCCACAACAGCGCCGTTCTCGCCGGGAGTATCACTCGACGGCTCCTCCCTGGCACCTGTGTCCTGTACCGCCGGCGGTGTATCCATTACCGGCGCAGGGGGGGTGGCGGGTGTATCCGTAATGGCCTCCGGGGCGGGTTCCGCAGCGGCCTGGGCCGGAGGCGTTTCCTCAATCCCCACCGGGGCAGACTCCCTGGAGGTATAGGCCTCCTCGCCCGTGACTTGGCAGACATCGCACAGCTGGATGCCAAAACCGGCGTCCGTCAGGGCGTTGTCCTGGGCCTCATACTGGGCCGCCTGGATGTAGAGCGGGGTATCCTGCGCCCTGCGCTCCGCCGTAAAATTCGCCACCGGCTCCGGGTCATCCTTGTGGAGGAAGATCCTGGCCTCGATGATGGCGAGCTGGTCGGTGAGCTGCAGGGCGCTTAGACGGATACGGCCCTGGGGGCACGCCAGCCGAAACCACAGTTTTTTGAACCGCAGCTTCAAGCGGGTGGCCTCGTCCTTGTCAGCCGGTTTCTTGCTCAGGGTGCTGTTCAGCAGCTTGACCGGGTCGAACCCGGATACCTTGTTCAACCCCGCCACGGCGGCGTTGGACTTCATCATGGGCACCTGCTTTTCCTTCATATTGATATACTCCTCTCATGTAATAAAAATAAAGAGACACCCCGCATTTCTGCACGGCACCTCCAATTACACCGCTTCTCTCCACTCGGGAGATTCGCTTGCCTTATTTCTGAAGGCCCTGTAATAAAGGCCAATACGTTCACCCAGCTTTGTATTGCGCTGGTTGACTTTTTGGCGGTGGATTGCCATGAACAGCACGTCCTTCTGACCGATCAAAATCACCTTGCGCTTGGCACGGGTGATGGCGGTATAGACCAGATTGCGGTTGAGCAGGATTGTGTGTGCCCTCAAAATCGGCATAATGATGGTGTCATACTCACTGCCCATGGCTTTATGGACGGTGGCCGCATAGGCAAACTCGATGCTGCCCATTTCCTCGGCGCTGTACTCCACCAACCGGTCATCCGAAAACTCGATGCGGAACCTGGCCCCATTGGAGGGCTGCGGCTCGATGGAACGGATAAAGCCCACGTCGCCGTTGGACACAGGCGCCTTGTTTTTCGTCTGCATCACCCGGTCGTTGACCCGGAACACCCGATTCCCAATTTTCAGCTCCTGCACACCGTTACCGCCCGGGTTGACCTGCTCCCGGATCACCTCATTGAGCTGTCCGGCGGATGCGGCCCCGTCTGAGCGGAAAGGGGAGAGGATCTGTACCTGTTCAATGCCGGCCTGGCCGATCTCCCGCAGATAGGTCTTTTCGATCAAAGCTGCCGCCTCATCCTGGGTCTTGCAGCGCACAAAGATGAAATCGTCCCCATACAGCAGGTCCGTCCTGGATTCATTGATGTACTTGGCGTTGTAAGCGATCCGGCTGTCCTTGGCCTGACGAAAAATCTCGTCCAGCACAGTCACCGGGATCAGCCCGCAGTCAATGAGTTCCCGGAATACGCTGCCCGCCCCCACGCTGGGGAGCTGGTCGGCGTCGCCCACCAGGACGATCTTCGTCCCGGGGCTCACACGGGAGAAAAACTGCTTTGCCAGCCATTGATCCACCATAGAGGTTTCATCCACAATGATGAGGTCGGCATCCAAAAGCTGCCGCTCCTGCTGAAGTTGCTCCTCCATCTCCTCACTGCCCAGGCGAAGCGCACTGTGCAGGGTCTTTGCGTTCAAGAAGCCCGTACTCTCCGCCATCCGCCTGCTGGCTCGCCCGGTAGGGGCCGCCAACAGAATCCTACCCTTCGCATGGAGCTCTTGATAGACGGTCAGGATGGTTTTCAGCACGGTCGTCTTGCCGGTACCGGGGCCGCCGGTGATGATAGAGAGATTGTGGCGAAACGCCGTTTCCACCGCCAACTCCTGCTTTGCCGAGAGCTGAAGGCCCAGTTTCCGCTTGACCTGGGCGAGAACAAAGCCGATGTGTTCCTTCGGTGGGCGTTCCGTCAGGATTGCCGCCACCTTTCTGGCGGTTTCATCCTCCAGGGCAAAGACCTGGGGCATATAGACACTTCCTTTGCTGGCGACCATATCCCCACGCAGGATCATTGCCTGACACTGCTCCTCTACCTTTTCAGTTGGCACCCGCAGCTGGATCAGCGGCACCTTTTCGTTGAGAAGGGTATGCGCCTGGGCAAGCAGGTCCTCCTGCTCCATAAACAGGTGACCGCTTTTGTCCTTGGCATCCTGCAAGGTATAGCGCAGCGCCCCCTGTATCCGCATGGGATCGTCCAGCCTGCCGCCCAATTTCTGCACGATGGCGTCTACCCGCTTGAACCCGAACCCGGAGATCTCGCAGAGCCGGAAAGGGCTCTTTTGCAGGATGTCCAGACAGCCGATTCCAAAGTGCTGGTAGATTTGTTGGGCTGTGATAGGCGTTACCTTGTAAGGGGAGAGCAGGGTCATCAAGTCCCGAAGCATCCGGCTTTCGGCATAGGACGTTTTGATGTCCGCCAGCCGTTCCTCAGTAATGCCCTTGATTTCCAACAGGCGCTCAGGCTGCTCCTCCAAAATATCCAGGGTCTCCAAGCCAAACCGCTCCACAATGGCTGCGGCCGTCTTTTCCCCGATCCCTTTTAACAGGCCGGAGGCCAGATATCCCTTGATCCCATCCGTAGTGCGGGGAACAATTTCCCGCCACTGCTCCACCGAGAGCTGGAGGCCGTACTTGCCCTCCTTCCACTGGCCCTCCAGAACCACCTCCACCGCATCGGTCTGGGGCAGGTCATAGCCCACGGCGTTAAAGTGGATCAGGTGATCCCGATAGCGGTAAGCACTCCGGGCCCGTTCCGGCACAAGCTGGTCGGAGGTCTTGTAGGAGGCCACGGTGTACTTGTTGACGGGGTTGAAAAAGACGATGCGGTCAAACCTCGCCGTCCCACGGTATTCCGCCTCCGGCTCCATGTTGGTACGATTTTCTTCCATAAAATTGTCCTCTCCACAGGTCTAAGCGGCCTCCGCCTTTACCTGCTTCACATTGAATTTGCGGTATTCCGACACCCCGACGAACTCATCATAAATATCCGGGTGCAGGAGCTTTAGCCGCAGCAGGTCGTCCTTGCCGACTGCCCGCTTTCGGACAGGGTTGTAGGTGATTTCATAGTCAACCCCGTCGAGCGCACAGTGAGCGTGGCAGCTTTGGCCCATCTCCGCAGTGATGATAGCCCGCAACCTTTCAATTTCCTTCTCAACCTCCTTCGCACAGTGATCCATAGACTTTTTCTGCTTTTGCAGGGCAAGATACTCCGCAAACCGGTCCTTCAGATCCTGCCTCAGCTCTACCGAACCGGCGTCAGGGTTAGCCGGCCCCGTATGCCGCTGGCTACTGGCAAGGATGGTATCCCCATCCTCCCGATAGGGCGGTGGGACACGGGCCTGAACATGGTCTGTCCAAAAATACTCCTCCAGGGCAATCAACTCCGACTCATAGGACAGATCCCGCTTCAGCCGCCGGATGATGACCTCGTCCTCGTTGTTGCCGTACAAACAGCAGAAATAGACCTCGTCCAGGTTCGTCACAGCCATGTAGTGCCGCCCCTGTGCCTCATAGTAGTCAGGGACGATTTCCTCTCCGTCCTTCCACCAGTTGCCCTTGGCGTTATAGTTGGTGGTCTTGATTTCGAGAATCGCCGTGCCGCCGCCCGGCAGTTCAATGAAGTAGTCCACATCTGCCAGCATATAGGGGTATTGCGGGTGCTGAAACATCTTCTTCACCTGATAGACCTTGAAGCCTGTTTTCCGGCTGAAGATCTCGGCCACCAGATCCTCCAGAAGATGTCCCATCCTCATTGCCACCCAGTTTCCGTCATCGTCTACGACAGCAGCGATATTCAGCTTGTCGTAGTACAAATCCCGGGCGGTTCGGAAGGGTGAGATCCCCAACACCGCTGCAGCATCACTGCCACCGATTCCAAGCCGCCGGTAGTCCAGCCATTGCTCCTCTGTGAGAGCGCTGGTGTCCACAAGGACAAGCGGCTCATACGCCGTATCCATAGTAGGCACTTAACACCTCCCCCTGTAGGCATACTTGGCCGGAATCCCAAGCATCTCCGCACGGTTTCGCTTGTCCAGCCAGGATTTGTGTCGGACTCGCTTGCGAGTCCTCTTTGTCCGTTTGCAGTTCCGTTTTCCATACATGGTTCATTCCACCTTTCTGATATATCCTCAAAAGCCTTGCGGCATTTGGGCAAAAAAATAGCGAGGAAAGACCCAATCCATCAGAGATTGGCGCCACACAGCAACCGTATGGCAAAAGTCCTTCCTCGCACTGGGGAAAACTCCCCATAAAAACAAAAAAGCCGGCTATATCAGGCCCGGATGGGCGCAGTGATACAGTCGGCAGCGTACAAATTTAACATCGTGTGCAATGCGGGAGGAAAGGGCAGACCTCTCAACTCCTGCGGGACAGGTCAACATTGGCTTTCCAAAGGAAAACCGGGAGCCTGCCACCAAATTGGGCGTGCACAAAAATCAATTACAAATTTAGGATAGCACAATATATGCGAATTGTCAAGCGGGCAACACTATATATGGTGCCGCCCGCTTTTCTCTATGCAGAACATAAGGAATTGCTTGCCCTCTTTCGCTTATGAACGGACATGCTCCGATTCTGCACCTTGAAAACTTCACACCCCGCCCCGGAGGTTATACAGGAGTCGTGGACAGTATGCTTTTGGCGTACCCACGGCGGAAGTGCCGCACAGCGGCAACCTGAAATACGCGGTTCAAACAGGAGCGCAGGAAATGAGCCGGGAGCGGGCCTATATCATCAAAAAGGAAAGTGATAAGATGAAAAAGGTTGAAACAATACCTATCAGTGAAAAATTAACCATGACCAAGGAGGAAGCGGCTGCGTACAGCAATATTGGAATTAACCGTTTGGACGCACTGCTTCGTGCTCCAAACTGTCCCTTTGTCCTCTTTGTCGGTACAAAAAAGCTGATAAAGCGCAAGGAGTTCGAGGAGTTCATCAGCAAAACCCTTATCATATAAGGTAATTTCAGTATTGAGAAATGGAGCCTTCCATGTTACAATGTAGGTGTTACATGGGGGTTCTTTCCTTTGAAACAGAAAGGAACTCCATTATGGGAAAAAATCTTAAGGGCAAGGAATGCGGCAAAGGCATTTGCCAGAGAAAGGATGGCTTGTATTATGCAAGATTTGTGACCAGAGGTGGGAAGCGTGTGGAGGAGTATTTTCCCACTCTTCCAGAGGCGCGAAACTGGTTGGAAGATGCAAAATACCAGGATAAGCATGGCAAGCTGGTTACCTCCCCGGACATGACCGTGGATGAATGGTTTGAATTTTGGCATGCTGAATTGCTCCAAGGGCTGGCGCCTAACACCAAACGGAACTACCGGGAACGATATGAGCACAACATCAAAGCTGTACTGGGTGATATGCGTCTTGCGGATGTTAAGCCTATGCACTGCAAGATGGTGCTTAACCGCATGGAAAAGGACTACGCCGGCTCGACCATTAGACAAACCTATATCGCTATGGGTACTATGTTTAAGGCAGCCAAGATGAACGGAATGATCGAGAAGCATCCAATGGACGGAGTTCGGTACACCAAGCCAGTTCGTGCAGTAGAGGACATCCACTTCCTTACGGTGGAGGAGCAACAAAAATTTTTGGAGGCGTGCAGGAGCACCCATAACTTCTACCAATACGCTCTCATTTTGGATACTGGACTGCGAACAGGAGAGATGATTGGGCTGACATGGGATGCCATCGACTGGGAAAAGCGAACCCTAACGGTCAACAAGACTTTGGAGTACCGCCACAAGCAGGGGTACTGGCGGGCTGGTCCGCCCAAAACGGTTTCCAGCTATCGTACACTTCCTTTGACCGACCAGGCCTATAACATTCTGAAAGCTGTCCATGCTACTCGTGAATTTCGCAAGCAGTCTCCGCTGCTGTCCGAGACTTTGACCTACATCGACCGTCGAACCGGTGAGGAAAAGGCCTTCGTAATGGCTGATCTGGTTTTTCTCAATTTCCGCACCGGAGAACCCACCAAGAACAGCAGCTATGACACTCATCTCTATAAAGTCTGTGATGAGAATGGGATCGAGCGTTTTTGTATGCACGCCCTTCGGCACACCTATGCAACTCGCTGTATTGAGGCCGGGATGCCGCCTAAGACACTCCAAACGCTGTTGGGCCATGCCAGCATTAAAACCACTATGGATCGCTATGTCCATGTAACTGACGAATCCTTGGCAGCTGGGGTCAAACAATTTGAGCAAGGGCAGCGTGCCAACAACCTGTCCACCCCGGAAGGGGAGGATGAAAAAGCCGAGAAAGACGGCGATGCGGCATAAATGGTGTAAAAATGGTGTAAACGCCATCTCCAAAAAGCCGCAAACCCTTGAAAGTAAAGGAGATGTAGAGACATATGAAATTAGGCATCGTGGGCCTCCCTAACGTAGGCAAATCCACCCTGTTCAACGCCATCACCAACGCCGGGGCGGAGAGCGCCAACTACCCCTTCTGTACCATTGATCCCAACGTGGGCGTGGTCTCCGTCCCCGACAGCCGCCTCCAGTGGCTCAGCGACTTCTACTCCCCCAAAAAGACCACCCCCGCCGTCATCGAGTTCGTGGACATCGCCGGCCTTGTAAAGGGGGCCAGCCAGGGGGCCGGCCTGGGCAACAAGTTCCTGGCCAACATCCGGGAGTGCGACGCCATCGTCCACGTGGTCCGCTGCTTTGACGACGAGAACATCATGCACGTGGTGGCCGATACCTCCACCAACGTCCCCGTGGATCCCCTGGGGGACATCTCCACCATCGACCTGGAGCTGATCATGGCCGACATAGAGATGGTGGACCGCCGGATCAAGAAGGCGGAGACCGCCGCCAAGGGGGACAAGAAATTCCTCAAGGAGGCCGAGCTCTTCACCCGCCTGAAGGACTGGCTCAACCAGGGCCACTCCGCCCGGAGCTTTGACTGTGACCCGGATGAGAAGGCCCTCATCGCCACCAGCGAGCTTCTCAGCCTGAAATCCATTATCTACGCCGCCAACCTGGACGAGGAGGGCTTCGCCGCCCCCCAGGATAACCCCTACTACCAGCAGGTCTCCGACCTTGCCAAGCGGGAGGAGGCCCAGGTCCTCCCCGTCTGCGCCAAGCTGGAGGCCGAGATCGCCGAGCTCCCCGAGGAGGAAAAAAAGATGTTCCTGGACGACCTGGGCGTTCCCGAGTCCGGCCTGGACCGTCTCATCAAGGCCAGCTACGCCCTCCTGGGCCTCATCTCCTACCTCACCGGCGGCGAGGACGAGTGCCGGGCCTGGACCATCAAAAAGGGCACCAAGGCCCCCCAGGCCGCCGGCAAGATCCACACCGACTTCGAGCGGGGCTTTATCCGGGCCGAGGTAGTGGCCTTCGAGGACCTGAAGGCCACCGGCAGCATGACCGCCGCCAAAGAAAAGGGCCTTGTCCGCAGCGAGGGTAAGGACTACGTCATGAAAGACGGCGACATCGTCCTGTTCCGCTTCAACGTGTAACCGCCCCTACAGAATAATAGAAGGGAGACCCCCATGCCTCAGCCGCCGCTGCCCCTCTTTTGGGACCAGATGGATTGGATCCCGCAGACGCTCCTTTTCGGCTTCCTTGCCCTGGCTCTCTTCCTCCTCTCCGCCTTAGCCCTCCGGCGAAAAAAGCACCCCGCCGGACTGACCCTCAGGCTATTGGAGCTGTTGTCGGCGGCCATCTCCTGCAGCGCCTGGCGCTGGGCCCTATGGACCAGCGGAAAGGTGGACTGGTCCCTTCTGGGCCTTCGGAGCTATCCCCTTATGGGGTGTATCTGTGTCGCCATGTTTGCCGCAGGCGGGCTGTGCGTCATCGGGAACACCATAGGACTATTTCAAACCAGATAAAAAAGAGGGGCGGACGCTTCTGCGTCCGCCCCTCTCTATGTGTATCCAAGTCTCCGACAAATCACCCCACCCCCGCCGCTTCCAGACGAGTCACCCTCCTTGCGACCAAAAACCCGCGTGATTTCCCGGCCTCCGTAGGGCGGGGGCTTGCCCCCGCCGCCGGACACAGCACCGCTTTTCATCCACAAAGACATCCTCCCCCCTCCCTGTCCTTCGTAGGGGCGGCTATCAGCCGCCCACTTTCTCCCCCTCCTGTACCGCCCCTCCAGAAGACAAGGGGACGGTTGATGTTCAAAAGGAGGAAATCACAGAGACAGAGGCTTTTGGATAATAAGGAAACGGTTCTTTTTTCTTGCCCCCCGTTCAAATGAAGACTGAAAGGGCCGCGCTGCACCTGACGCAGCACGGCCCTTCTCTTTTTCCTTTCTACCTTTTCCTTTTTAACTCCTCCGCGTCCCTCCGGAAATGGTGCTCTCCCCCATGTTCCAGCACATACTCCAAATGGGGCAGGGCCTTCCCCCTCTCCCCCACAGCCAGATAGTACCGCCCCAGGAGCATATGGCCTCCCAGCCGGTCCAGCTCATCCATTGCCGTCTCCAGCAGCTCCAGCGCCTCCCCCTCCACCCCCTCCGGCTGTCCCAGCCGGAGCTTCAGCTCGCATCCTGTCCGCCTCAGGCTCCAGACCCAATGTCCCCTCCTTGTGAACTCCCCGTCCAGCAGCTTCACCGCCTCATTCTGCAGCTCCACCGCCCTCTCCAGCTCCCCCAGCTCCATCCGGGCCACCAGGGACAGGCAGAGCCCCTGGAGCCGGATCTTGGCCCGATCCGGGGCAGCGATCTGCTCCAGATCCATCTGCTCCAGCAGCTCCAGCGCCTCCCCATACCGCCCCAGGTTCACCAGATCTGTCCCCCCCTCCAGGATCAGCATCGTCCGCCACATGGGCGCCTCCCGGAGCTCCTCTCTCCCCAGGGCCTCCATGCAGATGTCCAGGGCGGCCTGAGGGTGCAGGGGATCGGAGACCTCCCGCCGCCTCCTCTGGGCCTCCCGGGCCAGATCCTCCCCGCTGGGCCCCTCCCCCCGGAGCTCCCGGAGGGCCGCCTCCGCCCGGGTCTTGGCGTAGAGCTTGTTCCCCCGCTCCGCCGCCCAGGTCAGGTGCTCCTCCGCCTTTTCCTTCTCTCCCCCCATCTTGTGATAGAGCCCCAGCAGCAGCTGGGCCTCCACCCTCCGCCAGGGGTCTGGGGCATCGGCCAGAAGCTGGCACAGCAGCGGCTCCAGCCCCTCAGTCTGCCCCAGGGCCAGCCGGATGTCATACCCGTTCCGGCACAGCGCCCACCGGAGGTTCTCATCCTCCCGCTCCCGGGAGGAAAGTCCGCTGTAGCATTCCATGGCCCGGTTCTGCTCCCCGGCGGCCTCCTCCCACCTACCCATCTGCCCATAGACCTGGCTGAGCAGCAGATGGAAGTCGCATAGGGCCGCCCCCTCCCCCTTCTTCTCCAGGAGTTCCCCATACTGCGGGGTGAGGACAGCCAACAGCGCCGACCCCATCCCGGCGGCCAGCAGGGCGTCCCAGCCGTTCCGAATCAGCGCCGGGGCCACCTTTTTATGCACCTGGGCCAGATCCCCCTCCGAACAGAGCCGAATCAGCGGCCCCGGATCGCAGTCCTGACACAGCCCCTTCAGGGCATAATTGTTCTCACTTGCGTCCCTCCGCCCCTTCTCTCCCCACACCCGCGCCATACTCTCTCCTCCTCAAAAAGGGCGGCCCGAAGCTCCCCGGCCCCCACGGTCTTTCCCGCAGGGTCCGATGGCTCATCGGGCCGCCCCTTATCTCCGTTTGATTTTGTTATGCCGCTCTAAAAGGGGCCTTTCTTCCGCCCTGTCACGCCAGAGCGGCGGTGATGATGGCCATGGAGTAGACCTCCTCGGCGTTGCAGCCACGGCTCAGGTCGTTGATGGGGGCGTTGAGGCCCAGGAGGATGGGGCCGTAGGCGTCGTAGCCACCCAGCCGCTGGGCGATCTTGTAGCCGATGTTCCCCGCCTCGATGTTGGGGAAGATGAAGGTGTTGGCGTACCCCGCCACCTTGGAGCCGGGGAACTTCAGCTGGCCCACGGTGGGGGAGACGGCGGCGTCGAACTGCATCTCCCCGTCGATGGCAAGCTCGGGGGCCAGGGCCTGGGCCGCCTTGGTGGCCTCGGCGGAGAGGGCCACGGTGCCCCCCTTGCCGGAGCCCTTGGTGGAGAAGGAGAGCATGGCCACCTTGGGGTCAATGCCAAAGAGCTGGGCGCACTTGGCGGACTCCACCGCCACCTCGGCCAGCTTCTGGGCGCCGGTGAGGACCACGTTGCCCTCCTTGTCCAGGGTGTCCTCGTAGCTGAGGTTGATGGCGCAGTCCCCCATGCACAGCTTCCGGAGCGCCTCATCCCCCTCGTCCCGGACCAGAATGAAGCAGGAGGACACCAAATGGGCCCCCGGCTTGGTCTTCACAAGCTGGAGGGCAGGCCGGACGGTGTCGGCGGTGGAGTAGGTGGCACCGCCCAGCAGGCAGTCCGCCTTCCCCATGGCTACCAGCATGGTACCGAAGTAATTGCCCTTCTGGAGGGCGGCGCGGCAGTCCTCCTCGGTCATTTTGCCCTTGCGGAGAGCCACCATCTTCTCCACCATGGCGTCCATCTCCTGGTAGTTGGCGGGATCCACGATCTTTGCCCCGGAGATGTCAAAGCCGGCCTTTTCCGCAGCGGCCTTTACAGCCCCAGGCTCTCCCACCAGAATGGGGGCGAGGAAATCGTCCTTCAAAAGTCCGGCGGCGGCCTCCAGGATGCGGGGGTCGGTGCCCTCGGTAAAGACGATGGTCTTGGGGGCGGCCTTCAGTTTTTCGATCATGGAGCCAAAGCGAAAGTTCTCCATTTTTGTAACCCTCCTGTAACTTTTTGTAATAGGTTGTAACTATTTTTTGTCCCGAAAACAAGGATTTCTATGGATTTCATTATACACCGGAAGGACGGGGAAAGACAACCGGGTGGGGAAGATTTTTCCGGGAAAATTTTTCTTTACAAGGGGTATAGTTTTGAATATAATATACCTACTGTGTTTATTTAAGGAGAGAGAAAAATGGAACCCAATCAGGACTTTTCCCGCACCCTGTCCCTGCTCCGGCGGGAGCGGGGGGTGAGCCAGCGGATGGCCGCCAAGGACCTGGGCATCAGCCAGGCCCTTTTGAGCCATTATGAGAACGGAGCCCGGGAGCCGGGTCTGGCCTTTGTCCGCAAAGCCTGCGACTACTACCATGTGTCCGCCGATTTTCTTCTGGGCCGCAGCATGAGCCGGGACGGGACCACCATCATTGAGCCGGAGGAGCTCTATGACGCCTCCGCGGAGAAGGGGAACGTGCTCCGGGGCAGCATTGCCGCCACCCTGAACAAAAAACTGCTGGTGAACTCCCTGGACATGCTCTTTGACCTTTTGAGCAAGGCGGGCAGTAAGGAGGCCATCAACGCCGCCTCCAACTACCTGGGGGACGCGGTATACAAGATGTTCCGGCACCTGTACCGGGCCGGGGGCATCCAGAACGAGGGCTTTTTCTCCATCCCCGCCAACCATTTTCTGGCGGGATGCACCGACGCGGACATGGTCTATTCCGAGGCCGATTATCTGGACGCCCTGAGCCAGCAGGCCAAGGAGAAGGGAAAGGAATCCTTCCCCCCCATGAATAACGACGCCCTTCACCAGAACTATCCCCAGGCCTGCCAGTCCCTCCTCCAGATCGTCCACAATACGGGGGAGAGGGTGAACAGGACGGTGGAGGGAAGGAGAGAGAGAAGATAAAAGAGTAAAGAGAAAAGATTTTGACCTGTGGGCCGGCAAAGCCGGCCTCATATAGAATAGTCCGGCTTCGCCGGACACCTTATCTTTTCTCTTTCATCTATTCTCTTTTCTCTCTTTTACCACGTTTCCTTCGGAGGTACTTTGTATTATGACGGACCAGTCTAAGATTCGGAATTTTTCCATCATCGCCCACATCGACCACGGAAAGTCCACCCTGTCCGACCGGCTTATTGAGCTGTGCGGGGCGGTGGAGCAGAGGGAGATGGAGGCCCAGCTTCTGGACAATATGGACCTGGAGCGGGAGAGGGGCATCACCATCAAGGCCCGGGCGGTGCGGCTGTCCTATCAGGCCCTGGACGGGGAGACCTATCAGCTCAACCTGATCGACACCCCGGGCCATGTGGACTTTAACTACGAGGTATCCCGGTCTCTGGCCGCCTGCGAGGGGGCGGTGCTGGTGGTGGACGCGGCCCAGGGCATCGAGGCCCAGACCCTGGCCAACACCTACCTGGCCCTGGAGCACGACCTGGAGATCCGGCCGGTGGTGAACAAAATCGACCTGCCCGCCGCCGACCCCAAGCGGGTGAAGCAGGAGATCGAGGACGTGATCGGGCTGGAGGCCCAGCAGGCCCCCGAGATCTCGGCCAAGATGGGGCTGAACGTCCAGGCGGTGCTGGAGGACGTGGTCCAAAATATCCCCGCCCCCAGCGGGGATCCCCAGGCCCCTTTGAAGGCCCTTATTTTCGACAGCCAGTACGACGCCTACCGGGGGGTCATCGTCTACTTCCGGGTGGTGGAGGGGACCGTGAAGCCGGGGATGAAGATCCGGATGATGGCCTCGGGGGCGGAGTACGAGATCATTGAGTGCGGTCATCTGCTACCCCTGGGGCTGGACCCCTGCAAGGAGCTGATCGCGGGGGAGGTGGGGTACCTTACCGCCTCCATCAAGAATGTGAAGGATACCCGGGTGGGAGATACGGTGACCCAGGCCGACCGGCCCGCCGCCGAAGCCCTGCCCGGATACCGGCCCGCCCAGGCCATGGTCTACTGCGGCATTTACACGGAGGACGGCTCCAAGTTTCCGGACCTGCGGGACGCGCTGGAGAAGCTCCAGCTCAACGACGCCTCCCTGTCCTTTGAGCCGGAGTCCTCGGCGGCCCTGGGCTTTGGGTTCCGGTGCGGGTTTTTGGGGATGCTCCACATGGAGATCATTCAGGAGCGGCTGGAGCGGGAGTTCGATCTGGACCTGATCACCACCCTGCCCAGCGTCATCTACCGGATCACCAAAACCGACGGGTCGGTGGTGATGGTGGATAACCCCCACAACTATCCAGACGTGGGGTCCATCCAGACGGCGGAGGAGCCTTACGCCAAGGTGTCCATCATCGCTCCCCCGGACTACGTAGGCAATATCATGCCCCTGTGCCAGGACCGGCGGGGGGAGTTCAAGGACATGCAGTATCTGGACACCAATCTGGTGGAGATCCATTACTCCATGCCTTTGGGAGAGATCATCTATGACTTTTTCGACACCCTGAAGGCCCGGACCAAGGGGTACGCCAGCCTGGATTACGAGCTTTCCGAGTACCGTCCCAGCGACCTTGTGAAGGTGGACCTGCTTCTCAACGGGGACCAGGTGGACGCCCTGAGCCTGATCGCCCACCGGGAGAAGGCCTATCCCCGGGCCAGGCGGCTGTGCGAGAAGCTGAAGGAGAACATCCCCCGCCAGCTTTTCGAGGTGCCTATCCAGGCGGCCATCGGGGGGAAGGTCATCGCCCGGGAGACGCTGAAGGCCATGCGGAAAGACGTGCTGGCCAAGTGCTACGGCGGCGATATCACCCGGAAGAAGAAGCTGCTGGAGAAGCAGAAGGAGGGCAAAAAGAAGATGCGCTCTCTGGGTACGGTACAGATCCCCACCGAAGCGTTTATGGCGGTTTTGAAGCTGGACGAGGAGACGTAAAAGCATCTTCTTTTTGGCCGGCGCCATGTTCGGCGGCGGGGGCAAGCCCCCGCCCTACGGGGTTCCATCGCAGATGGGGCGGCACGATAAGCACCGTGAAGCTCGGAGCCGCCACAGGCGGAATTCATTTCCGCCGAGGACTTTAAGAAAAAGGGGACCCCGCACGGCGGGAGCCTGTGGGGTGGGCAAAAAGAAGATGCGGTCGTTGGGGACGGTGCAGATCCCCACGGAGGCGTTTATGGCGGTTTTGAAGCTGGATGAGGAGAACTGAGAGCACCGACCACAGCATTTATGAAAACACAAAAAAAACAATTCCCGCCGGAGACTCCCGGCGGGAATTATTTTGATTCAAACTCTTTTCCGGTGATCAGATAGTCGATGGAAACATGAAAATATTCCGACATTCGCACCAGCATTGCCAAGGTCGGCTCTCGCCGCCCATTCTCATAATGGGACAAGGCCTCCCTGGTAATATTCAAATCAAGGGCTACCTTTTGCTGATATAGATTTCGGGCCTTTCTGACGTTCCGCAAGCCGATCATACCAGACATATCAACACCTCTTGACATGAGCGTAACATTTTGTTACACTAATGACGTTACAATATGTAACGTCGCAGAGAAGAGGGCTTCAGTAGTATTGGAAAAAGAGGAGGAAAATATATGAGACATCAGTGGAAAGGCTTTGTGGCTGGAATGCTGTCCTCGGTCATGCTGTTGAGCCTTGTGACAACAGCCTACGCCGCCTACCAAAAACAGGCCACCCTGGATTACTCCGGAATCCGGATCACCCTGAACGGGCAGCCCGTCACCCCCACCGACGCCAACGGGAATCCGGTGGAGCCCTTCGCCATGGAGGGAACTACCTATCTCCCTGTCCGGGCCATTGCCAACGCTTTGGGCCTTGGAGTGGAGTGGGAGCAGGCCACCCAGACGGTAAAGCTGACGGGAGGCGGGGCTCTGGTGAGCGACCAACAGGCGCAGACCTCGACAGAGAGCTTTAGCAGAAATTCTCCCGCCCCCATTGGAACGGCGCAGTCCATTCAGGTGAAGACTTACGCGGAGGAGTATAACGCGTCTGTGGTGGTACTGGAGGCGACCAGGGGGGATGCGGCCTATCAAATGCTGAAGGACGCCAATGAGTTCTGGGCACAGACTCCGGACGAGGGAATGGAGTATGTGGTGATAAAGGCCAGGGTCTCCATCAACTCCGTCAAGGAGGATAAAGCCGTCTCTCTGAGTCAATTCAGCTTTGACGCGTACAGTTCCGACAATGTGGAGTATAATGACACCCTCATCGTTGTGAATCCCGATCCTCAGTTCAGAGGAAATGTGTTTGCCGGAGGAACGCTGGAGGGCTATTTCACCGTACAGGTCAGTCAGTCCGACAAGGCCCCCAAGCTGGTGTTCGGCAACCGGTATGATGGGTCTGGGGGGATTTGGTTTGGCCTGTCCGCGGAGGAAGGCTGAGTAAAAGAAAAAATGGGCCGTGCGGTACTCACATGTACCGCACGGCCTATTTTTATTTTGGGTTTGTCCGGCTGGGAAATTTTTTGGCCTGTCCGGCTGGGAGGCCACATCCAACCGTTGGCGGCTTTGCCGCTTACGGTTAGGGCGAGTATAGGGATGGTTGCGCTTACAGGGGATAGGTGATTCCATACCTGGCGGCGCGCCGGGTCGGCGCGCCCTACGGGGTGAAGGGCGGGGCATGGGGGTGATAATGCAGGGGGCGGGTTTGGAACCCGCCCCTACAGGACCTTGCTATTTGAAATAGGGGATGCCATACCTTGGTGGCGCGCCGGGTCGTCGCGCCCCACAGGGCGAAGGACGGGGCATGGGGGTGATAATGCAGAGGGCGGGTTTGGAACCCGCCCCTACGGGGCCTTGCCGTTTGGAAAGGGGAGTACCATACCTGGTGGCGCGCCGGGTCGTCGCGCCCCACGGGGGTAAGGAGGGCCACAGGGGTAAGGGGCAGGCCATAGGGGTGAAGGGTGGGGACCCTGGTTATGGTTGGAGAGGGGTGAAAACAGGGCCGCCCTGGAGGGCGGCCCTGTTTTTAGTGGGTTTGGTTTTTACTTCTTCAGACCGGGGTTGGCGGCCATCTCCCGGAGGGCGTCCTTGTAGCTCAGGTTCACACGGCCCTTCTCGTCGATCTCGGTGACCTTCACCCAGATCATGTCGCCGATGTTCACCACATCCTCCACCTTCTCCACCCGCCGCTCGGCGAGCTTGGAGATGTGGACCATGCCGTCCTTGCCGGGGGCAAGCTCCACAAAGGCGCCGAAGGCCATGATCCGGACCACCTTGCCGTAGTAAAGCTGGCCCACCTCGGGGACGAAGACGATGGTCTCGATCATCTTCTTGGCGATGTCGCACTTCTCGGCGTCGGGGGAGGCGATGTGGATGGTGCCGTCCTCCTCAATGTCGATCTGGGCGCCGGACTCGGCGGTGATCTTCTGGATCACGCTGCCGCCCTTGCCGATCACGTCCCGGATGTTGTCCACGTTGATCTTCATGGTCAGCATCTTGGGGGCGTAACGGCTCACCTCGGGACGGGGCTTGTCGATGCAGGGGAGCATGATCTCGTCCAGGATGGCGTACCGGGCGTCACGGGTGATGTCCAGGGCCTCCTTGATGATGGCGTGGGAAAGACCGTCATTCTTGATGTCCATCTGGATGGCGGTGATGCCCGCCTTGGTGCCGGCCACCTTGAAGTCCATCTCGCCGTGGAAATCCTCCACCCCCTGGATGTCGATAAAGGTGGTGAAGCCGCCGTCGTCGTCCTGGATAAGGCCGCAGGAGATGCCGGCCACGGGGGCCTTGATGGGCACACCCGCGTCCATGAGGGCCAGGGTGGAGCCGCAGATGGAGCCCTGGGAGGTGGAGCCATTGGAGCTCAGGACCTCAGAGACCACCCGGATGGCGTAGGGGAACTCCTCCTCGCTGGGGATGACCGGCTCCAGGGCCCGCTCGGCCAGGGCGCCGTGGCCCTTCTCCCGGCGGTTGGTGGACCGGGCGGCCCGGGCCTCGCCCACGGAGTAGGAGGGGAAGTTGTAGTGGTGCATATACCGCCGCTCCTCCTCCTCCCAGATGGTGTCCAGCTTCTGAGAGGCGGCCAGGGTGTTCAGAGTGCAGATGGAGAGGACCTGGGTCTGGCCCCGGGTAAAGAGGCCGGAGCCGTGGACCCGGGGCAGGACGCCCACCTCCGCCCCCAGGGGACGGATCTCGTTCTTGGCCCGGCCGTCCACCCGGTGGCCCTCCAGGAGCCACTGCTTGACGATCTTCTTCTGGAACTTATAGGTGATCTCCTCCAGGAACTGGTCCATGTCGGGATGATCCTCCAGGTACTTCTCGTGCCACTTCTCGATCATGGCGTTCCAGCGCTCTTCCCGGATGTTCTTGTCGTCGGTGTCCATGGCGGCCTTGGCCTCGTCCATGAAATCGGCCACGATCTTGTCAAAGAGGTCCTGGTCGAAGGCGGCGTGGTCGTAGGTCATCTTCTCTTTGCCGATCTCGGAGACCATGGTGTTGATGAGGCTGATCTGCTTCTGGATCTCCTCGTGGGCCTTCAGAATGGCGTCATACATGATGTCGTCGGGGAGCTCCTTGGCCCCGGCCTCGATCATGATGACCTTCTGGGCGGTGGCGGCCACGGTCAGGTCCAGCTGGGAGGCGTGCTTTTCGGCCTGGGTGGGGTTATAGACCATCCTGCCGTCCACGTAGCCCATCTCCAGGCAGCCGATGGGGCCGGCCCAGGGGATGTTGGAGATAGCCAGACAGGCGCTGACGCCGATCATGGCGGTGACCTCGGGAGAGCAGTCCCGGTCCACGCTCATGACGGTGCAGGTGCACACCACGTCGTTGCGGAAGTCGTAGGGGAACAGGGGCCGGATGGACCGGTCGATGACACGGCTGGCCAGCACGGCGGGGAGGGAGGGCTGACCCTCCCGGCGCATGAAGGAGCCGGGGATCCGGCCCACGGCGTACAGCTTCTCCTCAAAGTCCACGCTGAGGGGGAAGAAGTCGATGCCGTCCCGGGGACGGGGGGAGCAGGTGACGGCCACCAGGACGGTGGTCTCGCCGTAGGTCACCATGGCGGAAGCGGTGGCCAGCTCGGCCACCTTGCCCACGTTGATCTTCAGGGGGCGGCCGCACAGGTCCATCTCGTAGGTGCGCTCGTTGGGGAACTGCTTGCGGGTGATAACGGTCGACATTGGGGTGTCCTCCTTTGTGTTTCTCCCCGCGGTCTCCCGTTTTAGCACTTGGATTTGGGCCCGAATAGGGGGGGCACCACGGAAAAGGCCAGGGGGGTGGCCTGTCTCCCAGCCGGGGAAGGCCGGGTCAAATTCCGCGGTGTGCCTCTGGGGAAAGAGGCGTGGGGGGGTATTCGGACCCAAATCCAACTGCTAAATCAGGGGGGCGCGGGGGTATATTTTGAATACGGTAAAGGGTGGTACGGTCTCCCGTACCACCCTGTCTCGCACGGGCTGTCACGCTGTGAACCGGGCTGAACGCAAAAGCCTTAAGCCCCTCCGACTTCGCAAGCCGGCCTCCGGCCCCTTCGGGACCTGCGGTCCGTTTGCTCCGCTCCGGGTCTTAACTCTTTTGCAGCCCGCTTCTCCGCGCTTCTTGCTGTCACGCTGTGAACCGGGCTGAACGTAAAAGCTCTAAGCCGTCCGACTTCGCAAAACGTCCGCCGGGGGCTTGCCCCCTCTGGCCGTTTCGCTCCGCTCCCGTCTTAGCCCTTTTGCAGCCCGCTTCTCCGCGCTTCTTACTTACGAATGCCCAGCTTGGCAATGATGGCGCGGTAACGCTCGATGTCCTTCTTCATCAGGTAGTCCAGCAGCTTCCGGCGCTGGCCGATCATCTTGTAGAGGCCCCGGCGGCTGTGGTTGTCGTGGATGTGCACCCGCAGATGCTCGGTGAGCTCGTTGATGCGGGCGGTGAGAATGGCGATCTGCACCTCGGGGGAGCCGGTGTCGGTCTCGTGGGTGCGGTTGGCCTCGATAACGGCCGTCTTTTCGTCCTTACGAATCATGTGTGTTTCCACCTTTCGTTTTTTCTATCCTCCCGGCTGGGGGGCGGGCTGATGGACCCCTCTGACACAGAGGTGGATCCCGCCTCTAAGCCGACGGATGGTCGTGCTTGGATACTATATCACAAATTTCTTCCGTTGTAAAGGGGAATTATTCGGTTTCCCCCAGGATATGCCGGGTTTTTGGTCCCTCCTCCGGCCCTTCCCCGCCGGGGGTGCCGGGCCAGAGATACCCCCGGTCCGCCATCTCCCTCTCCTCCGTCAGGGAAGGGGAGTCCCCCATCAGGTCCACGTAGGCGGCGGAGCCATCGGAGAAGGTCACCTGGTTGAAGAACCGGGGCTCTCCGTTCAGGGAGCCCTCCACCACCTCGCAGGAGAGGCCCCCCTCCTGGCAGAGAAGGGCATAGGCCAGGGCCATCCCCTCCGGGTTTGCCATCCCCTCCACCAAAACGGCGTAGGGGGTGTTCCCCTGGGGGCTGTACTGGGCGGTGGGGACGGCGGCCTCCGCCACGCCCCGCTCCTCCAGGCCCTGGAGCTCCCGGGCCAGCTCCTTCACCCGGGCGGAGAGGATCTCGCTCTTGCGGCGGAGCTCCTCGGCGGACTCGGGGTAGGTGAGCAGGATCTCCACCACCCGCTCCCGGCCCGAATCGGGGTAGAGGGCGATCTCCACCCCCGGGAGGCCCAGGGCGGCGGCGGGGGTATCGTAGTAAGCCTGACGGACAAGGGCCTGGATGGAGCCCTCGTCCTCGGAAAAGTAGGCCACCCGGAGGACCGTCTCTTCGGAAAACCGGCTCAGGGCCTCCTGAAGCTCGGTGCGGATGGCCCCGGTGCCGGTGACCTTCACCATGGAGCGGACCTGCTCCTGGGTGCGGCGGTAGCGGATGTTCAGGGTGGCCTGATAGTCGGAGACCACCCGGATGTACTCGTGCTTGATATAGTCCACGCAGTAGGCCCCCAGGGGATCCTCAGTGGCCACCTCGGCGCAGGCGGCGGTGAGGTCGGCCTCCACCGCCCCGGCGTAATCGTGGAGTTGAATGGTCCCCCCCTCCGCCCCCTGGCTCACCAGATAGAGAACGGCGGAGACCAGCTCCCGGTAGTTCTCCGCCCGAAGCACCGAGGGGTCCTCCGCCACGGTGGGCCGGTCCACGTGGGGGGCGGAGGAGGAGTAGGAGCGCTCCAGAAGGGAGGCGCAGCCCGGCAAGGTCAAAATCAGGCAGAGGGCCGCTCCCACGGCGGTGATTCGGTTTTTCATGGAGATCACCCCCCTTGTGGAGTGAAAAGTTAAAAGTGAAAAGTGAAAAATGAGTATATGTCTCTTGGCCGGGCCATTTCAATATGCAGCCGCCGCGGGACCTTGGCTTTTTCATTTTTCATTTTTAATTTTTAACTTTTTAATAGCCCAGCTCCTCCTCCACCAGCACCACGTGCATGGTTTGGATGCCGGCGGGCTTTCGCCAGAGGACCACCAGGGCGGCGCAGCCCCGGTCGGGGCTTTGGCAGTCGTAGCATTGGTCGCAGTTTACCGTACAGGGGGTCTTTTTCCCGGTGCGGCGGTTGTTGAGGGGGGAGGCCACGTTCCTGGCCCGGTGAAGGGCGGAGGCCTCGTCCGGGGCGATCTTGTTGACCCCCGCCACCAGCCAGACCTCCCGGTGGCCGTAGAGGGTGCCCGCCACCCGGTTGCCCACCCCGTCGATATTCAGGATCTCTCCCGTCTCGGAGACGGCGTTGGCCGAGCAGAGGTAGACCTGGGCCTCCAGGGCCGCCTCCCGGGCGGCGGGGCCCTCCTCGGTCCAGTGCCAGTGGACCTCATTGTGGGCGGACAGGGACTCGTAAAGGCCCATCTCCTTCACGGTCATGGACCCGCCCACCCCGATGGTCCTGCCGTCCAGGGCTTTGTTTATGTACTCCGCCGCCTCCGCCGCCGTGGCAAAGCGGTGAACGGTGAAGCCGTGCCCCTCCAAATTTCTCGTCAATTCGTCCCAGTTGATCATAGATAGTTCCTCCTTACCGCGATCAAGAGAAGAGATAAAAGAGAAAAGATACGGTGTCCGGCGGAGCCGGACTATTTAAATCAGGTCCGGCTCCGCCGGACCACAGGGCAAACTCTTTTCTCTTTTATCTTTTCTCTTTTATCTTATACTTCGTTGTGGTAGCTCCCAAACCCCTCGCCCAGGACCTCGTGGGAGGTGGTGACGATCATAAAGGCGTTGGGGTCCACCTGACGGACGGTCTCCTTGATGGCTACGATCTGCCGCTGCTTAAAGGCGCAGAGGATCACCCGCTTGCTCTGGCCGGAGTACCCTCCCTCCCCCTGGAGGTAGGTGACGCTTCGGTCCAGCTCGTCCATGATGACCCGGGCGATAGCCTCGGGTCTATCGGAGATGATATAGGCCACCTTGGCGTTGTCCATGCCGTAGAGGGCCCAGTCCATCACCAGGGTGGAGATATAGAGGGCCACCACGCCGTAGAGAGCGGTGTTTATATTCCGGAACACCACAGCCACCAGGGCCACCACCACCAGATCGGCAATGAGGAGCAGCTTGCCCAGGGGCAGCCAGCTCAGCTTCAGCTTGAGAAGCCGGGCCACGATCTCGGTGCCTCCGGTGGTGGCTCCCTGGAGGAAGATGATCCCCAGGCCGATCCCCAGCACCACCCCGCCGAAGATACAGGCCAGCAGCTTGTCCTCCATGGGGGGGAACTCATAGAACAGAGGGATCAGGTCGATGAACAGGGAGGAGACCGTCATGGCCGCCAGGGAGGAGACCAGCATATGTCCCCCCAGCAGCCGCCACCCCAGCAGGAACAGGGGGATGTTGAAAACGATGACCAGGGTGCCCACCGGGGCTTTGGGCAGGAAGAAATTCACGATCTGGGCGAGACCGGTGACCCCGCCGAAGGCCACGCTGTTGGGGACGAAAAAGGCGTCGAAGGCCAGAGCGTACAACGCCGAGCCCAACATGATAAACAGGTAATTTTTCAAAAGCTGGGCCGGGGTACGCTTCATTTTCATTCCTCCAAAAGGGACATTTGCTTCTCGCCCTTGTCCTCGGGCTTCAAAAGGGCTCCCATGATGGGAAGGGACTTGGCCCGGTAGCGGGCCAGATCGGTGACGGGCAGCTCCTCCAGAGTCCTGACCGACTCCACCCTCCGCTTGGGCTTTAGGGTCATCACCCCCACCCCCTGGGTGTTCCGGGTGGTCTTGGGGGCCAGGACGGCGGTGTGGAATACCAGGCACCGGCCCTCCGAGGAGGTCACCGCCAGCTCCAGATCCTCCTTGAGAAGGAAGGCGGAGACCAGGGGGGACTTGTCCGAATAGGCCCCCGTCAGCTTCTTCCGTCTGGTCTGGGTCTGGTAGGCGGAAAGCTCCACCCGGGCGGCCTTGCCGTTGGCAAAGAAGAACAGCAGATGTCCGGAGTAGTCGTTGGTGAGGCAGGCCCAGACCACGCCCTCCCCGGGATCCATCCCCAGCTTGGAGGGCAGATAATCCCCCAGCACGCTGGCCTTGGCGTCGTCAAAGTCGGAAAGCCGGCTCTTGTAGCACTGCTGGCGGTCGGAGAAGACCAGCAGTTCGGCGCGGTTGGTGGCCTCCCAATACTGGCTGGGGCCGTCCCCCTCCTTGTACTTTTGGTCGCTGGCCATCCGTAGGGACTGGGGGGTGATCTTCTTCAAGTATCCCTCCCGGGAGAGGAATACATGCACGGG
The DNA here is from genome assembly GCA_022799035.1 of Oscillospiraceae bacterium. Taxonomy (GTDB): domain Bacteria; phylum Bacillota; class Clostridia; order Oscillospirales; family Oscillospiraceae; genus Vermiculatibacterium. The sequence continues at coordinate 27,989 of JAAWNQ010000011.1, forward strand.
GTAGTCGGGAGTGTCGTCCTCCGCCTCGTCCTCCACCGCCGTCTGGTACTCATAGACGATCTCGGTGCGGCGGGGGGCGGGATACTTTTTCACCACGTCCTTCAGCTCCCCGGCGATGATGGTTTTGACCCGCTTGGGGTTGTCCAGAATATCCTGGAGGTCCTCAATCTCCTTCTCCAGGTCCTCAGTCTCGGCCACCCGCTTGAGGATGTACTCCTTATTGATATTCCGCAGGCGGATATCGGCCACATACTCCGCCTGGATCTGGTCGATGCCGAAGCCAATCATCAGGTTGGGGATAACCTCGGCGTCCAGCTCGGTGTCCCGAATAATCTTGATGGCCTTGTCAATGTCCAGCAGGATTTTTTTCAGGCCCTTCAAAAGGTGGAGCTTATCCTTTTTCTTCTTCTGGATAAACCAGGTCCGGCGGCGGACTCCCTCAATACGCCAGGCGGTCCACTCCTGAAGAATCTCCCGGACTCCCATGACCTTGGGCATTCCGGCAATGAGGATGTTGAAGTTGCAGGGGAAGGAATCCTGGAGGGGGGTGGCCTTAAAGAGCTTCTGCATCAGCTTGTCCGGGTCGGTGCCCCGCTTCAGGTCGATGGTGAGCTTCAAGCCGGAAAGGTCGGTCTCATCCCGCATGTCGGCAATCTCTTTCAGCTTGCCTCCCTTCACAAGCTCGGTCACCTTGTCCATGATGGCTTCGGCGGTGGTGGTGTAGGGAATCTCGTAAATCTCGATGACGTTCTCTTCCTTTACATAGCGCCATCTGGCCCGGACCTGGAAGGAGCCCCGGCCGGTGGCGTAGATGTCCGCCATCTGATTGCCGTCGTAGAGAAGCTGGCCGCCGGTGGGGAAATCGGGGGCCTTCAGGAGGGAGAGAAGGTCACAGTTTTCGTCCTTCATGTAGGCGATGGTGGCCTCGCAGACCTCCTCCAGATTAAACCCGCAGAGGTTGGAGGCCATGCCCACGGCGATGCCCTGGTTGGCGGAGACCAGCACGTTGGGGAAGGTGGTGGGCAGCAGGGAGGGCTCCTTCATAGAGCCGTCGTAGTTGTCCACAAAGTCCACCGTGTCCTGGTCAATGTCCCGGAAGAGCTCGGCACAGATGCCGTCCAGCTTGGCCTCGGTGTACCGGGAGGCGGCCCAGGCCATATCCCGGGAGTAGACCTTGCCGAAGTTGCCCTTACTGTCCACAAAGGGGTGGAGCAGGGCCCCGTAGCCCCGGGAGAGGCGCACCATGGTGTCGTAGATGGCCTGGTCCCCGTGAGGGTTGAGGCGCATGGTCTGGCCCACAATGTTGGCCGACTTGGTCCGGGCCTTGGTGAGAAGGCCCATATCATACATGGTGTAGAGGAGCTTCCGGTGGGAGGGCTTGAAGCCGTCGATCTCCGGGATGGCCCGGGAGATAATGACGCTCATGGCGTAGGGCATATAGTTGATCTCCAGGGTCTGGGTGATGGGCTGCTCCAGCACCTCGGCCCGGAGCCCCATCACATTGGGGTCGGCAGGGCGGTGCTTCACTTCGTCGGGAGACTTTTTCTTAGCCATTGGTATCCATCCTTATCCGTTGGGTATTATCTTTTTGAATTATCACAATTCGAAATTACTTTTCGGTGGTCAGGGCGGCGGTGGCAAAATCCTGGTACCAGGTGACGCCGCAGCCCAGGGTCTCCCCCAGGGCCCGGAGGGGCAGGTAGGTGATGCCATTTTCGGCATAGGGGGCCACATCCAAAGTTCCGCCGCTGTACTCGGTACTGCCCAGGGTGAAGGTGACGGTGGTTTCCTCGTCGGAGCAGGTCACCTCATTGGTCTCCGGCCTCCACTCCACCGTCAGGCCCAAGGCTTCGGCGGCGGCCCGGAGGGGAATCAGAATGCGGCCGTTCTCCGCCTTGGGGCCGGCAGGATTTTCCTCCGCGTCCCGATAAAGTTGGAATTGAATGGGCGTGCCATTTACAGTTACACAGTAGCCGTTAAAAAAGGCGGTGTCTGAGCGGTCGGCCCACTCCATAAACATGGTCTTTTTGAAGCTCTCGTCGTCCAGGCTCCAGTTGCGCATATAGGTCTCCAGCACTGACCCACCGGTGCCGTAGTAGCCGTCAAACCAGGCGTAGGGGTTAAAACCGGCGTAGATTTCGGGGTGGTTCTGGGTCCAGGTCTGAAAGCGGACCTCCTTCTGCCGGGCATCCTCCATCTCCCGCATGGCCCGATATTCTTTCGTCAGATAGAGGTCCAGCATCTCTGCCTGGAACCATTCCTGGTCGTAGGTCCCCTTTTCATCATGCCAGTCGTCATTCCAGCCCAGCCAGTTCCCCTTGGTAACGCCAGGTCCATCGCCCTCTATGTTTTCCTTAAAATAGGCATCGGCGTCAAAGGTTTCCAATACTCCCTCCGCCAGCCGCTGTTCCAGATATTCTACCAGGGCTTTGGTACCCTCGTCCTCCTGGGTCTGGTAGAAGTCCAGATACTCCTGAAAGGTCCGGTACTTCCGCGGGGGATAGGCCCAAATTTCCCAGGCTCCCGCCGGAAGGGCTGTGGCCGCCAGCAGGGTCAGAAGGGCCAAAAGGGCGGCAAATCTCTTTTTCAAAACGGCTCACTCCCCTTCGTGGGCAAACATTCCATCGTCAAATAGTGTCCGGGTGTCGGGGCTGTTTTTCAGGTATTGGTAGACCGCCCCCAGGTCGGTGTCCCACACTGTTTTCTCCCCCAGGTCGGCCCGAAGGCACCAGTAGTAGCCCTCCAGGAAGTTTTCATAGACCTGGTCCCAGCTCCCGAAATTCTCCTGAAGCTCCTGAACGGCGGGCTCCAGCAGCTCCAGGGCCTCAGAGTAGGTCACATAGCCCGCGGTATAGCCCCACTGGACCAGGGTGGCCACCCGGCAGAGGTCCCAGGCCCGGATGCCCGTCTCCCCCCACTTTTCCCACAGCTCCTTGGTCCAGGGCCACATATATTGGTCGGTCTCCCCCAGCTTTTCCGTCAAACGGGCGATCTCTCGGGGGGAGAGGTCCTTGACCTCCTGGGCGGCGGCCAGGAAATCCTGGGTATGACCCTCCTCCAGGAGGGCTTTCAGGGTCAGAAGAAGGGTCTCCCGGTCGGGGATCTCCCAGCTTTGGGAGAGCAGGTCCCGGCACTTCTTCGCCGGCTCCAGGGGGCGGCTTTCGGGGACCCCGTACTCGTTGCGTACCAGAGCCAAATGGGGAGGACGGGGATAGAAGCCGAAGCGGGCGGGGTCGCCCCCCTCCAGAAAGCCCAGAAGGGCCCCCATGGCCAGAAGGGGGGCCTCCCGGTCCTCCTGCCGGGGCTGTGTGATATCCACCCGCCGCTGGGCGGCGTTCCAGGTGACGGTCTGGCCGAAAAGCTCGGCGGCATAGCGGACGGGGAAGTAGGTCCGGTTTTGATCGGCGTAGGGGGCCACGTCCATCTCCACCGGCTTTCCGTCCACCCAGGCGGTGGTCTGGCCCGGGGTCATGGAGACGGTGGAGCCCGCCCGGGTCATGGTGACCTGCCAGGTGACCGGGTCCCACTCCACCTCCGCCCCCAGGGCCTCGGCAATGGCCCGGATGGGGGCCATGGTCCGCTGGTCCTTCACCTGGGGCTGGGCGTCCATCTGCAAAAGGGTATCGTCCAGGTAGATGGTGAGCCGGGATTTCTCCCCGATGTAAAAGTCCCAATAGGCGTTGATCTCCGCCGCCACCCGGGCCTTGTCCGGCTCCCCCACCCGGTCCATGTGGGGGGCTTGGAAAAACTCCTCCGTGGTCATCCCCAGCGCGTCCAGGGCGGGGACCAAGGCACGGCCCCAGTCGCTGATATACTCCACGTGATAGATGAGGTAGCAGCGGTATTTCTCCACGCTGATCCGGTAATAGGTCTCGTCCCGGCCCCGGTTTTGGTCGTAAAGGCCGCTTTCGGCGGCGGCGAAGGCCCGGCCCGCCGCCAGAAAAGCGGAGCGGGCTTCCAGGTCGTCGGTGTAGTTCTCGGCGCACCGGCGGCGGATCAGGGCGGTCTCATAGCACTGTCCGGGGGAGCCCTCCGCCCAGTCCCGGCCCTCCTGGGGCAGGAGCCCGCCCTCCTCCGCCTCCCGGCGGAGGGAGAGGATCCTCCCCCAGTTTTCCGCCCGGTATACCGGATCCCCGGGGAAGAGGAGGTAGTCCTCCGCCCCCATCCACCCCGGGGCGGATGGGCCCTCCGCCGCCCCCAGGGCGGCGGGGCACAGGGGTAGGATAAGGAACAGGGTCAGCAGCAGGGAAAGGGATCGTTTCATGGGCTCCTCCTGTATTCTGGGCAGATGCTCTTACAGCTCTACGATCTCCGCCCCCTCCGGGGGAGCGGTCCGGGGGGCGTCCTTCACCTCCCGGCGGTCAGAGGCGGTCTCCACCTCCAGCTTAAATTGGTTCTTCCAGTGGAACTGGGCGGTCCCCTGGCTGTGTCCGGCGGTGGCGGTAGCGGCGCTGGTATAGCGGAAGTCCAGCAGGTTCAGAAGCCAGGTCACCAGGGCGGTTCCCCCCGCCCCCATCCATTCGCTGTCGGTGGCCATGCCCGCCAGGGCGTCCATATCCAGGCGAATGGCCGCGGAGGTCTCCACCTTCCCGGCCCGGTCTATGGTCAGGGAGAGGTCATACTCCTTGAAGGGCCGGAGCTCCGGCCTGTCCTCCTCATAGTAGCCCCAGAGGTAGCCCTCTATCACGCTGCCCACCATCTGGTTCATCCGCTCCCCGGTAAGGCTCCAGGCGATGGCGCCGTTTTTCTCCGTGACAGTGTCGGCGCCGAAAAGTCCGTTGAGCGTCCCGTAAAGCTGCATCCAGCCGCTGTAGGCCTCATCGGCCCCTCCATAGCTTTCCCCGCTCTGGTTCAGCAGGTACTGGTAGGCCAGCTCCCCCACGCTCCAGTCCTGGCTCCGTATGACCTCCAAAAGCTCCCCGGCGGTCAGGCCCGTGCCTGTGTCCAGCTCCACGCTGTACCAGACCTCCCCGGCCCCATCCTCCAGAAGGGAGAGCAGGGGGATATTCCAGTAGGCCCTCCCGGCCTCCGGATCCCAGATCAGCTCCGCCTTACAGCCTGCGAGAAGGGTTTTCAGATCCTGAAAGGCAAACTTGGGCAGCTCCCTGGCCAGGGCGTCCAGGGTGGGCTGGGACAGAAGCTCCAACACCTGGGCGGCGTTGAGGGTCAGGGTCATGTCCACCACGTTGTCCCGCACCAGCACATCGGCGGTCAGCTCCACCTTCCCACTCTCGTCCCCGTCCAGGGTGTTGAAGGAGGTAAGGGTCAGCTCACAGGTCCCTGTGGTCCGGTAGCTCTGCCCCTCCTTCACCTCCGCCAGGGAGAAGAGCCTGCGGATCAGGCCCTCGAAGCCGGACAGGTCGTACTCGATATAGTCGGTCTGCTCCCCGTCCACATCCATCTTTTCCGGCAGGACGATCCCCCGGGTCAGCCGCTCCCGGTCCAGCAGAACCACCTGATTGTTGCTCTTGTTCCACACCACATCCCAGCCCGCGTCCTGGGCGGCGGTCCGGATGGCCACCGGCTCCTCCCCGGCGAAGGAGGTGCCCAGGATGGCGTTCAGCTCCTGGGCCGGGAGATAGGATACCCCGTCCTGGGCGGTGATGGGGGCGTCATACCGCTCCCAGCCGTTCACCACCAGGGATACCTCCCGGTCCCGGCCGCCCCATACGGGGAACATAGACCCTGTCATATGATCCATGTAGAGCTGCTCTGCAAACTCCTCCTCCGAAAAAAGGCCCCGGGAGCGCATATAGCTTTCCTTGTCGTACCAACTCCAGTGCTCCTCAAAGTAGGCCTCGGCGTCAAAGCTCTCCCAGCTCTCCGGGTCGGCGGCGCGGTAGAATTCCACCAGCTTCCGCCTCTCCTCCACCTCCAGGCGGTTGTCCACATAGAGCTCCAGCAGGGTCTGCCGGGCCTCCTCCTCGCTGTCCAGATCCCAGTCCTCCATAAAGGCCCCCATGGGCTCCTCATAGCCCTGCCAAGTCAGCAGGGTCTGGATGTCCAGCCCCTCCAGCTCCCCGGGGTGGGCGGCCCGATACCCCTCCACCTTCCGGGTCTGCTCCTGGGCCATATATTCCTCAAAAGCCACGGCGTACTCCTCGGTGTAGGTGACATACTCCACCCACATATCCTCCCGGAAGAGCTCCTCCGTCAGGTCGCGATCGGCCAGATATTCCTCCTTGCTCCCGTAAAAGTCCCACTCCTGGGCAAACCAGGCGTCGGGGTCGAAGGCCTGGTACTCCTCGGGATGGGCCTCCTTGTACCGCCGGGCAAAGTCCAGGGTGAAGAGGTCATAGTAGGCCGACAATCCTCCAAGCTCGGCCATAAGCTCCACCGCCTCCGCCGCCGTAACCCCGGGCGGGAGGGGCGCGGACTCTGCGGCAAGGGCGGGGGCGGCGAGAGATACCGCCAGGGAAAGGGACAGCAAAAGGGACAGGAAACGCTTTGCTTTCATTTGGAAATACCTCCTTTTGAATTTCAAACGGACCTTGTCTATCCTTTAGGAAATATCCGCCAGCTCCAGGAATTTATAGCCGTTTTCCGCAATGTGGTCCTTCCGGCCCTGGAGGTTGTCCCCCAGGAGAAGGTCGAACATCCGGGCGGTGGCCTCGGCGTCCTCGGGCATCACCTTGATGAGCCTTCTGGTCTCCGGGTTCATGGTGGTGAGCCACATCATCTCGGGTTCGTTCTCGCCCAGGCCCTTGGAGCGCTGAATGGAGATCTTCTTGTCCGACCCGATCTCCTTTACGATGTCGTCTTTCTCCTTGTTGGAGTAAGCGAACCAGGTTTTTTCCTTGTAGTTGATCTCATAAAGAGGGGATTCGGCGATGTAGACGTATCCCCTCTTGATGAGGGTGGGGGTGAGCCGCCAGAGCATGGTCAAGATCAGGGTCCGGATCTGGTAGCCGTCCACGTCGGCGTCGGTACAGATGACGATCTTGTTCCACCGCAGGTTCATCAGGTCAAAGGCCGCCAGATCCTTGGCCTTCTTGTCGTTGACCTCCACCCCGCAGCCCAGGACTTTCATCAGATCCGTGATGATCTCGCTTTTGAAGATCCGGGCGTAGTCCGCCTTCAGGCAGTTGAGGATCTTGCCCCGGACGGGCATGATGCCCTGGAACTCCCCGTCCCGGCTAAGCTTTACGCTGCCCAAGGCGGAGTCGCCCTCCACGATGTAGAGCTCCCGCTTCTCGGGATCCTTGCTCCGGCAGTCCACGAATTTCTGCACCCGGTTGGCCAGATCCATGGTGCCGGTGAGCTTCTTTTTGATATTCAGCCGGGCCTTTTCGGCGCTCTCCCGGCTTCTTTTGTTGATGAGCACCTGCTCGGCGATCTTCTGGGCGTCGAAGGGATTCTCTATAAAATAGACCTCCATCTGGGCCTTGAGAAACTCGGTCATGGCGTCCTGGACAAATTTGTTGCTGATGGCCTTTTTGGTCTGGTTTTCGTAGGAGGTCTGGGTGGAGAAATTGTTGGACACCAGCACCAGACAGTCCTCCACGTCGGCCCAGGTGATCTTGCTCTCGGTCTTTTGGTACTTCCCCTGGCCCTTGAGGTAGCCGTCGATGGCGGAGACCAGGGCGGAGCGGGTGGCCTTCTCCGGGGAGCCGCCGTGCTCCAGCCAGGAGGAGTTGTGGTAGTGCTCAATGATCTGTACCGTGTTGGAGAAGCACAGGGATACCGAGAGCTTCACCTTGTACTCCGGCTTGTCCTCCCGGTCCCGGCCCTTCCGCTCGGTCTGCCAGAAGATGGGCTGGGTGAGGGAGTTCTCCCCGGAGAGCTCCTTCACGTAGTCCTGGATCCCGTTGGCGTAGAGGAAATCGGTGGTCTCGAACCGGCCGGGGGTCGTCTCGTTCTTAAAGCGGAAGGTGACCCCGGCGTTGACCACCGCCTGGCGCTTCATCACATCGGCGTAGTACTCCACAGGGATGTTGATGTCGGTAAAGACCTCCAGGTCGGGCTTCCAGCGGATGGTGGTGCCCGTCTTTTTCCCCTGGTCGGTCTCCTCCTCCCGAAGCCCGCCGATGTTCTCCCCCTTCTCAAAGTGGAGGGTATACTTCTTCCCGTCCCGGCGGACGGTGACGTCCATGTACTCGCTGGCGTACTGGGTGGCGCAGGAGCCCAGGCCGTTGAGGCCCAGGGAGTACTCGTAGTTGTCGTCCCCACCGCCATACTTGCCGCCGGCGTAGAGCTCGCAGAATACCAACTCCCAGTTGAACTTCTGCTCCTTCTCGTTCCAGGCCACGGGGCAGCCCCGGCCCTGGTCGATGACCTCGATGGACTGATCCAGGAACCGGGTCACGGTAATGAGGCTGCCGTGGCCCTCCTTGGCCTCGTCGATGGCGTTGGACAGGATCTCAAAGACAGCGTGTTCGCAGCCGTCCAGGCCGTCGGAGCCAAAGATGACCCCGGGGCGCTTACGCACCCGGTCGGCCCCCTTCAGGGAGGAGATAGAGGTATTGTCATATTGTGGTTTCACGCTTGCCATTTCGTTTCCCTCACTGTATAATCAGGTTATGCCTCATAAAAAGGCGTATATCAATTCAATATATAGTATATCACAAAGGGTCAAGTTCCCACAAGTGCCGTTTTCTCCCAAATTACCCATTCAGAAAGGACGATTTTTATGTCTTTGGAAAACCAGCTTCAAAATTATGCCCGGCTGCTCATCCGCACCGGATGCGCGCTGAAGCCGGGGCAGGAGGTGCTGCTCACCACCCCGGTGGAGGCCGCCCCCTTTACCCGGATGGTGGTGGAGGAGGCCTGGGCCGCCGGGGCCGGGGCGGTGACCGTGGAGTGGGCGGACGACGTGGTCAGCCGGCTCCACTACCTCCACGCCCCCCAGTCCGCCTTTGAGAGAGTGCCCGACTGGAAGGCCCTCCAGCGCAACGGCGCGGCGGAGCGGGGGGCGGCCATCCTCTCCCTGGACGGGGAGGATCCCGACGGCATGGCGGGGGTGGATCCCAGCCGCTTTACCGCCTGGTCAAGGGCGGTCCACCGGGACTGCAAGGCCTTCTACGACGGGATGGACCTGGGGCGGAACGTGTGGTGCATCGCCGGGGCCGCCACCCCCAAGTGGGCCAAAAAGGTGTTCCCCGGCCTTCCCCAGGAGGAGGCGGTGGAAAAGCTGTGGAAGGCCATCCTCTCCACCGCCCGGGCGGACGGGCCCGACCCGGACGGGGCCTGGCGGGAGCACTCCGAGGCCTTCCAGCGGCGGGTGAAGCTCCTCAACGCCCGGCAGTTCGACGCCCTCCGCTACACTGCCCGGAGCGGCACCGACTTCACCGTGGGTCTGAACCAGAACCACGTCTGGGCCGGGGGCGGAGCGGAGACGGTGGAGGGGACCTGGTTCTTCCCCAACATGCCCACCGAGGAGATCTTCACCACCCCCCACCGGGACCGGGCCGACGGCATTGTCCACTCCGCCCTCCCCCTGAACTATAACGGGGGGCTGATCCAGGATTTCTGGATCAAATTTGAGAAGGGCAGGGCGGTGGACTGCGGAGCCGCCCAGGGCCTGGAGCTGCTGAAAAGCATTCTGGCGGTGGACGAGGGGGCCACCCATCTGGGGGAGGTTGCCCTGGTGCCCCACGCCTCCCCCATCGCCCAGTCGGGGATCCTTTTCTACTCCACCCTCTATGACGAGAACGCCGCCTGCCACCTGGCCCTGGGGAAGGGCTTCCCCGAGTGCGTGGAAGGGGGGCTGGATATGGATGAGGAGGGGCTGAAGGCCCACAACATCAACCTTTCCGCCACCCACGTGGACTTTATGATCGGCACCGCCGACCTGTCCATCACCGGTATCCTTCCTGACGGCGCGGAGGTCCCCGTCTTCCGGGACGGAAACTGGGCCGGGGAGTTCGTCTAAGGAGAGAGGGGCTTTCATGAGACGATTTCTACCCCTTCTGCTCCTCCTGCTGTGCGTTGCCTGTACCGCAGCCCCCCAGGAGTCCAGCCCCACCCTGAAGGCCACGTCGACCTTGCCCCCTTCGCCTACTCCCGCTTCGACACCCACTCCCACCTTGACCCCTTCACCCACCCCGGAGGTCAAAGCCGAGCTCTCCCCGGAGCCGGAGGAGTCCCGGGAGCCGGGGGAGGGCCATACGGCGGTCCGTTGGTTTGGCCCCCAGTGGGACCTGGTGGACGGCTATGAGCTTCAGGAGGCCTACTTCACCTACCAGGGCAACGGCTGGAACGTGCTGATCCTCTACCCTCAGCTCTCCGGCCAACCGGGGGACGAGGCCCTCAGCGAGCGTATCCGCCAGCTGGCCCTGGGTACCGACCCGGAGGTCTTTATGGGTCCCTTTGACTATTCCGAGTGGCCCAACGGCGGCACGGAGGACGGGGACTGGCAGGCCATGCGGTATGACGACCGCCTATTTTCCGTCCTTCTCCGCAACGAGGGATATGTCAAGGGGGCGGCCCACCCCTCCTCCCGGCTCCTTACCCTTACCGGGGACCGGCAGACGGGGGAGGTCCTCTCCCTGGAGGATGTGGTGGATGTGGGGGAGGACCTGGAGGACTGGCTCTATGCCCAGGACTGGACTCCTCTGAATCATCGCAATAACAGTAAAGAGGAGCTTGTGGCCCGGTGTCTTACCGACTACGCCGCCCGATCCTCCCACACCACGGATTTTTACCTCACGGAGGAGGAGCTGGTCCTTGTCTCCTGGTTTTTTCCAGACCCCACCCTCCTCTCCGCCCCTCTGGAGGCTCTTTCCGGCCTAAGGGAAGGGTTTCTGTGATCTTCCGCCACAAAAAATAAAAAGGAGGACCCAACCATGCGGTATACCCAACAGGCGCTGGACAAGCTGACCCAGGATCTCTACGTAGCGGTGGTGGCCGACATTCTGGACGAACTGGGAGAGAAGGATTTTTGCCTTTCAGGGGACCTGCGTCCCATGAAGAACAGCGGCAAATTCCTGGGCTACGCCCGGACCCTCTACGCCGTGGACGTCTTCGCCGTCCCGGAAAAGCCCTACCAGAAGGACCTGGAATTTCTGGACAGCCTGGAGCCGGGGGACGTGGTGGTGACCACCGTCAACGGCAACAACCACAACGGTTACATCGGCGAGCTGCTCTCCACCGCCTGTATGGCCCGGGGGGCCCGGGGCTGTGTGCTGGACGGCCACGCCCGGGATCTGGCCTTTATCGACCTGGAGGCCTTTCCCATCTACTGCCGGGGGACCAATCCCCTGGACTCCAAGGGCCGGGTGGACGCGGTAAGCGCCGACGAGCCCATGGTCTGCGGTGGGGTCCTCGTCCGCCCCGGGGACCTGATCTTCGCCGACGAGGACGGCATCGTCCGCATCCCCGCCAAGCTGATCGACAAGGTCATCCCCATGGCCGCCCAGAAGGTACAGGGGGAGAACACCGTCCGGGAGGAACTGATGAAAGGGGCTTCGGTGAAGGCCACCTTTGATAAATACGGGATCCTGTAACCCTTTGCGGCTTCCCGGCTTTTCCCTCCCCACCCGGAAACCGCCCCATAGTACGGATATCCCCAGGCCGGGGCCCCTCTGCGGCCCCGGCTCCCTGCGATACAATGACAACTCCCCGAAAAGGAGGCTCCCCCCATGGATAAGCTCACCGTCGGCATCCTGGCCCACGTGGACGCGGGCAAGACCACCCTAAGCGAGGCCCTCCTCTACCGGGGCGGGGCCCTCCGCCGGCTGGGCCGGGTGGACCACGCCGACGCCTTTCTGGACACCGACGCCCTGGAGCGGGAGCGGGGGATCACCATCTTTTCCAAGCAGGCGGTCCTGCCCCTGAGGGAGGTGGAGCTGACCCTTCTGGACACTCCGGGCCACGTGGATTTCTCCGCCGAGGCCGAGCGGACCTTGGGGGTGCTGGACTGCGCCATTCTGGTGGTCTCGGGCTCCGACGGCCCCCAGGGGCACACCCTGACCCTGTGGAAGCTGCTGGAGCGGCACCGGGTCCCCACCTTTCTGTTCCTCAACAAGATGGATCAGCCGGGGACGGACAGGGCCGCCCTGCTGGGCAAGCTTCACGCCGCCCTCAGTCCCGCCATTCTGGACTGGGCCGCCCACGGCACAGCCCCCTTTTGGGAGGAGGCCGCCCTGGGGGACGAGGAGGCGCTGGAGGAGTATATGGCCCGGGACAGCCTTTCCGACAGCGCCCTCCGGCGTCTCATCGGAAGCAGAAAGCTTTTTCCCTGTCTGTTTGGCTCCGCTTTGAAGCTGGAGGGGGTGGAGGAGCTGCTCTCCGCCCTCTCCCGGTTTGCCCCCCGGCCCCGGTGGGGCCGTGACTTTGCCGCCCGGGTCTATAAGGTCAGCCGGGATCCCCAGGGAGCCCGGCTGACCCATATGAAGATCACCGGAGGTTCCCTCCGTGTCCGCACCCCCCTGTCTGTGGGGGAGGGGACAGAGAAGGTGGACCAGATCCGGATCTACTCGGGGAGCAAATTCACCGCCGTGGAGGAAGCTCCGGCAGGGACGGTCTGCGCCGTCACGGGCCTTACCTCCACCGCCCCGGGCCAACCCCTGGGAGCGGAGGGACCCTGGGTGCCCCCCGCCCTGGAGCCCGCCCTGGCTTACCAGCTCATTCTCCCCCCGGGGGCCGACCCCCACGCCGTTCTGCCCAAGCTGCGGCTTCTCCAGGAGGAGGATCCCCGGCTCCATCTGGAGTGGAACGAGGAGCTGGGGGAGATCCACCTGCGGCTCATGGGCCAGGTCCAGGCGGAGATCCTGAAGCGGGTCATCTTCCAACGCTTTGACCTGGAGGTGGAGTTTGGCCCCGGCAGCGTGGTCTACGCCGAGACCATCGCCGCCCCTGTGGAGGGGGTGGGTCATTTTGAGCCCCTGCGCCACTATGCGGAGGTCCACCTTCTCCTGGAACCCCTCCCCCCGGGGAGCGGGCTTCAGTTTGACAGCGTATGCTCCGAGGACGTATTGGACCGCAACTGGCAGCGGCTCATTCTGACCCATCTGATGGAAAAGCCCCACCGGGGGGTGCTCACCGGCTCCCCCATCACCGACATGAAGCTGACCCTCCTCTCGGGCAGAGCCCACGAAAAGCACACCGAGGGCGGGGATTTTCGCCAGGCCACCTACCGTGCCGTCCGCCAGGGGCTTCGCAAAGCCAAGAGCCTGCTGCTGGAGCCCTGGTATTCCTTCCGTCTGGAGCTGCCCCAATCCAGCCTGGGCCGCGCCCTGGCCGATATCCAGCGGATGGGAGGGGAGGGGGATCCCCCCCAATCGGTGGGGGAGGAGGTCATCCTCACCGGGATGGGTCCCGTCTCCCAATTCCGGGATTATGGGGCGGAGGTGGCGGCCTATACCAAGGGGCGGGGACGATGGACCTGCCTGCCCGGTCCCTACCGGCCCTGCCCCGACCAGGATAGCCTTGTGAGCCAACTGAGGTACGACCCGGAGGGGGACGGGGAGAACCCCACCGGCTCCATCTTCTGCGCCCACGGGGCGGGGTACTATGTGCCCTGGAACGAGGTGGAGCGCCATATGCACCTGCCCCTTCTGGAAAGGGGGACCCAAGAGCCTTCCTCCTCACCCGAAAGGGGCCCGGGCAGGGCTACCCCTCCCCGCCGCCCCTCGGTCTCCGGCAGTTTGGAGGAGGACAGGGAGTTGAAGGCCATTTTTGAAAAGACCTACGGGGCGGTGAAGCCCCGGGCTTTTCAGCCGCCCCCCAAGCCCCGGCGGACCAGCCTTCCCGACGGCCCCCGCCAGGTGGCCTCCGCCCCCTCCGGGCCGGAGTATCTGCTGGTGGACGGCTACAACATGATCTTCGCCTGGGAGGAGTTGAAGGCCCTGGCCCAGCAGGACCTGTCCACCGCCCGGAAGACTCTGGCGGACATTTTGAGCAACTACCAGGGATTCCGGAAAAACCGGGTCATCCTGGTCTTTGACGCCTACAAAGTGCCCCAGGGGACCGGCTCGGTCACCAAATACCACAACATCCACATCGTCTACACCAAGGAGGCGGAGACGGCGGACAGCTACATTGAGAAGGCCAGCTACCGGCTCCAGAAGGAGGGGAACAACCGGGTCCGGGTTGCCACCTCCGACGGCCCCGTTCAATTTATCATCCTGGGCCACGGAGCCCTGCGGCTCTCCGCCCAGGACCTGCGCTCCGAGGTGGAGCAGACCCAGGGGGAGATCGCCGCCATCCTCAAGAAAAACAACACGCCCCTGCCCCGGGGACCGATGAAAGAGGCTTTCAAAAGGGCGGAGAAAAAAGAGAAAAGATAAATATGGGTTTGAGGAGATAAAGAAACGCCTACCCCTATCCTAAAAACCAAAAGGAGGAGGGCCACCCCAAGCATGGGATGGCCCTCCTCTTTTCTCTTTTCTCTCTCCTCAGTCCACGTCAAAAACCGCGACTCCGGACAGGTAGGTGTGGAGGACGATTTCCGCCTTTCCGTCCCCGTCCACATCGGCGATCACCGGAGTGGAAAGACTGCCGTTAGGCACCGGGTTGGAGGTGTCGGCGGCATGGGGCAGCTCCACCTTCTGGAGCACATTCCCCTGGGTGTCGGCAATGTAAAGAGAGCCCTTCTTGGTCCCCTGCTTCTGGGTGTAGGTGGCAAAGATCACCTCCAGCTTCCCATCCCCGTTCAGATCATAGACAGCGGGGGCCACGGCGTACTCCATGACCGCCCCGTCATAGACGTTGATGGGCCAGCTTCCGTGCTGGGTGTGATCCAGCCAGTAGCAGTTGAGCTTGCCGGAGTAGTCGGGGTAGAGGATCTCCAGCTTGCCGTCCCCGTCCAGGTCCACACACACCGGGTCAGGGGTGGACAGGCCGATGGCAAGCCAGTCCTCAGAGAGAGGTCCCTCTTTAACACTGGGCTCCACCGACCAGGCGGCGTTGTACCGGGTCCGGTCCCCGTTGAAGATATACAACTCCTGATAGAGCCCCGCCAGGGTGGGAAGCTGCATCTCAATGTCCCGCCTGTCGTGAACGTTACCCACCACGACCACCTCCTGGGAGCCGTTTCCGTCCACATCGGCGATCACCGCCTTACTGTGGGTAAAGTGGGCGGTAAGCCGCTCGTATTCGGGAAGGGAGGCCACATCCAGGGGGGTACCCATCCTGTCGTAGGCCCTGCCGAAGCCTCCGTTGTGGACCTTGGACTCATACTCCGCGTTGGAGAAGGTCCCCACCCGCCCCCAGACGGCGTAGTCTGTCACTCCCTCCGCCACGGCGGTCTCAGACCGCATGGCGGAGCGGACGGGGGTGCCGTCGGGCTTGTAGGCGCAGATCTGGGCCACGTCGGAGGGGACCACGATCTCGGAGATCCCATCCCCGTCAATGTCCCCGATGGCGATATTGTCATTGAACACCCCCCAGGCGTAACCCAGACCGGGAGACCTGGAGTCCCGCTCCAAGGCCAGGGTCTTCTGCCCGTCGTTGGCGTAGGAGAGCTGAGGCCAGCCGGGACGGAGGGACCCGTCATGCTCGTAAACATAGACGTTGGCCCCGTCCTCCACGCCGATACCGGCGGCGATCTCCATGGTGCCGTCCCCGTCCAGATCGGCCACCGCCACGCTGTATACCTCGGCGGGCAGGGCCTGGGGCCAGCCGGGTTTATAGTAGCCGTTATGGTCGTAGACCGCCACCACTCCGCCGCCGGCGCCGCTGCCGTGACCGGCCACGATCTCATTCTGTCCGTCCCCGTCCACATCCCCCACATAGAGGTCGGGCCAGGTCCGCAGGGACAGGCCCAGGCCGTCGGTGGTGGTGGACCGGTCACTGCCCGCGGGGAACCGCCACTTCAGAGCTCCGGAGGCGGCGTCCAGGCACATGACGGAGTAGGACGCGGCCAGGATCTCCAGGGAGCCATCCTTGTCGATGTCACAGACCACAGGCCGGCCGTGGTAGGCGTCCTCACACCAGCCGGTGGCATACTTGCCGCCGCCGGAGTATTTCAGGGAGATGGTCCCCATGGCCCCGGAGGAGAGGGTCCGAGTCTTTCCCGCCCGGATGGCGTCCCGATTGGTATAGACGTTATAGAGAAGCTGATAGGCCTGCTCCATAGAGACGGTCATCTTGGGGGACATGGAGGAGCCCCCGGTGCCGTTCATGATCTGGATCAGGTAGGCCCGCTTCATGCTGGGGGCGGCCCAGGAGCTGAGCTCGGCTTCATCGGAGAAGGAAATGCCGCTGACGTCCACCTGGCTGTAGGTCACCTTGCAGGCGTCCAGCACCCGCAGCAGCATGACGGCGATCTGCTCCCGGTTCACCGAATCATTGGGGGAGAAGGTGGTACCGTCCCCGGTGCCGGAGATGATCTTGATCTTGTAGGCCCGGAGCACATCCTTGTCGTCGGTGTCGGTAAAGGGATTCTTCACGTCGGCGGGGTTGGGCTTGGGCATTCCGGTGATAAGCTCGTAGAGAATGACTCCCAGCCGGGCAAAGTCCGCCCGGGTCACGGTGCGGTCATAGCCGGAAAAATCGGCCTGGGTAAGCTTTTTTGTCCCCTGGAGCCAGGTGACGGCATCATTGGCCCAGGCGGAGGGGGTGTCCTGGGCCGCCGCCGCGGGCAGGGCCAGAGAGAAGGTCAGGGTCAGTGCCAGGAGAAGGGAACATATGCGTTTTTTCATCATGCAGTTCTGCCTCCTTACCAAAATTATCCCTATCAGTATAAAGTATTTTTTTCACAAAAACAATATGTTTACGGCATAAACAGAGAAAAAAACCGCCCGCTGCGGGATCCCACAGCGGGCGGCCGGTTGATACGGTTACTGCTTGATAACGATAGTTGCCACAAAGGTGGCTCCGTCATAGGCGCCGAAGGCCCGCACCATATCCCCGGCGGCAAAGCCGCTGGTCAGGCTCAGCTCCCGGCCGGAGAGATCCATCAGGTTGGCGTTCCGAACGTCCATCACCACCAGAGAGGTCTTCCCCATGGAATCGGTGACCTGAAGGGTGATGGTCTTGTTCCCGCTGGAGGAGGAGGTCAGAAGAACGGCGCCGCTCAACTCGGTGGAGGAGGAGGCCACGGCGGTAATGTCGATGGACACCACCTGATCCCCGTTGGTCACCAGGGCCACGGAGAAGCCGGGCTTCAGGTTGTAAATGTTGGAGGCGCTTCCGTTCTGGCTCACCGACACCCCGTCGGAGACGGTATAAGAGACCTTGCTGCCGTCGGCCAGGGTCACATCCAGCACCACCCCGGACCGCTCCTGGGTCACCCGGTCGATGACGCCGGTGAGGTTGGCGTCCTGGGGCACAGCGTCGATCCGCTCCACCTCATTATACCGGATAGTGATAGACACCCGGTCCCCGGTGCGAAGCTGGTCGATGGAGCTGCTTTTTCCGTTGCGGCTGATGGTGGGCAGGTCCGTGATATCCAAGGTGTAGGAAACCACGCTGTCATCCTCCTGGGAAACCTGGATCACAGTGGAGGGACCGTAGTTGATGGAGCTGAGGGTCCCCTCCACCACAGCCGAGCCGGGAAAACCGTCCAACTGAACGATCATGTTGTTGGAGATCATAACGGTCACATACCAGCCGGACTCCAGCTGGGAGAGCGTCCTCACCTCACCGTCATAGGTGATGGCGGCGCTCTGGCTTACGGTGTAAGAGGTCTCCTTCCCGGAGAATACATCGTTGATAAAGACGCTGCGGGCGGTGCCCACGGTCCCCAGCCGCTTGATGGGGCCCTGGACAAAGCGGCTCACCGTATCCACCGCAATACTGTGGATGCGGTTATCGTCGGCCCCCACCCGAAGCTGGACGTACTTTCCCACCTGGGCGGAGGACAGGGAGCCCAAGGCTCCGTTGATCATAACAGTGGTCCCGGCGGGGATGGGATAGTGGTACACAACGCCGTTAAAGGCGGTGACCCCCAGCGTGGTGTTGCCGCCGATGGTGGTAACGCTCTCCACCAGGCCGTCGGTGGTCATGGTGCCGCCGGAGAACTTCACCCCCGCCAGGTGGCCCATCTCATCCACATAACAGGTGGCGGTGGTGTACCCCGCCTCCTCGTCGATAAGCTCCCGTCCGCCCACGCTCTTTGCCACGGCCACCTCGGTGAAGCGGTCGATGGTCAGCAGATGGGCGGCGCCGTTGATCAGCAGGGAGAGCTGTCCCTCAGTCAGATCGGAGATGGAGCCGGTATGGGCGGTAAGAACGCCGCTGAGCCGGACCTCCTCCACCGTGCCGTTGCCGCCCAGGTTCAGCCGGACATACTGGCCGGCCCGGAGGGCGGTGGAGGAGGTGAGCATGTTGTCGTCATAGATCTTTGCCGCGGCGGGGATGGAGTAGGACTGGGCCCCCGAGATCTCGTTGCTCAGCCCCAGGATAATGGTCCCGTCGGCGGCGCTGGTAACGGTAGTGATCACGCCCCCCCGCCAGTCATAGGTGGTATATTCGCTCAGCTCGGTGACAATGCCCGCCTTGTCCATAAAGTCCAAAGCCCGGCTGAGCATGGTGGTCATCTCGGCCCGGGTCACCGCCCCCTTGGGGTCAAACAGGCCGCCGTCCTTGCCCTTGACAATACCGTAGTTGGTCAGCACAAAGACGTAGGGCTGAAGGGCGGGGGCAATGTCGTCCCTGTCGGTGTAGCTCAGGGAGTAGGAGCCCAGCCCCCGGGCCAGAGGCTCCAGCTGCATGGCCCGGACCAGGTACATACAGATCTTTTCCCGGGACATGGTCTGCTCCAGGTAGGTCCGCTCTCCGGTGGTGGAGTTCCGGGTCTTGGGGTCCACCTGGGACAGCTCCTCCAGCTCGGCCACGGACAGCACCCCGGTCTCCACCGCCAGGGCCATCTCAGCGGTGGCCCACACGTTCATGTTGTTGGAGGTGGGCAGGACCTCGGCGATCTCCTCCCCCCGGTCCTGGGCGATCTTGGCCTGGGTGGCGGTGTCCACCCCGGTGGCCCGGGCGCAGAACAGAAGGGTCTCGGCGGCGGTCATCCGTCCATTGGGCTTGAACGTCCCGTCGTCATAGCCTTTGGCCAATCCCCGGTTGGACATTTTGGTAATGTCCTCATATCCCCAGAAATCGGTGTCCACGTCGGAAAAGGTAAGGGCGCGGGCGGGGACCACAGCCAGGGAAAGGGTCAGCGCCAGGGAGAGCGCCAGGGCTCCGAACCGTTTCAGCTTCATATTTGACTCCTCCAGACATTCAAGATAGTGTGTGTAAAATTATGTTGACCACATTATACGCTATATTTGGAAGAAAAGCAACGATGGAGTGAAAAGTTAAAAGAGAAAAGATTTTATCTTGTAGTCCGGCGGAGCCGGACCATTTCCAAGCAGTCGCCTCCGGCGACTTCCGATCTCATCTTTTCTCTTTTATCTTTTCTCTTTTATCTCTCACAGCTTCGCCTTCCTCTGCAGCCGGATATCCTCCCCATAAAACCGCAGGACCCGGTACTCTCCCTCCAGACGGGAGGCCGTCTGCCCGCTGTACCGGCCCCGGATCCCGTCCATGGACAGGTTGGAGGAAATGACGGTGGCCCGGCTCTGGAGAAGCCGGGTGTTCACCAGGGTATAGAGGGCGGACTGGACAAAGGGGGAGAGGAACTCGCTGCCCAGGTCGTCCAGGATCAGCAGATCGCAATTCAGATACCGCCGGGTATCGCTCTGGGCCTCTCTCTCCTCTTGGACGTCCCTGGAAAATTTTTGTTCCTCAAACCGGGAAAAAAGCTGTCCCGCCGTGTCATAGACCACGGAAAAGCCCTTCTCAGCCACCGTCCGGGCGATGCAGGCAGACAGGAAGGTTTTCCCCAGCCCCGGATCCCCCGAGAGAAACAGGTTGGGAAAGAGAAATTTCCCAAACTTCTGGGCGTAATTGTTGCAGAAATCCCGGATAAACTCCATATTTTCCCGGGGGGACAGCCCCTCCCCCGGCCAGGGCAGGGGGGAATACCAGTCCAGGGAAAAGCTGTCGAAGGACTGCTCTCCCAGGTCCAACAGCTTGCTCAGCTCCCTCACCTGCTCCTGGGCGCATAGGTCCCTCAGGCACTGGCACATCCTTCCCCGGACCCACCCGGAGTCCCCGCATTTCTTACACAGGGGGGCGTCCTCCAGGGCCTCCGGTGAGTAGCCCGCCTCCTGAAGGAGGTGGGCCCTCCGGGCCTGGAGGCTCATATTCCCGTCCCGGAGCACCCGCAGGGCGGGGGCCGGATCGCTGCCCTTGCGCAGGCTGGCCGAGACCAGATCCAGCACCGTCCCCTTCAGCTCCCGGTCAATGTCGGAAAGCTCGGGGATCTGATTGTAAAGCTTCCGGCGCAGGGCCTCCTGGGCGTCCTCCCGCTCCTTCCGGGACTGGTCCAGCCGCCGGGTCGCCCGGCGGAGCACCATGGGATCGTATGCCATTCAGTTCCCCTCCTTCTTTTCCTTCTCCAAAAAGGCCCGGAGCCGCTCCATGTCCTCCCGGGCCCGCCGGTCCGCCTCCCCGGGGATCCCGGGCTGGGGGGCCGTGGCCCCCGCCCCCGGCTTGGGGCGGTAGGGCCTCTGTCTCTCCGCGTTCTTGAGCTGCTCCTGGTTGTGGAGCCCCTTCTGGTGCCAGCTTTTCAAAATGGCGTTCATATAGGCCCAGTTGAGACCGCCCTTTTTCAGCACCGTCTCCTCATAGGCCCGGCGGATCACCTTGTCCTCAAAGCCCATCTCCAACCAGGCGGTAATATACTCCTTCTCCCGGGCCACCGGGGGCCTGTCCCGGATGTCCAGAAGGGCCAGGACCTGCACCGTCCGGTCCCGCAGCAGGGTCAGCCGCTTCAGATGGGCCTCCGCCCCCTCCACGGTGTCCACCCCCTTCTCCTTCCAGAGCATGGCCTCCCGCTGGATCTGGGGCATCCGGGGCATCCGCCCCGGCCCGTTCCTCCGCTGAAACTCCTCGATGGTCCAGCTTACCACAAGCAATATCACCTCCGGGGGCAGCCCGGAGAAATCGTAGATGGTGTAAAGCCCCTTCAGATCGTTGGTGGACAGCACCTTCCCCAGCCGCCGCTGGACCTCCCGGACCAGCAGGGGGAAGGGGGAGGTCTCGCTGCTCAGCTCCTGGTTGATATCCGCCGCGGTATACTCCGGCGGCTCGGGCTGGGCGGGGGAAGGGACCGGCCCCTGCTCCGCCGCCGCCAGCCCCATCCCCGCCAGCAGTCCCGCCGCCCCGGCGGTCCGCTGGGGCTCCCACCGCAGGGCCCGCCCCGCGGCGGTGGGGTCGTACTGTCCCCCGTTTTTCAGCAGGTAGAGATAGAGTAAGGCGGCGTCCCCGCTGCCTGAGGTGATAAGCCGCCCCGCCGCCTCGGCGGGCAGGGCCAGGATATTGCCGGGCAGAAAAATGGGATCGGCCATAGGGGAACGCCTCCTTTCCGGGTGGTCATAAAATAACAACTCTATTCTATACCAAAAGGGGAAGAAGGTAAAGACAAAAATGTGTAGGGCTCCATATGAATAAAGCAGGCAACGAACGAACGTTTACCAAGTGAAATGTATCTTTCCCTGTGCTTGTATATCTGTGTCCCCCCGGCGTTTCCCTGCACCTAAGAATCAAGAAATATTTTCATTGACAAATTATGTAAAATGTTTTAAAATTTGAATGTAAGAGTTTTATACATTATTAAAGTTGCACAACATGAAACAGGGTAATTTCTCCACAGCTTGGAATTAGATCAAAAACGATCCGACCTTTGGAAAGAGGTGAGTCCCATGCAGTAATAGGTTTCCTCACAGCTTTAACAAAAGCAACATACATATATAAAAATTTGGAGGGAGCTTATTATGAAAAAATATCTGACCAGTTTGATGATTATATTTTCCCTTATCTCGTGAGCAGTTGCCCGATATCTTTTGCGGTTGATATGAATTTCCCGGTAGAATCTGAATCCATCAGAGAAATTTCGCGGGAGAGCTATATCTCCGTTATGGCTGAAGAAAAAAATATATCCTATGAAGAAGCTGAGACACTGGATGCTAAACAGAACTTAAGTATCACAAGAGGAGTGGACGAACAAATCCGGTATGCCACCTTGGAAAAAACTGCTGGAACAATTTCTGATGGCAAAAGCTATTCCCAAAAAGTGACCATTGCTGTTTATGCCAAGTATGTGTATAACCTGGAAATCAAAAAAGCAATAGAATTGGTAGAAATAAGCGCTCCTTATGCATATATACCCGGAGTTTCTATTGATAACCTTACTTTTGACCACGGAGATTATGCTATTACAAAAAACAGTTCAACGCAAAGCAGCGTTGTTGTAATCGGTAGTTTTGTATATACCCAGCCCGGGATCAGTATCAGCGTAGGAGGAAATATTCTAAGTGTTGGAACCGAGGTTGGCGGGTATAGAATCACAACAAAGGCAATCACATTCCGCGCTAACTTTTTTGCAAGTGATTGCCATTGATTAGGAGGGATTTCATTGAACGTGAAACAAGCCGTCGGACTCATACTCACCGGCCTTGGCACCTGTACCTTTGCCCTGCTGCTGAATTTTCTTGAAGTCTTTAACCATTTTCAGGGGGGTGCTGAGGGCAGCTATCTCCGGGCCGTCACCTTTCGTTTCCAGCCGGTCGCTTTTTTGATCCCCATTATCTGGACGTGTGTCGGCCTTGTATTGCTCTTTCAGGGCCACTCCCACCCCAAGGACAAAAAATGACAAACACAGCACGGTCCCATAGTAGGACAGATCTTCTGTGTTAACAACGCCCCCACCCGCGGGTCTCCCCCGGGCGGGGGTGCTTTTTTCCTCCCTCCCCCCAGCCGGTTCCGGAAAAACGAAAAAACCGAAAAATTCACGAATTTTTGTTTTTCAATTGGGGTTAGGTGTGCTATAATACCATAGAGATAAAATAAGGAGGGGTATGCCGTGCAAAACAAGGTGACCGTTACCATCGACGGCCAGGAGTACACCCTGGTGGCCTCCGAGGACGCGTCCTACATGAAAAAGGTGGCCGCCCACGTGGATTCCAAGATCGCCGAGCTCCGGGAGGGGGGCAAGATCTCCGGCGCCGACGCCGCCGTCCTGGCCGCCCTCAACATGGCCGACGAGTACTTTAAGGGCCTGGAGACCGCCGAGAATCTCCGGGCTCAGATCAAGGAGAGCCTGGAGGAGAGCAAGAAGCTGAACCTGGAGCTCAGCGAGGCCAAGCGGGAGATCTTCAAGCTCCAGACCCAAGGGAAGAAGTAACATGCTGGAACTGCTCTCCCCCGCCGGGTCCATGGAGGCCCTCACCGCCGCCGTCCAGAACGGGGCGGACGCGGTCTATCTGGGGCTGGGCGACTTCAACGCCCGCCGGAACGCGAAAAATTTTACCGAGGCGGATCTCGCCCCGGCGGTCTCCTATTGCCATTTGCGGGGGGCCAAGGTCTATCTGACCCTGAACACCCTCCTCACCGACCGGGAGCTGCCCGCCGCCGCCCAGCAGGCCCTTCGGGCCTCCCAGGCCGGGGTGGACGCCGTCCTGGTCCAGGACCTGGGGGTCCTCCGAGCGGTGCGCCAGGCCGCCCCCGACCTGCCCGTCCACGCCTCCACCCAGATGACCGTCCACAATCTGGACGGGGTGAAGCTCTGCGCCGACCTGGGGCTCACCCGGGCGGTTCTCTCCCGGGAGCTCCCCGCCGGCGAGATCGAGTACATCTGCACCCACGCCCCCATTGAGATCGAGGTGTTCGGCCACGGGGCCCTGTGCATGTGCTACTCCGGCCAGTGCTTCTTCTCCGCCGTGGTGGGGGAGCGCAGCGGCAACCGGGGCCTGTGCGCCCAGCCCTGCCGCATGAAGTACGGCTGGGGGGGCCGTCCCGACGGCTACCCCCTGTCCCTCAAGGACGCCTGTCTGGCCGGACACATCCGCCAGCTCCGAAAGATGGGGGTGGCCTGCCTGAAGCTGGAGGGACGGATGAAGCGGCCCGAGTACGTGGCCGTCATCACCCGGATCTACTCCACCCTCATCAAGGAGGATCGGATGCCCACGGCGGAGGAGCTGTCCGCCCTGGAGACCGCCTTCTCCCGCCAGGGCTTCACCCAGGGCTACTTTGAGGACAAGACCGGCCCCCACATGTTCGGCACCCGGGAGGAAAAGGCCCCTGAGCCCAAGGACCTCTTTGCCCAGGCCCGCCAGACCTATCAGAACCAGGAAAATCCCCGGGTGGACGTGCGTTTCTACGCCATGGTCCGCCCCCAGGAGCCCGTCCGGGTGGGGGTGGAGGATCCGGAAGGCCGGGTGGTCACCGCCGCCGGGGACCTGCCCCAGGAGGCCCAAACCCTCCCCATCACCCCCCAGCAGGTGGAGAAGCAGCTCTCCCGCACCGGGGGCACCCCCTACCGCTGCCTGGAGGTAAAGGCCCTGGTGGAGCCGGGTCTCAACGTGCCCCTGGCCTCCCTCAACGCCCTCCGCCGTCAGGTCCTGGAGGAGCTGAGCCTTCAGCGCCAGACCCTCCCCAGCCGGAAGGAGGGGGAGTTCAAGGCCGGAGCCCGCTACGAAAACCCCACCGCTCCCCCCGCCCTCACCGTCTCGGTGCGAAGGGCGGGTCAGGTCAGCGCCGACCTGCTCCGGCAGGTCCCCGCCGCCCTTTACATCCCCGCCGGGGAACTCGCCGCCCACCCCGAGTGCGTGAAAAACCTGAGCCGGGAGACCGCCCTGGGCGTCCTCCTGCCCCGGATCGCCTGGGACCGGGAGAAGAAGGAGCTTACCCAGCAGTTGGAGAAGGCCCGGGAGCTGGGAGCCACCGAGGCCCTCCTCAGCGACCTGGGGATGGTCGCCCAGGCTCAGTCCCTGGGCTTCAGCCTCCACGCCGATTTCGGCCTGCCCGTATTCAACGCCCAGACCCTGAAGGAACTCAAACGCCTGGGCTTCCAGTCCGCCACCGCCTCCTTCGAGCTGAAGCTGGCCCAGATCCGGGACCTGAGCAAGGCCCTGCCCCTGGAGGCCGTGGTCTACGGCCGCCTGCCCCTGATGATCACGGAGAACTGTATCATCAAAAACCGCGCCGGCCAGTGCGCCTGCGAGGGGGAGAACATCCTCACCGACCGGAAGGGGGAGCGTTTCCCCGTGGTGAAGGCCCCCGGCTGCCGCAATGAGATCCTCAACAGCAAAAAGCTTTTCCTGGCCGACAAGCCAGACTGGAAGCGGGTGGGCCTTACCTACGCCCGTCTCCTCTTCACCACCGAAAACCCCTGGGAGTGCGCCCAAGCCCTGGAGCGCTACCGGGACGAAAGCCAGTGGGCCCCCGCCGAATTCACCCGGGGCCTGTATTACCGGGGAGTGGAGTAAGTGAAAAGGGCAAAGAGAAAAGAGAAAAGATTTTGATCTGTTGCGGCCACAAGCCGCGCATTTATAATAGTCCGGCTCCGCCGGACACCATATCTTTTCTCTTTTATCTTTTATCTCAATAAAATATCGCACACCAATAGAAAAGAGGTACCACGATGGAATTAAAGATAAAGCCCCTCTCCCCCAAGCTGGGCAAAGAGATCCCCTTCCCCGCCTACGCCACCCCCGGCTCCGCCGGCATGGATCTGCGGGCCTGTATTGACGCTCCCGTCACCATCCTCCCCGGAGAGCAGGGGCTGATCCCCACGGGTCTGGCCATCGCCCTGCCCGGCCCGGAGTGGGTGGCCCTGCTCTACGCCCGCTCGGGGCTGGCCATCAAGCACGGACTCTCCCCCGCCAACTGCGTGGGGGTCATTGACAGCGACTACCGGGGAGAGGTGGTGGTGGCCCTCCGGAACTACGCCGGGGAGCCCTATACCGTGGAGCCCGCCGAGCGCATCGCCCAGATGGTTATCACCCCCGTGACCCAGGCCGCCGTCTCCGTGGTGGACTCCCTGGACGAGACAGAGCGGGGCGAGGGCGGCTTCGGCTCCACGGGAAGAAATTAAAAGTGAAAAATGAAAAGTGAAAAAGCTATGATCCCGTTGCGGCCAAAGGCCGCTTATTTGAAGTAGTCCGGCTCCGCCAGACACCAAAATTTTTCACTTTTCACTTTTAACTTTTCACTTAATCCATAGTAGGTGTAACGCAAATGGACATTATTTTAGCCTCCGCCTCCCCCCGCCGCCGGGAGCTGCTGACCCAAATGGGTCTTTCCTTCCGGGTCCAGGTCTCCGACATTGACGAGCATATGGACCGCTCCCTCCCCCCGGATAAGCTGGTGGAGGCCATCTCCGCCGAAAAAGCCCGGGCCGTGGCGGAACAGGCCCCCTCCCACAGCCTGATCATCGCCGCCGACACGGTGGTGGCATGGAATGGGGAGATTTTGGGAAAACCAGACAGCGAGGCTCAGGCCGCGGCCATGCTCTCCCACCTCTCAGGCCAGACCCACCAGGTCTACACCGGCTTCACCCTCCGCCAGGGGGACCGGGCCGAGACCCGCAGCCAGCGGACCCTTGTCACCTTCCGCCCCCTGACCCAGGCCGAGATCGCCGCCTATGTCGCCACCGGCGAGCCCATGGACAAGGCCGGGGCCTACGGCATCCAGGGCCTCGGCTCCCTCCTGGTGGAAAGCATCCAGGGCGACTACTTCAACGTCATGGGCCTGCCCGTCTGCCTCTTAGGCCAGACTCTACAGCACTTCGGCATTTTTCCGCTAACCGGACAAGAAAATTAAAAGTTAAAAATGAAAAGTGAAAAAGCTATGGTCCCGTGGTGGCTAAAGGCCGCTATTAAATAGTCCGGCCTATGGCCGGACACCGAAACTTTTCACTTTTAATTTTTCACTTTTCACTTCATCCTCCATTTTCCGCCAAAAGGGAGTATCTGACCTTGAAGGATTTCCTCAAACAAAACGGAATATTGATCCTCATCATCGCCCTCCTCCTGACTCTCATCGGGGCGGTGCTGTCCTTTACCTTCGGCGGGGTCGCCAACCCCTTCGCCAATCTGGCAGGGGTGGTGACCACCCCCGTCCGCAACGGGATCCATACCGTGGTGGAGTGGGCCGAGGGTCTCTACTCCGACGCCTTTGAGCGGGAGGCCATGGCCCGGGAGCTGGAGGAGCTGCGCCAGGAGAACGCCCGCCTGAAGGCCGAGGCCCGGGAGGGGGAGGAGGCCAGCCGGGAAAACCAGCGGCTTCGGGACCTTCTGGACTTCCAGCAAAAGCGTACCGACCTCCACACCGAACCCGCCACCGTCACCGCCCGGGGCAGCTCCAACTGGTCCTCCACCCTCACCGTGAGCAAGGGCTCGGCCAGCCAGGTGGAGGCCGGGGACTGCGTCATCGACCAGTACGGCAACCTGGTGGGGATCATCTCAGAGGTAGGCCTGAACTGGTCCACCCTCATCACCGTGGTGGACGTGGACCTGGAGCTGGGTGGCCTCATCGCCCGCACCGACGGGGCCGCCATCATCGAGGGGGACTTTACCCTCATGGGCCAGGGCCGCCTGAAGCTGACCTACCTCCCCGAGGGGACCCGCCTTCTGGCGGGAGATGAGATCCTCACCTCCGGCCTCCGCTCCGGCGGGGAAGCCACCTACCCCTCAGGTATCCTGGTGGGCCGGGTGGCCGAGGTCCGCGCCGACGAGGGGGGCATGAGCGAATACGCCGTCCTCACCCCCGCCACCAACCTGGACAAGCTGGAGCAGGTGTTTATCATCAAGGAGTTCGAGGTAATAGAGTAAAAGAGTAAAGATTTTGACCTGTTGCGGCCAAAGGCCGCTATTAAAAAAAGTCCGGCTCCGCCGGACACCATATCTTTTATCTTTTCTCTTTTATCTTTTCTCTTTTATCTTTTCTCTCTTCCATCTCTCACTGAAAGGAGGGCCCAAAACGTGACGACCAAAGACTTTCTCATAAAGTGGCTGGCCTACACCCTGGCTCTCCTCCCGGTGTGGTTTCTTCAGGATCTCCTCCTCAGCCGCTACCCTCTTCTGGGGGTAAAGCCCATGCTCCTCCCCCTCTGCGCCGTGGCGGTAGCCACCCTGGAGGGCTCCCTGGGGGGAGCCGGCTTTGGCCTGGGGGTGGGACTCCTCTTTGACGCGGGGGCGGCCTCCGTCCCCGGGATCTCCGTCCTCCTCATGACCCTGCTGGGCCTGGGGGCCGGCCTTCTGGCCCAGTATGTGCTGCGCCAGGATCTCATCGGCTGCTTCCTCTGCTCCGTGCTGGCCCTCTCCGCCCTGGATCTCCTCCGGATCTGGGCCCGTCTCGTGGCCCGGGCCGCCCCCCTGCGCCCCATGCTGGAGGTGGCCGGAAAGGAGATCCTTTGGAGCCTGTGCTTTGTCCCCGGGATCTACCTGCTGTTCCGCTGGGTCTTCCGCCGGGTCCCCAAGGCCACCGTGCTGTAAGGGAGGCGGAGAGATGAACAGCAGACAGTTTCAACTCCGCTCCCGGGTAGTCCTCGCCCTTCTGGGGATCATCCTGGCCGGCTTCCTCTGGGTCCTTTTCGACCTCCAGGTGGTGAACGGCAGCTATTATCTGGAGCAGTCCACCCGCAAGATCGCCAATACCGAGACGGTCCAGGCCTCCCGGGGAAAGCTGCTGGACTGCTATGGCCGGGAGCTTGTCACCAACCGGGCCGCCTATCAGGTGACCCTGGACACCAGCCTTATGGGGGACGTTCAGGGCCGGAACCAGACGGTGCTGGCCCTTCTGCAGGTCTGCCGGGAGCAGGGGGTAACCTGGAACGACTCCCTGCCCATCACGGCCCAGCCCCCCTTCGCCTATACTGTGGAGAGCCCCTTTGTGGTCGTCTCCCTGGACGAGGAGGGGGGAGAGAAGCGGACAGACACCCAGCTGGGCCGCCTGGTCACCTCTCTGAAGCTGACCACCCAGAAGGTGGACCCCCTGCCCGCCGCCCCCTCCCCCCGGGAGCTCCTGGCCTCCCTTCGCGCCTGGTTCGAGGTGGACCCGGCGGTGGGGGAGGAGGAGGGCCGCGCCCTGATCGGGGTCCTCTATGAGCTGGCCCTCCGCTCCCGGGACCTGTCCCGCACCGGCTACGTCTTCGCCCAGGATGTGGACATTGACTTTATCACCGTGGTGAAGGAGCGGAAGCTGGCGGGGGTCAGGATCGACACCGCCACCATCCGGGAATACAATACCAAATACGCCGCCCATCTCCTGGGACAGGTGGGGGCCATCTACGCCGAGGAGTGGGACAATTACAAGGACAAGGGCTACTCCATGAGCGATATCGTGGGCAAGACCGGGGTGGAGTGGGCCTTTGAGGACATTCTCCGGGGCACCCCCGGAGTGAAGGACGTGGAGTACAGCCAGTCGGGCCGGGTGGTCAGCGAGAGCTGGCATGTGGATCCGGAGACGGGGGAGCCCCAGCTTCCCGCCCCCGGCGGCAACGTGATGATGACCCTGGATATCAAGCTCCAGGAGGTGGTGGAGGAATCCCTTCACCGTCACATCCCCGGCATGACCGAGGAGAGCCAGAAGGGGGCCTGCGTGGTGGTGGACATGACCGGGGGCGTGAAGGCCCTGGCCTCCTATCCCACCTACGACCCGGCGGAGTATTACTCCAGCTACAACACCCTGGCGGAGGACCCCCTCCAGCCCCTCTACAACCGGGCCCTTCAGGGCCTTTATGCCCCCGGCTCCACCTTCAAGATGGCGGTGGCCATCGGCGGCCTGGAGGAGGGGGTCATCACCCGCACCGAGAAGATCCTGGACACCGGCCAGTACCGCCACTATGAGCGGGAGGCCGACCAGCCCAAATGCTGGTACTACCGGCAGTACGGCCGTACCCACGGCTACGAGAATGTCTCCGAGGCCATCCGGGACTCCTGCAACGTCTATTTTTACGAGACCGGCCTCCGCCTGGGCATCCAGAAGATCGACCAGTATGCCGCCCTCTTCGGCCTGGGGGAAAAGACCGGCCTGGAGCTCTATGAGGAGGCGGGGGAGGTGGCCGGCCCCGAGTCCAGCAAACGCCACAACCAGACCTGGTACGAGGGGGAGACCATGTACGCCGCCATCGGCCAGGGCAACACCCAGGTCACCCCCATCCAGCTTGCCAACTATGTGGCCGCCCTGGTCAACGGGGGGGACCACTACGCCACCCACCTGTTGAAAACGGTGAAATCCAGCGACTTTTCCCAGGTCCTCCAGGAGTACCAGCCCGAGCTTCGGGACCAGATCACCCTCCAGGACTCCAACGTGGAGGCGGTGAAGAAGGGCATGGGCATGGTGGCCTCCGAAGGCTCGGTGGCCCGCCGGTTCCAAAACCTGCCGGTGAAGATCGGGGCCAAGACCGGCTCGGCCCAGGTGGCCCGGGACCAGGAGGCCAACGCCATCCTGGTGGCCTTCGCCCCCTATGAGGATCCGGAGATCGCCCTGTGCATCGTGGTGGAGCGGGGGGGCTCCGGCTCGGCGGTGGCCGACATCGCCGCCGAGATCATCGAGTACTACTTTTCCGCCAAAGACGCCCTGGACGCCCCCGCCATAGAGAACACCCTGATCAGGTAAAAATGAAAAAGCCATGGTCCTGTTGCCGCCTCCGGCGGCTTATTCCAATATGGTCCGGCGAAGCCGGACACCAAACCTTTTCACTTTTCATTTTTAACTTTTAATTCCCAGAGAAAGAGTGATACCCTTTGACCACAGACCCCTCACAGTATTGGTTCGACCCCACAGACACAGCATACAAATCCCCCTTTGGCGCCGCTCCCAACCATTCGGGGGTCCGCTTCAACCTCCGCCCACTGCGTTCCCATGCCTTTACCCGGGGCGTCCTCACCGCCCGGTGGGAGTTTGACAACGACCGGGTCACCCAGCTGGAGCTTCCCTGGTCCGGCCTGGACGGGGACCGGGACCAGTTCCTGGGGGAGCTGGAGCTGGGGGATTATGTGGGCCTTATCTGGTACTCCCTCCGGCTGGAGCGGGGCGACGGCAGCTTCGAGGAGACGGGGGAGTACCAGCTCACCGTCTACGACTCCGCCGAATCCGTCCCCCCCTGGTTTGGGGAGGGGGTCACCTACCAGATCTTCCCCGACCGGTTCCACCGGCTCTCGGTCCCCGACCCCACCGGTATGGTGGGGGGCCGCTGGGTCCACGGGGAGTGGTGGGAGGACCCCGCCTACCTCCCCGACGAGCACGGGGAGATCCGCAACCGGGACTTTTTCGGGGGCAGTCTGCCCGGGATCGAGGAGAAGCTCCCCTACATCCAGAGCCTGGGGGTGGAGACCATCTACCTCTGTCCCATCTTTGAGGGGCCGGAGAACCACCGCTACGGGGCCTCCGACTACGAGAAGATCGACCCCATGCTGGGAACAAAAGAGGATTTTACCCGTCTGTGTAAAAAGGCCCATGCCCTGGGAATGCGTGTCATGCTGGACGGCGTGTTCAACCACACCGGCTTTGTCTCCAAGTATTTTAACGGGGACGGCTCCTATCCCAGCCTGGGAGCGGCCCAAAGCCCCGACTCCCCCTACTATGACTGGTTCTATTTCCACAACTGGCCCCACCAATATACCTCCTGGTGGGGGATCTACTCCCTGCCCACCACCAACAAGGAGAGCCGGGCCTGGCTGGAGTATATCACAGGGGAAAACGGCATTATCCGCTCCTGGCTCCGGGCCGGGGCGGACGGCTGGCGGCTGGACGTGGCCGACGAGCTGCCCGACTTTGTGGTGGAGGCCAT
>JAAWNQ010000049.1 GCA_022799035.1 Oscillospiraceae bacterium
CCCGCCGCCTTTGCCGCGGAATCAGGCAGTCTCCTTCCGACAATGGCCATTCCTGACAGAACCAGCATCCCCACGCCGTATGTGTTAGATTATTACCAGTTCAGCAATATTCCCAAGGGAGATGCTTACACAACCATCAGTACCAAGAGCGTCCAGCTTACTGCTGGATCCACCGTAAAAATCAAAGGATTGTGGGATCCTGATTTTGCACAGGTGTGGGTCGCCATTGAGCGTACAGATGGTTCGCGAGCTACCTCATCTCCCTTGACAACAGAAAGCACCGCTACACTCACTGTCCCTGTTACCGGATACTATGACCTCAAAATATCATCTTTGACCTACGCTCTTGATAGTGGATATTTAAGTGTGACCTGGTGAAGACAAGGAGACGGTCCCTCTGCAAATACCGCAGAGGGACCGCCCTTTTCATTTCCCCCTTGCAATTTCCCAGCGCATATGATATCATAGCCCCATTCCAGAAAGCAAAGGACCGGTGAGCTCCTGTGGACGAACCTCCGCCCAGTCCCAACTCCATAAACCGCCTTTTTGAGGGCAGTCTTACCACAGGGTAGGACTGTCCTTTTGCGCGTTCATTTCATTTTCAGAAAGAGAGTGTGATCCATCCCTTATGGACAGTTCCAGTATTACCATGATCCTCGCCATCCTGTTTTTGGTGGCCTTCTCCGCCTTCTTCTCCGCTACAGAGACCGCCTTTACATCCCTGAACCGGGTCCGTATGAAGGCCAAGGCCGACGCCGGCGATCTCCGGGCCGGACGGACCCTCCGACTGGCGGAGGACTATGACAGGCTGCTCACCACCATCCTTATCGGCAACAATGTGGTGAACATCTCCGCCGCCACCGTGTCCACCGCCCTGTTCACCCACCTGCTGGGGGCCTACGGTCCCACCGTGTCCACCGTGGTCCTCACCATCGTGGTGCTGATCTTCGGGGAGGTCTCCCCCAAGTCTCTGGCTATGGAGAACGCCGAGGGGTTTGCCCTCTTCGCCACCCCCTTCATGCGTCTGCTCATATTCCTGTTCACCCCTCTGGCCTGGCTCTTTGCCCAGTGGAAGCGGCTGCTGTCCAAGCTCTTTCGTCCCAAGGACGGGGAGGGCATCACCGAGGAGGAGCTGGTCACCATGGTGGAGCAGGCCGAGACCGAGGGGGGCCTGGACGAGCACGAGAGCGAGCTGATCCGCTCCGCCATTGAGTTCGGGGACATGGAGGTCCAGGAGATCCTCACTCCCCGGGTGGACATTACCGCCGTGGAGGACAGCGCCACCATGGAGGAGATCGCCTCCGTCTTCGCCGAGAGCGGCTACTCCCGCCTGCCCGTCTACCACGAGGATATGGACGACATTCTGGGGGTCATCCACGAGAAGGACTTCCACATCGCCCGCTACCGGGGCCAAACCGACCCCACCGGGCTTATTACCCCCGTCCTCTATACCACCGGCAACACCAAGATCTCCGACCTTCTCCGTATCCTTCAGCGGAAAAAGGCTCACATGGTGGTGGTGGTGGACGAGTACGGCGGCACCGAGGGCCTGTGTACCCTGGAGGACATCGTGGAGGAGCTGGTGGGCGAGATCTGGGACGAGCACGACGAGGTCATTGAGGAATTCAAAAAGCAACCTGACGGCAGCTACCTTATCGCCTGCCACGCCGCCCTCAGCGATCTCTACGACCTCTTTGCCCTCACCGGAGAGTGCGAGGCCAACACCGTCTCCGGCTGGGTCATGGAGCAGGTGGGCCGCATCCCCGAGGAGGGGGACCGCTTCCAGTCCGACGGCCTGGACGTGACGGTGACCCGTGTGGACCACCGCCGGGTGCTGGAGATCCGGGTGGTGGTGCTGGAGAAGGAGATCCAGGAATAACAAAAAAAGAACCGCCGCCACAGTCTCGTGGCGGCGGTTTTCTTATTTCAACTCCTCAAAATCGCTGGCCGGGTGCTTGCAGATGGGACAGATGAAGTCCTCCGGGAGGGCTTCCCCCTCGTAGATATAGCCGCAGACCTTGCACACCCACCGCTTTTTCCCGTCAGGCTCCTTGGGGGCCTGGGGCTTGGGCTTGATGTGGGCCTGGTAGTAGGCGTAGGTGGCGCTGGGGGCCTTGGATATCACGTCCCCGTCCACCACGTCGGCCAGGAAGAGGGTGTGGGTACCCAGGTCCACCGTGGAGACCACCCAGCCGTTGAGCCAGGCGTTTACCCCCCGGGTGGGCCGCAGGACCTCATTCTCCCCCCGGATCACATGGGAAAAGCCGGCGAATTTGTCCGTCTCCCGGCCCGATTGAAAGCCGAACCGCTGGAAGAGGGAGAAGTCCGCCTCCTCCGAGACCACAGACAGGGTAAAACGCTTACTCTCCAGCAGCATATCGTGGGTGTAGTTGCCCTTATTGACGGTGAACACTACCCGGTTGGGCGTGGTGGTCACTTGTATTCCCGTGTTGATGATACATCCGTTGTCCTTCTCCCCCAAGCGGGTGGTAAGGACAAACAGTCCGTAGCTCAGGGCGTACATAGCCTTAGGATTTTTCATGGGATCTCCCCCTTCTCCCTTATTCTGCCCTTATCTTCTCTTTCTTATCTCTTCTCTTATTTGATCTCCATGGAGTCCACTTCCGCCTTGAGCATCCCGGCGAACTGGTCCAGGGACATGGCTCCCAGGTCCTCCCCGGAGCGGTGGCGGACCGAGACGGTGCCGTTCTCCATATCCCGGTCGCCCAGCACCAGCATATAGGGGGCCTTCTGGAGGGTGGCCTCCCGGATCTTCTTGCCGATCTTCTCGTTCCGGTCGTCCACCTCACAGCGGAAGCCCAACTCGTCCAGCTTGGCGGAGACCTCCTTGGCGTAGCTGTCGGCCCGGTCGGTGACGGTGAGCACCTTCACCTGCACAGGAGAGAGCCAGGCGGGGAAGGCCCCGGCAAAATGCTCGGTGATGACCCCGATGAACCGCTCGATGGAGCCCAGGACTACCCGGTGGATCATGACGGGGCGGTGCTTCTGCCCATCCTCCCCTACGTACTCCAGCTCGAACCGCTCGGGAAGCTGGCTGTCCAACTGAATGGTGCCGCACTGCCAGGTCCGGCCCAGGGAGTCGGCCAGATGGAAGTCCAGCTTGGGACCGTAGAAGGCCCCGTCCCCCTCGTTGATGACAAAGTCCTTGCCCATGGCGGTAATGGCCGCCTTCAGGATATCCTGGTTCTTCTCCCACTCCTCCACGGTGCCGATGTGGTCCTCGGGCATAGTGGAAAGCTCGATGGTGTAGCTCAGGCCAAAGGTGGAGTACACCTCGTCGAAAAGCCGCACCGTCTCCTGGATCACGTCCTGCATCTGCTCCCGGGTCATGAAGACGTGGGCGTCGTCCTGGCTGAAGCACCGGACCCGGAACAGGCCGTGGAGGGCGCCGGAGAGCTCATGGCGATGAACAAGGCCGATCTCCCCCACCCGCAGGGGCAGCTCCTTATAGGAGTGGGGCTCGCTGGCGTAGACCAGCATGCCGCCGGGGCAGTTCATGGGCTTCACGGCAAAGTCCACCTCGTCAATAACGGTGGTGTACATGTTGTTCTTATAGTGGTCCCAGTGGCCCGACCGCTCCCAAAGCTGGCGGTTGAGCATGATGGGGGTGGCGATCTCCACATAGCCATACTTCTTGTGGACCTTCCGCCAATAGTCCAGCAGGGTGTTTTTCAGCACCATGCCCTTGGGCAGGAAGAAGGGGAAGCCGGGGCCCTCGTCCCGAAGCATAAACAGGCCCAGCTCCTTCCCCAACCGGCGGTGGTCCCGCTTCTTGGCCTCCTCAATTTTGGCCAGGTACTCGTCCAGCTCCTCCTTCTTGGGGAAGGCGATGCCGTAGATCCGCTGGAGGGTCTCCCGGTTGGAGTCTCCCCGCCAGTAGGCGGCGTTGCAGGCGGTGAGCTTCAGGGCGTTGCCCTTGATCCGGCCGGTGGAATCCAGGTGGGGACCGGCGCACAGGTCGGTGAACTCCCCCTGCTTGTAGAAGGAGATGTGGGCGTCCTCGGGAAGGTCGTTGATGAGCTCCACCTTATACTTCTCGGTCTTCTCCTCCATAAGCTGAAGGGCCTCGGGCCGGGGCAGCTCAAACCGCTCCAGCTTCAGCTTCTCCTTGCAGATCTTGCGCATCTCGGCCTCGATCTGCTCCAGGTGCTCCGGGGTGAAGGCAAAGGGAGCGTCCATATCGTAGTACCAGCCCTCGTCAATGGAGGGGCCGATGGCCAGCTTCACCTCGGGCCATAGCCGCTTCACCGCCTGGGCCATCACATGAGAGCAGGTGTGCCAGTATGTTTTCCGGTACTCCGGATTTTCAAAGGTATACAGATTTTCTTCCGCCATGGTTCTTTCCTCCTTCAAATCTTGGGGGTGAAAAACAAAACGTCTCACCCCTGAGTATTCAGGGGTGAGACGCAAAACATACATCCCACGGTTCCACCCTGCTTGCGGTTCTGAAAACCGCCGCTTGTGTTCTCTGTAACGGGAGAAACCCGGCCCGGTCTTCCCGGGCGGCTCAGGAGTGGTACAGCCGCCAAGCTCCGTAAGACCCTCTCAGCAAATGGGCCTCTCTCTGAACGGTATGTGCGGGGTCTTCTCCCTCAAAGCCTCTTTAATAAGGGCAGTGTATCACTCCCGGGGGAAAATGTCAAGGTACAGGTTTTGGAGACCCTCCGCCAACCCAGGATGCGGGCGTATAGCATCCCACCTGTGGGATCGCATTTATGGACAAAGGACTTTTTGCCCTTTGCCTCTGGAAATTCCCCCTTTTTCTTCCTGAGAAAATGTGTTATAATGTTTCTATCTATACCGTGCAGCACAGCAAAGGGGGACCAGCATGGACAAACAGAAGGACTGGAAGGACCGCCAACAGGAGGCCGACGGGGTCATTGAAGGCCGCAATGCCGTCATTGAGGCTCTCCGTACCGGCTCCCCTATCGACAAGATATACCTGGCCAAGGGGGAAACCGACTCCGCCCTGGGCCATATCGCCTCCAAAGCCAAAGCCGCCGGCATTGCCGTGGTGGACTGCGACCGGCGGAAGCTGGACTCCATGAGCCTGACCCACTCCCACCAGGGGGTCATCGCCATCGCCGCCGTCCGGGAGTACGCCAGCGTGGAGGATATCCTCAAAGCCGCCCGGGATAAGGGGGAGGCCCCTCTGCTGGTGGTCTGTGACGAGCTCTCCGACCCCCACAACCTGGGGGCGGTGATCCGCACCGCGTACTGCGCCGGGGCCCACGGGGTCATCATCCCCAAGCGGCGCAGCGCCGGACTCACCGCGGTGGTGGCTAAGACCTCCGCCGGGGCGGTGTCCCACTTGCCCGTGGCCCGGGTAGCCAACCTCACCGCCTGTCTCAAGGAGTTGAAGGAGGAGGGCATCTGGGTCTACGGCACCGCCGCAGACGCCAAGCAGACCATATATCAGGCCGACCTCCGGGGGCCTGCCGCCATCGTTATCGGCAGTGAGGGGGAGGGGATGAGCCGGCTTGTCCGGGAGACCTGCGACGTGCTCCTCTCCATCCCCATGAAGGGGGAGCTCAATTCCCTCAACGCTTCCGCCTCCGCCGCCATCCTGCTCTACGAGGCGGTACGCCAGCGAATCGGTTGACATAATATATTAACCCAAAATCAGGTGATCCTATGCCCAGGGACCGGGACGACGATCAACTGAATCAGGACGAATTCTCCCTGGATTCCATTCTGGCGGAGTTCGGCAGCGGAAGCCAGCGGCAGGAGCCCCCTGCCGCTTCTTCTGATGCCCCGGCGGAGGAGCCCCAGACCCCCACCCGGGATGAGCTGGCCCAGGAGGACTGGTTCCCCACCCCGCCCCCCCGGAAGGAGGAACCCCGGCCGGAGTCCTCCCCCGCTCAGGAAAAGGGGCGGATCACCGCCTTCCCCGGCCCCAGACCACAGATCCAGCGGGAGGAGGCTCCTCCCCCGCCTCCCCAGGAGCCCCAGCCGGAGCCGGAGGAACCCCAGGAGGACAATGTGCTGGAATTCCCCGCCCCGGAGCCGGAAAACCGTGTGGCGGCGGGGATCGACCATCTGCGGCGGAAAGCGGACCAGTTTGCCCAGCATATGTACGAGGAGGAGGAGAGCTCCCCCTCCGCCAAGGAGGCACGGCGGGTGGAGCGGCTCATCCCCGGGGTAGACGAGGAGGAGGTCCCCCCCGCCCCTGTCCGGGAGCGAAAACCACGAAAAAAGCGTCCTCCTCCCCCGGATATCCCTCCTGCGGAACTGGTAAAACGGTATTCCAGGGGGTTGAAGGGGACCCGATTCCGGGGCTTTCTTGCCCTTCTGTTCCTGTTTGCCCTGGTCCTTCTCACAGGAGCGGACCGTCTGCTCCCCTATCTCCCGGCGGAGTTGGGCTCCCTGCTGGGAGACATGGCCCTTCGCTGTTACCTTTTGGCGGGAGGACAGCTCCTGGTCCTCCTGCTCAGTGTGGATATGTTTCTGCGTGGGCTGATCCGTCCCTTTCAGGGCCGGATGGGGATGGACCTGTTGATCTGTCTGGCCAACCTCTTTACCCTGGCCGACGCCCTCACTCTGCCCTCCCTGTCCGGCGGGTCGGTGGAACGGCTCCCGTTCTGCGTTCCGGCGGCTCTGGGAATGTGGTGTCTGCTGTGGGGCAGCATTCAAGAGCGTCGGGGACAGCGGCTGTGCTGTAAAACGGCAGGCTCCGCCTCGGAGCCCTATCTGGTGACCCGGGACGAGGGGAAATGGAACAGCCGGGACACCTATACCAAGTGGTCGGGACCCCTGAACGGCTTTGGAAGCCAGGTTCAAGGGGAGAACGGAGCGGAGCGGATCTACCGGGTGGTAACCCCGGTGGTGCTGCTGGCCGCCACCGTCTTTTCCCTTCTGTCCTCGGTGGGCCGGGGCCGGACGGGAGACCTGCTCTGGAGCCTGTCGGCTACCTTCACCGCCGCGGGGACCCTGTCGGCCACCCTCTGCTTCGGCCTCCCCTGGCGGCGGATCTCGGCCCGA
This sequence comes from Oscillospiraceae bacterium, assembly GCA_022799035.1. Taxonomy (GTDB): domain Bacteria; phylum Bacillota; class Clostridia; order Oscillospirales; family Oscillospiraceae; genus Vermiculatibacterium. The sequence goes on from JAAWNQ010000049.1 coordinate 7,003, forward strand.
TTGAGCAAGTCGGGGGCCGCCCTGGCCGGGTGGCAGGGCGTCACCAACACCACCGGAAGCTGTAACCTGCTCCTCACCGACATTGACTTGTTCCCCGTCGGCTCGGTCTCTCTGAACGGGGTAAAGATCTTTGGAGATTTTCCCATTGAGAAGGTGGTGGCGGTGACCGCCACCATCATCCGGGACTCGGGCTGTGCCCTGGAGAAGGTCTTCCACGACCTTCTCCGCAGCCAGGGGGCCGTCTACCGCCGGGGGGAGGACCTTACCGCCTTTGAGGGGGGCGGCCTCAGCGAGATCATCCGGGGAGAGCAGGTCCTTATCGGCTCAGCCTCCTTCATGGTGCTGATGGACGTGGCCCTCCCCCCGGGGCTGAAGGTGAAAAATGCCGTGTTCTGCGCCATCAACGGGGAATTGGCGGGGATCTTCGCTTTGAATTATCATCTCCCCGGATCGGTGGCCCCCGCCATCGACTCCCTGATCCAGAACCGGATCACCCCGGTACTGGCCACCCGGGATTTCAATCTGATCCCCTCCATGCTCCGCCAGCGCTTCAAGCTGCCGGCAGAAAAGCTGGAGTTCCCCCCGGTGAACCGGCGGCGGGAACTGAGCGACCCGGACCAGGAGCACTCCGAGACCCTGGCCGCCGTCCTCTGCCGGGAGGGGCTGAGCCCCTACGCCGAGGCGGTGGTGGGAGGCCGGCGGCTCCGTTCGGCGGTGCGGCTGGGAGCTGTTTTAAGCTGTCTGGGCTCCGTGGTGGGGATCCTGCTGGCCTTTTACCTCACCTGTATGGGAGCCTACACCTCCCTCACCCCCTTGAACCTGACCCTGTTTCTTCTGGCCTGGCTCATGCCCACCCCCTTCATCGCCGGATGGGTAGACCGATACTGAAAAGAACAGGTGGGGCCGTCATACTCTGTATGCCGGCCCCCTTTTCCTATTCACAGAAAGTTTACCGGCCGGTTTCTTGTATTTTTTCCCTGTTTGTGGTATGATACCCGTTACATGACAAGCAAAGGGGGCTTTTGTATGCCCGATCCCAACCAAAACAATCAAAAACGGCCGGAGGATCCCAAGAAGCGGAGCCCTATGGCCATGGTCACCATCATCCTGTGGGCCTTGGCGGTCACTCTGCTTTTTAACCACCTGTTCACCCAGCGTCAGCGGGCCAACACCACTGAATTGGAGTACGGTGTGTTCCGCCAGATGATCGCTGACGACAAGGTGTCCCGGGTGGTGATGGCCTCGGACAAGTACGTGATCTATCCCAAGGTGGACCAGGAGGGAAAACCCGCCTCCCCCACCGAGGACCCTCAGGGAGATCTGGTGGATCCTCTTGACCAGTTGGAGCTGGCCCGGCAGGAGCTCTCCGCCCTCCAGGCCGCCCGGCCTGACCCCGCCGACCAGGAGGCCTTCAAAACCTATCAGGAGGAATTCACCTCCCTTCAGGAGCAGGTGGCCCTTCTGGAGCTCTACCAGACCGAGTCCGGCGGCGCTTACTACTGCGCGCCCCCCGCCTCGGGGGATATCGGCCTCATTGAGTTCATGGAGTCCTGCGGCTTCACCCACTATGGCTCCAAGTATGAGGAGCCCCTCTCCCCCCTCTTTACCATCCTGATCAACATTGTTCTGCCCACCGTGCTGATGGTGGGGCTTTTCTACCTGGTCATGCGGTCCATGTCCTCCAGAATGGGAGGCATGGGCGGTATGGGAGGCGTGGGCAAGGCCAACGCCAAAGTGTATGTGGAGCGGAAAACCGGGGTCACCTTCCGGGATGTGGCGGGACAGGACGAGGCCAAGGAGTCCCTGGAGGAGATCATCGACATCCTCCATAACCCCCAAAAATATACCGAGATCGGCGCCAAGCTGCCCAAGGGCGTCCTGCTGGTGGGCCCTCCGGGCACCGGCAAGACCCTCCTCGCCAAGGCGGTGGCGGGAGAGGCCGGGGTCCCCTTCTTCTCCATCTCCGGCTCCGACTTTGTGGAAATGTTTGTAGGCGTGGGCGCCAGCCGTGTCCGGGACCTCTTTAAGGAGGCCTCGAAAATGGCCCCCTGCATCATCTTCATCGACGAGATCGACACCATCGGCAAGTCCCGGGATAACCGGATGGGGGGCAACGATGAGCGGGAGCAAACCTTGAACCAGCTCCTGGCCGAGCTGGACGGCTTCGATCCCACCAAGGGCATCATCCTTCTGGGCGCCACCAACCGGCCCGAGGTACTGGACAAGGCCCTCCTCCGGCCCGGACGGTTTGACCGGCGGATCACCATTGACCGGCCCAACCTGGCGGGACGGCTGGCTACCCTCCAGGTCCACACCCGGAACATCCGCCTTGCCGAGGATGTGAACCTGAACAAGATCGCCCTGGCTACGGCGGGTACTGTGGGAAGCGACCTTGCCAACCTGGTGAACGAGGCCGCTCTCCGGGCTGTCCGTAAGGGCCGGAAGCTGGTGACCCAGGAGGACCTGCTTGCCTCCTTTGAGTTCGTCATCGCGGGCAGTGAGAAGAAAAACTCCGTCCTTACCGAGTTTGAAAAGAAGCTGGTGGCCTATCACGAGGTTGGTCACGCCATGGTGGCCTACCGCCAGAAACACGCCGAACCGGTGCAGAAGATCACCATTGTCCCCCACACCGAGGGGAGCCTGGGCTACACCCTCCTCATGCCCGAGGAGGACAAGACCAACCTCCGCACCAAGGAGGAGCTCATGGCAAAGATCACCGTCTCCATGGGCGGCCGGGCCGCCGAGGAGGTGGTGATGCACACCATGACCAACGGGGCCAGTCAGGACATTCAGGAGGCCACCAACATCGCCCGGAATATGGTCGCCATGTTCGGCATGAGCGAGGAGTTCGGCATGATGGCTCTGGGCTCCGTCCGCAGCCAGTATCTGGACGGGGGCTACGGCCTGGACTGCGCCCAGGACACCGCCGCCGTGATGGACAAGGCGGTAAAGGCCATTCTGGACGTGTGCTACAAAAACGCCGTGGACCTTCTAAAGGAGAACCTGGAGGACATGGACAAGGTGGTGTCTTACCTCCTGGCCAAGGAGACCATCACCGGCGGGGAGATGGTGGCTATCCTGGAGGGCCGGGACCCGGCCACGGTGGAAAGCGCCTACGCCTCCACCATGTCCGCCCCCACCTCTGACGGGACCGGAGCCGTCCCCCTCACCGGGGACACAGAGCCCCCCGCCCGGAACATCCACATGATAAGCCAGCCTGTGGAGCCTCCCGCCCCCCAGGAGGAGCTGGAACCCTCCCAGCCGGAGGGACCCTCCGACCAGGAGGAACCGAAAGAGTGACCCCCCGCAGGGCGTACCGAAGCGGTACGCCCTGCGTTTATTTTTTCGTTGACAAGGCGCCAAAATCCGTCTATCATCATAGACATACTTGAACAGATCATAAGGAGAGGAGGTTTCGTCCATGACCCGTTTGGGGGAAACCCTCCGGGCCTACCAGGCCCGGGATCCGGCGGCCAGGAGTCGGCTGGAGATCTTTTTGCTCTACCCCGGGGTCCACGCCACCATCTTTCACCGGGTAAGCCATTGGCTGTGGACCCACCGTCTGCGGTTCCTGGCCCGGCTCAACTCCCAGTTGGGCCGTTTTTTCACCGGCATTGAGATCCACCCCGGAGCCCGGATCGGTCGACGACTGGTCATCGACCACGGCATGGGCATCGTCATCGGGGAGACCACCGAGATTGGGGATGACTGCCTGCTCTACCACGGGGTCACCCTGGGGGGTACCGGCAAGGAGACAGGCAAGCGGCACCCCACCATCGGCAACAATGTACTTATCGCTTGCGGGGCCAAGGTCTTAGGCCCCTTCAAGGTGGGGGACGGGGCCCGGATCGCCGCCGGGGCGGTGGTCCTGTCGGAGGTCCCCGAAAACGCCACCGCCGTGGGCGTTCCCGCCCATGTCGCCAGTATCGCCGGGGAGCGGGTCAACTTCGCCGGAGAGGTGGACCAGATCCACATTCCCGACCCGGTCCAGCGGGAGCTTCAGGCCCTCGCCGCCCGGCTGGAGGCCCTGGAGCAGGCAAAGGAGGGGGAGCCATGAGCCGGATCTACACCTCCGCCGACCAGCTTGTGGGAGGCACTCCCCTGCTGGAGCTGCGGGGCCTGGAAAAGGACCTGGGCCTCCAGGCCAGACTTCTCGCCAAGCTGGAGTACCTCAACCCCGCCGGCTCGGTGAAGGACCGGGTGGCCAAGGCCATG
>JAAWNQ010000012.1 GCA_022799035.1 Oscillospiraceae bacterium
CGCTACGGCCTGGAGGAGCTGCGGGTCACCGCCTCAGGAGGGCGGGAGATGTCCCTCACCGACGTGGGGGGCGGCCGCTACACCTTCCGGATGCCCGCCGCCGATGTGGAGGTCACCGCCACCTTCCACTGGACGGGCCTGACCCACATCCCCATGCACTTCTCCGACGTCACCGAGTCCGACTGGTACCACAGCGCGGTCCACTACGTCTATGAAAACGGCATGATGACCGGCACCACCGACACCGTCTTCGCCCCGGATATGGACACCTCCCGGGGTATGATCGTCACCATCCTCCACCGCCTGGAGGGAACTCCCGAGGCCGCCGTATCCAGCTTCCCCGACGTGGCCCGGGAGGAATACTACGCCAAAGCGGTGGACTGGGCCTATGAAAATAAGGTGGTCAGCGGCTACGGCGGCAACGAGTCGGGCACCTTCGGCCCCAAGAATCCCATCACCCGGGAGCAGCTGGCCTCCATCCTCTACCGCTATGCCGAGAAAAAGGGCATGGACGTGACCATCCGGGGGGATCTGAGCGGCTTTGCCGACCGGGACGCCATCTCCGACTACGCCAGGGACAGCGTGGCCTGGGCGGTGGGGGTGGGGCTCATCTCCGGCATGGGGGACGGCACCATCAGCCCCGCCGGCACCGCCACCCGCTCCCAGGTAGCCACCATCCTGACCCGCTACTGCCAGAACATTATGGAGTAAAAAAGAGAAGGTCAAAACAGGGGAGGAGCCCCCTGAAAGGAAAAACCCCGGGACCGGTTTTGAATACCGGTCCCGGGGATTTTTTCCTTTGGGGGAAAACGAAGGATTTTTGTCGAAAAATCATCCCGGGGATTTGCTAAAACGAACCCCTCATTCCTTTGATGTTTTTCAAGAAAAATAGTTACAAAGCGGTTATACGCTGTAACCGCTTTGTAACTATTAAAAAGAGGGGGAAAATTGTGAAGTGAGAGAGGGATCAGATCTGGGCCACCCCGGAGTCCCGGGCGGCCTTTGCCACCGCCGCGGCCACCGCGTCCTTCACCCGGGGGTCGAAGGCGGCGGGGAGGATGTACTCGGCGTTCAGCTCCCCGTCGCTGACCAGACCGGCGATGGCGTAGGCGGCGGCGATCTTCATCCGGTCGTTGATATCCCTGGCCCGCACGTCCAGGGCACCCCGGAAGATACCGGGGAAGCAGAGGACGTTGTTGACCTGGTTGGGGAAATCGCTTCTGCCCGTAGAGACCACGGCGGCTCCCGCGGCCTTGGCCTCGGCGGGGAAGATCTCGGGGGTGGGGTTGGCGCAGGCGAAGATCACGGGATCCCTGGCCATGGTCTTCACCATCTCCCCGGTGAGGGTGCCGGGGGCGGAGACCCCGATGAACACGTCGGCCCCCTTGATGACGTCGGCCAGGGAGCCCTTCTCCCGGTTGAAGTTGGTGATCCTGGCCATCTCCTCCTTGATGGGGTTCAGGCCCTCCCGGCCCTCATAGATGGCCCCCTGGCGGTCGGTCATGATGACATTTTTCAGGCCCATGGACATGAGCAGCCTGATGATGGCGATGCCGGCGGCCCCGGCGCCGGAGGTGACGATCTTTACCTCCTCCAGCTTTTTGCCCACCAGCTTCAGGGCGTTGATGACCCCGGCCAGGGTGATGACGGCGGTGCCGTGCTGGTCGTCGTGGAAGATGGGGATGTCGCAGCACTCCTTGAGCCGCTTTTCGATCTCAAAGCACCGGGGGGCGGAGATGTCCTCCAGGTTCACCCCGCCGAAGGAGCCGGCCAGAAGGCGGACGACCTCTACGATCTCGTCCACGCTCTTGCTGCGGACACACAGGGGGATGGCGTCCACCCCGCCGAAGGCCTTGAAGAGGACGCATTTGCCCTCCATGACAGGCATACCCGCCTCGGGGCCGATGTCCCCCAGGCCCAGGACGGCGGTGCCGTCGGTGACCACCGCCACCGTGTTCCAGCGGCGGGTGAGCTCGAAGGACTTGTTTACGTCCTTTTGAATTTCCAGGCAGGGGGCGGCCACGCCGGGGGTGTAGGCCAGGGCCAGAGCCTCCTTGGAGTCCACCGCCGCCCGGGGGGTCACCTCCAGCTTGCCCTTGAGTTCATAATGCAGGTTCAGGGATTCTTGTCCGTGGTCCATGGGACATATCTCCTTCTATGGTGATTGAATTGGATGTACGGTTTTATACCATCTCCTCGGGATGGAAGACCCGGTCAAAGTCCTCCGGGGTGAGGAAGCCCAGGCGGAGACAGGACTGGCGCAGGGAGATGTTCTCCCGGTAGGCCAACTGGGCAACCTTGGCGCAGTTCTCGTAGCCGATATAGGGGCTGAGGGCGGTGACCAGCATGAGGGAATTGTGGAGATTTTCTCGGCACCGCTCCCGGTTGGCCATAAAGCCGGAGGCGCAGTGGCGGTCGAAGGAATCCATGCAGTCCCCCAGGAGCCGGACCGACTGGAGAAAGTTGTGGATGATAACGGGCATGAACACGTTGAGCTCAAAGTTGCCCTGGCTGGCGGCGAAGCCCAGGGCGGCGTCGTTGCCCATGACCTGGACGCAGACCATGGTCACCGCCTCGCATTGGGTGGGGTTTACCTTTCCCGGCATGATGGAGGAGCCGGGCTCGTTGGCGGGGATCCGGATCTCCCCCAGGCCGCAGCGGGGACCGCTGGAGAGCCAGCGCACGTCGTTGGCGAGCTTCATCAGGTCGGTGGCGAGAGCCTTCAAAGCCCCGTGGGCAAAAACCAGCTCGTCCTTGCTGGTGAGGGCGTGGAATTTGTTGGGGGCGGTGGTGAAGCTCCTGCCGGTGAGAAGGCTGACCTGGCGGGCCACCTCCACATCAAAGCCCTTGGGGGCGTTGAGGCCGGTGCCTACGGCGGTCCCGCCCAAGGCCAGGACGGACAGGTGGGGGATGGCGGCGCAGAGCAGCTCCCGGTCCTTCTCCAGGGAGGCGCGCCAGCCGCTGATCTCCTGGCCCAGGGTGATGGGCACCGCGTCCTGGAGGTGGGTGCGGCCCGTTTTCACCACGTCGCCGTTCTCCTCCTCCAGCCGCCGCAGGGTGTGGATCAGGCGGTCCAGGGCGGGGAACAGGTCCTCCTCCAGGGCCAGCACCGCGGCGATATGCATGGCGGTGGGAAAGGTGTCGTTGGAGGACTGGGACATGTTCACATGGTCGTTGGGGTGGAGCAGCTCCTCCCCGGCCAGCTGGTTGCCCCGGCGGGCCACCACCTCATTCACGTTCATGTTGGTCTGGGTGCCGGAGCCGGTCTGCCAGACCGCCAGGGGAAAGTGGAGGTCCAACTCTCCCGAGATGACCTCGTCACAGGCCGCGGAGATGGCGGCGAACCGCCGGTGGTCCAGGGTCCCCAGAAGATGGTTGGTCTGGGCGGCGGCCTTTTTCAGAAGGCCGAAGGCATGGATGACCCCCAGGGGGATCTTCTCGGTGCCGATGGGAAAGTTTTCGTAGCTGCGCTGGGTCTGGGCCCCCCAGAGACGGTCCGCGGGGACCTGGATCTGACCCATGGAGTCGTGCTCGAGACGGGTATCGTTCAAGGTTAGAACACCCCCTAAAAACGGGTTTTGACAAGGACTGACTCTATTTTACACGAGTTGGCATAAAAAGTAAAATGGAATTGCGGGCGGGGGAAAACTTTTTTGGGGCAGGCCGCCCTGGGGGGGTCCAAGGGGAGGCTCAGAAGGGGCCGTAGCCGATCTGGACGGCCACCACCAGCAGGACGCAGCAGGTGACGGTGAGGATGAGGAACAGGGGAAGGAACCACTTGACCCACTTGCTGTAGGGGATGCTGGTGCCGGCCAGGATGGCCAGGAGGGAGCCCACGGTGGGCCAGATGAAGTTGGAAAGGCCGTCGCCGAACTGGGAGGCCAGGCAGCAGACCTGGCGGGAGATGCCGGCCATATCCGACAGGGGGATCATGATGGGCATGGTGATGGCGGCCTGTCCCGAGCCGGAGGGGATGAAGAAGTTGATGATGGTCTGGAGGATAAAGATGCCCACCGCCGCCAGCCAGCTGGGAAGGATACGGACCACGAAGGACAGGGCATAGATGATGGTGTCGGTGATGAGGATCTGGTCCATGATGTAGAGCACCGACCGGGCGAAGACCATGACGGCGGCGGCCATGAACATGGACTTCATGCCGTCGGACATGAGCTGGCAGATCTCGTTCAGGCCCTTGCCCATGATGAGGGCGCAGAGGATGCCGATGGCGGCAAAGCAGGCCGAGAGCTGGGGATAGCTGAAGTCCTTTTGCAGACAGCCGTAGATCATGTAGATAAAGATGGCGACAAAGGCCAGTCCCGCCAGGATGAGACGGGGGGTAAACTGGAGGCCGCTGTTTTCGTCCACGGCCTGGTAGGGCATGTCCACGTCAGCCAGGACGGACTTGCTGGGGTCGGCCTTCACCTTCTTGGCGTAGACCATGAGATAGATGAGGGAGGGGACCAGCAGGACCAGGGTGCATATGGCCCGGTAGCCCATGCCGGAGTAGAGGGGAAGCTGGGCGATGGGCTGGGCGATGCCGGTGAACCAGGGGTTTGCCAGGGCGGCGGTGAAGCCTACGGCGCAGGCCACCAGCACAAGACCGGCCCCGGTCATCACGTCGTAGCCCAGGGCCAGGGCCAGGGGCACCACCATGGGGATGAAGACCACCGCCAGGTCATAGAGGCCGGTGAACCACATGATGACGATGAAGACAGACATGAGGATCAGGCAGACGATGAGGAAGGGGACCTTTTTCAGCACCCCGGAGAGCTTGTAGATGGCGGTGTCCAGCAGCTTGATCTCCTGGAGGACGTGGAAGCCGAAGCCCACGAAGAACATGAGGGACATGAGGCTGGCGGTGTTCACCACGCCGAAGTGGAAGGACTCGAAGAACATGGATACGCTGGTGTAGAGCTTGTCGATGACAGTATAGCTCTGGGGATCCACCCGGGTGATGCCGTCTACGGTCTCCCGGACGTACTGGCCGCTGGGGATAAAGTTGCCCAGGACGGCGATGACCAGAAGGATCAGGATGAGGGCGAAAAAGGGATGCCGTTCTTTGCTTTTCTTGGGTTCCAGGGCGGGATTCATAGTAGCCATGATGTACCTCCTATTTTCTCTGCTGTATGGTTTGGGGTGAAATGAGACGTAAGGATCGGTTTTGCTTTCATCTCCCTTCCCTGCCGGACGGAGGACGTCAATAGCGGTCCTGCCGGGCCGACCTGCTCATAAGCTGACTGCTCTTTTCCACATCCGTCAGGGTGAGGGGGTCGAAGATCTCATAGGCCTGCTCCCGGTCCATGAGACCAAGCTGCACCACCGCGTCCTTGACGGGGATGTCGTGTTCTGAGGCGTAGCGGGCCACCTGGGTGGCGTTTTTATAGCCGAAGAGGGCGGAGGCGGCGCTTGCCATGCCCAGGGATTTTTCCGCCTTCTGCCGGTTGAGGGCCTCGTTGAGCTGGATGGTGGATACGCATTTTTCGGCGAAGGCATCCACGGCCCGGTAGACGTAGGAGGCCGCGTTGAGGGTGTTGACGGTGAAGACGGGATACCAGGGGGAGCAGTCCAGCTCCCCGGCCTCCACCGCCATGGTGACGCTGAGATCGCAGCCGCAGACCTGATAGCAGGCGATATTCACCAGCTCGGCCAGGGAGGGGTTCACCTTGCCGGGGAAGAAGGAGGAGCCGTTCTGGACGGGGGCGATGGCAATCTCGGCAAAGCCGGCCCGGGGGCCGCTGGACATGACCCGGATATCCCGGGCCATTTTGGACACGCCGGTGATGGCGGATTTCAGGGCGGCGGAGACCCGGAGGAAGTAGTCGGCGTACTGGCGGTCGTCAAAGGGACAGCGGGAGAAATGGGTCTCCACCCCCAGGACCTGGGAGAGGACCGGGTTGATCCGCTGGTGGAAGCCCTGGTAGGAGCCGAGGCCCGTGCCGATGACGGTGTAGCCTACGCTGTGCTCCAGGGATTCCTCCAGAAGGGGCTCCAGCAGCTCCAGCTGGCGCTGGAGGAAGGAGACGGAGGCGTCGTAGAACTGGCCGATGGAGATGGGGGAGGCATCCTGGAAGCAGGTGTGGGACACCTTTACCTGGTTCCGGTGCCGGTCGGCGATGTCCTGGTAGGCGGCCTTGAGCCTGGATAGGGCGGACATGACCTTTTTCAGCTCAAAATACAGGGCGAAGCGGGCGGCGGTGTAGGTGGTGTCGCAGGTGGACTGGCCCATATTCACGTGGGTGTTGGGCTGGATCTGGGAGAAGCTCCGCTCGCCGCAGAGCAGTTCGTTGGCCCGGCAGGCGATGACCTCGTTGAAATTCATGTGGATAGGGGCGAAGTCGTTGCCGCTGAGCATATCCAGGACCAGGTGGCCGTCCAGCTCTCCCTCCATGACCTCGTCGCAGGCCAGGGAGATGGACTGACACATGTCCGGGGGGAGAAGTCCCAGGTCCCGGTTGACTATGGCGCAGGCCTTTTTGATGGCGCCCATGGAGAATGTGAAGCTGGGAAAGCGGGCGATGGTCTCCTTTGACGGGGTGAACAGCATGAGAGTGCGCAGGGTCTGGACGCCGTAGTACACATCGTCGGGGATGTTGAGCTCGCCCAAAAGGTCGCTGTCTTTACGCATGGAGGCTCCTCCTTCTCTGGTTATCCGGCCCTGAGGCCGGAAGAAATAGGGTTGCTTATATCTTAAACGGAAGAAAAGCTAAAGTAAAATACTAAAAAATCCGAAAATCAATAGTTTTTATCTATGGATTAGAAATATGGGGGGAAAATATGTGCAGAATCGACAAAAAGCGGGAGAAAACCGGGTTGCAAATGGGGGAAAAGGCGGATATAATGGCGGAAAAAGGGAGGGGGAGTTGAAATGAACGAGCTGCGGCTCAACCAGCTTCGATATTTTTGTGAGGTATGCGACACGGGGAGCGTTACAAGGGCGGCCAACAATCTGCACATTACCCAGCCCTCCATCTCCGCCGCCATCAAGGCGTTGGAGAGCGCCTATGCCCTGAGCCTGTTTTACCGGGAGAGGAACAGGCTGAGCCTGACCAAGGAGGGGGCCTTCCTCTACGAGCGGGCGAAAAGCCTGCTGGAGCAGGTGGACGACCTGGACGGAAAGCTGAGGGGCCTGGGGGAGCAGAGGCATCCCATCCGGATCGGGGTGTCCCCCATGATCAGTACGTTTCTGTTTTTGCCTATCTTCAACCAGTTCCACCGCCGGCACCCGGAGATCGCTTTGGAGATGTACGAGTATGGGTCTATTGAGTCCATCCGGCAGCTCCAGAACCACCAGATCGACATGGCTATCATTATTGAGAGCAGTCAGGCGGCGGGGGAATTTATCTGGCAGGGGCTGATGGAGACCTCTCTGCTGTTCTGCGTCAGCCGGGACCATAAGCTGGCCGGGGCCAGGAAGGTCCGGGTGGAGGAGCTGGAGGGGGAGAGGCTCATCATGATGCGGGCCACCTCCTATCAGATCGGGACTCTGGTGAACCAGCGGTTCGCCGAGGCGGGGATCACCCCCAATATTTTGCTCCAGAGCAATCAGATCACCCTGATCCGGCGGTACATCCAAACCTATAACGCGGGGGCCTTTCTCATGGAGGCTTTTATGAGGCAGTGCATGAAGGGGGATAGGGAGGTGGTGGGGATCCCCCTGGACCCGGCCATCCGGATCCCCATCGGGCTGATCCGGAACCATGGGGAGAAGCTGAGCCAGCAGGCCTCCGTCTTTTTGGAGTTTTTGGGGGAGACCGCCCGGGCGGGGCGGCTGATGGAGGGGTGAGAGAGGGGGGACCGCCCGGTCTGGGATGGGCCGGGCGGTTTTTTGACGCTCCGGGAAAGAATGTGAAAAAAAGAACAAAAAAGGGGTGGAAATGTGGGGCGGGGTGTGCTATACTTATAATGGGCGGGGAGGTGGCTTTCCGCTCAAGGGACTCTGGTCCGTCCCAGACGGCGGGGGAAAGCGCCGCCTACATATGTAATTTTTATAAGGAGGAACTACCTATGGAAACCTATGGTCTGGAAAAGCTGGGCATCACCGGGATCGAGGAGATCGTTTACAACCCCACCTATGAGCAGCTGTTTGAGGCGGAGATGGATCCCTCCCTCACCGGCTTCGACAAGGGCCAGGTCAGCGAGCTGGGGGCCGTCAACGTGATGACCGGCATCTATACCGGCCGCTCCCCCAAGGACAAGTTTATCGTCATGGATGAGAACTCCAAGAATACCGTGTGGTGGACCAGCCCCGAGTACCCCAACGACAACCATCCCGCTTCTCCCGAGACCTGGAAGGCCGTGAAGGACATCGCCCTGAAGGAGCTCTCCGGCAAGAAGCTCTATGTGGTGGACGCCTTCTGCGGCGCCAACCACGATACCCGCATGGCCGTCCGCTTTATCGTGGAGGTGGCCTGGCAGGCCCACTTTATCAAGAATATGTTCATCCAGCCCACCGAGCAGGAGCTGAAGAATTTTGAGCCCGACTTCGTGGTCTATAATGCCTCCAAGGCCAAGGTGGAGAATTATAAGGAGCTGGGCCTCAACTCCGAGACCGCCGTTGTCTTCAACCTCACCTCCCGGGAGCAGGTCATCCTCAACACCTGGTACGGCGGCGAGATGAAGAAGGGCATGTTCTCCATGATGAACTACTTCCTGCCCCTGAAGGGCATCGCCTCCATGCACTGCTCGGCCAACACCGACATGAACGGGGAGAATACCGCCATCTTCTTCGGCCTCTCCGGCACGGGCAAGACCACCCTGTCCACCGACCCCAAGCGGCTGCTCATCGGCGACGACGAGCACGGCTGGGACGACGAGGGCGTCTTTAACTTCGAGGGCGGCTGCTATGCCAAGGTCATCAACCTGGATAAGGACTCCGAGCCCGACATCTACAACGCCATCCGCCGGGACGCCCTGCTGGAGAATGTGACCCTGGACGCAAGCGGCAAGATCGACTTCGCTGACAAGTCGGTGACCGAGAACACCCGGGTGAGCTATCCCATTGACCACATCGAGAAGATCGTCCGCCCCGTCTCCGCCGGCCCCGCCGCCAAGAACGTGATCTTCCTCTCCGCCGACGCCTTCGGCGTGCTGCCCCCGGTGAGCATCCTCACCCCCGAGCAGACCAAGTATTACTTCCTGTCCGGCTTCACCGCCAAGCTGGCGGGTACCGAGCGGGGCATCACCGAGCCCACCCCCACCTTCTCCGCCTGCTTCGGCCAGGCCTTCCTGGAGCTTCACCCCACCAAGTACGCCGAGGAGCTGGTGAAGAAGATGGAGAAGTCTGGGGCCAAGGCCTACCTGGTGAACACCGGCTGGAACGGCACCGGCAAGCGGATCTCCATCAAGGATACCCGGGGCATCATCGACGCCATCCTGGACGGTTCCATCGCCAAGGCGGAGACCAAGACCATCCCCCACTTCAACTTTGCCGTGCCCACCGCTCTGCCCGGCGTGGATCCCGCCATCCTGGATCCCCGGGACACCTACGCCGACCCCGCCCAATGGGAGGAGAAGGCCAAGGATCTGGCGGGCCGGTTTGTCAAGAACTTTGCCAAGTACACCACCAACGAGGCCGGCAAGGCCCTGGTGGAGGCTGGCCCCTCGGTGTAACAAAGTCCGCTGCGCTTCGCTTCCGCCTGCGGCGAAAGCTGGGCTGCGCTCCCTTGTTCCACCTCTCCCCACACAGGCCGCCACAGCGGCCTGTGTGGGGTTCCCCAAAGTAAATTGGATCGAGAGAAATATGGAGGTGCTTCCATTTAATGAAAAAAGTGCAGTTTACTGAGACGGTGCTCCGGGACGCAAACCAGTCCCTGATGGCCACCCGTCTGCCCTACGCCGACTACGAGCCCATCCTGGACGCCATGGACAAAGCGGGCTACTACTCGGTGGAGTGCTGGGGCGGCGCCACCTTTGATTCCTGCCTGCGCTACCTGGGGGAGGATCCCTGGGAGAGGCTGCGGAACATCCGCAAGAATATGCCCAACACCCGGCTGCAGATGCTCCTCCGGGGTCAGAACCTGCTGGGCTACAAGCACTACCACGACGACGTGGTGGAGAAGTTCGTGGAGCTCTCCATCAAGAACGGCATCGACGTGATCCGGATCTTTGACGCCCTCAACGACTTCCGGAACATCAAGACCGCCCTGGAGGCCACCAAGAAGTACGCCACACCCAAGACCGTGGCCTCGGGCTGTATCTCCTACACCCAGAGCCCTGTCCACACCGTGGAGAAGTACGTGGAGATGTGCAAAGAGCTCAAGACCATGGGCTTTGATACCATCTGCCTGAAGGATATGGCGGGCACCATGAGCCCCTATGAGGCCGAGAGCCTTATCAAGGGGATCAAGGACGGCGTGGGGGATATGCCCCTGATCCTCCACACCCACTGCACCACCGGCATGGCCTACATGACCATCCTCAAGGCCATTGAGTCCGGGGTGGACGTGATCGACACCGCCACCTCCTGCTTCTCCAACGGCACCAGCCAGCCCGCCACCGAGAGCCTTTTCTACGCTCTCCAGCAGTATGGCTATCCTATGGACCTGAAGGAGGACGTGATCAACAAGGTCAACGACTTCTTCAAGCCCGTGAAGCAGAAGTATATCGACAACGGCACCCTCTCCCCCAAGAGCATGGGAACCGACGCCCAGGCCCTGGTGTACAAGGTCCCCGGCGGAATGCTCTCCAACATGATCGCCAACCTGAAGGATATGGGGGCCATGGACAAGTTTGACGAGGCCCTGGCGGAGATCCCCTCTGTCCGGAAGGATCTGGGCTATCCTCCCCTGGTCACCCCCCTGAGTCAGATGGTGGGCAACCAGGCGGTGGTCAACGTCCTCATGGGTGAGCGGTACAAGCAGATCTCCAACGAGATCAAGAACTACTTCAAGGGGGAGTACGGCATCGCCCCCGGCCCTGTGAGCCAGGAGCTCCAGGACAAGATCCTGGGAGCGGGGGGACAGCCCACCGACTGCCGTATCGAGGACGCCAAGCGTACCGGTGAGGAGTTCCAGAAGGCCAAGGAGGCCCTGGGAGACCTTGCCCGGAGCGAGGAGGACCTGATGAGCTATATCTGCTTCCCCGACCAGGCCATGAAGTTCCTGAAGGACCGGAAGGCCAAGGAGGAGAACGTGGCCACCTATACCATCGAGGAAGCGTAAGGGGGGCCGCGAAAATGAAAATGCCTTTTGCAGACGCGGTCATCACCGCGATTCTGGGCTACGGCGTGGTTTTTGTGGGGCTGGTGCTGCTCATGTGCGCCATCATCTTGATGGGCAAGGTCATGACTGCAAAGAAGGCCGCACCTGCCGCCGCTTCTACAGCGGCTCCCACGCCCGCCCCCAGGGCGGACATCCCTGCCGCCCCCGGCACCGCCGGTGAGGTGGCCCTCTACGACGTGCCCGATAAGGACGCCGCCATGCTGATGGCTATCGTGGCGGATAAAATGGGCAAGCCGCTCAACGAGCTGCGCTTCAAGTCCATCAAGGAGGTCAAATAAGATGAAATATAAAGTGACCCTGAACGGCCGCACCTACGAGGTGGAGGTGGAGGCCGGAAAGGCTATGCTGGTGGACGAGTACGAGGCCTATGCCCCCGCTCCCGCCGCCCCTGCCCCTGCTGCGGCTCCCGCCGCTCCTGCCGCCGCCCCTGCCGCGGCTCCCGCTGCCGCCGCTGTCACCGCCGCCGGCGAGACCGTGGCCGCCCCCATGCCCGGCACCGTGCTCCGGGTGGAGGTGGCCCAGGGCCAGGCCGTGAAGGAGGGCCAGCTGCTGGTGGTGCTGGAGGCCATGAAGATGGAGAACGAGATCCTGGCTCCCAAGGACGGCACCGTGGCCCAGATCGTGGCCCAGAAGGGCTCCACCGTGGAGACCGGCTCCCCCCTCGTCGTTCTGGCATAAGGGAGGGCTTTTCGGATGGATATTTTAGGAACCCTGGGAGGGCTGGTGCAGGACTCCGGCTTCGCCGGATTCTTCGCCGCGGGCGGCTGGAAGAACCTTATCATGATCGCCGTCGCCTGCGTCCTGCTCTACCTGGGCATTCACAAAAAGTTCGAGCCCCTGCTGCTGGTGGGCATCGCCTTCGGCGCTCTGCTCACCAACATTCCCGGGGGTGGGCTGTACCACATGGAGATGTGGGACGCCTACATTTATAACGCCCCCTATGACGCCGCCAACCAGATCTGCCTCTACAATGTGGAGGAGGACCGGGCCATGACGGAGGAGGAGTATATCAATGCCCTGCTGGTCTCCGCCGGCGTGGAGGGGACGGAGGGTATGACGGTCCAGGAGCAGCTCACAAAGACCCTGGTACTGATAGAGCAAGGGACTCTCCAGGAGCCTGAGCTTCTGGAGAAGGTGTCCTTCACCGACGTGGCCCACCACGGCGGACTGCTGGATATCCTCTATATCGGCGTGAAGGCGGGGCTGTACCCCTGTCTCATCTTCATCGGCATCGGCGCCATGACCGACTTTGGGCCGCTGATCGCCCGGCCATCCTCCCTGCTGCTGGGGGCCGCCGCCCAGTTGGGGGTGTTCCTGGCCTTCTTCGTGGCTATCATGCTGGGCTTTACCGGCCAGGAGGCGGGCTCCATCGGTATCATAGGAGGGGCCGACGGACCCACGGCCATATTGACTACCTCAATACTGGCGCCGCGGCTTTTAGGGCCCATCGCCATCGCGGCCTATTCCTACATGGCTCTGATCCCCATGATCCAGAAGCCCCTCATGCGGGCTTTGACCACGGAGAAGGAGCGGAAGGTGAAGATGGAGCAGGCCCGGGCGGTATCCAAGACGGAGAAGATCGTATTCCCCATCGTGGTAGCCGTGTTCGTGATCCTGCTCATCCCCTCCACCGCCCCCCTCATCGGCTGCCTCATGTTCGGCAACCTGCTGAAGGAGACTGGAGTCACCGACCGGCTCAGCGACACCGCCCAGAACGCCCTGATGAACATCGTGACCCTGTTCCTGGGCATCTCTGTGGGCGCTACCACGGTGGCTTCCCGGTTCCTGTCCCTTGAGACCATCAAGATCGTGGTGCTGGGTGTTATCGCCTTCATGTTCTCCACGGTGGGCGGCCTGTTGGTAGGCAAGCTCATGTACAAGCTCTCCGGGGGGAAGATTAATCCCCTCATCGGCTCCGCCGGCGTGTCCGCCGTTCCCATGGCGGCCCGGGTCAGCCAGGATGTGGGCCGGGAGGCCGATCCCAACAACTTCCTGCTGATGCACGCTATGGGTCCCAACGTGGCCGGTGTGATCGGCTCGGCCATCGCCGCGGGCTTCCTGATCAAGGTGTTTGGCGGCTGATCGGAACAAGAAAAAAGGAACCTGAGGGTTTTCCTCAGGTTCCTTTTTTGTAGCGGAGAGGGAAAGGGCGGGCATCCTTTGGGATGCCCGCCCTTTCCCTGTGTAGAGCAAAGAGAGGAGGTAGTGGGTAAAATCAGTTGTACTTTCCGCGGACCACCTGCATGAACTCCTTGACCTTGGCCGGGTCCACCCGGTCGCCGGTCTTGAAGCCGCGGCCCACGATGACGGCATCGGCATACTCCAGGTACTGGAGGACGTTGTCGGTCTTTACGCCGGCGCCCACGATGATGGGGAAGTCACCGATCTTTTCCCGCATGGACTTTACGTCCTCTACGGTGATCTTCTTGCACTGGTCGTTCTCGGTGACGATGATGGCGCTGGAGTCATGGTTGATGGCGTTCTGGGCCAGCTCGTTGATGGGCACCTCGGGGCAGCCGTAGGTCTCGGCGGTATGGACGTCGGTGAAGAGCAGGGTCTTGGCGGGGTAGTCCTTCATGAGCTTGGCCAGGGGGGTGGAGCAGGCCTCGATCATGCCGAAGGAGCCGGCCCGGTTGTCCACAAAGGCCTCCAGACGGATGAAGTCGGCGTCGATGGCGTAGGCCATGGCCCACTCCTGGACAAAGGCGTTCATCTCGATATTGATGCCGAAGGGGACGGGGCAGAAGGACTTGATCTCGGTGGCGATGCGGAGCATCAGGGAGTAAGCCTCCAGGGGGACCTGGGTGCTGTACTGAGGCCAGTCGCTGAAGTTCTCCAGGGAGATGGCGTCCACGCCGCAGTCGATAAGGACCTTGGCATCCTCGATGGCGCAGCGGATGATCTCCTCCTTGTTGTCCCGGTAGGCGGCGTTGCCGGGCATGGGCAGCAGATGGACCATGCCGATGACGACCTTTTTGTTGAAAAATTCACTTCTCATGATGATTCTCTCCTATGCAGTGGTTTTTATGGGTTGGGTAAAATCAGGCGCTGACCTCAAGGATGTTGTCCTCGAAGGTGATGGCGCGGACCTCCTTGCCGCCCACGGTGGCGGGCTCATAGAGGATCTCGAAGCCCTTGGCTTTGAATTTAGCAATGATCTCATCCAGCTTTTCAAAGCTCTCCACCTTGAGGCAGATGTGGACGAAGCCGGTGCGGTTGGGCTCCTTCTTCTGGTCCACGATCTCGGGCTTGGTCATCAGCTCCAGCTTGGGGCCTTCCTCAAACTTGAGGATGTAGGATTTGAAGCCGTTGTCCTCCTCGTAATAGTTGTGGATCTCGGCGCCGAAGCACTCCATGAAGAAGTCCTTGGCTCCCTCCAGATCCTTGACAAACATACCGACGATACTGATTCTCATGGGGATCCCTCCTAAGTATTTGCGATTTTATCAATAGTCCGGTCAGGCGACCAGACCCAACATGCCCAGGACGAAGCCAAGGGCCATGGTGGCGAAAGTGATGTGGGAGCTCTTGACGCCCTTTTTAGCCAGGCCGTAGACCCCCATGGTCAGCAGAAGGGGCATCATGTTGGGCAGGATGGCGTCGAACACGCCGGTCTGGAGGTTGAAGATCTCCACGCCCTCGGTGACCATGGTCACGTTCCAGTTGAAGCTGACGAAGCTGCACACCAGGGCGCCCATGACGGCGCAGCCCAGGATGCTGGCCACCTCGATGACCTTGTCGAAAATGCCGCTCTCCATGAGCTTCAGGACGGTCTCGCCGCCGCTCTTGTAGCCGATATTGAGCAGCCAGTAGCCCACGCCGTAGAAGATGCCCAAAAACAGGACGGTATAGGCGACGGGGGCCCAGACGGCTCCCTGAGAGGCCAGGTTGATGAAGATGACGGACAGCACGGGCAGCAGGACCACCTGGGACAGGGTGTCGCCCACGCCGGCGCAGGGGCCCATGAGGCCGGATTTCAGGGATACGAAAGCCTCGTCGGGGATATCGGCGCCCAGCTTCCGCTGCTCTTCCATGGAGGCACAGATTCCCAGGATCATGCCGCCGAAGTTGTGGTCGGTGTTGAAGAACATGGAGTGGCGCTTCATAGCGGAGATGAGGGCCTCCTGGTCGTCCTTATAGATCTTCTTGAGAAGGGGGACCATGGCGTTACAGAAGCCCAGGCCCTGCATCCGCTCGTAGTTGTAGCAGGACTCGCAGAACCAGTGCCAGTTGAGCCAAGAGCGGGTCAGGTCCTTTTTGGAGATGAACTTGTAGGTTGCGTCGTTGGTCTCCTCAATGTTGGAGAAGGCGGCGAAGTCGTCGGGGGTGAAGCCCACCACCAGAACGGCGATGATGCCGAAGGTCAGAGCCACGGCGATGGTGTTCAGGCCCAGGAAGCTGGTGGCCAGGAAGCCCAGGAACAGGAACAGGCGGGCACGGCCCTTGAAGATGGTCAGCAGCATGAGGCCCACGCCGATGGCGGGAAGCATACCGCCCATGACGCTCAGAGCGTCCAGGACCCGTCCGCTGAGCATTTCGGTGACGTTGTCCATGGCGGAGGCGCCGAAGTACAGAATGATAAAGCAGATGACGAAACGGATGACGGACTTGACCACGTAGGGGATCCAGACATTGACCAGCTTGATCCGATTGGCCTTGCCCTCCTCGATCCACTTGTCGGCCAGAGGGACCAGGAAGCACTGGCCGGTCATGGTGATGACCTCCAGCACGGAGCCGAACAGGCCCATGGGGACGGCCAGGGCAAGAGCGGCGTTGACATCCAGGCCGCCGATGAGGGCGAAGGCGGTACCCATGACGCCGGCCATACCGGAGTCGGAGGGAAGAGAGCCGCCGGCGGAGATGATGCCCAGATAGATGATGTTGATGGTGGCGCCGATGATGACGCCCTGAACGGGATCATTGAGGATAAGGCCCACCACAAGGCCGCCCACCAGCGGGCGGTTCAGGGTGGCCCACTGGCCCATGGAACCAAAAGGCCAGCAGATATTGGAGAAGCAGTACCACAGGGCGATCAGACAAATTTGAAGAATACTGACGTTCATTCTTTACTCTCCCTTCTATTTACCCACATGAAATTACAAAAGCCGTTTGATATCTTCCTTGGAGTCGGAGGGGACCATCTGGCAGTAGATCGGGGTGCCAAGGGCGGTGATGTCCCGGAACTCCTGGATCTCGGCAGGGCTGGCGGAGATATTCTTGTTGAACCGGTTTCGACCGGGGCCTCCGCCCATGTTGCCTAAAATGATCTCGCTGAAGACAACGCCGTTTTGCAGGGCATGGAGCAGGGGGCCTGGGGTCTTGGACAGGATGAGGACCTTCTCTCCGAGGGCGGGCTCCTCCTTCAGATAGGCGGTGGCGTCCACCTCATTCATCACCAGAAGTTCCACATCCTTGGGAGCAGCGGCAAACAGGATGCGTTTCAGGAACGCGTTGGTGGCGGAGGCGCTGTCGATGATCAGGATCACGTTTGCGTTGCAGAGCTTCAGCCAGGACGTCATGACCTGGCCGTGGATCAGCCGCTCGTCGATTCTTGTCAGAACTACATTCCTCATACATTGGGACCTCCTTTCTCTTTGATGTCGTTGCAGGGGCAATCAATCGGCGCATCCCTCCTTTGACTTGAGCCTGCCCGGACTGGGATCTCCCGGCGGAGAGGGGCTGGCGGGATCAGTCCTTGGCGCTCCGGTAGGCATTGACTTTATCGGCCAGCGCTTTTGCCAGCGCGTAGTCAATGGGCTCTTCGGCCTTGCCGTGGGCCTTCATGGCCGAGCCGACAATGGCGGCCTCCACCAGGGAAAACTGGTCGGTCACATTGTTCAGGTTTACTCCGCTGCCCGCTACCAGGGGCAGGTCCACCGCCTGGCGGACCTGGCGGATGGTCTCCACCGGGGAGGCCGAGCCGGTGTGGGCACCGGTGATGATGATGGCGTCGGCCCCGCAGTCCCGGGCCATGACGGCGCTCTCCACAATGGGGATCTGGCTGCCCAGCATGAAGGTGTGCTTGGTCTGGATATCGCACAGCAGGGCGATATCCTCCGCCCCCAGCAGCTTACGGTAACGCTGGAGCTCCACGGCACAGGGGTGGATGATCCCGTCGGAGGTGATGACGGTGTCCACGAACACGGGGACCCGGATGAACTGGGCCCCCACGGCCACGGCGATGGCCAGACCGGCGATGGGATCGCAGAAGGCGGCGTCGATGCCCACGGGGATGGTGGCCTTCTGCTTGACAAGGGTGCTGACCGTGGTCAGGGCGGCCATCTGCTCGGGGGAGAGCTTGGCGGAGGCGGGCTTATCGCAGAAATTCTCCACGATGACTGCGTCCACCCCGGCCTTCTCCATGGCCTCCAGGTCGGACAGAGCCCGGTCAATGACCTGCTGCATACTGCCGCCATAGTTCATGGTGCCGGGGAGAGGAAGGCAGTGGATCATGCCGATAATGGACTTGTCCTCCAAAAATGTGAGCTTTTTCATCAGGATCCCTCCGTATTGAAATATATGTTTTCCGGGGCGGGGTCAGCCCAGGGTCATGCCGCCGTCCACCAGAAAATTGGCGCCGTTGACGTAGGAGGCCTCCTCGGAGCACATGAAAGCGGCCACGTTGGCGATCTCCTCCGGGGTGCCGGGGCGGCCCATGGGACCGATGGTGACATTGTCTCCGCTTTCCACTCCTACGTCCTTATAGCTGTCGATGACAGTTTTCATCATGTTGGTATCCACCCAGCCGGGGGAGATGGCGTTGACCCGGACGCCGTTTTTCCCGTTTTCGTTGGCGGCGTTTTTGGTCATAAAGATGATGGCCGCTTTGCTGGAGCCGTAGGCGATCTCATAGGGATAGCCGAACATGCCGGAGCAGGAGCCGAAGTTCAGGATGGCCCCGCTGTGCTGGGCCTGCATGATGGGCAGGACGTTCTGCATCATCAGGAAGGTGCCGAACACGTTGACGGCATAAACTTTTTTTGCCGCTTCGAAGGAGTAGTCCTCGGTGCGGGCGCTGGGGCCGGGGATGCCGGCGGCGTTGATGAGCACGTCGATGCGGCCGAAGCGGTCCTTCACCTGGGCTACGGCGGCCTTGACGGCCTCCTCGCTGGATACGTCCACCGCGCCGCAGAAGGTATGGGCCGGATCAAGCCCCAGCCGCTGGGCGGTTTTTTGTACGCTTTCTATGGAGACATCCAGCAGGGCCAGTTCCGCGCCCAGTTGGGAAAACTTTTTCGCCATGGCGGAACCGATGCCGCCGCCCGCTCCGGTCAGAACGACCACCTTGCCTGTGTAATCCATTGCTGATCCCTTCCTTTTGCTGTAAGTATGGGGTAAGAATCACCCGCTACTTATTTTATTACGCAAATATCGTGCCACTACGGATAGCAAAAGGGGGAGTGGTTGTCACAGGGCTTCGGGCAGAGAGAGCATAAAGTAAAAATGTTCCTCCCGGGGGATGTCATACCCGAAGGGGGCGAATACCTTTCGGGTCAGATTTTCGAGGAAGACATACCACTGGGCTTTTTCATAGATGAGGGCTTCATGTTCCGGTCCCATCTGCAAGGTATCCCCGTCCACGATCCGCTCCAGCATGGAGGCGGCGTGCATGAACAGACGGGCATGGACATCCTGGGGAAGGGGCTTTTTATAGTAGTCCCGCTCCAGGGTGCGGGCCAGCTCCCCGATGCAGGTGACGGCCAGCTCCTGGTTGACGTGGGGGGCGATAAAGTGGAAGCCCTCAATGAGGGAGTTGTAGCTTTCCTCCTTCAGGAATTCCTCCGCGCCCACAGAGGTTTTGCTGCTGTTAACGGCCCAGTCGTCCACCAGGGAGGCGATGGCGATGAGGCCCCGGCTGTTGAAGACCTGGTCGGCGGTGATGAAGGGAACGCCAGGAATGTGGGGGTCTACGGTACCTACGATGAGCTTTAGGGAGTCGTGATAGGTCCGGGCGATGGCGTCCATGTTTTCCAGGGAGCTGATGGCCACTACCCGCAGGCGGGGGATGTAGGACAGCCGCTTCTCCAGGATCTCCTGGATGGTCCTGGCGCTGCCGATGCCGGTGACGCAGATAGAGAGAATGATGCGCTCGGGGTTTTCATTGGTCAACTGTTCCTGGAGGACCCCCAGGTCGATGCCGGAGGCCTGGAAGAAGTGGCCCACCAGCCGGGAATACCCTTCGATGATATGACGCTTGACCAGGGACAGGTCGTGGGCCTCCAGGTCCAGGGTGAGGCGGTTGGCCTCCAGCAGGAGCCGCTGCTCCAAAAGGGGGATGACCCGGCAGGGGATGCCGGTGGCCTTGACCAGCTCCGGCTCCAGGGAGGCCAGGGCCTTGATGTCGGTGAAGATCAGATTGCCCGAGGCGCCGTGGAAGGCGCTGATGCTGTCACAGACCGCGTTGAACAACGTGTTCTCGGCCCGCCGGTCCACCCAGTAGACATGGGAGGTGTGGTAGACCGAGTTGAGGTATTGGGCCATGCCGGCGGCCACTCCCTCGCTGTCCGAGACCAGGGTGATCCAGACAGGGGGGGCTTCCTGCCGGTCTCCCACCTGATGGAGGAGAATGGCCAGACAGTCCATCTCGTCGTCGGAGATCTTGGCCTTCAGGACCTGAGAGAGCCAGTCCCGGTTCTTTTGCAGGAACTCCATCTCCCGGACATACCCTGTCATGGAATTGCGGAAGCTGAAGGGGAGGGCGGGCTGTTCGGAGCGCATCCGGCTTACATACTGGCTGATGTGCATGGCAAGCAGGGTGGCCGCCGTGGGGGGATAGCTCCGCTCCAACTCGTGGGTGGCCCGGCTGAGGAACTCGCTGCAGATACCGATACAGCCGGGGAAAAGGATACTGCTGAGCATGGACTCGTCTGTGTCCGGGGATTGAAGCAGCCGCTCCATGCTCAGATAGTAGTTGCTGATCTCTGAGGCGACCAGCTGCTGGATGTCCGCACTGTCAGAGGTCTGGATGGAGCCGTCGGAGACCTTGTTCTCCACGAAGTCATAGATGTCTACAAAAGGAGATGTATCCGCCGGACCGCCCTGGATCCGGGGGGTGGGGACCACCAGATCCTCCTGGAAGCGGAGCTCCCCGTTGGGAAAGGGCTTATCCTCGGAGGTAAGGTTATAGGTCTGGAAGGAAAGGTCGGAGAAGGCGACCTTGATCTCTCCGGTCCGGTTGCCGGGGGTGTTTCCACGGAGAAAGGCCTTGGCGCATGAGATCTGCACCATGTTTTTCAGCGTGCCCAGGTTGGAGTGAAGGGAGTAGTCCAGGATACTGTTGAGGGCCTCCCGCTCGATCCGCAGGGTCCGCCCGATGTGGGAGGCCTCCTCCGCGTAGAAGTGCTCCACCAGCTCCAGCCGCTCCTTGATGGGACGGTCGGAGAGGGTGGGCATGGAGATGAGAACGGGCATACGGCGCAGGAAGGTCTCCAAAAGGTCGGTGTGGGGTTTGGTGGTGGCGCCGATAAGCATGAAGTGGGAGTGACGCTGGGTGTTGTCCCCAATGCGGTGAAAGACCCCGGTATCCAGCAGGGTGAAGAAGGTCTCCTGCCCGGCGGCGGAGAGACAGTGGATCTCGTCCAAAAACAGAATGCCGTTGTTGGCCTGCTCCACAAGACCGGGCTTATCCTCGAAGGCCCCGGTAAAGGCTCCCTTTTTATAACCGAACAGGTGGGACAAAAGAAGCTGTGGGTTGGCGGTATACTCCGCGCAGTTGAAGACCACAAGAGGGATATTGCCGTGGGAGGCCTGGAAGGCGCCCACCTCCCTTGCGTACTCGTGGATGGTACGGGCGAAATGGCTTTTTCCGCTGCCTGTGGGGCCGGTGATGAGCATGTTGAGCCCGTAGGGGGGATAGGTGACGGCGGCCTTGGCGATACGAAGCTGATACTTCAGGCTGCCGTCCGCCCCCACCAGGTTGGAGAAGGCCTTGGCGTTCTCCGGGGGCTCAGCCTCCTCCTGGGAATTGGGGGGAGAGGTGGGGGAGTGCTGGGCGGCGGGAAAGAAATGGACGTCCTTTTTTCCCTCCCGGCGCAGCTTCCCATCGGCCACCAGCTTGTTCAGGTCTACGGTGGCGTCGTTGCGCCAAATGCCGAGAGCGGCGGAGACCTCTTGGGCGGTGACGCCGGAGACAGGGTCCTGCTCCTGGCAGACGGATAGGACGTATTGATAGACAGAATCCTTTCTCAAGGGACACCTCCTGTTCCTGGGGCGGCGGTAAATCAGGCTATTTCGGAGAAAAAGGCCTCCAAATTGACGATGGAATCGTGGGCGGTCTCCTGAAGGGCGCGGATGAGCTCACTGCCCTTCATCATGTCCCGCAAGGACAGGGCCTCCAAAAGAACGGCCAGGTTCATTCCGCACAGTCCGGGGAAGGTCTCCCCTCCGCACTGGGTAAGCATCTGGTTGAAGGGGGTCCCGCTGGCGATGTCAAAGAGGATGATGGAGCCCTCCGGCATCTGCCGGAACAGGCTCATAGCCTGGGCACCGTATTCGGTGACATCAGCGTTTTCCAGCAGGGGAAGGGCTGCGGTGTTGGGGGTCTCCCCCATGATCATCCGGGCGGATTCCAGCAGGGCGGTACACAGGGGGCCGTGGGACAGGAGCAGGATCCCCGGCAGGGTTTGGTCGAAGATTTCGTTGGGCATATGCGATGCGCCTCCTTCTGTCTATTTTATTACGCAAAAAACGTGCCACTACTTGTAGCGGGGAACTCCTACGAATAGAGAAGAATGGGGGGTGAGGGCCTTAGGCCCTGGGAACGAAAAGGGGGGACGGGCTTGGGGACGTCCCCTGAACCCTCTTTCCAAAAAATTTTACTCAACGTGCAAAGGGCTGGGGTAAAGGGCTTTTATGGTGAGAGGCGGCGGGTCGGGCGGAGGGCGAGATTGAAAGAGAGAAAAGACTGTGCTAAAATGAGAAAAATGTCGAAAAGGAGGTATCTATGATGGAATTGCGCCAAAGCCAGAAACAGACCCAGATGCTGACGCCTCAAATGGCGCAATCCATCCAGATCCTCCAGATGGATATACAAACCCTGAGGGAGTATGTGGAGGAGGTCTTTCAGGAGAACCCCATGCTGGAGCTGCCTGAGCAGAAGGAGGGGCTGGACCATGGGGAGGAGCCGGAGGGAAGGGTGGAGACTTTGGCCGCCGGGGATTGGCAGAATGTATATTACCACGCCCAGGACGCCGAGGGGGGACAGGGGGATGCGCTGTCCAATTTAGGCTGTTTTGTGGATGAGGAGAACGACCTGAAGCGGTATATTCTCTCCCAGTTTATGGGTACCGAGCTGGAGCGGGATGTGATGGCGGGGGTGGAATTCCTGCTGGACCGGCTGGACCCGGAGGGGTTTCTGGACGAGTCCCTGCCGGAGCTGGCCCGGGGTTCCGGCCTGTCTGAGCGGACCATGGAGCGGGCACTGATCGAGCTCCAGGCAGCGGATCCTGCCGGAGTGGGGGCCAGGGACCTGGGGGAGTGTCTGCGCCTTCAGTTGGAGCGCCGGGCCGGGGACCACCGGCTTGCGGCGGCGATCGCGGAGAACTATTTGGATCACCTGGCCAAGAACCGGTACGGGGCCATTGGCCGGGCGTTGAACGCGGCGGAGCCGGAGGTGAGGGAGGCCTGCGCCCTGATCCGGAGGCTGACCCCGAGACCGGGGGCGGGGTTTGCCGCCCGGGAGAATCTGGCGTATATCACGCCCGATGTGGTGGTGACGGAGGTCCGGGGCCATTTGGAGCTTTCCGCCAACGACGCCATGCTGCCCCGGCTCCAGCTCAGCCCCTATTACAATGAACTGCTTCGAAACACCGGGGATCGGGAGGTGCGGGAGTATCTGGCGGAGAAAACCAACCAAGCCAAATGGATACTGCGGAGTATTGAACAGCGCCGATCCACTCTGCTGCGCTGCGCCCAGTGGATCGTGGAGCGGCAAGGGGAGTTTTTTTACCATGGGCCTGGCCGGCTACGGGCGGTGACCATGGGGGACGCGGCCCGGGAGTTGGGGATCCATGAGTCAACGGTGAGTCGGGCGGTGAAGGATAAATATTTGCAGTGTGACAGGGGCATCTATCCCTTGAACTACTTTTTCTCCCGCTCGCTGGGGGAGGGAGGGACATCGACGGCGGCGGCCAAGGTCCTGCTGCGGGAGCTGGTGGAGGGGGAAAAATCCCCCCTGTCCGACCAGAGGCTGAGCCAGGAGATGACCGCCAGAGGCTGTCCCCTCTCCCGGAGGACGGTGGCCAAGTACCGGGAGGAGCTGGGGATACCTCCCGCCGTAGGGAGAAAGAAAAGCTGAGCGGGGATCCGGAGACGGATCCCCGCTTTTTATAGTTTGAAGTATAGCATATTTTTGAGCTCAAAAAAACCGGGAATCAAAAATTGAGAAAAATACCCGGCATTCCCAAAGGAATGCCGGGTAAGGGGGATCAGAATTCGGAATCCCGGACCCGGTCCGGGTCGATCTGGGACAGGCATTGAAGCTCCTCCTGGGAGGGAGGTTCCATCACCTGATACCGGCTGCCGATGGGGAAGCCGGTATTTTGGGCTACCTCCTCATAGGAGACGCCGGGGTACAGGAGGGAGAGCTCCAGCAGACCCTGACGCTTTTCAAATACACATAGGGGAGTGAAGACCTTGCCCACATGGCCGAAGCTGGTGACAAAGTCCACATGCTCCACAAAGGTCCGCAGATCGTGCTTGGTGCGCCAGACCAGGGCCCGGTTGGCGTTGGGCACCAGGACCGCGCTGCCGGCTCCGCCGGGGAGCTTTACTTTGGGGCGGTCATAGGGGCCGATACAGGAATTATTCAGATGGGCGGTCTGGTCGATCTGGACGCCGCCCAGGAAAGCGGTGTCCAGTCTGCCCCTGGCGGCCAGGTCAAAGATATCGGCCAGGTCGAAGCGGCATTTGGTCCCCAAAAAGAGATTGTCCCCATCGGTGGAGATATCCAGCTTTTCCGGAAGCATCCGGTAGCCGCCGGTGATATTCACATAGTTCAGATCTTTCCCGTAGCAGCGCTGGGCGAGCTGGACGGCCACGTGGGGGATGGTGGAGGCCAGACCGTGGAACACGCTCTCTCCGGGACGCAGTTCCCGGGCGATGGCGGTGACCATCAGGTCGGCGGTGCGGGAAATGTCCAGTTGGCTCACTGAAGCTCCCTCCCTTCCAGCCCGGCGGCCGCCAGAGCGGCCTGGGGCTCCTTGGCGGCCAGGAAGGAGCGCAGCTCCTCCCGGTCCATATCGTAGCAGCCGCTGACGGCGCAGGGTCTGGCTCCTCCGGGCAGATGGACCACTGCTGTGGTGACGGCGGCGGGAATGTCGGCCCGGTGGGGATCTTGGGCAAAGAAGCTGCCGGGAACGATCTCCTCGGCTGTGAGGACCACTTTTTTCGCGGCCTTGGCAATGATGGAGTCCTCATATACGGGACCGGAGATACAGGCGTTTCCCTCCTCATCCGCCTTTTGCACGTGGAGGAAGGCCACGTCGGGGGCGATGGCCCGGACGGCCACCAGCTCCTCCCCGGTGTAGGGACAGGTTACCTTATGAAAACCAACGGCCTTCAGAAGGTCGGAGTCCATCATCCCCCGGATGGGCAGAAAGGGAACGCCGTAGATGGCGGCCCGCCAGGAGGTGATGACGGAGTAGCAGGCGTTCTCATTGGCCCGGACCAGGCCGGACTCCACCCCCTTGCGGTACCAGCGGCATAGGCCGAATTCTCCCTCGTACCCCACAAAGCCGGCGGTAACCGCTTTTACACAGCCTGCGGCGCAGAGAAGGTCGGCCTCATAGGCGATGGCGGTCTTCATAAGGTGCAGGTCTTTCCGGCCCTGGCGGATCAGCTCCTTCACAGCTCCCATGGGAGAGCGGAACAGGGCGTTGCCGCCAAAGGCCACCGTATCCCCGTCCTTCACCAGAGCCACGGCGGCGGACAGGTCCATGCGTTTGGACATGACGATCCCTCCTAACAAGGTTTTTCATATACTATTTCACCATTCCGGCCGCCAATTGGACCGGATCCCAGACGTAGTTGAAGGGGGGCGCGTAGCCCAGGTCGGCCAGGGCAAGCTGGGGGGCGGTGACTCCGGCCTCGATGGCTAGAGCGCACATTCCGATACGGCCCGCAGCCCCCTCCAGCCCGGCGAGCTGCGCGCCCAAAAGGGCCTTGGAGTGGGTGTGGAAAAAGAGCTTTACAGTGAGCTCACAGCCTCCCGGGTAGTAGGGGGGCCTTGTGTGGGCGGTGGTGGAGACCACCCGGAGGGGGATCCCCGCATCCCGGGCCTCCCGCTCGTTGATGCCGGTGCGGGCCACCTCCAGGTCCACCACCCGGCACATGGAGGTGCCCAATGCCCCCGGAAGACGGCTGTCCTGACCGCACAGGACCTCGCCCAACACCTTCCCCTGCTTGTTGGCGTTGGTGCCCAGGGGGAGGTAGACGGGTTTTCCGGTGACCTTGTTGATGATGGTGGCGCAGTCCCCGGCGGCATAGATGTGGGGGAGGCTGGACCGCATCTGATCGTCCACCACCACGGCTCCGTTGGGAAGCAGGTCCACCCCGGTTTCCCGCAGGAAGGCGGTGTTGGGCCGCACTCCCACGGAGAGAATGACCAGCTGGGCGGGGTACTCCCCCTTGTCGGTGATCACCCCGGTCACTTGGTCGCCTCCGGTGAGGGCCTTTACCGCCTCTCCAGTGTGGAGGACCACCCCGTTTCGCTCCAGAGCCTGGGTGATGAGGGGGGCAAAATCCTCGTCCATGACCATCATGGGCCGGGGGGCCATCTCCAGCATGGTGACCTTTTTGCGGAGCCGGACGAAGGATTCCGCCAGCTCCAGGCCGATGTACCCGGCCCCTACGATGACCACGTCGGATACGCCGCTACGCTCGGCCCAGTCCCGGATAGCCTGGGCGTCGGCGATGGACTTGAGGGTGAAGACCCCCTGCCTGTCCCGGCCCTCCAAGGGGGGGAGGATGGGGGAGGCTCCGGTGGCGATCACTAACTCGTCGTAGGATTCGCGGACCAAGGCCCCCGTCTCCGTGTTGCGGGCGGTGACTGTTTTGGCGGTGGGGTCCACCGCTACCGCCTCGTGGGCCAGGCGGAGGTCCACCCCGCTTTTCAGGAAAGCCTCCGGCTTCCGGATGCGGATCTTGTCGGCGTCGTCATTGACCCCGCCGATGTAATAGGGCAGGCCGCAGGCACCGTAGGAGGTCTCCCGGGTCCGTTCAAACACGGTGACCTGGGCGTGGGGCAGGCCCCGGCGGAGCTTAGAGGCGGCGCTCATCCCGGCGGCGTCGCCGCCCAATATCACGATTTTCATAACATCCCTCCAAATTTCAGTGTGGAGTGCCGCCTTCCAAAAACACGAAGCTACGCGGAGATCGTCCGCGCAGCTCCGCGTGAATGGGAAGGCAGCAAGAGAATAGAGAGTGAATCAGATGTAGCTCAGTGAATGAACAGGCTGGCGATCAGGATGAAGGCCAGACTGATGACCGACTCCAGGAAGCAGACCAGGGTGTAGGTCTTGAAGCCGCCCTCGGTGGTCAGGCCGGAGATCTTGGTGGTGATCCAGAAGGCGGAGTCGTTGACATGAGCGCCGCACAGAGTTCCGGAGAAACCGGCCATGGCGATGAGCGCGGGGTTGGCGTTCAGGGTGCCCATGGAGGCCACAATGCCCAGGGCGGTGATCATTGCCACCGTGCCGGAGCCTTGAGCCACCTTCAGCAGGGCGGCGATGAGCCACACAAAGAGGATGATGGGCATATTGATGTTGTGCAGGATGCTCTCCAGAACGGAGCCCACCCCGGCGGCGGTCAGGACCTGGCCCAGGCCGCCGCCCATGCCGGTGATGAGCAGCACGGTGCCGGCGGCGCCCACAGCCTTACTGATGCTCTTTTCCACCTGGTCGGCGGTCATGCGGTGATTCATCAGGCAGACGGCCATGGCGGCGATGGTGCCGGCCATCATGGCAAACTCCTTGGCGCCCAGCATCTGGATAAAGTCGGGGACCAGGGATACGCCGTCAGCGTTCTTGCCCACGATGGCGCCCCAGACGGTGTTGATGAGGATGAGCACGATGGGCAGGGCGATGGGCAGCAGGGAGGCGAACATGCCGGGCAGCTTGCTCTCGTCCCGCATCAGCTCCTTGGCCCGGGCCTCAGCCTCGGCCTCCAGGGCGGGGTCGTGCTCCTCGCAGCTCTCGGTCCAGAAGCCCTTGCGGGAGAGGAAGACATTGTTGTAGATGAACATGGACAACAGGAAGGTGGGAAGGCCGATGGCGATGCCCGCGGCGATGGTCACCCCGATGGGGACTCCCATCAGCTCGCCGCCGGTCATGGGACCAGGGGTGGGGGGGATGAAGGTGTGGGCGATGCCCAGACCGGCCACCAGGCCGCCCACAAAGTGGGGCAGGATCTTCTGGGTGTTCTTATGGGCCAGGGTCTTGGCCAGGGGGGTCAGGATCACGTAGCCAACGTCGTAGAACACGGGGATGGAGACGATGAAGCCGGTGCTGCCCATGGCGTAGTCGGCCCGCTTTTCTCCAAAAATCTTAAGAAGGCCGTTGGCGATGGTCTGGACGGCGCCCACATCGGCCACGAGCTGGCCCAGCATGACGCCGAAGCCCACCGAGATACCGATGCCTTTTAATGTGTTGCCGAAGCCTGTACTGATGGCTCCCACGGTGGCGGTCATCCCCACGTTGCTGGCGATGCCCATGAACAGGGCGCCCACAAACATGGCGATGGCGGCGTTGAGCTTAAACTTGAGGATCAGAACCAGAATGATCAGAATGGAAATGGCGAGCCAAAGCAGGATAATAGAATTTTCCATGGATAAAGGTCCTCCTTTCAACATACCAAAGTCTCTTTTTGGCGGTACACAGGGGGGATCTTCTCTATTCTTTGCACCCGGTTGGAAAAACGGGAAGTATTTACTCCACCACAGCGCCGTAGCTGGCGGAACGGACCAGCTTGGAATAGCGGACCAGATAGCCGTCGGTCACCTTGGGATCGGGGGCCTTCCAGGAGGCCTTCCGCTGGGCCAGCTCCTCGTCGGAAAGCTTCACGTTCAAGGTGCGGTTGGGGATATCGATCTCAATGACATCGCCGTCCCGGAGCAGAGCGATCTCGCCGCCCTCGGCGGCCTCGGGGGATACATGGCCGATAGCGGCTCCCCGGGTGGCGCCGGAGAAGCGGCCGTCGGTGATAAGGGCCACCGTCTTATCCAGACCCGCGCCGCAGATGGCGGCGGTGGGGGTGAGCATTTCCCGCATACCGGGGCCGCCTTTGGGGCCTTCATAGCGGACAATGACCACATCGCCGGGCAGGATCTTGCCGGTGAGGATGGCATTCACCGCATCCTCCTCCAGGTCAAAGCACTTGCAGGGACCGGTGTGGGTCAGCATCTCGGGGGAGACGGCGGCCTGCTTGACCACGGCCCCCTCCTTGGCGATGTTGCCGTGAAGGATGGCAAGGCCGCCCTCGTGATAAAAGGCGTTCTCCATGGTGTGGATGACGTTGTCGTCCTTGATGGAGCTGCCCTCCACATTTTCCCACTGGGTCTTTCCGGTGACGGTGGGGACCTTCAGGTCCACAAAGTCCAGCTTGGCTGTCTCCTTGATAATGGTCTGCAGACCGCCGGCCCGGTACATGTCTTCCATGTACATGTCTCCGCCGGGACGCATCTGGATCAATTTTTTGGAGCGCTTTGACAACTCGTCAAAATCCTCCAGGGTCAACTCTACCTTGGCGGCCTTGGCGATAGCCAGCAGGTGAAGAATGGTGTTGGAGGAGCCGCCGATAGCCATGTCCACTGCCACGGCGTTGAGGAAGGCCTGCCGGGTCATGATGTCCCGGGGCTTTACGTCCCGGTTGAACAGATCCACAATGGTCTCTCCTGCCCGACGGGCCAGGGCCTTCCGCTTGGCCAGGTAGGCGGGGATGGTGGAGTTCCAGGGCAGAGCCATGCCGAGAGCCTCGGCCATGCAGTTCATGGAGTTGGCGGTGCCCAGAAGTCCGCAGGCACCGCAGCCGGGGGAGGCCTGATCCTCCATCTCGTCCAGATCCTCCTCGGTGATGGAGCCGACCGAGACCTGGCCAGCGGCCTCATAGAGCCGGGAGCCGTCGGTGCGGTCGCAGCGGAACTTTCCGGCATACATGGGGCCGCCGGCGATAAGGATGCTGGGGATGTTGAGGCGGGCCGCCGCGATGAGCATGCCCGGGGTAATCTTGTCGCAGTTGGTGACCATCACCAGGGCGTCCAGCTGGTGACCCTCGGCCATGGCCTCGATGGAGTCGGCGATGATCTCCCGGCTGGCAAGGGGATACCGCATACCGGCGTGGCCCATGGCGATACCGTCGCACAGGGCGATGACGGGGAACTCCAGACCTACGCCGCCCGCGGCGGCGATACCCAGCTTGACCTCTTCCGCGATCTCCCGAAGATGGACGTGTCCGGGATTGACCTCATTAAAGGAGTTGACCACACCGATCAACGGCTTTTTCAAGTCCTCATTGGAAAGACCGGTGGCCTTCAGCAGGGAGCGCTGGGTGGCTCGGGTCACACCGTCTTTTACCAGAGAGCTGCGCATTCTTTCTCCTCCTTCTTTTTCGGCTTGCCCAACCGGGCACACCGCTGTGTATTTCTGGTTATTATTTGCCTTCCGTGGCTTTTTTTGCGTCCATGATCTGGTAGCAGATGTCGATGATCTGGTCCTCCTGACCGCCGATGACCTTTCGCTTGCCCAGCTCGGCGAAGATATCCCGGGCGGGGATGCCGTAACGCTCGGAAGCCTCCTTGGTGTGGAGGTAGAAGCTGGAGTAGATACCGTTATAGCCCAGAGTGACCGATTCGTTGGTGATCTCCAGGGTGTGGCGGATGAGGGGACGGACATACTGCTCGGCTACGTCCATCAGGGCGTAGAGGTCGGCTCCGGTTTTTACCCCCATCTTGTCCAGTACGGCGGCGATGGCCTGGATGTTGCCATTGCCGCAGCCGGCGCCCTGGCCCTCCAGGGTTCCGTCCAGGTAGGCCGCGCCACACTCGGCGGCGGTGATGGCGTTGCCCACGCCCAGCCCCAGGTTGTTGTGGGTGTGGACGC
Organism: Oscillospiraceae bacterium; assembly: GCA_022799035.1. Taxonomy (GTDB): domain Bacteria; phylum Bacillota; class Clostridia; order Oscillospirales; family Oscillospiraceae; genus Vermiculatibacterium. The sequence continues at coordinate 30,311 of JAAWNQ010000012.1, forward strand.
CGACGGGGCAGTCCACTACGGCCCGGATGGCCTGTAGGCGGTCCCGAACCTGCTGGGGGGTCATGGCGCCGGAGGAGTCGGCCATGTAAATGACGTCGGCGCCGTATTCCCGGGCCAATTTAGATTGCTGGGCCAGGACCTCAGGGGTGGTCATGTGGCTCATCATAAAGAAGCAGACGGTCTCCAGCCCCAGCTGCTTGGCCAGCATGATGTGCTGCTCCCCGGCGGTGACCTCGGTGCAGTGGACAGCAACCCGGACCATATCCAACCCCTGGTCCACAGCCATACGGAGATCGTCCATGGTGCCCAGACCGGGGACGAGCAGGGTAGCCAGCTTGGTATTTTTCAAATGCTTGCGGGCGGTGGAGAGCATGGTCTTATCGGTCTCCTTGGCAAAGCCGTACTCCAGGATGGAGCCGCCGATGCCGCCGCCGTGGCCCACCTCGGCGGCATAGACGCCGCCCTTTTCCAGGCCGGCGCAGATGTCGGCGATGTTCTGGGCGCTGTACTGGTGGGAGACCGCGTGACTGCCGTCCCGCAGAGTGGTGTCGATCAGACGGATGGAAGATTGAAGCTCGCTCATCTTAAAACTCTCCTTTCAGCATGGCTTCCGCGTAGAGCTCGCCAACCTTGACGGCCGAGGAGGTCTCCATATCCAGGTTCCCGGCGTAGGCGGGCAGGAAATCTCCCTGGCCCTGGATGGTGACGGTGGTGGTGAGGATCCCGCCGTCATAGACCGGGCGGAGGACCAGCTCATAGCCGGGTACGTAAGTCTTGATCTTCTCCACCATCTCGTAGACCTCTTTGCGGATGGCCTCCAGATCCACCTTATCCGGCTCTTTGGGGATGCAGTAAATGGTGTTGCGCATGGGAGGCTCAGGCAGGGCGGGGGTGAAGACGGTGAGGACCTTGGAGGTCTCGGCGCCGCCGATGTCCCGCAGGGCCTTTGAGGTGGTCCGGGTATATTCGTCGATATTCCGGCGGGTGCCGATACCGGCGCTCTGGCTGGCAACGGCTGTGACTACCTCGGCATACTGGATGCCCATCGCCCTGCTGATGGCCCAAACGATGGGGGTGGTGGCCTGACCGCCGCAGGTGATAAGGTTGACGTTGCGAAGCTTTTTGTCGATGCAGTCCTGCATATTGACCATGGGGGTGACCATCTCGCCCACTGCGGCGGGGGTCAGGTCGATGGCCACCTTGCCCAGCTTGTCCAGAACGGGGGCGGCGGTCTCAATATGGGCCCGGGCGGTGGTGGCGTCAAAGACGATGTCGGCCATCTCCGGGTGCTGCTCCAGATAATGGACCCCGTCCAGAGAGGTGGTGAAGCCCAGGTTTGCCGCCCGCTTGATGCCCTCGGAGTCGATCACACCCATCATGACGGACATCTCCAGCACGGGGCTGCGCATGATCTTATACATCAGGTCGGTGCCGATGTTACCGGGGCCCAGGATCCCTACTTTGATCTTTTTTTGTTCCATGCCAACGCTCCTCCTTTTCCGATAAATGGAAAGTAATTCTATAAAAATGGAAAAAAGATATGGCCCTCTCTCGAAAAATCACCCCCCTGGTTTGTTAAACTAATCCAGCTAACGACATTTTTTATCAGAATCGTTTGTTGGATTTGCTGTGATTATACCCTAACATCCCGCGATGGGAAATGCAATAGTTTTTCTGAATTTTGAATAAAGTTTCCGTATATCGGAAAAAATGGCTTTACATTTCCCAAGTCATCCGTTACAATCAAGTCAGCCATTCAAATTTGAAACGGAGGAGAAAGCCATGGAGGAGAAATTGATCCAGAAGCTGGCGGATGAGCTGTTGGTTGCTGAGGACACCGCAACGCCCATTCCCCCACTGACCGACCGCTATCCGGAGATCACTGTCTCTGACGCCTACGCGGTTCAGAAGGCGGTCATTGACAGAAAGACTGCCCGGGGCGAGGTGGTCATCGGCAAGAAGATCGGTCTGACAAGCAAGGGTATCCGGGACCAGGTGGGGGTGCAGGAGCCGGATTACGGTATCATGACCAGCGCCGGTGTAGTTCTGGATGGGGAGTGTATTGATGTAAGCAGGATGATCTGCCCCCGGATTGAGGCGGAGATCGTCTTTGTGCTGAAAAAGAATCTGGACAAGGATTACATCACCGCCTGGGACGTGATCGACGCCACCGCCGGGGTCATGCCCGCCTTGGAGATCGTGGACAGCCGGATCCAGGATTGGCGGATCAAGATCCAGGATACGGTGGCGGACGGAGCTTCTTACGCCCGTGTGGTCACCGGCGGGAACCGGCTGGTCCCCATCAACGACCTGGATCTGTCCATGGTCCCCATGGCCTCCTTCCGCAATGGAGAGTTGATGTTTACCGGCTGCGGCGCGGCGGTGATGGCCAGTAATCCGATCAACTCGGTGGTATGGCTGGCCAACAAAATGAAGCAATACGGCGCTCCCCTCCGGGCCGGGGAGCTGATCCTCTCCGGAGCCTTCACCCCTGTGTTTGACTTCCGTCCCGGTGACCACGTGTTTGTCCGCTTTGGCCCTCTGGGCAATGTGTCTCTCAGCGCCAAAGCCTTTCAATAAGCGTTTCCCCCTCCTCTTCTTGCTCGAAACGACAGGCGGCTTACCCATATCGGGTAAGCCGCCTGTCGTTTTATTGGTTGGATAAAAGGTTCAGAGCTCAATATACCCCAGATCCCGGGAGATCTGTCTGGCTGTATTCTTTACATCCGAGACCAGCACTTCGGGGGAGGTGGGCATTCGGCTGATGGGCATGGAGATACTCAGCACCCCCACACAGACCTCCTTGCTGTTGGAAAATACCGGAGCGCCACAGCAGAACAGTCCCACCTCGCCCTCCTCGTGCTCCATGGCGTAGCCCTCCCGGTGGACCTGCTCCAGATGCTCCCGGAGCTGCTGCTCGGTGACGATGGTGTTGGGGGTATACCGCTGGAACTTGATTTGGGAAATGATGCGTTTCTGCTCAGCGGGGGTCTGGAAGGCGAGAATACATTTTCCGCAGGCGGAAATGTGAGCCTCCCGGGTGCCGCCTACGCTGGGGGTGGCGAAAAAGCTGCGGCTGGCGTCGATCTTGGCGATGCAGAGGATCTTGTCGGAGCCGGTGCTGACGGACATCTGGGTGGTCTCGTTGTACCGCTGGGACAGTTCGGACATGTAAGGCTTGGCTACATTGGCCAGTTCATTGTAAAATTTCACTTTGTTGCCCAGGATAAAACAGCCCAACCCCAGCCGGTATTTTCCATTTTCCGGGTTTTGGCTGATATAGCCCACGCTCTCCAGGGTGGAGAGGATACGGTGGGTGGTGCTCACCGGCATTTCCAGGTGGGCGGCAATGGTGCTGATTCCCAGCTCGTAAAGATCGGAGGTAAAAAGGTCCAGGATCGCCACCGCTTTTACAATGGACTGGTTGAAATATTTTTCGCTGGAGCCTTTGGATTCTCTCATACGAGCCATCCTCTCTTCCAGTCACGGAACATAAATAAAGTATACATACATATTAACAAATTCGGGGATGAAATGTGTTAGTTTACAATTGATGTGAGACCAGAAGTGATTCTGGTTTCACAACATAAACCGGGACGAGCCCGGAAAAAGAAAGGAATGTCGGCTATGAAAATCAAAGTTATTGGTAAGCAGCACATGGAGGGTACCAGCAAGAAAACGGGTCAGCCCTACAACTTCAATGCCATTCATTACAATGCCCCGGCTCGTGGCGTGGAAGGTGTGGCGGCTAAGACCGTCAACCTGGACCCCAGTCTGTTCCCCTTCTCTGACGTGATTATTGGCGCTGAGTATGACCTCCAGTTCGATGAGCGTGGTTACTGCGTCAGCTTCCTGCCCGTCACCAAGTCTTGATGGCGTAATGTTTTATCTGGCTGGCTTGTTAATCGCTGACCTCATTACGTCTGCGTTCCTCTATTTGCAGATGTCGTGTAAGTGTGGGTATGACTGTGGTAAATGCCGCTTTTGGTCCTGTCCTGCTTATCATTGCTATCGTAAACGCAAGGAATAGTTATGACTTCTGAAGAATTTGAGGTATATTTTCGTCAATATCCCTGCCGGAATTATAGTCCCAAGTCATGTCACCGCTGCCGAAAAAGGCCGTGGTGTATGCTGTTCCGTGCCTATCTGCTTCCTGAGCCTGTAAAGGGCAATACCCGGAAGCGTTAGGTAGCTTGTCTTGGTGGACAAGCTCTGTGTCCCTCGGCCTGTTGGCCCTTTGCGGGTGTAGAAAACAGGTCGGGGGGCCAGTATTACCCCCCCGACTTCTGTAGTTTTGTAGTTTTTCCCGGCAAACCATTGAAAATCAAGGAAACTACTTCTTTCTGGCCCTTGTAGTTTCTTGTAGTTTAGCCTTGAAAGGTAATGAAAATGGGAGAAGGATTATCACGAGTTCAAGGCCGCAAATGGCAACTCACCATTAACAATCCCAAGGCCCACGGCTTTGACCATGAAGCTATCAAGGCCAACTTGGAGCAGTTCAAAGGCCTGCTGTACTACTGCCTGTGTGATGAGATAGGCGATGAGTGCGAAACGGACCATACCCACATCTATTTCGTCCTCCGCAATCCTTGTACGGCGGAGCGTATCAATAACCTGTTTCCCAAAGTCCACCGTGAGCGTGTAGCCGGGACCTCCGCCGAGAACCGGGCCTATGTCCTCAAAGACGGCCCCAAGTATAACAAGCAAGAGGATGGTACATACAGCTACACTGATTCCAGTGGTAAGGACCATAACGGCACAAACTATTCTGCCACGTTTGAGGAATGGGGCGAAATGCCCCAAGAACAGCAAGGTAAGAGTAAGGCCAGTGAGACCATTGTAGCTATGGTCAAGGACGGCGCTACTAACATGGAGATCGTTAACGCCGTGGCCGTGGCTTATAAGGACCTAGATAAGATAGAGCGTATGCGTTCCATGTATCGTGATTCTTCCTTTGCCACAAAGTGGCGTGATCTGGAAGTGGTCTATATCTTCGGTCCCTCCGGCGTAGGTAAGACCCGGAGTGTCATGGATGCTTATGGCTACGATAGCGTTTACCGGGTCACGGATTACAAGCATCCTTTTGATACCTATGATGGTCAGGATGTCATCATTTTTGAGGAGTTTCGGGGCGGTCTGAAGCACGGTGATATGCTCAATTATCTGGATGGATACCCGATTCTGTTGCCGTGTCGATACTTCAATCGTCAGGCATGTTTCACAAAGGTCTATGTAATTACGAATCTGTCCCCGGAGGAGCAATATTTGGGTATTGATCCAGCCAGTCGGGAAGCGTTTTTTCGTCGCTTTACTGGTATTATCCGTTTTAATGCGGATGGTTCCAAGGATTTTTGGAAGAACTACCGGGAATATGATACCCGTTATGATTGGGTTAACCAACTCCATGACGGCGTAGACGAGCAGTTAGCCCTATAATCTCCTGGTCATCTCCCTGTATTCCCCAGTCTCTGTTCTTCCGTGTTTTTACCCACGGTAAAAAGCCCCTCCAGCGACTTAAAGGAGCGGAGGGGCGAGATATGGCGGTGTGTGGTTTATCTCTTAGGAAATGCGGCTGTCTCTGTGACTGTTGATAAGGACGATAAGGATGAAGGCCAAAAGTCCCCAGATCATAGTTTCACCCCCTTTCTGTGGTGTTTTGGTTTTGTGGTGAAGTCATTATATCACATTGAATGTCCCGTTAAGGGGACAATAAGAGATAGCTGGTTCGAATCCAGCCACTGCCACCAGTGGCCCACGAGCCGCTCCTTCTCCCGTTTTGCCGCCTCCTCTGCTGAGGGGTTGAGAGAGACGGCAAAATCAAACCCCTCACAATATGCTCACGGCTTCCCGTGTGCGTTTGTGAGGGGTTTCTCTTTAGGAGGTATTTGTATGTCTGAAATTCTTACCGTTGAAAATGCTTTGGTGGTGATGTGGTTCAGCGGTTTTATTTTCGCTTGTATCATGTTCTCTTTAGGCGAATTGATTCGCCTTGCAGGTACATATCTTCTTCGTAAGCTGAAAGAGAAGTAAAGCCGGGGCCTCCCGGTCCCGGCTTTAGTGATCTAATCTATGCCACAAATATTATTATATTTTCTTACCCATTCCTGTATAAATCCTGATTCAATCGATTGGTTTCCTGGATTCATTGTGTGAGGATTTTGATGTTGATATATGGTTCCTATGATTTCATATTGTAGCTTTTGAAGTTCAAATTGTTTGTTGGCTTTATCAATTAAAATATAAGATGTGAAAAGGCATATGGCTAAAACAGCGGTTAAAAGACTAATAACAGCAATTTTGAATTTCATGGGATTATCCCTCCTTTGAGGGAAATGTATCACGTGAGTGGTAAAAAATCAAGAGGTGAGACGATGAAAAGGCAAATTTTGAAACGGCTTTCTGCTTTTGCCTTGGCTATGTTTATTTTTTTTCCTTGTTTAGTCGTTTCTTCTTTTGCGGTTGATCCTGCTACTATTTCCGCTGGACTTGCAGCAGTTGGAGCAATTAAGGAAGCTACTGATATTTCTGATTCTGTGTCTAATTCCATTATTAATGCCGTTGACTTCACATTTCCACTTTATGACCAGGTAGATGATGCCAAGCAGTTCTATAATTGTATTTCAAATTTTAATATGAATGGTTGGTTTCGTCGTGCCTTGGTCGATTATCCCGATGTATGGGAAACAGTTAAAATTTTTTATTCTATGACGATTTCTGATAGTGTGCCGAATAAATATTTGGCGAAACCTAAGCTTGATGAAGCTATGCAGTGTTATCGTCCAGCGATTAAAAATCCTAATTCGAATTCTTTTCCGGTCAATTATATTTGGTTGGTTGATAAAAATGGGCGTTTTCCATACTGTCCCAAAAGTGTCTATGAAGCTGTATATCCTCCGACTGACTCTTTTGGCGGTAACGTTCCCACTCAAGAGATATCCACCTCTCCTACCAGCACAAATAAGTGGAGATATGTTGCGGATGGAGATATAGACCTTGCCAGTTTCTCAGTTGTTGGATTAGAAACGCTCTCTAAAGCCGCTCAAGATCTCGGCTTAGGACTTACTGTCCGGGCTGTCAATATAAATGGTAAGATGGTGAAAAAATATTATATTTATAAGCCTGAAAATGGCGGTGCTTATTTCTGTGACAGCAAAGGTCATCCTTACGCCGCAGATGTAGATAAATCAACTACTGCCATAGAAAATAATTGGGGCTTCAATTCGGGTAATGTCACGACGATTGTCGGTGATGGGAACAAGGTTCAACAGGAAGTCAATATTGACGCCAGTAATAATACTGCGGACAATTCCCAGCATCTTAGTAATGTAACCAATATTACGGCAGGTAAGTTTTATGTGGTGAATGATGACGGGACAGTTACTGAAAATTATATAGATAATCTTTATTATGATAACTCCACAAATACTTATCATGCTGACACCTACAATTATACTTATAATACCACTAACAATTTTTATGAGTTTAATTATTACACCTACAATATCCAATATACCTACAACAACACCTACGTAACCTATATCGGCTCCACAGCGGAGTATCAGCCCAAGGAATGGGCCTTGTACTATGAGCTACCGGATGGCCGGAGCTCGGCGGATCTCACCGAGGAGGATATAGCGGGATTATCCTTCCAGTTCCAGGACATGGTGAATTACAAACGGTCTGCTACGGATACGTCCCTCCGGGCCTTGTACCATTTTGACGGAAACGTGGAGGATTCCAGCTATTGGTCTACGCAAGGATCCTTCAACTGGAATAGTGGGGCCTCCATTACCTACATGGAGAGCAACGCATTTAATGGAGCCCTGTACCTGGATGAGAAGGCCCACCAGTTCACCATCACTCTGCCGTCCAATATCGGCTCCCAGGATTTTAGTATACAGTGGCGATACTACCAGAATAGTGCCACCACCACAGAGCACAATGAGAATTACATCACCGTAGGCGGCCAGAAGCTCCTGGGCTGGTCGGAACAGTCTCTGTATTCCCTCGGTTCTACCAAACTCTCTACGGGCCTCTCTATAGGTACATGGCAGGAGCTGGCCTTGGTCCGGAATGGCAGCACACTGTACATATATCATAATGGCGTAAGAGTGGCCTCGGCCTCCATGCCTAAAATTCTGAATAATAAGATCGTGTTCTATCTGGGAGCAAATAGTCGGGCTTACTCCATGTTGGACGAGCTCCGGGTGGTGAATTTCGCTATAGCCAAAGGAGGAGCTTCATACACCCCCACTGCCGTGCCCTATGATACCAATAATGTTTTGGTGCTCCCAGGCGGTTCCTTTCCGGTGGCAGATGAATATTACAAATGGGATACTACGATAAAGCCTGTATTTTCATTGAACTGTGAGAATTTATTGAATTTCCCGGAGCCTTTTAGGGTGGATTCTTCTGTCGGCTATGGTTCTGCTGAATGGCAAAAAACAGAAATTTCCGTAGGCGATATCCTTTTGGCTTACGATCCTAATGTATCCTCAGATGGAAATATTTTGACCTTTCAGGCCAATTCTACCCCTTGGGGCAGTAATTATGGCAGTTATATTGAACACGTCCGCTTTTTGCGGGATAAGTCTAAAGGTCCTTCCGCAGCAGTGGTTTTGGGTGTAAAGGTAGGTAAACATAGTGAGGTTCCATTTAGCGGAACTTATACATTGACAGTAGTCGGAGATGATCTGACTCGTTATTCAATTCCTCTTTCATCTACGGGACTAAAATCCGGAACAGTTACAGCTTCATTTGATTTTGGGGATTTGATTTTCCGACAATATTGCTTAAATGACGATGACGATATTTCTTGGGGCAGCGTGGCCCTTCTTGTTTTTAAGCTAAAGGCGAATGCTTCTTTGGGGATCCGGTATATTGAGATCGTTCCCGGAACTAAAGCCAATACAGGTCACGAGTTTGTCTCCTGTATCTATGATTCCACGGAATTAAAAGCCAATACCGCCGCGATCCAGTCCACCATTCCGGTAAAGGGATATACCGTTGGCGGTGTTCGCCCTACCTTTCCGGAGCGTGGCGATGTTTGGATGCCTGCGGAGGGCTCCCGGATCTCCGGGGTGTATATCTACAATGGACAAGCCTGGGAGGAGACCAACGCCCGGTATTGGACCGGGAAACGCTGGATCCCCATTTATGCCTTTGACCTGGTGACCCTTCAGGACATGTGGGACGTATCCAGTTCCACAGGAGATGAGATCACCCCGTCTATCACAAGTGAGTATGGTTTTTGGAACTGGTGGAAAAACGCCTGGAATGATTTTACTGCAAAATTGTTCCCGGCCTTGGGCACAGGTTCCGGTGGTGGCGGCTCTGGCCCAGGTTCTGGCTCTGGGACTATTCCGGATAGCTCCCTTCCGGGAGAGCCGGGAGAAGGAGAGGATGATGGTTGGTCCGTCTTTGACCTTCTGATAGCCCTAAAGGACGGTGCATGGGCCATTGTGACCGGAACTGTAAAGACTGCCTTTGGCGGTATCAAGGGTGTTGTCGGCGTGGTAACAGACATAGGCGGCTTTTTTACCTCGATTGGAGAAGTTACAGATACCATCAAGGATTTTGGAGGATAGCTTATGCCAACATTAGGTGGATTTGTCGATCTGGTCCTCGGTATTGGAGACAGTATTGCGGAATGGGTCACCTTTACCTTTGCCGGGGATACCGTTACAGCCGTTCTCTCCTATCTCCGTGTGTTTATCAGCTACCTTCCCCGGCCCATTTTAGACCTTGGTCTTGCCGCCTTTGGCGGTACGGTCCTTATCTCTATCCTGCGTAGTATCGGGAGGTAATTCTATGATTAGCGCTATCAATTCTCTATTCGTCTGGCTTCCTCCTTCTATGCGCCTGATCGCCGCTGGTGCTGTCGCTATCTTTTTTCTACTTACTATTCTTCGGCTCTGGGCCTTTATCAAGGACCTGATCCCGTTTCTATAAGGAGGCGGCGATATGGAAGTATTGGATTGTATCAAGTTTCTCCTTGCCCAGTCTTGGAACGCTCTGTGTAGTATCACGGTTCCCGGCTTCAAGTTCTCCTTTGCCACCCTGTTTATAGGTCTGTTCCTTGCGGACTTAGGGCTCCGCTTCCTCGGTATGATTCTCGGTGGTGTCGGATTTGGCCATGAAGATATTGTCCGTGGTGAGGATTCTGGCCTTTTGAAACGGAAGGATAAGCCCCGCAAAATTGGATTTTAAGAGAGGCTGAAATGAAAGATTTAATTGTTTCTATCTTCGGCTCCTATGAGCCCGTTATGACAACGGAAGTTCATCTTGTAGGTGATACCCTGGAGGAGCTCCAGGTGGTCGCTTCCGGTATGGCTGGAGTGGATTGGGCGTGGCTGGCTGGCGCTGTCCTGTTTGCTATTGTCCTTTATTCCTTCTTCCGTCTTGTGGGGGTGTTGCTCCGTGGCTGAAATGATAACTTTTTGCACGGCTATGCTTAACGCCTTAGCGGAGTTTCTTCAAACGCCCCCGGTGTTTTACCTGTTTAGCTTGGTCTGCTTTTGCTTTGTGGTAAAGGCTTTCCTTATGCTCATGGGAAGGAGGTGAGATAAATGGGCGAAACTGCAACTACTACCATCGCCACCTTGTTGTCCTCCATCGGCACCGTATTTACTACGGTTATTGGCTGGGCTGGTAAGGTCGGCGAGACCGTCGTTGGTACTCCGGTACTTCTGCTCTTCTGTGTCGGCGTTCCTCTGTGCGGCCTGGGCGTCGGGTTCTTTACCCGTCTGCTCCGTACCCGTGGCTGATCTGACTGTCACCATTACATGAGATTACGAATGAAAGGAGATTTGCGCTATGGATGCTTTGCTTACCGCTGTTGGCGACGTGTTTACCGCTGTCATTGGCTGGGCTGGTACGGTCGGTACGACTGTGGTCAATACCCCCGTTCTGCTGCTGATGTGTGTGGGCGTTCCCCTGTGTGGTCTGGGCGTTGGGTTCTTTACCCGCCTGCTCCATACCCGTGGCTGATGAAAAACAAAGCCCGGCCCCATGCCTTGGCAGGGGCCGGGCTTCCCTATAAGAAAGGATTGTATCAATATGGGTTATGTCTGTCTCATTCTGCTTGTGGCTCTCCCCACGGTCTTTAATTTGGCTACTCGGAAATATCTAAATCCCTATAAGCTTTACCTTGTTTTTGGTAAGAAAGGCTCCGGGAAGACTTCCTATCTTGTAAAGTTGGCCCGGAAGTATATGAAACGGGGCTGGATCATCTACACCAACATAGAGGAGCTTTACATACCAGGTGTTCGTCATTTCAATATTCAGCACTTAGGAGACTTTGTTCCAGAGGCTCATTCTTTACTCCTGCTGGATGAGGTGGGCATGATTTGGGATAACCGGGATTACAAGCTTTTCAAGCCGCAGGTCCGGGATTTCTTCAAGCTCCAAAGACATTATCATGTTTTGGTGTATATGGCCTCCCAGACCTTTGACGTAGACAAGAAGCTCCGGGATCTCTGTGATGGTATGTTCCTCCACTCCAATGTCCTGCGTGTTTTTTCTCTCGGTAAACGCATTACCCGCAAGATCATTATCACCGAGGCCGTAGGCGACGCTGAATCCCGTATATCTGAAAATCTGGTCATCTGCCCCTTCTGGGACTGGACTTTGACCTATATCCCCAAGTATGCCAAATTCTTTGATAGTCATGCTGTCCCGGACAAGCCCTATTTGGAGTACATGGAGGATGGAGTGGATGATCCGCCTCCGGAAGAAGGTGATTCCCTTGCCGACACTTAGCCTTGTGCTTTTTATAGCCCTGTGCCTTACTGTGGCTATGCTCCCTCTCATAGTCCCGGTGTCCATCCTTCTGTCTCGTTTCTGGCTCTCCTGACGGCTCATTGTAACCCGAATACTCCCGCCCCTATCCTCGGATACCCCCGTCCCTGTTCTCCTGAGTTTTTACCCCCGGCAAAAAGATACCCCCACCGGATACCCGGTGGGGGATTGTGCTATTATTCGTTGGTAAGATATTTGTCATAAAGTTCGGCAAGTTCTTCATCGGTGGTGCAGTAGCAAGTTTTGTGCCATAGGAGTTCGGCTATTTCGGACCCCCAGTTTTTGTCTATATATTTATCAAGATAATCAATTTTTTCTTTTGTTGTCATTTGTATCACCTCCTATGTATTGGTGTACCCATTCCGTTTGAGCCACGCCTCCGCCTGGTAGCATTGGACGAATGTCCGGCTTTTCAGTTTCTGCCCATCCCGGCCCCGGAGCACCTGCCCGGAGGCGGCAATGATCATGTATCTTTCTCTTCCGTGCTTGGTCACGCAGTTGTAGTAGACGGCTTCCCCGGCCTCATTGGTCAGTCTCATTTTTTGCCTCCTCCTGTAGCTTTCTTTCTGCCGTTGCTATAAATCCCTTGAGGTCTTTTATTCTTTGTTCATAGGCATCAAGTTTCTTTTTTGCTTCGTTGTATTGCCATAGGAGAAATCTTCCTTTTTCGCTGTCTTCCTTTTGATTTAGTTCTTTCTTCGCTTTTTCAATATTCTCTTTAATATCCCCTCTGTAGGTGTACATGGTGTATCCACGCTTTTTGTCGTGTTTAGCTGTAAAGCTCATCTCTCTGCCTCCTCGATTTCATCCATGGCGTCCCTGTAGCTGTCTGCCGTGCTCCAGAATTCACCGTCCCGATATACTGCGTAGATACTGGCTCTTTTTATCCCGATTCGGCGGGTTATGGTCCACTCGTGGCCATTCCTCTGGATGGTGTCAATAACAATTCCTTTCATAGTTTCTGTTCCTCCTTTACTCCGGTCGGCTTGTCATTCCAATAAACTCCCAGCCGTTCTTTACCCAACGGTCAATTTCATGTAGTATGTCATAGTGTAAAAAGCATGGATCGCCATGTGGGTCTTTAGTGCTGTTTTGGAACCTGCAAGCTATCGCCATTCCCCATTTTTCATCGTGTCCCTGTGCCCATACCTCCATACTGTCTGTTTCTCCGACATAGCAGTAGGCCACCTTCAGCTTTTTCTTCATGTCGTTTCCTCCTATGTTTTGTACTACCTATCCCCAGCGATAGCGCAAGAACCAGTTCCGTTGACCGCCCGTGTGCGGCCCCTCGGCCCTGAGCTCCCGCACCGGCTCGGCTGGTTCCGGTGCGGGTTGCCTATACCATAGCCGACATGGTTCTTGCAAGAGTCCAAGCGGTAAAAAATTTAATCCTTACGAAATCAAGCCCCCTGTCCGCAGACAGGGGGCTATGATTGCGTTGGTAATAAATTTTTACTGCCTCTTGCAAGGTTCTGACGGCTATGGTATAACCCGCCGCATACCGGAACAAGCCGTGACGGCGTGGGAGCGCCCATTTCAATGCCCTTGACCGCTACCCACCCATAGCATGGAAGTATGTAAAACAGCGTAAGCGCAAGAATTGCCCCTCGTTTGCTGTCCTTCATTTTAATGCTTTTGACCGCTATTTACTCTGTCTTGTTTTCCTCTCACGCAAAAACCGCCCCGAAAAAAGATTGTCAAGACCTTTAGCCAAGGATAAAATTTGCGTTGCTTTGCAAACTTTATCCCGTCTTGACCATCTTTTTTTCGGGGTGGTACGCTCTCCGTGATAGGAGGGATAAATATGTCAATTTCTACTCGCCGTTACTTACCGCACGAAACCGTGACCCGCTACCATGCCGTCAAAGCCTATCGGGATACCAAAGATGTTTCCTATGTCTGCCGCAAATATCATATCTCTAAAGCCTCTCTTATGCGTTGGAACAAGCGGTATGACGGTACAAAAGATTCCCTTGTCAGTAGGTCTCATAGGCCCTGCTCTCTCCACCCCAACGCCCATACGCCCCAGGAACTCAAATGGATACAAGATTATCACCGCCGCAACCCCAACATTTCCATTTGTGAGCTCTACGGCAAGCTCCGGGAGGATAAGGGCTACTCCAGGAGCCCCGGCTCTCTGTACCGTGTCTTTGTCCGCTTGGGCTATCGCAAAAAGGTTCCATCTACCAAACAGAGAGAAAAGCATACTCAAAAATACGATACGCCCACCATGCCTGGTATCAAGTGGCAGATGGACGTAAAGTATGTACCTATAGCTTGCAATGTCAACAATACCAAGGAACGGGCCTACCAGTACACCATGATAGATGAAGCCACAAGGGAACGTTTCATATATCCCTATCAGGAAAACAGCAGTTATTCCACGGTAGACTTCGTTCTCCGGGCCATCTCTTACTTTGGCTACGCTCCCAAGATCATCCAGACGGACAATGGCTCTGAGTTCTCCCATTGGAAGAATACCACAAGGACCCATCCCCTTGATCTGCTCTGTCAGAAGCTCAATATTATCCACAAGCTCATCCGCCCCCGGACCCCTTGGCATAACGGGAAGGTAGAGCGCAGTCATCGTAATGACCAGGAGCGTTTTTACAACTACCTGAGCTATTACAGCTTTGAGGACCTAAAGAAACAAATGCAAGCCTACCTCAAACGAAGTAACAATATCCCCATGCAGGTCCTCGGCTGGCTCTCTCCCATCCAGAAGCGCAAGCAGTTGGAATCTCTCTCCTAAAAATTTCAAAAAATTTGGTCTCACATTATTGACAAACGCACAAAGTTTGAGGAAATAGGGGGAAGCGGGGATTTTTTGAAAACTTGAGCGCAAAACAGGAAAGCAGAACCGGAGATGGGTGTAAAGGGACAGCAAAGCCAAAAACCGAGGGTTCCAATCCACTCTTTGAAGCTGCCGGACGGACCGGAACCGGCGGTCCGCCGATTGGGAAGTGTATCCGGATCACCCGGGGAGCCGTCTTCTGAAAGGATATCCCCGCCACTCCCGGCGTTGCTTGACAAAAGGGGGGGGACAGGTAAAATGAACCTAAAATAGGAAGATTCGACTTGCGGACTTTTGCGAAAGAAGGAAAAACGGAGAGCCGGCCCGCCCTCCAAAACAAACAGAATGAGGAGGATCCAACCATGAGAAAAAAGCTGCTGACCCTGTTCCTGGCCGTGACGATGGCCCTGTCCCTGCTCCCCCCTCCCACTCCCGCGCTTGCTGCCGTGCTTGATCCTGAGCGGCACCGGCAGCGTCTGAAACCCATACTTGACGTGCTGCCCACCGACCTTCGGCGGCCGGCTTGCCCCACCACTGTGAAGGAAGTCATCTGGAGTTCGACGATGGAGGCAGAATGGGATGACAGCGTGGTTCAGGAGATCACGGATCTCGCCAACAGCCTCACCGCCGGCAAGAGTACCGACAAGGAGAAGATGAAGGCCATCTTCGACTGGGTGGTCCAAAACGTGACGTATGATGGCAACCTTCCTGATGATCAAAGGGAGGCGTTCGACGCCTACACCCAAAGACGTGCTGTCTGTTGGGGCTATACCCGCCTGTGCGGGCTTATGGGCGTCATTGTGGGGCTCCGGATGGCCGAAATTACCGGTATTTCCAATGAGGAGAATCCCGGTCTCCACGGCTGGAACGCTGTCCTGCTGGATGGGGAATGGTTGTTCTTTGACGCCACCTGGGCTGAGTGGGACATAGATCAATACTATCACGCGTGGACGGCTGCTATCGTATACGATGACATATACCGGTGGGACATCCGTGCAATGGAAAAAGGAACTCCCAACATGACAGGCTTTGCCCCCCGCCCGGCGTTTGTTGATCGGTGCCCCGCCAACGTAGTCATCCCTGACACCGTGACCCAGGTGGAGACTTTCTACGGCTGCCCCAATCTGGAGACCTTGACTCTCTCCGATTCCGTGACCAGGATCGTGGCCTGCGGCAACAATCCCAAGCTGAGGAGCGTGACCTTCGGCAAGGGCATCACCAATATCGGCAGCAACGCGTTTAGCGATTGTACCGGCTTGAAGAGCATCAACATCCCCAACAGCGTGACGACCATCGAGGGGATGGCGTTCTCCAACACGGGACTCACCAGCGTAACGATCCCCAGCAGTGTGACCACCCTTTCGGAGGGGGCGTTCTACGAATGTACCGACCTGACCAGCGTCACCATCCCCAGCAGCGTCACCCGCATTGAGAGTATGATGTTCCAGGGCTGCACCTCCCTGACCGACGTTGTCATCCCCGACAGCGTCACCGCTATTGGAAGACAGGCGTTCATGGGCTGTTACAACTTGGCCTTAGCCAACTTACACATTCCCGACAGCGTCACCGAGATCGGCGACCTTGCGTTCTTTGGCTGCCCCGAGACGGTCGGAGTCCCCGACGGCGCTACCAGCATTGGAGACGAAGCCTTTTACGGACGTAAGGAGCTGACCAGCATAGACATCCCCGACAGCGTCACCAGCATCGGGGTTGCGGCCTTCACCAGCTGCCATGGCCTGAAGAGCGTTACCATCCCCAACAGTGTCACCGTCATCGGGGATAGAGCGTTCTGCGACTGCAAGAGTTTGGAGAGCGTTACCATCCACAACAGCGTCACCAGCATCGGGACGGGGGCCTTCGCCGGCTGCGAGAACCTGACCAGTGTGACCATCTCCAACAGTGTCATCAGTATTGAGCGTTCGGTGTTCAGCCGCTGCACCAGTTTGACCAGTGTAACCATCCCCAACGGCGTCGCCAGTATCGAGATGGAGGCATTCCGGGACTGCGCCAGTCTAAAGAGCGTAACCATCCCCAGCAGCGTCACCAGCATTAGGAAGTATGCGTTCCAAGACTGCGCCAGTCTGACGGATGTGTACTACGGCGGCACGGAGGAACAGTGGAAGGCCATTTCCATCCAGCAGTATAATACCAATCTGACCTCCGCCACCATCCATTACAACAGCACCATGCCCCAGCAGCCCGCCAAGCCGACGCAGGCCGTGGCCTACGCCTCCACCCAGAACGTTCTGGTGGACGGAAAGAGCGTGGAGTTCTACGCCTACGCCCTGAAGGATGCCAACGGCAACGACACCAACTATGTGAAGCTTCGGGACGTGGCCCAGATCCTCAACGGCTCCGCCGCCCAGTTCGAGGTGGGGTGGGACGGCTCCATCTCCATCACCACCGGGAGCGCCTATACCTCCAACGGAAGCGAGCTCATCCAGAACTTTGCCGGCAACCAGCCCTACACCGTCAACACCTCCCCGGTGAAGGTGAACGGGGCGGCGGTGGCCCTGGATGCCATCACCCTCACCGACGCCACCGGCGGCTACACCTACTTCAAGCTCCGGGATCTGGGTTCCGCCCTGGGCTTCAACGTGGGCTACGCCAACGGGGTGGGCATCTTTATCCAGACCGACGCACCTTATACCGACGCGGACTAAGCTCGGGTAAAAAGGCCCCCCTGGGTAGGAGATATCTGCCAGGGGGGCTTTTTGTGTGGTGAAAGGGTGGTGGAATGTTCCCCCTTAAAAAGGAAAAGAAGCCCCGGATATCAGCCGATATCCGGGGTGGATGCTGAATCCATGTCCCAATATACCACAAATCATAGAAGGTCGCAGGGGGAGTATTCCCCTGCGGCCTTCTTCTTTGTTTTCCGGCACTTTCAGGCAATTTGGCCACGTCGTCCCCAAAACGGTCAAATACCTGTGCTGCTTTGGCTTCTGCTTCTGCAATCACGTGGGCGTATATATTGGTGGTACTCACCTGGGCATGGCCCAAGCTGTGGGATGCGTTTACAAGTGAGGTGCCGTCGGCAATCATCAAGCTAATGTATGTGCAGTATTTGATCGGACAGGTCAACGTCGCACCATCGTAACTCAAGGATTTCCGCACGGCTGAGAGGGTATGATGGAAAGTGTGAATCGTTCCCGGGCTGAGGGGTGTATTGTCCCGCGGGGTGATAAAGAGGTCGCCATAGTTCAGTTCCAGGTCGGAGGTGAAGATCCTGCAGTCTGTCCACGGTGGGCGGTTTGCTGGTGGGTAAGATCATGTATAGGCTCTCCGGAGGGAAGATCAATCCCCCTATTGGCTTTGTGGGCGTGTCCGCCGTTCCCATAGCGGCCCGTGTGTCTCGGGTGGAGGGCTGAAGGCTAACCCCAGAAGCTTCCTGCTGATGCACGCTATGGGCCCCAACGTGGCCGGTGTCATTGACTTCCGCCATCACGGCTGGTTTTTTGCTGTCTTTCAGCGGTTCAGATTTTCCATGAAGCGGAGGACCCGCTGAGTATCTATTGGAGCCCAAACGTTCCCATTTTGCTTGAAGGAGCTGCCAATAATAGCGCCGTCCGCAATCTGGAAAAACTCCCTGACGTTGTCTGCGGAAATACCGCTGCCCAGGAGGACGGGGAGATCCCCGGAGGCTTCCTTGGCGGTCCTTACATCAGACCGGGTGGGATTGCAGCCGGTGGCCGCGCCGGTGATAATGATAGCCGCCGCTCCGGCCTCCCTGGCCGCGTCGATGGAAAAGTCCATAGGCTGGTCAACCAGGGGGAAAGTGTGTTTGACCTGAATATCAGCAAAAATCATGGTGGGGGCAGGGTAGCGGGCTTTTAGCCGCAGAAGGGAAGGGCCTGCCGCCAGGGATAATCCGTGAGGGCCGGCACGATTTTCTGCCAGAGCCTCCACCCGGATAAAGTCATAGCCGGCAACATGGGCGATGGACCATTCGGCGGTCGTATCGTTGAATTGTATATTGAGGCCCAGGGTGAGACCGGTCTCTTTTTTGAGGCGGGCAGCTAAGGCGGCCATGGCCACCTGGGTGATGGGTTCATTTTCGGAGGTGTAGGGTACATCCCCGAAATTTTCTACAATAGCGGCGTCCACACCGCCTTGTTCCAGAGCGTGGAGGTCCTCCGCTGCGGCGCGGTAGATGGCCTCCATATCCCCGCCGTAATGGGGAGAGCCGGGAAGCGGCTTAAGATGCACCATACCAATGACCGCCTTTTTGCCTGAAAAGGCTGTTTGAAAATCCATGAATTTTCCTCCTGTGGGTTATTTCTTCAGATAGCCGTCGTCCTTAAGTACCACATCGTGGGCTCCGTTTTCCAAGATGCTCGCTGAGGAGACAAGCGTGAGGCGGGCCTTGGCCCGAAATTCGGCGAGGGTGAGAGCGCCGCAGCTGCACATGGTGGAGCGAACCTTGCTCAAGGTCTGCTCCACATTATTGTGGAGACTTCCGGCGTAGGGGACGTAGGAGTCCACCCCCTCCTCAAAGTGGAGCCTGCTCTCTCCACCCAGGTCATAACGCTGCCAGTTCCGGGCTCGGGCGGAACCCTCGCCCCAGTATTCTTTCATGTAACCGCCGCCCACCAGGACCTTGTTGGAGGGGCTTTCGTCAAATCGGGCAAAGTAGCGGCCTAGCATACAGAAATCAGCTCCCATGGCAAGAGCAAGAGAGATATGGTAGTCAAAGACAATGCCTCCATCGGCACAGACGGGGATATAGATGCCCGTTTCCTGGAAATATTCGTCCCGGGCCCGGCATACGTCGATGACGGCGGTAGCCTGCCCCCGGCCGATGCCCTTGGTCTCCCGGGTGATGCAAATGGAACCGCCGCCCACGCCCACCTTGACGAAATCAGCCCCGGCGTCGGCCAGAAAGCGGAAGCCTTCCCGGTCGACTACGTTGCCGGCGCCAACTTTTACCGATTCACCATACTGCTGCCGTATCCAGGTCAAGGTACGCCGCTGCCATTCGGTATAGCCGTCAGAAGAGTCGATGCACAGCACGTCGGCGCCTGCCTCCGTCAAGGCCGGGACCCGTGTCTGGTAATCCCGGGTATTGATGCCGGCGCCCACCACATACCGCTTTTGAATATCCAACAGCTCCAGAGGATTATTTTTGTGGAAATCATAGTCCTTGCGAAATACGAAGGAGACCAGCCGGCCCTCTTGATCCAGCACAGGAAGGGAGTTAAGCTTGTGCTCCCAAATAATGTCGTTGGCCTCCTTGAGAGTGACTCCATCCCGGGCGTAAACAATTTGCTCCAGGGGAGTCATAAATTGAGAGACCTTTTCCTCTGGGTCCATACGGCTTATCCGGTAGTCCCGGCTGGTAACAATGCCGAGGAGTTTGGCATTGGCTGAGCCATCTTCGGTAATGGCTACAGTGGAGTGGTCGGTACGCCGTTTCAGGGCCAGCACGTCGGAGAGGGTGGCAGTGGGGGGAAGGTTAGAGTCGCTGGGAACAAAGCCGGCCTTGCAGCTTTTGACCCGGCGGACCATTTGTGCCTGGGTCTCTATAGGCTGGGAGCCATACAGAAAAGCGACGCCCCCCTCCCGGGCCAGCGCAATGGCCATGCCGTCATGAGACACCGACTGCATGATGGCTGAGACCAGGGGAATGTTCATGGAGAGAGGGGGCTCCTCCCCGCGGTGAAAACGGACCAGGGGCGTTTTCAAGGTGACATTGCCGGGCTGGCAGTCGCAGCTGGAATAACCGGGGACTAAAAGATATTCGGCGAAGGTGTGGCAGGGCTCGGGGAAAAAGTACGCCATAGGGGCCATTCTCCTTTCTGAGTTCAGATAACGGAGCGGATAAATTCGTCCATCTCTTGGGGAGTATGGGGGGCATAGAGGCAGTCCAGGCCGTCCAGAGAACCCGGAGCTTGGAAGCCTGCACCCCAAAGAAGAGGAACAAAACGGGTTCCTGCGCTGGCGGCGGCAAGTCCGTCATAGGGGCTGTCTCCAAACATGACGGCCTGTTGGGAGCAGGGACAGGACAGACTGGAGAGACACTCAAGAAGCATAGCAGTTTTGTCTTTGCCGCTGTTGCCTTTGTTGAGGGAGACATGGTCAAAAAGTTTATCCAGACCAGAGTGGGAGAGAATTTCCTCCGCCAGGTGATATTCCTTCAGAGTAGCCAGGGCAGTTTTACCTCCCCGGGCGCGGATGTGGGCAAGGAACTCGGGAACTCCCTCAAAGACCACAGTGCGGTCCAGATTTCGGTACAGATAACACTCCCGATAGATATCTGTCATGTGGTCGGCCTGGACAGGAGAGACATGGTAATGGTTGATAAAAGACTGTTTGAGAGGGGGTCCAAGAAAGCTGTTCAGCGTATTTTGGGGAAGGGGGGGAAGGTTTAGCCGCTCCTCCACTTCCCGAAGAGAGGACAGAATAGCCTCATTGCTGTCGATGAGAGTGCCGTCCAGGTCGAACAGGAAATAATGCAGCTCCATGGCGTTCTCCTTCCGTGGGGGCGTAAAAAGGGGGGACGGCCGAGGTTTCCCGGATGGCCGTCCCCGCCTTTTTATAGCTTCCAGAGCTTTTTGGCGTTTTCGTAAAAAATCTTTTGCCTGTCCTGAGCGGAAAGGCCGTAGGGTTCAAACTTGACGATCTCGCTTCCCGGGTATTTGTAGGGCCAGTCGGTGGCGAACAGAATGCGGTCGGGACCCAGCTCCTCCAACGCTTTTTCTATCACCTGGATCTCCACCTGACCTGCCGTATCCACATAGACATTGGACAGAGGTTTGACGCATTCTACACAGCCGTAGCCAAAGTCCAGGTATCCAATATGGGCGAAAACAAAGGTCGCGTCAGGGTGGCGGGCGGCAATGGTTGCCCACTGCTGAGGCAGGGCCAGGGGGGCAGTGCCTGTATGGCAGAGAATGGGTACGTCATATGGGGTGATGGCGTCAATAATGCCGTCCAGTGCGGTGTTGTTGTCAGGGAAGTAGCCGTGCTTCCAGGAATGGAATTTAACGCCCCGAAAGTATCCGCTGTCCAGACAGCGGCGTACCTCGTCCTCCGCTCCAGCTTCCCGGGGGTTTATGTAAGCGAAGCCTACAATCCGATCAGGGCATTCCTTCACCGCGGCCAGGACCCTGTCATTGAGTTCGCTGGTGAGGACCCCGTTCAGGATGGACAGGCCGGAGCGTTCAATATCAAAGCGGTCCATAGAGACGATAAGGTCCTTTAGGCTGTAGCTTCCGCCTTTGCTGCTTTTACCCATATGGACGTGAAAGTCATTTATCATAAGGATTCCTTCTTCCTTGATCTCCGGCAGGGGAGACGTTTTAGAATATCCCCAGGTAGGTGCCGGCGACTCCTGCTACCATCAAAATGAGCATGAGAACAATGGGGGAGACCTTCTTCCTGGACAGCAGGGAGTACATCAAAAGGGTAAGGCCTACGGGAAGAATACCCGGCAGCAGGCCGTCCAAGGTTTGCTGGAGGCTGATGACCGTGTCGCCTGCGGTGTAAGCCAGGGAGGTGCTCAAACTCACCACTCCCGGGGTAAAGCCGCCGATAATGACAAAAGCCGCTACTGCCGCCAGTTCGGTAATTTTGCTGATTAGTCCGGATTTCTGCAGGTCAGCCACCAGGGTAACGCCCTTCTCATAGCCCTTAAACACACCAAAGTAACGGACGCCCAGGGTGATGATAGTCATGCCAATAAGGAACATCAGGGGGCCCAGAAGACTGCCCTGAAGGGCCAGGCCGCAGGCGATACCAGCCAGGATGGGTCGGGCGGTACCATTGATAAGACTGTCGCCTAAGGCGGCCAGAGGGCCCATGAGGGCGGTCTTGACTGCGCTGATGGCAGAGGGATCCACATCTCCTTCGGTGGCCAGGCGCTCCTCCATGGCGGCGGCTACGCCGACCGGGATGGCTGAGACCATGGGCTGGGTCAGGAACAGCTCCATGTGCCGCTCCATGGCCTGGGATTTCTCCTCGGGAGTGTCATAATACTTTTCAATAATGGGGCTCATAGCATGGGTAAAGCCGATGCACTGCTGCCGCTCAAAATTCAAGGCGCTGCGGATAAATATCTGGCCCCGGAAAATCTTCCATAGATCCTGCCGGGTCAACTTTTGGTTGGTGTTCTTCATAGATGACTCCTCCTTCCTTAAGCGGTTTCAGGGGTGCTTGCACTGCTGGTAAATATCTGGTGCAGGAATGTGGCGGCTACAGCAATAAGGCCAATGCCCAGCATGTTGATATTCAGGAATGCGGCGGCAATGTAGCCCACAATAAAGTAGGGCCAAAGCTTTTTGGCCTTGATGGTGGTAAGCAGAAGGCCAAAGCCCACAGCGCCGATCATACCGCCGCCTACGGCCAGACCGGAGATGATCTGCTCGGGAATCATAGCGATAATGGGTTCTACAAAGTCGGCGCCGAAATAGACGGCCAGAAAGGTGGGAAGGCCGTAGAACAGCAGATTGAAGGCCAAAGCTACATAGTTAGCCCGTTTGACCCCGCCTATATCGCCTTTGGCTACGGCTTTATCCGCCCAGTGGAGCATGACTACGTTGACCACACCGTACTGAAGAGTGGTGATGGTCTGGCCAATAAGGGCGATGGGAATGGCGGTGGCCACAGCCAGTTCTGTATTGCCACCGGCAAAGACGGCAAAGGCGGTGGCGATGGCGGCAGCCAGGGTGGGGTCGGGCGGTATTGCCGTGCCGACAAACACCACAGCCAGGAACATCAGTTCCACAGTGGCGCCCACGACAAGGCCTGTTCGCAAATCGCCCATAATAAGTCCCACGACCACACCGGTGATGATGGGACGGGTGGTCTGAAGCTGGAGGGTCTGCTCGTCGATGATAGCCCAAGTGACCCAAAGTCCTACCAGGATGGCTTGTAATAACATGGTTTCTTTCCTCCCTTTTTCTGATTTCAGGGCCGTTTTCTCCAGACTCCGGAATCCAGATCCGGTCCTGTATATGTCAGCGGCGGCTCCGCCGCAGGACATACTGTCTGAGGTTGTTCAGTTGATCAGGGAAAAGAGCTCCGCCCCCTTTTCGTTGGGGACTACCCGGACCTCCAAATAGATGCCCCGCTCTTTCAGCTTGGCAAAATTGTCGATATCTGTCTGGTCCAGCCATACGGACTTGGAATACTTGGTCTTTTTGGGGTTGGCGCTCACATTGCCCACATTGATTTCCTCCAGGCTTACTCCGCTGTCTACCAAAGCCAGGGCAGCGGTTACGTCCCGCAGAATCACCAGGGTTTTGGCCCGGTTTGCTTGGGGACTGTTGAGCCAGGCAGCGGCTTCGGCTACACTCAGGAGTTTCAAAGCAACTCCTGGAGGACAGGCCATTTCCAGCAGCATTTTTTGTAACGGGTCTGCAGCAGCCTTGTCGTCAGCTACCACGATGGTGCTGCTTCTTAAAACAGAGAGCCAGGCGGCCACAATCTGTCCGTGGATAAGCCGGTCATCTATCCTTGCGTGTCCAATTTTTTCCATTGTGCGCTTCCTCCTCTCAGTCTATAACAATACTTCCCATTTCCCGGGCCCCAGCGTCAAGGGCGGCCTGGACCAGCTTGTCCAACGCGCTGGTTTGTTCCCTGGCGTCCAAAAGTTCCAAAAGCATGGGGACATTAAACCCATAGAGGGCCTGAACGTTTGAGGTCGTCTTTTGATACAGGGTGGCAACATTGCAGGGGCTTCCGCCTTTCAGGTCGGTGAGGATAAGAACGCCATCCACTGTTCCTAACTCTGCAATAGCTGTCTGAAACCGGTCCATCAATGTTTCCAGACTGTCTCCCGCCAGAAAGGAGATACAGCTTACTTTTTCCTGTTCGCCTAAAAACATGCTCGCCACGTCCAGCGCAGCAGCGGCCATGGTTCCGTGAGTGGCCAAAATCAGTCCGACCATAGAACTCGCCTCCTTTGTTCTTTTAATATTGTATAGACATATATACCAAATGGAGGGAAAAGACAGCCGGCATGACCCGATCTGCCGGCGTCTATGCTCAGTTTATCCGCTGATGGTAGCAGATGATTTGATACATATCGCTGCGCAGATAGTTCCGCGTGTACTCGAACAGCTTCTTTTCCGCGTCGTAGTTGAACCGCTGTCCATATATGATCGGGGCATTCCGGCCGTATTGTAAAAGGGTATAGATTTCCTTCTTGGAGATAACGCCAAAGGAAAAGGTCTCTTTGGTAGAGTACGGTTTTATGCCTTTGGAGGCTAATACTTTATAGAGGGAACGCTGTAGCTCCAAAAACACCCGGTCGTCGCTGGTAAAAATGGAGGTGGGAAGATAAGAGATAGAGACTGCCGCGGGCTCATCGTTCATATATCGTAACCGCTTGACCTCCGTAATGGGTTCAGGGGGAGGCAATTCCATGAGCTTGGCTACCTCCGGCTCCACCACGGAGCGGACGTCTAAAATACGGGTGGACGGGGTGTACCAGCTTTCCTCCACGTTATCGGCAAAGTTGCTGGAAACAGTTTTCCACCGGAGGGTCCGCCGCTTGACAAAGGTTCCCCGCCCCTGCTCGGCATAGAGTACGTCGTCTTCGATCAGAGCGGAGAAGGCCCCGCGCACGGTAATGGCGCTGACGCCATATGCCTTTCGGTACCAGCTTTCCGGGGGGATGCGCTCCCCGGGGAGAAAAACCTTCCGCTTGATATTCAGGACGATGTCCTTTTGAAGGCGTTGGTACTTGGGAATGGCCGCTGAAGAGTCCGTTATCCACACCAGCTTTTCCGGAAAACCCTTCCCGGAAAAGGGAAGCTGCCACTCCCTTTCTGGCTTTATCATACCTGTTTTCCCTCCTCTTTGCAATATCTCAGCCCGCGATTCATAGCCCTGCACAAAATTCATATATAAGAACTTCCGGAATAACATATATAAATTTGACAGATCCGATATTTTAACTGTTTTAAAGAGGTGATAACTGTCTATTTTGTCCGATGATTTTGCAAAAACAGCTTCTATTTGACAGGGGGTGAAGGCCCATGATAAGATACATACATTCAAAAAACCATTATACAACCGGGAGGGGCCTATGCGCAATATTGTTGATAAAGAAAACCCTACCCCCATCTATTACCAGATTGAAGAGAGCATCCAACGGGATATTTCGGAGGGAAGGCTGGCGCCGGGGGATCGATTGCCTACCGAACAATGGTTGTGCGCCTTTTACGGAGTGAGTCGGATGACGGTGCGCCGGGCTATTCAGGAGCTTATTAACAGCGGGAGCGTACAGCGTCAGCGGGGCCACGGCCCCGTGGTGGCGCCGCCCCGCCTGGTCCGGCCGTTGAGTCATTTTGCAGGGCTTTATGACACCCTGGCGGTACAGGGGATACATTTGACCACCCGCGTGCTTTCGTTGGAGACAATGCCGGCGGCCTCCACGGAGGCGGAACGGCTTCGGGTCAGGAAGGGGGAGCCGGTGCTGGCCCTGCGGCGGGTTCGCTATATGGACGGTTTTGCCATTGCCCTTCAGCATACCTGTCTCCGGGAGGAGGTGGTGGGGCCCCTCCGGAAGGAGGAACTGGAGAGTCAGTCGCTTTACCATCTGCTGGCTGACCGGGGATTCCACATAGAGGGCGGAACCCAAAAATTTACCGCGACAATGCCCAATAAGGCCCAGAGGGATATATTGGAGGTTTCGGCCCAAACGCCATTACTTTATACAGAGCGGACCTCCCGTATTGAAGGAGGAGTTCCCCTAGAGTTTTCCTGTTCCTGGTATAATTCTTCCCGGTTTTCCATGACGGTAGAGCTGGGGCGGTAAGTAGAGCCCAGTGGGAGAGCTTGGCACTGTCATTCTGCACTCCCAAAGGGAGAACTTGCCGGGTTGGCCGGGCAAGTTCTCCCTTAAAAACTGCAACCGATATGGGGATTATCTTGAAGGCGGGGAAAAATTATAGTACAGATCTTGCTCCTTGAGGATGATTTGGAGATTTGTGAGATACTTCGGTTTTACCTCCTGAAAAATCCGGAGTGCAGCTTACGGTGTCTCACAGCGCCGAGGAGGCGTTTCCTTTTGATGTCTCTGCGGCGCTACGACCTGATTTTGCTGGATATTATGCTGCCTGGTCAAGATGGTCTGAGCCTTTGCGGAGAACTGAGGAAAATCACCTTCTGCCCCATTATCTTTATCAGCTGTCTCAACGATGATGAAACCGCTATCCGGGCTCTTAACATGGGTGGGGACGACTATCTTATCAAGCCGTTTCAGGACTCTGTATTGCTGGTCTGTATTGAGGCGAACCTGCGTCGTTATCCCTTGCCCCCGCAGTGAAAATGAAACTGCCCGGCTCTGCTGCCGATATGAAGAATGTCAACGGCAACACTCTTGCTGTTACTACCGACGTAGGACTGGGGAAGATCATTTCCTGAGACAAGTATAGTGGAGGGCTGCGATATGACGCCTAACATTGGTTTGGCCGCCGAGATTGAGGGCTTTGGTATTGAAGTTCATGCTGTAGGAGACTGCGCTGAGCACCACAATATTCAGAAGGCCATCTTAACCGGAAATTTGGCTGCCTGGGCGCTTTAAAAATAAAGCGGGCATAGAAAAACTATAGCTGAAACAAAAAACAGGATTCGAGCCTTTTGGGCTTGAATCCTGTTTTTTGGAGCTGATGGTGGGAATCGAACCCACAACCTTCTCATTACGAGTGA
>JAAWNQ010000050.1 GCA_022799035.1 Oscillospiraceae bacterium
CCATTGCCCGGGCAATGGCTACCCGGTCCCCCATTCTCATGGCTGACGAGCCAACGGGGGCTCTGGACTCCAAGACGGGAGCCCAGGTTTTAGGGCTTATGAGGCAGCTCAACGCCCAGGGAACCACCGTTATTCTCATTACCCATGACAATGGGATCGCCGCCCAGGCGGATCGTACTGTCCGGGTCATGGACGGCCATATTGTTCATGACAGTCTGAGGGATGGGGAGGATATTCTTACCGGGGGTCCCTCGGAGGTGAGAGCCTCATGAATTCTCTTCGTATGGCGCTGGACTCTATTACGGAGAAAAAAGGCCGTTCCTTTCTGACAATGCTGGGTATTATTATCGGAGTTACGGCGGTGTTGGTGTTGGTAGCCATGGTGACGGGCTACAACAGTGATATGACCGCCTACTATGAAAAGCTGGGGGTCAACAAGGTGACGGTAAAGCTGTCCTGGTATGATACAAGCCGGGCCACAGACCTGATGGCGGCTCTCTATGAATACGCCGGCGAAGATCTGTCCGACCTGGTGGAGGGAGTCACCCCCGACCTATCCACCAGGCTGCCTGTCCAATATGGCGGCGGGGTGGCGGAGAACACCACGGTCTACCTGGGCTCTGACCAGTATGCGGCCTGTTCCAATTACATTCTGGAATCTGGGCGGGATATATTACCTTTTGATATCGAAAACCGCAGCATGGTCTGTGTGCTGGGTGCCTATACGGCGAACAATCTTTTTCCCTATACTGACCCCATCGGTAAAACGGTGACCATCGGTGGATATCCTTTTCTGGTGGTGGGGACCTATTACCAGAAGGACGGTGGAGCGGAGGATTCCATGGACCACATGGCAGTGGTTCCATACACGGTGAACCGCAGCCTGCTGAATTCAGACCGGGTGGATAATATTGTTGTAAAGGTGAGTTCCTCCAAAAATGTGGATAAAGTGATGTCCCGGCTGGAGCTTTGGCTGGCAGAGCAGGTGGACAGTGGGGTGGGTGAGTATAGTCTGGAGGACGGAAACTCCGCCATGGCGGAATCCAATGATGAGATGACCTCCCTCTCGGTGGTACTGGGAGGGATCGCCTCCATTGCTCTTCTGGTGGGAGGGATCGGCATTATGAACATTATGCTGGTCACCGTCACAGAGCGGACAAGAGAGATCGGGATCAAGAAGTCCATCGGCGCGCCCCGGAGGGAGATCGTAGGACAATTTTTGTTGGAGGCAGGCATTTTGAGCTCTCTGGGAGGGCTGGTCGGTATTGTGTTGGGCTTTGGACTGTCCCTGATCCTGGGCAAAGCCATGTATGGGCTTGTGGTTCTGCCCGGGGCGGGCATAACGGTTGGGGCCTTTGCATTCTCCATGATCATCGGTGTGGTGTTCGGGATCTATCCGGCCGTGAAGGCATCCAACCTTCAACCTGTAGATGCTTTACGAGCAGATTAAAGGAGTGTTTTCCATGAATCGAAAATGGCTTTCCCTTGTTTTGACAGCGGCTTTGACGCTGTCCCTGACGGTCCTTCCCGCTGCCGCGGTTACAAATGGGGATGTGGACGAGGCGGTGTCGGTCTTGTCCGGCTTGGATATTATCTCCGGCTATTCAGACGGCCTTTATCATCTGGAGGACGGCTTGACCAGGGCGCAATTTTGTAAGCTGGCCATCCTGGCGGAGGGGCATGGGGATCAGGCGGCAGGCAGTGCGTACCGCTCTGTGTTTTCCGATGTGGCCGGTTCGAATTGGGCGGCGTCCTACGTAAACCTGGCCAATGAGGAGGGGCTGATGACCGGAAGGGGGGACGGTACATTCGGCCCCGATGAGGCCGTCACCTTGGATCAGGCGGTGACAGTCTGTCTGCGGCTGCTGGGCTTTACCGATGGGGATATCGGCCCCTTCTGGCCGGAGGATTATCTTGTCAAGGCTGAAAAGGTTGGATTGTTGGAGGGACTGACCGTTCAGGCAGGGCAGGAGCTGAACCGGGGCCAGGCCTTTCTGCTGCTCTATAACCTTCTTCAGCTTCCCGATGCCCAGGGCAAAACCTTTGGTCTGAGACTGGGAAGTTCGTGGGTGGAGGACGCCATCCTGCTGGATAACGACGCCGAAGCTGCCGACGGCACTCTCCATACCCTTCAGACCTACGCCAATGGGACACTGACCTGGTATGAGAAAAGCGCGGAGATAGACGATGCCCTGGTCCACCGACGGGGGATCCTCCTGCTGGATAAGATGGGTAAGGTCAAGGGGTTTTTGCCTGATGACAATGTCCATAAAACGATCACAGTAAAAGAAGTTACGGCCTCCGCTGTTACAGATACGGCGGGAAACAGCTATACCATCTCTGCCGCCACGCCGGTCATTCTGGACGGGGAGAAAACCACCTATTCTGCCCTGTGGTACGACTTGGAGGATCGGGATCTGACCCTGTACTATGCGGAGAGCGGAGGAATCACCCTGGTGATTGCCGCCGACGCCCAGAGGTATGGGGGAACTTTATTGATGGGGTACTATGAAAATGCCTCCCCCAACGCCGACGACCCCAGCTCCATCACCCTCCTGGGTCACACATTTTCCGTTGCGGAAGATGTGTCCGGTTTATCCGGGCTGTCTGTGGGAGAAAAAATCACGATCTCCCTCAATGGAGTCGGAGAGGTCTCCCGAGCCTGGTCCGCTGATGAGAAAAAGACCACGGTGGAAGCTGTGCTGGACAGTGCCGACCGGGGAACTCTCACTCACGTCAGCGGTCTTTCCATCGCCGTGGAAATCAGCAATTCCTCCAGGGCAGAGGAACTGGAGGGCAGTCTGGTCAAGGTCAACCCCTCCGGTATGGGAAAGGCTTCTGTATCTGCCCTTGCGGGGGGAACAGGGCATAAGCTGGACGTGAAGAACCGAACCTTGGGTTCTCTGCCTTTGGCGGACACGATAAAGGTATACGACCAAGTGGGTTCCGCTCCGGTGGTGGAGATCAAACTGGAGGACATCCTTACCGATACGGTGGCCGCCGATAAGATCGCCTATGTGGGAACGGATGAAAACGGACAGGTGGACCTTCTGCTATTGAAAAATGTTACCGGAGACGCCTATACCTACGGTATTTTCCGTACATCCACGGCTTCCAGTGGACAGAAAGGCGGCGAGGATTATTCTGAGTGGAGGACCCTTGCCATTGAGAGCAGCGCCGGAACCTCCCCTTATTGTGCCAGTGTGCAGACGGTCCGTGAGACCTTTGGAGGGTTAGCCATTACCGCCGGAGGGAAAATCGCGGGGGTGGAAACACTGACAAAAGTGGATAATGTGTCCCGCTCAGCTTTTGACGGGAAGGACTTTGTGGTCCTGGAGGGGGTCCGGGTCCCCATTTCCGATAGCGTTCAAGTCTATAACGACGATAATGATACCTGGATCGATTTGGCTGTGGCAAAAGGCTATAGCGATACATTGACAGTCTATTATAGCGGGGTCCTGGGGGGAGACGCAAAGGTGCGGGTCATTGCGGTAGGAAAGTGAGGAAGCTGCCGCAGGAGGCCAAACACCCGATTTACCAGCTAAAGAAAAGAGAAGAAACCTTGTAACTGTTGAAGTTACAAGGTTTCTTTTGGTTGCGGGGACAGGACTTGAACCTGCAACCTCCGGGTTATGAGCCCGACGAGCTACCAATTGCTCTACCCCGCGATATGGCCTGTGAAAAAGAACTATGGTGCCGGAGACCGGAGTCGAACCGGCACGTTCTTTTGGAACACAGGATTTTAAGTCCCGGGCGTCTACCAATTCCGCCACTCCGGCATGGATGACACGGGCCCTTAGTGCCTATCTACTATACCATAGCTTATGTGGGGTGTCAAGGAAAAATTCAAAGAGAAGGAAAAAATTTCCATTATTTTGAACTTGTATATTTTTCCCTTTACAAGCCGGAAGGCTTTGGATATAATAAAAAACAACGCTTTTTCAGAATGTGAGTGTGAACCATGCTGCAATTTGACGAGTACAAGATCAAACTGAACAATCTAAAGCCCGCTCTGGATGACCTGGCCCAGGCGTTAGACCTGGAAGCGGCCCGGCGGGAGCTGGAGATGCTGGAATCGGAGAGCGCCAGCGAGGGCTTTTGGGACGACCTGGAGAAGTCCCAGAAGGCCACCCGGCGGATGAACACCCTCCGCGGCAAGCTGGAGCATCAGGCCCGGCGGGAGCGGGAGTGGGACGATCTGCTGACCCTGTGCGAGATGGGCAATGAGATGGAGGACGACTCCCTCCTCCCCGAGCTGGAGGAGGGCTACGCCAAGCTGGAGGAGGAGATGGAGGAGGCCCGCCTGTCCACCCTCCTCACCGGGGAGTACGACAGCTCCAACGTGATCCTCACCATCCACCCCGGCGCCGGCGGCACCGAGGCCCAGGACTGGGCCCAGATGCTCTACCGGATGTACACACGGTGGACAGAGCGGAAGGGCTTTACCTATAAGATCATGGACTACCAGGAGGCCGACGAGGCGGGGATCAAGTCGGCCACCATCATGATCGAGGGGGAGAACGCTTACGGCTATCTCCGGGGGGAGCACGGCGTCCACCGGCTGGTGCGGGTGTCCCCCTTCGACGCCAACGCCAGAAGGCAGACCTCCTTCGCCTCGGTGGAGGTGATGCCCGACCTGCCCGAGGACGCGGACATCGAGATCAAGGAGGAGGACTACGAGATGCAGGTCTACCGGGCCTCGGGCGCCGGCGGACAGCACATCAATAAAACCTCCTCCGCCGTCCGGCTCATCCATAAGGCCACGGGTATCGTGGTGGCCTCCCAGCAGGAGCGGAGCCAGTTCCAGAACAAGGAGAACTGTCTGAAAATGCTCCGGGCCAAGCTGGTGGAGCTCCAGATGCAGGAGAAGGCGGAGAAGATCTCCGATCTGAAGGGCGTGCAGTTGAAGATCGAATGGGGCAGCCAGATCCGCTCCTACGTCTTTATGCCCTACCAGATGGTGAAGGACCTGCGGACCAACTTTGAGACCAGCAATATAGGTTCCGTCATGGACGGGGACCTGGACGGCTTTGTCAACGCCTACCTGAAGGCAGCGGCCACAGGGAACTGGGCAACCAAATAAAAAAGAAACCGTGGGAGAGACAGGGGTCTCTCCCACGGTTATTTTATTCCGGGCCAGGGGAGGCCCCTGTGACCTGTGGGGCCACATATCCCTGACCGTAGAGCAGATCATAGATCAGGTTTCGCCACACAGCCACCGTCTCCCCGCACTCCTGGGGCGGAGTCTCATAGGCCCTTCCATCCCCCGCCACAAAGAGCCTGGAGCGGTAGAGCAAAACCTCCCGGGAAGCCCGGTCCACCCACTGGAAGTAGAGGGGCCGCTCCACCCCCGC
Organism: Oscillospiraceae bacterium; assembly: GCA_022799035.1. Lineage (GTDB taxonomy): Bacteria > Bacillota > Clostridia > Oscillospirales > Oscillospiraceae > Vermiculatibacterium. The sequence goes on from JAAWNQ010000050.1 coordinate 5,355, forward strand.
CCAAGCCAGAAGCTCCGCCCCCAGATTGGAGCAGGACAGGGTCTGGGGGACCTCCGGCTCGGCGCCGTAGTTGTTCCATACCAGGAAGGTGGTGGAGTGCATCCGCTTCATCTCCTCCGGACCCCACTCCTGGGTATTGCTGCTGGAACTGTACCCCATGGCGGTATATAGGGTATCCTCTTTATTTATATAGAGTCCCGGGAGATGATCGCCCAAAAAGACCACCAATACCGGCTCCTCCTGCTGGTCGAAATAGTCCAGCAGCTCCCCCAGGGCGGCGTCTGCGTCCCGAAGACCGTGGGCCAGAGCGTCCATCACCTCCAGCCCCTCCCTGTCCAGATCCTGGGCTTTGGTGCCCAGATAGGAGGGCTGGGAGAACTTCCCGGCGTGGTAGGGAGGATGGTTCTCCATGGACAGGCCGTAGAGGAAGACAGGTCCCTCCCGCTGCTCAAACTGACGGATCAGTTCCTGGGTTAGAGTGTGATCGGAGAGAAAGCCCCCCTCCTCGTGGGATCCCTTGGGGAAATCCTCCTGGTAGAGGGTCCTGTCAAAACCCAACTGGGGAAGGTTCTCCCCCCGGTTATAGAGGCTGTCGGTGTACGTGTGGAGCATCACCGTCTCATAGCCCTGCGCGGAGAAGGCTTTCACAACGGAGGGCAGGCGGCTGTATACCGTGGGATCCGCCAGGGTCGTCAGGCTTTCCCCCGCGCCCAAAAAGGCGGAGGGGATCCCGGTGAGGAGCTCCATCTCCACATTTCCCGTTCCACCGCCGTAAGTGTTGGAGAGGAAGGTCCCTGTGGGCCAGGTTCGGGACAGGGCCCGGAAGTTCAGAATGGGGTCTCGGTCAAAGGACAGGCCGGGAAGCAGAGTGGGGTCAAAAAAGCTCTCGCTGACCAGCAGGACCACATGGGGCCGGACCTCCGGGGCGTGAGAGGGCTCGGCCTGGGCCTCCAACTCCAGAAGGATCCGGTTCAGATGGTCCTGGGTGTAGTCCCCGGGCTCGGCCATAACGTTCTCCACCCCGGCGCTGTAAAGCCCCAGGAGAAGTCCCAGCCTTTGATTCCGTCCGGCCTGGGATTCCCCCTCCTCCCCCGCAGCAAAGACCTGAAGGGGGGAGGTAAACAGGACCAGAGCCAGGAGGACCACCGTGAACTCACAGCCCACCGCCCGGTATCGTCCGGGGGCCAGGGAAAAGCCCTTGTAGAGAAGCCCTAGGGCCAGGATCAAAAGGAACAGCAGGCCCAGGGCAGGGATGGTCCCCCGGCCCCAACTCATCCCCGGGCGGAGAAATCCGGCGATGGACCCGGCCTGTCCCGCCATGGAGAAGTCGCTGAGCAGGAGGGGGACCCCGTTTACCAGTTCCTTCACGGTGCTGACCACCGCCAGAACGGTGATGGGGAGGGCGGTGAGGAGGACTGCCCAGACCGGGCGGCCCAGGGCCATCAGGAGGGCCAGCTCCGCCAGAAACAGCACCAGGACTGTGAGCAGGGACGCCGGCCCATGCCCACTGAACCAGAGGAGGGATTTCTCAAAGGAACGGAGGGTGATAAGCTGACAGCAGAAGGTGAGCAGCAGGGGGGAGCAGACCAGCAGGATCCCGCCCAGCCGTCTGCGGACCTTCTGGTCCAACAGTCTTCTGAGCAAAGGGATCCGGCCCATCCACCACAGCAGGCTGGCCCGGATCTCTCCCAGGTTCCCGGCCAACCGGGACAGGTACTCCCCAAGCCTATGCTTCAGGGACTCTCCCTGTCTCAAAAGCCGGCTCCCCGGATTCTCTTTTTCTTCCACCAGCTTCATTTTTGCAATATCCTTTCCTCATGACAAAACAAACGGAGGGGGGTATCTGCGCTCCGTGATCCAGAAAAATATATTTCGGCGCCGCCGCCGATCCACAGTACAGAAAAGCCTTTTATAACAGAGGTCAAAAATGTTTCAACAGAGGATCTTGTTGAAAGAAAACGTAAAATTGGCTTTTATTGTATCATTTGCCAAAGAAAAAGGCAATGGGCTTTCCCTGGAAAATAGCGAACCGCCCCCCAAAATGGTTTCGGGGAGCGGCTCGCAGAAGAACGTGATTTTCTGTGGAAAAAAGGCAGATGGAATTACTGGGGGATGGTCAGGGTCTGTCCCACATAGATCAGGTTGGGATCCTTGATGACGCTCTTGTTGGCCTCATAGATAACCTTCCACTTGTTGGCGTTGCCCAGGTATTTGAGAGCCAGCTTGGACAGGTTATCTCCCTTTACCACCACATGGGTGTTGGCAATGGGCTGGGTAGGCTGGGTGGGCTCGGAAGGTTCGGTGACAACGGGCTCGCTGGGTTCGGCGGGCTGGACGGCGGGCTCGTTGACATAGTTGATGCGTCCGGTGTGGGCAAACTCGTCATAGCCGGCGCCGGCGGGTACGGTGGCAAGACCGGTGGCGGGATCCACAGGGAAGGACTGGATGTAATCCACCAGGGTCGTGTAGTCGTTGGCTACGAACTTGCAGGCTTCGCCGGTCTTGAACATGTTGTAGCCGTCGCCCATCTCCTCCAGCAGGTAGGGACCGCTGACCGCCTTGTAGGTCTTATTGAGGTCCAGGGGCTCCCACTGGCCGGCCTTGTTCTGGATCTCCACCTTCTGGACCCGGTACTCCCCGGTGGGGGCGCCGGACCACACACCGTTCTCATCCTGCTGCACGGTGGAGGGAATGCCCAGATTCACGGTGACCCGGACATGGGAAAGCTGCAGATAGCCGCCCACCTCGTTGGTGTTCTCCACATTGGCGGTGCGGTAACTCCACTCCAGGGCATCCAGAAGCTCCTGGCCGGTGATATCCTTGATGGCTACATCGCCGCCCCAGGGGTAGCACAGCTTGATCATCTTGGTGCTGATGGCTCCGGCGGGCAGGGTGGCCCGGATGCCGCCGCCCTGGTTGAAGGCCAGATCAGGCTCAAAGCCGGCCTTCTCAGCGGAATACATGAACGCGTCGCAGCAGAAGTTGCCGATGTTGGTCTCTTCCTTCCGGACCGAACGGTTGCCGTCGGCGCCGTTGATGTTCAGAGTGACGGCGCTGGCGCCCACGGGCTTCTCCAGGGCCTCGTCCACCTTGGTGATGAACTCGCTCTCCAGCGCGGCCACGTTGGCGTCAGGGGTCACACCGGCCAGATCTTCAAAAGTCAGCAGCTCGGAGGAGACGGCGCCGTTGGCGTCAATGGTGAGCTTGCCCAGGTTATTCAGGGCGGTGCCGGTCTGGGCCAGGACAACGGCCTTTCCGGTCTTGTCGGTGACGGTCTTGCCTTCGATCTCGCTGTGGGAGTGGCCGTCGATAAAGGCGGTGAGGCCGGAGGTGTTGGCGATCACGTCCTCACTGCGCCAGGGGGCGGAAGCCTCGTCCACGCCCAGGTGGCCCAGGGCGATGACGTAGTCGGCCTCCTTGGCGGCGGCGTCAACAGCGGTCTGAACAGCGGCGTAGAGGGCGGCGCCGTCCTCGCCACCGGCAATGGAATAGACATAGTTGCCATTCTCATCCATAAAATACTTGGGGGTGGATTTGGTGATGGACTCGGGGGTGGTGATGCCCACAAAGGCGATCTTCTTCCCGGCGACCTCAAAGATCTTGTAAGGCTCCAGCACAGGCTTATCCTTATAGAAGAAGTTGCAGGAGACATAGGGGAAGCTCTCTTTGGCCCACTCCACCACGTTCTTGGTGCCGTCCATGGTGTAATCGAACTCATGGTTGCCCAGGGTGGCGATATCATACCCGGCGGCGCCCATCAGGTCGATGATGGTGTGGCCCTTGTCCTCGGCTCCGTAGACGGTGCCCTGGACATGGTCGCCGGCATCCACCAGCAATACGTTCTGCAGGGTTGTCTTGTAGCCGGCTACGGTGGAGTAGCGCAGGGTGGGCTGGTCTGCGTCGTTCTTGTTGTCGATGTAGGTGTGGGTGTCGTTGGTGTGCAGGATGGTGATGGCGTTAGGATCAGAAGCCACACGGGCCCCGTCCGCGGGGGTCCAGCCTGCGGGCAGGTCCGCAGCCATGGCGGGAGCGGCCAGAGAGGCCGCCATGGCGAGGGACAGGAGCAGGGACAGGAGCTTTTTTCTGTTCATGGAATTCACCTTTCCTTTTCAGTTTTTGTGGGATTGGACCAGCTTGTTTGACAATTGTAATTGTAGCAAAATAATGACAAAAATACAATAGATATCTTGGATAATTTTGGGGAGTTTTACAAGAAAAAACAGACCTGTCCAGGGGAGTTTCTCTTGCAAGCCCTATTTTTTTGTGGTAGTATAACGGGGCGCCCCGGCAGTTTTCCGCCTGGGCGTGAAAAAACGAAATATATGGAATGAAGGAGAGAATGAACATGAACAAGAAATTCAGCGCGCTGCTTCTGGCTCTGGTCATGGTGCTGGGTCTCGCTGCCTGTGGCAGCAAGGATCCCCAGCCCACCGTGGAGCCCACTGCTGAACCCACCGTGGAGGCCACTGTGGAGCCCTCTGTCGAGCCCACTGCGGAGCCTTCCGTGGAGCCCACTGTGGAAGCTACCGAGGAGCCCTCTGAGGAGCCCACTGCTGAACCCACCGTGGAGGCCGCTGTGGAGCCCACTCCCGAGGCCAAGCCCACCCCCACCCCTGAGGCCAAGCCGGAGCCCACCGTTGAGCCTACTGTGGAGCCCACTCCCGAGCCCGCCCCCAAGACCTATAAGGACGGTACTTACACCGCTTCCGCCCAGGGCTTCGGCGGCGACGTGGTGGCCACTGTCACCATCGCTGACGACGCGATCACCGCCGTGACCATTACCGGCGACAGCGAAACTCCGGGTATTGGCGCCGCCGCTCTGGATACTCTGGCCGCCAATGCCAAGGCCAGCGGCGCCGCTATGGACGGCGTGTCCGGCGCCACCGTCACCTCCGAGGCCGCCAAGTCCGCTGTCTCCGCCGCTTTGTCCCAGGCCAAGAACTGATCCACTTCAGACAGACAGTATACTGTGATCGTGATCAAATAAAAATGTCCTGGCGAAGGTCCTCTTCGCCGGGACATTTCTATTTAATTTCCGAAAGGAAAATGTGACGTAAAAGGAAGCCAAAACGGAGAGAAAAGTGGTTACAAATAATTTACAAATATAAACAAAAGTGTTATAATTGTATCCGCCCATTGGCAAGAAGCCAAAAAGTATCGGGCAGCAAAGGAGAAGTAAAAATGAAGAAACGCATCACAGCCCTGGCACTGGCCATTTTCATGGTCCTGGGGACCGTCGCTCTGGCGGCGGGAACGGAGAAGACAGTCACCGTGTCCCCC
>JAAWNQ010000065.1 GCA_022799035.1 Oscillospiraceae bacterium
CCATCATGCCGACCAGCATGACAGTGGACAGAGCCAGGCTCAGAACGCGCTTGAGGTTGTTCATGTTGTTTCCTCCTTTTTTATTTTGGCTTTGGGTGGCCACACTCTCCCGACGAAACTCGAAAAACCGTCAAAACCTTGCGTCTCAACGCTTTTCGACTTCCGTTAGGGGCGTATGACACCCCTGACGTTGAAAAATACCTTGGGAAAACACCACAAAAAAGCCCGGAAAGCTGTGCTTTCCGGGCTCAAAAGTGACCTTGGTAGACATTTTGGTAGACGGTAAAATATGGTAATTCTGCAAACCATTGGGGTTCATAGGGTTTGAGGGCATTTTTTGGTAGACTTTTGGTAGACGTGGGGAAAGAAAGAGCCCGGAGCGGAAGCTCCGGGCTCTTGAAAGCAATTTAGGGGACCACGATCATGCGGATCTTACCGCCTTCGGAGGGAGCCCGGTCATAGTAGAGGGTCAGGTCATCGGAATAGGCCCGGGCGGCTTTCAGGCCATCTTCACCGGGGGCAAACCAAGTCTTGGTGGTCTTATTGTAACACTGAATGTCTTTGGAGATGGGATAGGACACCCCGGCCACAGTGACGGTCATCTCGTCCATATCAAAGGCGGTGCGGTTGACATGGGTGAGAGATTGGAGGGTAACGACGGAGGCAACCCCTTTGGAAGAAGTGTAAGCAATGCCCCCGGGAACGCCAGCCCGAACACTGGAAAGATATTTGGCGTGATCGCTTTCGGTTTCGCTAATATTGCTGTCACTGCCCGTGGCATAACGAACCCAGATAGTTCTCTCATCATAATAGCTGTCCGGATCATTGGGATTCAGCTTTTCAGCCAGTTTTTTCTCTACATTGTAATTCAAGTAACCATATGTATAGGCATCTCCCGTCACATCATCCAGTACCAAGCACTTGACTCGCCCGGCGTAATCGTAGGAGACAAAACTGATCTTGCTCCGGGGAATAGAAGTGAGGGTGAGGCCGTCATACTTGATCTCTACCGGGGCACCATCCTTGACACGGTCATAGATCACCGCGTTTTCCGCGATCTCACGGTCACCCAGCTTCCGGGCACCCACATCCAGGTCAGCTTTGGCGGCAGAACCGGAGATGGCGGACAGGCTGAGCCGTCCGATGGCACTGCTGGAGACGTTGACAAGTTGTCCGTCATAGCGTTCAGCGGCGGCGGAGACAGTGCCGGAGACCACCAGACCGCTCTGGAGCAGTGTCACGGTAGCGTTGGTGCCATCAACAGTGGCTTCACCTACCGCGTCCCCTTTTACTACATCGACGGAAACGACTCCAGCCACCTGATTGTCGGTGGTGAGCAGGAGAGTGATCTTATCCCCGATCTTAAAGCCAGCGATATCGTTCCGGGCGCTGGGGAGAATAGGAAATTCCTTCTTCATCACCGTAATGCTGAGGGGGGCGTTGGGGCTGGGGGAGGCGTTTTCATAGATGCCGCTGAGCTTCAGATCAGAGACCTGGATGACCCGGGTGCCCGGGTCATAGGTGGCCACATCGTACTGCCGGATGTCGGCGGCAGTGGCGGCAATGCCGTTTTTGAACATGGTATAGCTCCCGCCGGAGGCCATGGAGGCGAAGGGGTTAGAGGCGTTATTGGGAACATTCCGGGCCACCATGGAGGAGAAAGAATCCTCGGATTTGTAGGAGGAGAAGAACAGGTAGGACAGCTTCCCGTTGGCATCATAGTGGAATGTAACGGGGGTGGCGGAATTGATGTTCTCGTATGTTTCTTTCCAGGTGGACTCCTTACCCTCCCGATAGACCACGGTGTCAGGCTCCACGGTGAGCTTTTCTCCGCCGGAGGCAGTGAGGTAAGTGGCTTCCGCGGAGAGGATATTCACTACCCGCTGACTGGTGTTCGACTTGGGGACAAAGGCCAGTACCCGCTCATCCTTATCCAGCAGCACCTTGCCCTTGGTTCCTGTCAGAGAGGCGTCAAAGGTGCGGTTGGTCTTGTTTTTGCCCTCGGTGGTCTCAAAGGCTCCGGAGGTGCCGTCGTCAGCCTTGGCGTTCACATCCAGGACGATGGCATCCTCCACCTCCTTGCCCCCCTTGGAGGTAAAGTAGGTATCCTTGGAGTCCCGGAGCTCGGTAAAATAGAGGTTATAGAGCAGGATCGCCGTCTGGCCCCGGGTGACGGTGTCGGAGGCGGCCAGGGACAGGCCCTCGGTGAGGCCCACGGAGGCGGCGGTGCTCATATATCCGTCATACCAGGTGGCGCCAAAGCCCACGGTGGAATCGCTGTAGTTCAGCACCCGCATGAGGATGGTCACCGCCTCGGCGGTGGTGATGTAGTCGTCGGGGTGGAACAGGCCTGTGGCGTCCCCCCGGATGATGGCGGGGGTGGTGTTCTCCCCGGTGCCGGAGACCTGGGTGGCCACATTGATATAGCCCCGGGCCCAGTGGGTGGAGGGGACGTCCCGGAAAACAGTCCGATTCATCTGGGCGGCGACTTTGTCCCCGTTGCCCATGAGCTCCACCGCCATTTTGCAGAACTCCGCCCGGGTTAGGATCCGGTCGGGGGTGAAGGCGTTGTCCCCGGTGCCGTCCACTACGCCCATGAGACGCAGGAACTCGGCGGCCTCGGCCACCTGGGGATCCTGAACGTCCACGAAGGGAGCCAGCTTGCCCTCCGCCGCCAGGGTGGGGGCGGGGAGGACGCCGCAGACAAGGGTCAGAGTCAGGGCGGCGGCTAAGATACGTTTAACGCGCATATGAAACACATCCTTATCTGAGTTAAAGTTAAAAGTGAAAAAGCGGATGGAGTTCAGCAAGATGCCGCATAGGTATGGGAAGGTCTCGGCTTTTTCATTTTTCATTAATCCGCCCGCAGGGCTTCCACCGGCTGGAGGGCGCTGGCCTTGATGGCGGGGTAGAGGCCGAAGATGATGCCCAGGGCCACCGAGATGGCGAAGGCCGCCACAGTGATGGCCGAGCCCGGCATCAGCACTAAGCCGAAGGACAGCTTTGTGACCACCATGGTGCCTATGTAGCCCACGGCGATACCCAGAATGCCGCCGATACCGCAGATCATAGCCGCCTCAATGAGGAACTGGGTGATGATGCTCCGCCGCTCGGCGCCGATGGCCTTGCGGATGCCGATCTCCCTTGTCCGCTCGGTGACGGTGACCAGCATGATGTTCATGATGCCGATGCCGCCCACCAGCAGGGAGATGGCGGCGATGCCGCCCAGGAACCGCTGCTGAAGGGCCGCGGCCTCGTTCTGGCTGTCCTGCCACTGCTGGGGATTGTCCACATAGTAGCCGCCGTAGTTGGTGTTGACGATGTTGGACAAAAAGCCGTTAAGGTCGGTGACCACCTTGGTGATGGAGTCGGAATCCTTGACCTTCACGGTGTAGTCGGTGATGGACTCGTTGTTGTTGAAGTAACGGGTCATGGAGCTGGGCAGGAGGAGAAGCTGGTCGTTGCGCTTGATGGATTCGCTCATCCAGTAGGAGTCCTCGCTGTTGCCCAGGTTTATCCCGGCGGCCTTGCTCTGGTAGACGCCGATGACCCGGAAGGGCAGGCCGTTGACCGAGATGATCTTGTCGATGGGGTCGGCGAAGGAGAACAGGTACTCCGCCGTGTCCGAGCCCAGGATGCACACCTGGCTCATGTTTTGGATCTCCAGATAGCTGAACTCCCGGCCCTTGGCGATCTTGTAGTCGTTGCACAGGCCGTATTTGTCGTTGCCCAGGCGGATCTGGGGGTAGTGGTCGTCGCTGCCCCCTCCGTAGGACACGGACATTCCGCCGCCCCCTACCACTACCATACCGCCGCCGTAGTTCCGGTTCCGGGCCAGGGTCTTGGCTCCGTAGGAGATAGTCACGTCCCGGCCCACATAGCCGTTGGGGGTGATTCCCTGGATCTCCTTCATGCCCAGGCAGTAATCATAGAGCTGCTGCCCCACATTGTTGCTGGAATCCATCCAGTTGTAGGCCGAGACCGACAGGGTGTTGGTTCCCATGCTCTCGTAGTAGGCCTTCATAGCCAGATTCTGGCCCTCGGCGTAGGAGACCAGGATGATCACCGCCGCCAGACCGATGATGATGCCCAGCATGGTCAGGAAGGAGCGGCCCTTGTTGGAGGAGATGGACTTGGCCGCCATCTTCACCGCTTGAGAGATATTCACAGGCCCACCTCCTCTCGGGTGCCGTCGGCGATGATCTTGCCGTCAGCCAGGCGGACGATCCGCTCGGCGGTGGCGGCGATGCCGTTGTCGTGGGTGATAAGGATGATGGTGGTGCCGTCGTCGTGGAGAGAGTGAAGGATCTCCAGCACATGGCGGCCCGTCTTGGAGTCCAACGCGCCGGTGGGCTCGTCGGCCATGATGATGTTGGGGTGGGTGGCGATGGCCCGGGCGATGGCCACCCGCTGCTGCTGACCGCCCGACATCTCGCTGGGCCGGTGGTTTGCCCGCTCAAACATGGCTACCCGCTCCAGGGCGGCCTCGCTGCGCTCATGGCGCTTATCCAGGCCGATGCCCTGGTAGATCAGGGGCAGCTCCACATTCTCCCGGGCCGAGAGGGCGGGGATCAGGTTGTACCCCTGGAAGATAAAGCCGATCTGCTTGTTGCGGATGTGGGCAAGCTGCCGGTCGCTGAGCTCGGTAATGTCGGTGCCGTCCAGGTGATAATCCCCGTAGGTGGGGATGTCCAGACACCCCAGAATGTTCATCAGGGTGGACTTGCCCGAGCCGGACTGTCCGATGATGGACACGAACTCCCCCCGGTCGATCTGGAGGGAGACCCCGTCCAAAGCCCGGACTTCGCTCTCCTTCCCCTCGTTGTAAATCTTATAGAGGTCTTTAATATCAATCAGCATGGCGGCCTCCTTAGCCCCAGGCCTGCTGTACGAAGTAGTTGACGAAGATGGTCTCGCCGCCCTCCAGACCGGACTTGATCTCCACATTGTAGTTGTCGGAAAGACCGGTCTCCACCGTCACGGCGTAGTAGCCGTCCTCCTGAGAGGGGTAGGTGGGGGTCTCTCCGGGCATCAGGTCGGGGATGTCCAGATCCACCGCGTTCTCCGGCTTGCTGTCGGCCTGGATAAAGACCACCGAGGCGGTCTCCCCGTCGTCCAGAGACACATACTTCACGCTCTGCATGGGTACCACGATGCAGTTATCCGACTGGCTGGTGACGAAGGAGTAGCTCAGCCACATGCCCTCCAGCAGGGTGCCGCTGAGGTTGTCCACCTCCAGGGTTACCGGGTAGTTGGTCATGCCCGAGCCCATGGAGTCCCCAGACAGGCTCATGTCGATCTTGGTGACCACGCCGTAGAAGCTGCCGCCGTCCCCCCAGTTGCTCATGAGATCCACACCCATGCCGGGCTTGACGTAGGCGATGTTCCGGTCGTCCACGCTGATGGTGACCACCATGGTGGTGGTGTTGGAGATGGTGATGACCGTGTCGCCGCTCTTCACCTCGCCCCCCTCGGTGAGGGTGCAGGAGGTGACGGTGCCGTCGATGGGGGCTACCGCATCAAAGTCCTTTAGGGCCTCCTGGGACTTCTCCAGGGCCTCCCGGGCGTTGGTCACAGCCTTCTCCCCGGTCTCGATTCGATCCCGGTAGCCCCGCAGCTCCTCGTCGATGGTGTCCGAGCTCATCACCAGCAGGGTGTCCCCCTCCTGAACGTCGGCATAGCGCAGAAGATTCTGGCTCACCATGGGGCCGCCGGCCTCGGTGACCACGTCCCGCACCTCGTAGTACTCGGTCTTGCCGTTCTGGTAGGGATAGATGGGGCTGCCGTCCCCGGCGGTGAGGGAGGCGGTGGCGTCCATGCCCTCGGTAAGGGTGCCGGGGTTGTTGAAGACCACCACCACCTCAAAGTTGTCCGAGCCCTCGGGGGATATGTAGTGCACCTTGTTGATGGTCTCCACCTTGCCGGTGAAGCTGCCCATCACCGCGGGGATGGACACGTTGACCTCCTGGCCCACACTGATGGTGTCCTCGTAGGCGTAGCTGAAGTAGAGGGACAGCTTCAGCTGCCGGTCGTTCACCAGGGTGCAGACCTTGGCGCCCTTGCTGACGTCCAAGCCCTCGGTGAACTTGCTCACCTCCACGATCTTCCCGGCGAAGGGCGCCCGCACCGTCAGGTTGTTCTGCTGCTTGTAGAGGTCGCTCATCTCCCGCTGGAGATCGGCCAACGCCTCCTGGGCCTTCTGCAGATCCGCCTGGCGGGAGGCCACCTCGTCCTGGGCGGCCTGGCTGAAGATGGTGTAGAGGGGCTGGCCCGCCGTCACCACGTCTCCGGCGTTGACGTAGAGCTGCTGCACCACCCCCGACTGGGTCAGGGTGATGGCGGCGGACTCCTTGGCCCGGGCGGAGCCCGAGCCCTGAACGCTGGACTGGATCATGCCGAAGTTGGCCTCGGCGGTCTGCATCTCGGTGTTGACCTCCTCGGTCTTGTTCAGGAACCCGTAGAGGAAGTAACCCCCTACGCCCAGAGCGGCCAGAACCACAACGGTGATGATACCGTTGCGGAGCTTCCGCTTATTCTGCTTTTTCTTCACGCTGCTGGCTTTCCCGGGGGTGGGGGCGCTCGCGCCGCCCTGCGCCGGGGTGGATACCACTGGTGTTTGCACTTCTGCCATGACAGTTTCCTCCTGGTTCACCAAAATATCAACCTTAATTATATGACCCCACCTTTAAAAATACAATAACAAAGCGGTGACAAATTCTTAAGGCTTTCTGACGATGGAAAATATATCGCTATATGTATATAGACGTACAACAGAGGAAAAAGTTTCACCAATTTTGAGAAAAGTCCGCAAAAAACCGCCACCCCCCACCCCCGTTTGACAGCCCCGCCAAAATGCGGTAGAAGGGGTCCCCGCAAAAGCGGTCCTCAGCTTTTGTGGGGAAAGGAGGAGCAAGGGAGTGGAGCGGATGTTCGCCGCTTGCGGCGGACGTAGCGGAGCGGACTTTGCGACGACGCCGCTGCGACAAGAGGCAGGCGGTTGGTTCCACTCCCCGGAGGGGAGGTGAGAACGTGCCGATTACTTTGACGATACATATTTTCAAGTATGTCATCACCATCAGAGTAAAAAGCGAAAACCGCCACCCTGGCCGGTGACGGTTTTCAATGCTTTTGAAAACTAAACCATAGTCAGGGAACCAACCGCTTGCCGCAACGTCCCTTCATCTATTATTATACCCGCCCCGCCGGATTTGTCAAGCCTGTGTTACGCCCATGTTACCCCCGCCCCTACCTTATAATATATACCCCCCACACCCCCGAAACCGCTCCAGTCTGTAACTCCCCTGTCACATTCCGGCACGTTTTTTACGGTTGTGTTACATCTCCCGGAAACCTATTGACGGCGGGGAAAATGGATGTTATCATGTCACACGTAAGGCGAGGGGAGTCATACGCCCCTAATCAGAGCTTCCAGCCCTTGGGACGCAATGTTTTGAGGGAATTGGTAATTTCTGGTTATTGGTTTGTGACTGCCTAAAGCCAAAATAAAAAAGGAGGAAACAACATGAACAACCTCAAGCGCGTTCTGAGCCTGGCTCTGTCCACTGTCATGCTGGTTGGCATGATGGCGGTTGGCGCCAGCGCGGCGGATTTCACCGATGCCGATAAGATCGAGCACGATGACGCCGTCAACACCCTGGTCGCTCTGAAGGTCATCAACGGACAGGATGATGGCTCCTTCAATCCCGAGGGCGACGTGACCCGCGCCCAGATGGCCAAGATGATCGCCGTCGCCATGAACGGCGGCAGCGAGACCACCACTGGCGTGAAGACCACCGCGACCTACACCGACATCAAGGGTCACTGGGCCGAGAGCTACATCGAGTACTGCGCCGACCTGGGCATCATCTCCGGCCGGGGCGACGGCACCTTCGATCCCGAGGGCAAGGTGACCGGTCTCGAGGCCGCTAAGATGGTCCTGACCGCTCTGGGCTACGACGCCACCGCTTATCAGCTGACCGGCGCCAAGTGGGCTGCCCGGACTGACGAGCTGGCCCGTGCCGCCGATCCCGCTCTGTACGAGGATCTGGGTGGCATCGTGATGGCCAATCAGGCCACCCGTGACACCGCCGCCCAGCTGATCTGGAACGGCCTGCAGAACAAGACCCGTAGCGTGACCCCCTCCACCTCCGTCACCGGCGGTGAGGTCACCTGGCAGTACAACGTCAGCAACCAGACCATGCTGAAGGCCCGCTATGACGCCGACGTGTGGGTGGGCAACTTCGTTGGTAACGCCGACTTCGGCAGCGACAAGGCCAAGGACGGCGAGATCGACGTGGACGGCCGCATCGACGGCGAGCGGAAGTCCAACGGCGACCTGGTAGACACCGAGAACGCCGCCTTCCCCTCCGACCTGGACATCGCCTTCGTGGGCGAGGAAGTCAAGGTCATCTTCAAGGATGGCAAGAACGGCACCAAGGGCCAGCCTGACAAGAACGACACCATCTACGGTGTGTTCGTCACCGGCACCTCCAAGGTGGTCAACGCCATCCGGGGCGACGTGGACAACAACAAGAGCACCGAAACCAAGATCAAGGTGGACGGCACCAAGTACAGCCTGGCTGACACTGTCAAGGTCTGGACCAACTACGCCACCGACGTTGACTACACCGCGGATCAGCTCAAGGGCAACAGCTCCGCCAACAGCGCCCTGACCGACGCTCTGAAGAAGGCCAACGGCGACACCATCAAGCTGGTCCTCAACGCCGAGAACGAGGTGGAGACCATCTACGTCACCGAGTACAAGCTGGCCAAGGTCTCCGCTAAGAACAGCGAGAAGATCACCCTGACCAACAGCTTTGGCTCCGTGAAGATCGCCGACAACGACATCTACGAGGACGTGGCTAAGGACGACGTGGTTGTCGTGGCCCGTCTGTACGACGCCAGCGCCGACGACGGCTACACCGTGGTGAAGGAGGCCGAGGTTGTCTCCGGCACTGTGGACGGCTTCAAGGGCACCGACACCGTCACCGTGGACGGCGAGACCTACGATATCTTCGAGGGTACCGCTACCCTGGCCGGCGTGAAGGATACCGCCATTGAGAAGTTCGCCAACGGCAGCATCGGCGAGGACTTCGACCTCTACATGGTCAACGGCTATGTGGCCGCCGCCGTGCAGACCTCCGAGTCCGCCAGCAACTACTCCCTGGTCACCGACGTGTCCGAGGATGCCACCGCCGGCAGCGTGCTCAACGGCCTGAAGATCCAGGTCATGGGCTCCGACGGCACCAAGACCATCCTGACTGTCAGCAAGGACAGCGTGGACAAGACCCAGGCCGCTGTGGGCGGCAAGTATCCCGCCATTGTGGATGATACCGACATCGCCGAGGGCGACATCGTTACCTACTCCGTGAACAAGAACAACGAGGCCAAGATCGAGAAGGTGGGTGCCGTTGCCGCCGCTGGCGCCGACACCGACTACACCTCCAAGACCAAGTCCTTCGACGGCGAGACCATCTCCTCCGAGTGCGTCCTGTTCGTCAACGTGTCCGCCAGCGGCACCGACTACAAGGCTTACGATCTGCGCAGCCTGGGCGACTTCACCGTCGCTTCCGGCGATGACCTGACCGTGGTCACCGACAACGAGGTCGTGGCTGTCTACGCCGACCTGGGCGAGAAGCCCGCCGGCGCCACCACCACCACTGTTTACGGCATTGTCAGCAAGGACAACGGCAACGTGAAGGTGGACGGCACCGCCTACGGCAAGTTCACCGTGGATGTGAACGATGAGCAGCACACCGTCTACACCAACGAGACCCTGGCTGAGGGCGATCTGGTGGAGCTGGACCTGACCTCCGACAACATCTACACCAGCAGCGAGCTGAAGGTGGTTGACGATGCCTTCGTCACCGCTGAGAGCGGCGTTGTGGGCTACGTGACCAAGTACAGTGAGCGGGACAACACCGTCACCGTGAACGACACCGTGACCAAGAACGGCGACGAGTACGAGGCCACCGGCACTTCCACCGTCTACGCCATCGACAAGGACACCAAGGTGTACTACGTGGACAAGGACGGCAAGAAGGGCGTTGTGGGCTCCATCGCTGAGTTCGACGTGCTGAAGGGCACCAAGAACATCATCGTCTTCGCCGCCAGCGACAAGACCGCCGATGTCATCCTCTTCGAGACCTCCAATGAGAAGGATATTCTCGGCGCTGCCGCCGCCAGCCACACCCACACCTGGACTGACGTCGCTGAGGTCCCCGCGACCTGCACCACCGCTGGCACCAAGGCTTACAAGGAGTGCAAGGTGGCTGGCTGCGATAAGGCCGGCAAGAAGTTCTCCGACGAGGGTACCACCGAGATCCTTGACCTGACCATTGCCGCTCTGGGTCACAGCGTCTCCACTTGGGCGGAGGATTCTGGTGCTGGTGACCACAAGGGTACCTGTGATACCTGCTCCAGTGAGGTTCACGAGGCTCACTACAAGGACGCCGCTGGCGATTGGGACAGCACCTCCACTGGTGATACCTGCAAGGTCTGCAATGCTACTAAGGCCTAATTTCAAAAGCAAGTAAGACAGTTCTTTGTCTTTCAGAAAAGGACCCCGGACGAGTGATCGTCCGGGGTCCTTTTCACCCC
>JAAWNQ010000051.1 GCA_022799035.1 Oscillospiraceae bacterium
CAGGGTGATGATGGCGGTGCCGTGCTGGTCGTCGTGGAAGATGGGGATATCGCACTTTTCCTTCAGCTTCCGCTCGATCTCAAAGCACCGGGGGGCGGCGATGTCCTCCAGGTTGATGCCGCCGAAGGAGCCGGAGATGTTGTAGACCGTCTCCACGATCTCGTCCACGTCCTTGGTCTTGAGGCACAGGGGGAAGGCGTCCACGTCGCCAAAGGCCTTAAAGAGGACGCACTTGCCCTCCATGACGGGCATACCGGCCTCGGGACCGATGTCCCCCAGGCCCAGGACGGCGGTGCCGTCGGTGATAACGGCGCAGAGATTGTGCCGCCGGGTGAGCTCGTAGCTCATGTTCACGTCCTTCTGGATCTCCAGGCAGGGCTGGGCCACGCCGGGGGTGTAGGCCAGGGAGAGGTCCTCCTTGGTCTCTACGGGAACAGCGGCCACCACCTGGACCTTGCCCTTCCATTCCTTGTGCAGGCGCAGAGATTCCTTCGCGTAATCCATCATGTACCTCCTACTTTCTTTTCCGAATGTGTTATAAAAATCACGCAAAAAGCAGAGCCCTTTTGGGCTGTTTTTTGTACTTCTTACTATAAAAGATTTTGGGGGTGGGGAATACCCTTTGGAAACTATCCAAAGGGTTTTATAAGTAAAGAAAACGGCCTTTCTCCGCCAATTCCTCTCGTTTTTCAGGGTTTCCCCCGGGAATGCTGTTGAAAAACAGGACCGGAAATGCTAAAATTAAATTTACATGGCGATCTTCGGGAGGTGCCTATGAGGATCTGGAAAAAACCGGCCCGCCCCCGCTCGGGGAGCTCCCTGATATTCCGAAATCTGCTGGCGGGGACCACCCTGTTCCTGGTGACAATGCTGGGGGTCACCCTGGCTCTGACCCTGCGGTTTTCCATCTCCGCGGTCCAGGAGAAGATCGAGGGGAACCTGAAATCCACCGCCACCGCCCTGGCGGAGAGTCCCCTGGTCCTTCAGGCGTTGCGGGAGGGGGCCTGCTCCCCCAGTCTGATCTCCTATCTGGACGGCCTGGTGGCCCAGACCCCGGATCTGGATATCGTCACCATCGCGGATACCAACTCCATCCGGCTCTACCATGTGGTCCACGAGCGGATCGGGCTTCATTTTGTGGGCGACGACCAGGGCCGGGCCCTGGAGGGGGAGGCCTACTTCTCCGACGCGGTGGGCACCATGGGCCTGCAGCGCCGGTTCCTCCACCCGGTGTGGGAGGAGGACGACAGGGTGATCGGGTTCGTTATCGCCAGCGCCACCATGGACTCCCTCCGGGAGCTGCGGACCAATATCACCATGGCCTACGCAAAGCTGGCGGCGCTGCTGCTCTTCGCGGCCCTGCTGCTGTCCTGGGCCATGACCCTCTTTTTCCAGAAAATGCTTTTGGGCTTCGGGCCGGAGGAGCTGGTCCGCTCCTACCTCACCCAGAACGAGATGCTCAACAACCTCAGCGAGGGCGTGATCTCGGCCGAACAGCTCAACGGCACCCGCCACATCGTCTCCGCCCTGCGGGCCAGCACCCATGAATTTATGAATAAGCTGCAGGTCATCTCAGGGCTTTTGCAGATGGACCGGGTCCAGGACGCCCTGGGCTACATCGGGACCATCTCCACCTCCCACACCAAGGCCAGCGCCCAGATCCTTCAGTACATCAAAAATCCCAATGTGGCCGCCCTTCTTCTGGCGAAGCTGAACCACATGAAGGAGCAGGACATTGAGCTGACTTTGCTGAAAAACAGTTTTCTTCCCGAGCACAGCCTCTACCTGTCCACCGCGGACCTGGTCACCGTCACGGGAAACCTGCTGGAGAACGCCATCGAGGCCATCGGCGCAACCTGCAAGGAGAACTCCCGCAGTATCGTGGTCCAGATCACCGAGGACGACACGGGGCTTATGCTCATGGTCTCCGACTCGGGGGTGGGGATCCCCCCGGAGCTGCTGGAACGGATCTATGACTGGGAGTTCAGCACCAAGGCCCACGAGGGCCGGGGCACCGGCATGGCCCTTGTAAAAGATATCGTGGCCCGCCGCCACGGGAGTATTGAGGTGGATTCCGAGGTGGACACCGGCACCACCTTCACCCTGATCTTCGGCGAGAAACGGCAAAGGATGTGAGGCAGGATGCTCCATACCATCATTGTGGAGGACGACCCCATGGTGGCCCAGATCAACCAGCAGTATTTCCAGCAGATGGAGGATATCAAGGTGGACGCCGTGTTCGGCAACGGACAGGCCGCCTGGGATTATCTGCTGGCCAATCCGGTGGACCTGGCCATTCTGGACGTGTATATGCCAGGGCTGAGCGGCACGGAGCTGCTGCGCATGATCCGGGACAGAAACCTGAAATGCGCCGTCATCATGGTTACCGCCGCCTCAGAGATGAGCGTGGTGGACAAGGCCCTGCGGCTGGGGGTGGTGGATTACCTCATCAAGCCCTTCTCCTTCCCCCGGTTTCAGGAGGCCGTCCAGCGGTGCCGGAGCAAGATGGAGCTGCTCAACAGCGGGGAGGCGGTGGACCAGGGAATGCTGGACTGTCTGTTCCACGGGGAGCCCCTCTCCCCCGCGGAGCACACCAACCTCCAAAAGGGATTGAATCAAAAGACCCTCTCCTATATCTACTCCTATATCAAAGAACACACTCCGGAGCGGCACACCTGCGAGAGCCTGTCCGCCGCCTCCGGCCTTTCCAAGGTAACCATACGGCGGTATCTGAATTATCTGGTGGAGACCGGACAGCTTCTCAGCTCCATCGACTATGAGACAGGGGGCCGCCCCCGGGTGCTGTACCGGCTCAAGTGAGCCGCCGGGGGAGGCTTCATCCCCCAAAAAAGGAAAGGAGGGAACCCTTATGCCGGACAGCTTTCTGGTGGCCCTGTGGGTGGTGACCCCCATGGTCCTCCTCATGGCCGTAGGCGCCGGTGTGCGAAAGGCGGGGCTGATGGACCGGCCCACCATGCGAAAGGTGGATAAGCTGACCTTCCGCCTGTTCATGCCTGTGCTCCTGTTCAAAAACATCTATGAGACCGATCTCTCCCAACACTTTGACCTGAGGGAGGTCCTCTTTGCCTTGGCCGCTCTGCTGGCGCTTTTCGCCTTTGCCCTTCTGGTTCCCCCCAGACTGGTGAAGGGCCCCGCCCAGGCCGCCTCCATCGGTCAGGCCATTGTCCGCTCCAATTACATCCTGTTCGGCATCTCGGTGGCCCAGTCCATCTACGGGGAGGGCAACACCGGTCCGGTGGCCCTTCTGGGGGCCATTGTGGTCCCCCTCACCAACGCCATGTCGGTGGTCATTCTGGAGCTGGGCCGTTCCGGTCAGGCCGGAGCGGGGCAGATCTTCCGCTCCATCCTGAAAAATCCTATGGTGGTGGCCGCTCTGGCCGCCCTGGCCCTTATGGCCCTTCCCTTCCGGATCCCCGCCCTTCTCTGGTCTGTGATCCGGGACATTGCAGGGGTCACCACCACCATCAGCTTTATCTCCCTGGGGGTGAGCCTGGATCTGGGGGAGGCCAGAGCCAACCGGCGGCTCCTGACCCTGGGCGTGGTCCTGCGGATGGTCCTGGTCCCCCTGATCTTCCTGCCCATCTCGGTGGCCCTGGGGTTCCGGGGCCCCACCCTGTGCGCCCTGCTGGTGCTCTTTGCCGCCCCCGCCGCGGTGGCCTCCTACCCCATGGCGGTAGCCATGGGCGCGGACGGCCCCCTGTCCGGGCAGTTGGTGTGCGTCACCACGGTGGTATCTGTCTTTACCATGTTCTGCTTTACCTTCCTGTTTCGCGCTCTGGGATTTCTGTAAGGGCGGGAGAGCAGGCTTGGCCCAGAAATCAATGGAAAGGAGATCAATATGGAGATCAAACACGCAGCGGCGGCCGGCACCCTGGAGTCCAGCGACATCATGGTGACTGTACTGCCCGAAACAGAGGGGATCCGGATCTCTCTCACCTCCTCGGTGGAGCAGTATTACGGGGACTCTATCCGGGAGACCATGACCAAGGTCCTGGAGGAGCTGGAGGTCAAGAACGCCCATATCGAGGCTGTGGACCACGGCGCCCTGGACTGCACCATCCGCGCCCGGCTCACCACCGCGGTCCGCCGGGCCTGCCGGGAGGAGGAAGCGCTATGAGAAGGACCATGCTATTTATCCCTGGGAACAACCCCAACATGATCGTCAACGGGGGGCTGTTGGGTTCGGACAGTCTGATCTTTGATCTGGAGGACGCGGTCTCCCCCGACGAGAAGGACGCCGCCCGGGAGCTGGTGAGGAACGCTCTGGCCACCCTGGACTTCGGCAAGTGCGAGCGGATCGTACGGATCAACAGCCTGGACACCCCCTACTGGGAGGAGGACCTGCGCTCCATCCTCCCCCTGAAGCCCGACGCCGTCATGCCCCCCAAGGTCAGCGGGGCGGAGTACATTCAGACTCTGGATCAGGCCCTGACCCGGCTGGAGGCTGAGCTGGGCCTCCCCCAGGGGCAGACCAGGATCCTGGCCCTGCTGGAGACCGCCCTGGGAGTGGAGAACGCCTACGCCATCGCCGCGGCCTCCCCCCGGATGATGGGCCTTTTCCTGGGGGCGGAGGACCTGACCGCCGACCTGCGCTGCCGCCGGACCAAGGAGAGCGGCGAGATCCTCTACGCCAGAGGGCGGCTGGTCTGCGCCGCCCGGGCCGCCGGTATCGAGGTTTACGACACCCCCTTTACCGACGTGCGGGATCTGGAGGGACTGGAGGTCGACGCCGCCTTTGCCAAGGGCCTGGGCTTCTCCGGAAAAGCCTGTATCAGCCCCGCCCACATCGCGACAGTCAACCGGGTGTTCTCCCCCTCCCAGGCCGAGATCGACTACGCCAGGGACGTATTTGCCGCCATTGAGGAGGCCAAACGCCAGGGGAAAGGCGCCATCTCTCTCCGGGGCAAGATGATCGACGCGCCCATTGTCCAACGCGCCCGCCTGGTCCTGGAGGCCGCGGCAGAAATCGAGGGGGTGGATCTCCATGAGTAAGCTGTGCAGTGATCTGCGTCAGGCCATTGTGAGCGCCGGCCTTCGGGACGGCATGACCGTCTCTTTCCATCATCATCTCCGCAACGGTGACTATGTGTTGAATATGGTCCTTCAGGAGGCGGCCCAGCTTGGGATCCGGGATCTGACCGTCAACGCCAGCTCCCTTTTCGACTGCCACCAGCCCCTGATCGACCACATTCGGAACGGCGTGGTCACGGGCCTTATCACCGACTATGTCTCCGCCGGCATCGGCCGGGCCATCAGCGGCGGTATCCTGAAAAAGCCGGTCACCTTCCTCACCCACGGCACCCGGCCCAGTAATATCCTCAATGGAAACCACCATATCGACATCGCCTTCCTGGCCGCCCCCACCTCGGACTGTGAGGGAAACTGCTCCGGAAAGTACGGCCCCTCGGCCTGCGGCTCTCTGGGGTACGCCTTTGCCGACGCCCAGCGGGCGGACCGGGTGGTGATCATCAGCGATAACCTGGTGGAGTATCCCCTCCCCGATCCCTCCATCACCGAGGATCTGGTGGACTTTGTGGTGAAGGTGGAGGCCATCGGCAACCCCGCCGGCATCGTCTCGGGCACCACCCAGATGCCCAAGGACCCCATCGCCCTGAAGATCGCCGATTACGCCGCCCAGGCCATTCACGCCTCCGGCCTTGTGAAGGACGGCTTCTCCTTCCAAACCGGCGCCGGCGGAGCCTCCCTGGCGGTGGCCGATCACATCAAGCGGATCATGCTCCGGGAGAATATCCACGGCAGCTACGCCCTGGGGGGTATCACCGGGTACATGGTGGATATGCTGGAGTCCGGCTGCTTCCAGGCCATCCAGGATGTACAGTGCTTTGATCTGGAGGCGGTCCGTTCCATCCGGGAGAATCCCAAGCACATAGAGATCACCGCCGCCCAGTACGCCAGCCCCACCGCCAGGAGCACCGCCGCCTCCCACCTGGATGTGGTGGTGCTGGGGGCCACCCAGATCGACACGGATTTCAATATCAATGTCCACACCGACTCCAACAACCTGATCATGGGCGGCTCGGGCGGTCATACCGACGTGGCGGCCGAGGCCAAGCTCACCGTCATCGTGGCCCCTCTCAGCCGGGCCCGTATGTCCATTGTGGTGGACCGGGTCTTTACCGTCTCCACCCCCGGCTCCGACGTGGATCTGCTGGTCACCCAGTACGGCATCGCCGTCAACCCCCGCCGGCCGGAGCTGAAGGCGGCTCTGGAGAGCGCCAGACTCCCCGTGGCCGACATCCAGGCGCTCCAGCGGCTGGCCGTCTCCCTCAACGGTCCGGCCAAGCCCTTCCAGCCTCCCAAGGACCATGTGGTCGCCCAAGTCTTTGGGCGAAACAATCAGGTCCAGGATCTGATCTACGGGATCTAACCCTGTTGGCCGGCCACCCAGCCCGGGTGACCGGCCAACCAGCATTTTTACGGAGGAGGCCCAGACATGGCGGAATATGTGCTCCGACCCCTTCGGGCGGAGGAGTTGTCCCAAATGGAGGCCCTGCTGGCCCGGGAGGGGCTGAGACGGGACGGAAGGCTGGACCATAGCTGTGGGATCTTCGAGGGGGATACCCTTATCGCCACAGGCTCCTGCGCGGGCAACACCCTGCGGTGTCTGGCGGTGGACGGGAGCCACCGGGGCGGCGGGCTGCTGAACCAGCTTGTCCAGCACCTGATCCAGGTCCAGTACCGCCGGGGCAATTATCATATCTTTCTCTACACAAAACCCCAGAACGCCCCCCTCTTTGAGGATCTGGGCTTTGCTGAGATCGCCCGGGCCGGGGACAGCACCGTCTTCATGGAAAACCGGCGGACGGGCTTTTCCGATTATCTCTCCCGGCTCCGGGAGGAATCGGCGGCTTTGGAGCCCCTCTCCGGGCCCACGGGAGCCCTGGTGATGAACGCCAACCCCTTTACCCTGGGCCACCAGTATCTGGTCCAGGAGGCCGCCGCCGGGTGCGGTGCGCTCCATCTGTTTGTGGTCTCGGAGGACGCCTCTCTGTTTCCCGCCCGGGTCCGGAGAGAGCTGGTCCGGGCGGGGACGGCCCATTTGAAAAATGTGGTCCTCCACCAGACCGACAGCTATCTGATCTCCCAGGCCACCTTCCCCGCCTACTTTCTGCCGGACAGTGACGCCGCCACCGCGGCCCAGGCCCGGCTGGACGGCGCGGTATTTGCCCGTATGGCGGAGGCCCTGGGGATCTCCGTCCGCTACCTGGGGGAGGAGCCCTTCAGCCCAGTCACTCACATATACAACCAGCTTTTGTCCCAGACCCTGCCCCCGTCCGGTATCCAGTGCCGGATCCTCCCCCGGAAAGCCGCCTCCTCCGGGGAGGTCATCAGCGCCTCCGCCGTGCGGGAGGCGCTGTCCCGGGGAGATTGGGCCAGAGTGGAGACCCTGGTCCCCCCCTCCACCATGGCCTTCCTCCGCTCGGAGGAGGGCGGGAGGATCATCGCCTCCCTGAGCTCCCACGGGGGAGGTAGGCCGCTATGACCCCCGTCACCCTGGAGGAGATGCTTGAAGCGAGAGACCGCCGGGTAGAGCGGCAGAGAGCCTTCCTGGCAAAATACCAGGTCCCCCTGGTCTATCTCACCTTAAACATCCCCGGGCCGGACAAGCTGCCCCCAAACGCTCAGGCGGCCTTCTCCCTGGCCTGCCGTCAGGTGGAGTCGGCCCTGGGGGAAAAGGGCTGGCCCATCCTGGGCTCCTGGCAGGAGACCCCTAAGACCGGCTGCGAGGCCTGCTGGGCAGTGGACGGGCCGACGGTACTGATCAAAACCGCCATGACCAGCCTGGAGGAGGCCACCCCCTTTGGCCGCCTGCTGGATCTGGACGTGATGGATCCATCTGGAAAAAAGCTGTCCCGGGATCTCCCCCGGCGGTGCCTTCTCTGCTCTCATCCAGCCCAGGTCTGCGCCAGGAGCCGGACCCACAGCGTGGAACAGCTTATGGAAAGGATCGGGATCATCCTGGAGGAGGCTTTGCCATGACCCTTACCCAACAGGTCGCCTCCCTGGCCCTTTCTGCTCTGGAGGAGGAGGTCCGGACCACTCCCAAGCCCGGTCTGGTGGACCTTCACGACAGCGGCGCACACCGGGATATGGATTTCCGCACCTTTCTCCTCAGCGCCCAAGCGGTGGCCCCCTACCTGGGGGAGATGTTCCACGTCGCCGCTGGCTGGGAGGGGTCCCCGCCCTCCCTGTTCACCCGGATCCGTCAAATCGGCGTTGCCGCCGAGTCCGCCATGCTTCGGGCTACCGGCGGGGTGAACACTCACCGGGGGGCTATCTTTACCCTGGGGATCCTCTCCGCCGGGGCGGGCCAATGCCTCAGGCGGGAGGGGGCCCTTACAGCCGGAAGGATCCTAGAGCTAAGTCAAGACATGGTGGCCCAGCCCCTGCGGGAGGAGCTGAGGGCCATGGAAGGCCGCGCTCCCGTGACCCACGGCGAACGGCTCTACGCCGTCACCGGCCACCCCGGGGTCCGCGGAGTGGCCATCGCCGGATTTCCCTCCCTCCGTCACACAGCCCTCCCCGCCTTGGCCGAGGGGGGGCAGCCTGACCGGAATTCCCTTTGCCTCCACGTCCTGCTGAAGCTGATGACCGTGGTGGAGGACACCACCGTTCTCCACCGGGCCGGCCAGGGCGGCCTGGAGTGGATGAGGACCCAGGCCCTTGCCTTTCTAACCACCTGGCCCCTTCTCACCGCTCCAGCCATGGAGGAGCTGTCCCTACTCAACAGGGAGTTCATCGCACAAAATATCAGTCCCGGCGGCTGCGCCGACCTCCTCTCCGCCGCTTTGTTTTTGGAGGGGTTGGAAAAGCTATCTGACTTTTAGGACACCCCCGTATAGAAAAGCAGGCCGCTCACTTTTTCAAAAAAGTGAGCGGCCTGCTTTTAAGTAAAGAAAAATCCCTCAAGCTTAAAGCTCAAGGGATTTTTGGAGCTGCTATCCAGATTTGAACTGGAGACCTCATCCTTACCAAGGATGCGCTCTACCAACTGAGCTATAGCAGCATGTCGGACGCTTCTGCGCCCAACGATGGCGACGCGGATGGGACTTGAACCCACGACCTCCGGCGTGACAGGCCGGCGTTCTAACCAACTGAACTACCGCGCCATCTCGAACTATATGGTATGCGGATTTCCTCCGCTTATACCCTTTGGCAGGGGCAGAAGGACTCGAACCCTCGGCACGCGGTTTTGGAGACCGCTGCTCTACCAACTGAGCTATACCCCTATGTGGTGGGCCTTCGGGGACTCGAACCCAGGACCGACCGGTTATGAGCCGGCTGCTCTAACCAACTGAGCTAAAGGCCCGTTTGGCGCCTTGCTTCTTCACAAGGAGAACGGCTTGCCGTCGCAATTTACGGCGGCAAGCCGCACCTTGTATGGCTCCCCAAGTTGGACTCGAACCAACGACCCTGCGATTAACAGTCGCATGCTCTACCGACTGAGCTATTGAGGAATATAGGAAGGGGTCCGGCCTGGTCAGCCAGACCCCCTCATTTTGTGTTGGCGTCACCTATCTTACCAGTCCGTCGCCAGACGAGTATTGTCGGCAGGAACGAGCTTAACTTCCGTGTTCGGGATGGGAACGGGTGGACCCTCGCCCTAATCAACACCAACTATTCTAACCGGCTTTCGCCAGCTAAAATCACTATGAAATTGTACCCCTTTACTCGCCCTTTGTCAAGAACAAATCCCTTGGGGCCCCCACAAAAGCGGTCTCCGGCTTTTGTGGGGAAAGGAGAAGGGAATCCTGCGAATGTGCAGCTTTCGGCATAGCCGGAAGCGGAACGCAGCAGGTTTCCTTCGACGTGGTGACCCGTACCGGATTCGAACCGATGTTAACGGCGTGAGAGGCCGCTGTCTTAACCACTTGACCAACGGGCCATGGTGCGCCTTCACGGACTCGAACCGGGGACCCACTGATTAAGAGTCAGTTGCTCTACCAACTGAGCTAAAGGCGCATAGGGTGGGCTCGCACCCTCAAAACCGAACAACGTATCTTCCTCATACTTAAGCAAGCGCTCTGCATAGTCCATGTTGTATTGTCAGTCACGATTGCTCGTTCTGACGAGGTCAAGCCCTCGGCTGATTAGTACCGGTCAGCTGCACGCCTTACAGCGCTTCCACCTCCGGCCTATCAACGATGTAGTCTACATCGAGCCTTACTCCATGAAGGATGAGAGATCTCATCTTAGGGTGAGTTTCACGCTTAGATGCTTTCAGCGTTTATCTCGTCCAGACGTAGCTACCCAGCCATGCCCTTGGCAGGACAACTGGTGCACCAGCGGTCTGTCCATCCCGGTCCTCTCGTACTAAGGACAGCTCCCTTCAAATCTCTTACGCCCGCAACAGATAGGGACCGAACTGTCTCACGACGTTCTGAAC
>JAAWNQ010000052.1 GCA_022799035.1 Oscillospiraceae bacterium
GACGAGATGGGCCTCTACGCCTTCTCCAGCGGCATCAACCTGATCCTTATCATCACCATCCTCATATTCAACACCCTGGTCAACAAGCTCACCGGAGCCAGTCTGGACGAAGGGATAGGAGGGAATTAACCATGCCGAAAATCGAACTGACCCATGTGACCAAGCGGTGGGACAAATTCTACGCCGTGGACGACCTGAACCTGACCATCGAAGACAACGCCTTCGTGACCCTCCTGGGCCCCTCGGGCTGCGGCAAGACCACTACCCTGCGGATGATCGCCGGGCTGGAGACTCCCACCTCGGGCCGCATCACCATCGGGGATCAGGTGGTGTTCGACGACCGGGCGGGGATCAACATCCCCCCCAACAAGCGGAAGGTGGGCTTCCTGTTCCAGAACTACGCCCTCTGGCCCAACATGACGGTCTACCAGAACATCTCCTTCGGCCTCACCAACGTGAAGGAGGAGCTGCCCAGGATCGACCTGGAGGCCCGGAAGGCCGCCGCCCTCATCCACGCCCTCCAGCGCCCCGACGACGTGGTAAAGACCATCCGGGAGTGCGTGGACAAGAAGGGCAAGCTGGACGAGAACAAGGCCCATATCAAGCTCATCGACCGGTACGAGATCTCCATCTTCACCGCCAAGGAGCTTATGGGCTATAAGCTCCACGAGACCATGGAGCCCGCCACCGTGGCCAAGGCCAAGCTGGCCGAGCTGGAGAAGGCCCTGGCCGCCGCTAAGCAGAGGTGCCAGGCCGAGGGCTGCGCCTTCTCGGAGGACTACACCTACCTGAAAAACGGCAAGCCTGTCACCTCGGTGCGGAAGCTGTCCAAGGAGGAGATCGACCTGTCGGTACGCCGGGTGGCCCGGATCGTGAAGATCGGCATGTTCATGGACCGCTACCCCGCCGAGCTCTCCGGCGGCCAGCAGCAGCGGGTGGCCATCGCCCGGACCCTGGCCCCCGAGCCCGCGGTGCTCTTCATGGACGAGCCCCTCTCCAACCTGGACGCCAAGCTCCGCCTGGAGATGCGCTCCGAGCTCCAGCGCCTCCACCTGGAGACCGGCTCCACCTTTGTCTACGTCACCCACGACCAGATGGAGGCCATGACCCTGGCCACCAAGATCTGCCTCATTGACAACGGGGTGCTCCAGCAGTACGACGCCCCCCTCACGGTCTACGGCCGGCCCAACAACACCTTTGTGGCCGACTTCGTGGGCAACCCCGCCATCAACTTCATGGACGCCGTGGGAGCCCAGGATCCCGACGGGGCGGTCTCCCTTACCATCTTTGACGGCCTTCGGGCCTCCTTCACCCCCAAGGCCCCCCTGGACCTGGGCGCCTGGTTCGCCCAGACCGAGGCCGCCGCCCAGGCCAAGCGGGCCGCCGAGCAGGAGAAGGCCAGGGAGAAGGGTCATGTGGAGAAGGGGAACAAGGACGTTCTGTTCCGTCACCACATCGCCAAGGTGGACGAGGAGGAGGACTTCGGCGACGAGATAGAGCTCACCGACCGGGACTTCGTGCTGGGTGTCCGCCCCGAGTTCCTGAACATTTCGGAGGAGGGGGCCCTGGAGGGGGAGATCTACTCCGCCATGCCCACGGGCATGGAGACCACGGTGAAAGTCCGGGTGGGGGACTACCTCCTCACCGGCGTGGTCTTCGGCGGGGTCCTCTACCGCATCGGCCAAAAGGTGAAGCTGGGCTTCCGGGGAGACGACGTGGCGCTGTTCAGCCGCAGGACCGGAAAATTCATCACCCAGGGCTCCCTGAAGCTGCAATAAAAAACCAAAGGAAGGGCGGGACGCTTTGCGTCCCGCCCTTTTCTTTTCCCCTCACCACCAAAAATATGGGGACCACCCTCCCAATAGGGTGATCCTCTATGGAACCTCTATATTTTCTGTATCTCATCCCTTTTCCCGGCCTGCCCGGCCGGGGGTCTATTTCTTGGCTTTCCCAGCCGGGGCCAAAACCGCTTTAGAAGCGGTTCTGGACTCCGAATCTTAAGGGCATAAGACCAGTGAAAATTTTTGGGAGCTACGGTACAACCGTAAAGAGCACCAACCCTGCAATGTTATCCCTCGAATGAAAACCCTAAGGTTACGCCCACTATTGACCGGCGGCTCCCTCAAAACGACCCGCCGTCCCTCTTGCGCCGCTGCCGCTAAATACATCGTAACCTTTGACCTCTTCGTTGAACTCCCCGCCGCCTGGGCGGGAGGGTCCCGTGGGGCGCGACGACCTCGGCGCGCCGCCAGGTATGGTATCTCCCCCGTAGTGCGGGGGCTTGCCCCCGCCGCCAGGAGCCCGAGCTCCGGACTCCTGCCCCTCGTAGGGCGCGACGACCCGGCGCGCCGCCAGGTATGGTATCTCCCCCGTAGTGCGGGGGCTTTCCCCCGCCGCCAGAAGCCCGAGCTCCGAACTCCTGCCCCTTGCGGGGTGCGGCATCATCAACGCCCAGTCCCGGTCACGGGCAAATTTATTTTCCCCAAGGCGGTCATAGATGCCTCAGATTGACCCGGTACTCCCGCAGCTCCTCCTCTGTTCCGGTTTCCATGATCCTGTCAAGGGCCGCGGCCAGAGCTTCCCTGTCCTCCGGCAGCTTCCCTTGAAGCTGGACTGCGTTGGAAGCCCCCAGTGCGGCAAATTCAGTGGGGATCTCCAGATGTTCAAGCAGGGTGCGGATCTCCCTGTATTTTTCCATCTCTCCCTCCTCCCGCCAGCCGCCGCACTGGATCTCCTGATAAAGCTCCGAATCCGGGTAAATGGTCAGCATATTGACCCCGATGAGGGTTGGGTGAAGCTGATTGCAGATCCCGGCGGTGGCCCTTGCCCCCGTCTCGCCCCGGCCTGCGCCGGAGATCCCGGCCAGATAGAAGAAGCTGTAGCGGATCCCGGCCCGGTCCAACCGCCGGCATTGGGTCACGATATCAGCGGGGGTATAGCCCTTGTTCATAAAGTCCAGGGCCTCCCCGTCGCCGGTCTCTATCCCGATGGTCAGCCCGTCATATCCGGCCCGGTGGAGGGAGGCCAACTCCTCCTCCGATTTCAACGTAACATCCGTGATCCTTGCAAAGCAGCCAATGGTTTTGACCGAGGGGATATATTCCCGGATCAGGTGGGCGATGGCCATAAGCCGCTCATAGTTCAACACAAAGGGGTTCGCCCCGGTCAAAAAGACCCTCCGGATACGCTCCGGCCTGGGCAGTCCCTGCAAGCGGGCCGACAGCATGGCTATGGGGTCTGTGCTCCAAAGCTGGGCCTCCCGCAGGTCGCTTTCCACATCCTCCAGGGGGGACATTCTGAATTGGAAGGGCAGATCGTGGTAGAGGGTACAGAATTTACATTTGTGATGGGTACAGCCCGCCGTTACCTCCAGCAGCAGCGAGGAAGCCTCATAGGGCGGCCTCCATATGGTTCCGGTGTAGTGCATAAGAAAACCTCCTTGTTTTTTTGCCATTATAACATGGCACATGGAAAATAAAAGTACGGTACTTTTTTGTAGTACCTTGTTTTTTGATGTGAGTCTGATATAATGCCCTCAGGAGGTCATGAAGTATGAGAAAAACGGAGGCGGCGGTCCAACGCTGCAAAACCATGTCCACCCTCCAAAAGATCCTGGGGGGCAAATGGAAGCTGGAGATCCTTTACTATATCGCCTTTTATGACATTCACCGGTTTGGAGCGCTTCGCCGCCAGCTGGGAGAGATCACGGAATCCTCCCTCACAAAGCAGCTCCGGGAGTTGGAGGCCGATGGCTTTTTGATCCGCCATGACTTTAAGGAGATCCCGCCGCGGGTGACCTACACTCTGTCCGACTTGGGGAAAAGCTTCATTGACGTGATCGATTACATGAAACAGTGGGGAGACCACAATTTGCCTTAGATCAAGAGGGCGGGGGAGGGGTGGTTCTCCTGTCTCTCTCACACCCTCCGCCCCCGAAAGTCCTGGTGGACTTTCGGGGGCCTTTTGTGCTATTATGGGGGTATGAAAAGGGCGTTTGCCCCGACTTTCTACAAAGGAGCTCTCTATGATAAAACTCATCGTCTCCGACATTGACGGCACCCTGATCCCATACGGGCAGAAGGACCTGCCCTCAGATCTCTTCCCCCTGATCCGCCGGCTCCACAGGGCCGGAGTCCTGTTCTGCCCCGCCTCGGGACGGCAGTATTACTCCCTGCGCCGGCTGTTCGCCCCGGCGGCGGAGGAGATGTATTTTCTGTGTGAGAACGGGGGAGCGGTCTTCGGCCCCGGGGGGCTGGAGGACGCCCCCGTCCTCTCCAGCGCCCCTTTCCCCAGGGAGACCGCCCTGGCTCTGAGCCGGGATATCCGGTCTCTGGCGGGCTGTCCCGCCCTTATCTCCGGGCTCCGCTGGGGCTATGTCTACGGCGGCTATCCCCCCGCCCTGGCCCGGAATCTGGAGCAGGAGATCGGCAGCCGGATCAGACAGGTGGAGGATCCGGAGGAGATCGGGGAGGAGATCGTGAAGATCTCCGCCTTCTGTGCCGAGGGCCCGGAGGAAGCGGCTAAAGCCTTGGGCCCCAAGTGGTCGGGCTGGAACATGGCGGTGGCCGGTCCCAACTGGCTGGACTTCGGCGTGGCGGGAAAGGGAGATGGGGTCCGGGGGCTTTGCAAGGCTCTGGGCATTGGGCTGGAAGAGGTTGCCGCCTTCGGGGATAATTGGAACGACCTGTCCATGCTCCAGGCGGCGGGGGAGAGCTGGCTCATGGCCTCCGCCCACCCGGAGCTCCGGGCCCGGTTTCCCCGGCAATGTGAAAGTGTGACCCGGGTGTTGGAGGAAAAGCTGGCGGAACTGGAAAAGTAACAAGAAGTTACAATGTTGCAACCGATTTGTAACCTGAAAAGGAGGGGGAGCGGTGAAAAAGGGTAGGATAGCGGCGGTCCTGGCGGGACTGCTTTTTCTCACCTCCTGCCAGGCTCCGGACAGGGAGGTGGCCGGTCTGGCTCCCCCGGAGGAGGAGAGGCTGGTGGTATATACCTCCCACAAGGAGGAGGTCTACGGCCCCATCGTCAAGGAGTTTGAGGACCGGACGGGGCTGTGGGTGGAGGTGGTCACCGGGGGGACCAACGAGCTGCTGGAGCGGATCGCGGCGGAGGGGGAGGAGCCCCAATGCGACGTGATGTTCGGCGGCGGGGTGGAGAGCCTACAGCTCTATGAGGACTGCTTTGAGCCTTACACCGGCGCGGGGGCGGAGCTGCTGAAGCCCGGGCTCCGGCCCGAGGGGGACCGGTGGACCCCATTTTCTTCTCTCCCAGTGGTTTTGATCTACAATCCCCGGCTAGTCGCCCCCGGGAGACTGAGGGGCTGGGCCGACCTTTTGGACCCGGAGTGGCGGGGAAAGATCGCCTTCGCCGACCCGGCGGTGTCCGGGTCCAGCTACACGGCGGCGGTCACCATGCTCTCCTGTTTGAAGGGGGATATCTGGGAGGAGCTGGCCCGGTTTGAGGGGAATCTGGACGGAAATATACTGGAGGATTCCGGGGACGTGGTGACGGCGGTGGATACAGGGTCCTGCTGGGTGGGGGTCACCTTGGAGGAGACCGCCCTGAAGCGGCTGGGACAGGGGGCCAGCATCGCCATCGTCTATCCCGCCGAGGGGACCAGCGCCCTGCCTGACGGGACCGCCCTGATCTCCGGGGCCCGCCACCGGGACAACGCGGTGGAATTTCTGGAGTTTGTCCAGAGTGAGGACGTTCAGGCCCTGGTGGTCAGCGACTTTGCCCGCCGGTCGGTGCGGACCGACGTGGCCGACCGGGAGGAGCTGCCACGGGAGGAGGAGATCGGGGTCATCGACTACGATACCCACTGGGCTTCGGGGCTCAAGGAGGAATTCCTGGAGCGTTGGGAGACGGGGAAGGGAGGGGAGGGAGGATGAAGGGACTTCCCATCCGGTCCTCCTTCCAAAAGAAGCTGATGACCGCCTTTCTGCTGGTGGGGGTGCTGCCCCTGCTGGTGTGCGTACTGCTGATCCTGAATGTGTTCCGCTTCTCCCTACAGAGCAGTTCCGAGGCCAACGCGGAGAGCCAGCTCGAGACCATGACCGCCGGACTGGGGGAGCGGCTGGCGGCCTGCGGGCAGGTGCTGGAGGAGCTGGAGGACCGGACCTCGGTGGCCCGGGCCCTGGCCCAGGGGGAGGGGCGGGACACCCGGATCTACAATGCCCTCTACAACGCCGCCGCCCCCCTGCTCCGGGACGCGGATTTCTCTCTCTATGACGGGGAGGGGAGGCGGCTCTACACCACGGGGAGCGGGGAGGCCGTGGAGTCTCTGGACCCGGGGTGGGGGGTGCTGTTCGCCGCCCGGGAGGAGAGGACGGTGGTCTGCCGGGCCGTGTCCCCCTATGAGGGGACGGGCCGGGGAGGCCTGCGGCTGGCCCGGGCCATCTATTACCGGGGCCAGGTGGCGGGCTATGCCGTGGCCCGGGTGGGGGAGGAGCACCTGTCCCGGCTGTTTGAGGGGAAATACTCCGCCGGCAGCGACGTGCTGGTGGTGGACCCCCGGTGGAATCAGGTCTACGCATCCCCCACCCTTCAGGATGAGGGGCTCTCCTCACGGCTGAGGAGCCGGCTGTTGGAGGGGCTGGCCCTGGCCCAGGCGGGGGAGGGATATACCTACCACGTTTTGGAGGAGGGGGAGAGCGGCTTCCTGGTGATCCTGCGCCAAAGCCAGCCCATGGCGGACTGGGTGCTGCGGCTGTTTTACCTGGCGGCGGGGGTGTCCCTGCTGCTGTGTATCCTGGTGTGCCTACGGGCCTCGGTGGGGTTCAGCCGCCAACTGTTTCAGCCCATCTGGTCCCTCAACAACGCCATGGCGGCGGTGGAGGAGGGGGAGCTGGACGTCCGGGTGGAGGTCACCGGCGCCGACGAGATCAGTCAGCTCTCCGGGCGGTTCAACCGGATGACCCAGAGGCTGAAGGAGAATCTGGAGGATTCCATCCGTCAGCAGCAGGAGCTGGGGGAGGCCCAGATCCGGATGATGCAGGCTCAGCTTAACCCCCACTTTCTCTACAACACCCTGGACACGCTGAAGTGGTTGGGGAAGATCAACCGGGTGCCCGAGGTGGCCACCATCTCGGCGGATCTGGCGGATATCCTCCGCAGCAGTATCTCCGGGGGAGAGTTTGTGGCCCTGCGGGAGGAGGTGGAGCTTCTGGAGCGGTATGTGGAGATCCAGAGCCTCCGTTTTCCCGGCAAGTTTGTATACACCGCCCGGATCCCGGAGGAGCTGCTGGACGCCCGGGTCCCCAAGCTGATGCTCCAGCCCCTGGTGGAGAACGCCATCATCCACGGGTTTGAGGACGGGAGCCACGGACATATTGAGGTCTCCGCCCGCCGGAGGGGGGAGGAGCTGGAGCTGACCGTCCGGGACGACGGCTGCGGCATGTCCCCCGAGAGCATGGAGCGGTTTTTGAGCCGGAGGGGGCCCCAGGGGGGGCGGCATTTCGGACTTTACAATGTGGACGCCATCCTGCGGCTCCACTACGGACCGGACAGGGGACTGCGGTTCCAGGCCCCGGAGGGGGGGAAGGGGACCTGTATCCAGGTCTGTCTGCCCCTGAGGGGAGGAGAGGAGGAAGGACTGTGAGAAGGGTCGTGATCGTGGAGGACGAGGAGCTGGTCCGCCGGGGCATCGTTCAGGCGGTGGACTGGGCCGGGGTGGACTGCGCTGTGGTGGGGGAGGCCGCCGACGGAGTGGAGGGGCTGGAGGTGATCGGACGGGAAAAGCCCGATCTGGTGGTCACCGACATCAAGATGCCCCGGATGGACGGCATCGAGATGCTGAAGCGGCTCCGGGACCGGGGGGATCCGGCGGCGGTGATCCTGCTGACGGCCTACTCGGATTTCTCCTACGCCCAGGCGGCGGTGAAGCTGGGGGCGGTGGATTATCTGCTCAAGCCCTTCCATGACGGGGAGCTGGAGGAGGCGGTGGAGCGGCTGGGGGAGAGGAGCGGGCAGGCCCCTGCCCGGGAGGCCCCGGAGGTCTCCGCCGGGGCCAAGAGCCGGTATGTGACGGAGGCCCTGGGGTATGTGGGGGAGCACTACGCCGAGCCGGATATGTCCATCGCCCAGGTGGCCCAGTCCCTGGGGCTGAGCGAGGGGCATTTGAGCCATGTGTTCAAGCGGGAGACGGGGAAGACCCTGGGAAGCTATATCACCGAGGTCCGGATGGGCAGGGCGAAGGAGCTTTTGAAGGATTGCCGCAGTAAGGTCTATGAGGTGGCCGAGGCGGTGGGGTACCGGGATATCACCTATTTCAGTGCGGCCTTCAAAAAGACCATGGGGGTGAGCCCATCGGAGTTTCAGAAGAGGGGGATAGAGTGAGGCGGGAAAGGGGAGGACCCCGCCCAGGGGGCGGGGTCCTCGGTCTTGGCCTGTTGGCCGCTTTTCCTCAAGGTCCTGCTTTTCCTTGCCGGAGAAGGAGGGATCCAGGTTATTGGTTCCCCGGCAGGGATCCCATGAGGGCGAAGAAATCCTGTTCTCTGCCGCTGCTGAAATAGGCGTACCAGGCTTCCAGGGTATCGGGCTGAAAGACCTCCAGGCGTTGGAGGATCTGCTTTGCCCACAGCAAGGCCCCGGTGGAGCCCGCGGTGATCAGGGTATGATCGGACACAGAGGGGCTGTCGGCGTAGAAGGGCTGGCCCTTGTAGCGGGGGGCGCACATTTCAAGGTATCCCCTCCCGTTGCTGGTATGGGGGCGCTGGTCCAGGAGACCGGCGTTTGCCAGAGCCGCAGTGGCGCCGCAGATGGCGCATACCGTGGCGCCTGCGGAAAGAAGCCGCCCCGCCAGTTGGATGACAGGGCCGTGCTTCGGATCGTCCCAGGTGCTTGCGCCCGGCAGGAGCAACAGGCTTTCCTCCGTCAGGGCGATATCCTCTATGACCCCGTCGGGGAGGATGGTCAGGCCCCCCATAGTTTTGACGGGCTGGGTGGAGAGCCCCACCGTTTTAAGGGATACCTCCGGGGCGTTCTTTTTGAAAAAACGCCTGGAATTCAGTTCGGCAGCGACATACCCCAGCTCCCAATCGGCCAGGGTATCCAGGACATAAGCGTAGACGGTAAACATAGGCATTCTCCCTTTCTGTTTTTTGCTGGGTCAACAGCTCTTGTATTGTACCAGACCATCGTTGACATCAGTATGGCAACGATCTGTCGGGGGAGAGGGACCGGAAAGGCGGAGGCCCAATGAAGGTTGACAGGCTTGTGGGCATTATTATGACCCTTCTCAACAGGGGGCGGGTGGGCGCGGGAGAGCTGGCGGAGATGTTTGAGGTCTCCTCCCGCACCATCTACCGGGATATAGACGAGATCAATATGGCGGGGATCCCGGTCCGCTCCCTGTCGGGGGTGGGTGGCGGGTTTGAGATCATGCCGGAGTACAAGGTGGATAAAAGCGTTTTTTCCACTGGTGACCTTTCCGCCATACTGACGGGGCTTTCCCAGCTTTCCAATATGGTGGAGGAGGGGGAGCTTGCGAACGTCCTTGCCAAGGTCAGGAGCTTTGTCCCCGCCGACAGGGCGAGGGACATTGAGATAAAGGCAAGCCGGATCCATGTGGATCTAAGCCCGTGGACGGGCAATCAAAACATCCGGCCATATCTCCAGAGGATCAAGACCGCCATAGAGGGCCACAGGCTCCTCTCTTTTGAATACATCGCCCACCACGGAAATAAAACCGGGAGAAGGGTGGAGCCATACCAGCTTGTGCTGAAGGGCGGACACTGGTATTTTTATGGGTACTGCCGCGGCAGAAAGGATCACCGCCTGTTCAGACTGTCCCGTATGTTGAACCTGGAGATGGAGGGGGAGACCTTTCTTCCCCGGGAGCTGCAAAAGCCGGTTTTGGAGTTTGAGGAGCTTCTGGAAAGGGCGCGGACAGAGGTCAAAATACGCATTCACAGGTCTGTGCTGGACAGGGTCCTTGAATTTTGCGACTATGACCACTTTTTGCCCGACGGCGACCAGCACTACATTGTGGATTTTCCCTTTGTGGAAAACGAGTATTATTATGATATCCTTCTCAGCTTTGGGGACAAGTGCGAGTGCCTTTCCCCGCCCTCCGTCCGCACGGGGATGAGGGAACGGATAGAGGGCATAGCCGCCATATATAGGGAGGAGGGTCCCCGGCCTGTGGGAGGGGAGCTTTTGCCCGATAAGGGGGCTGAGGGGCAAAAAGACGGCCGGCGGTCATGACCGCCG
>JAAWNQ010000002.1 GCA_022799035.1 Oscillospiraceae bacterium
TACGCCCGGAGGGACTCGAACCCCCAACATTCAGAACCGGAATCTGACGCTCTATCCAATTGAACTACGGACGCATCTCAAACGTGCTTATTGATTATAGCAAATCAAAATCCATTTGTAAAGGGGTCCGTCCAATTTTTTCAAAAAAAGGAGGGACAGCACTTTTGTACCGTCCCTCCCCTATTCTTACTCCTCGTCTTCTTCCCCGGTAAAGGGCACCGACACCGGCGCATACTGGGGAGCCAACTCCTCGTCAGTGGCTACCACTACATCCTCCACCTTGTCAAACTGGCGATAAGGCTCCAACCCGGAACCAGCGGGGATCAGCTTGCCGATGATCACGTTCTCCTTCAGGCCCAGCAGATGGTCCACCTTGCCCTTGATAGCGGCCTCGGTAAGCACCTTGGTAGTCTCCTGGAAGGAGGCGGCTGACAGGAATGAATCAGTGGCCAGAGAAGCCTTGGTGATACCCAACAGCAACCGGGAAGCCACAGGGAGCGCCAGCTCCAGACCGTCCTCCCCCTTCTCCCCCGCATCAATGCGGGCCTGGACCGCCGCCTTGGCGTCCAGATACTCTGTAAGTTCCACAGTGGAGCCGCTGAGCAGTTCAGATGCCCCGGCATCCTCCACCCGAACCTTTCGCATCATCTGACGGGCAATGACCTCAATGTGCTTGTCATTGATATCCACGCCTTGCTGGCGGTAAGGTTTCTGGACTTCCTGGATCAGGTAGTCATACACCGCATGGATCCCACGGATATGGAGTACATCCTGGGGATAGAGAGCGCCCTCGCTGATCGCCATACCCTTCTCCACCACATCACCGCTTTGGACCTTAACGCCAGCGGAATGGGGCAGAGTATAGAGCACAGTCTCTCCATCGTCAGCCACAATGGTAATATTATAGAGGCTGCCGCCCTTCTTGGCGTCCTCCACCGTAACCTTACCGGAGATCTCGGCCAACTGGGCCATCTTCTTGGGCCGACGGGACTCAAACAGCTCCTCCACACGGGGAAGACCCTGGGTAATATCTCCGCCGGCAACACCGCCGGTGTGGAAGGTACGCATGGTAAGCTGGGTACCTGGTTCGCCGATGGACTGGGCGGCGATAATACCCACCGCTTCACCCGGACCGACAGGCTCACCGATAGCCAGGTTCATTCCGTAGCACTTGGTACACACTCCGGTGCGGGATTCACAGGTCAGCACCGAGCGGATCTTCACCTCATGGATACCATGGTCCTCCAGCAGCTTGGCTGTGGCGGCGGTCATCATGGTATCCTGGCTCACCAATACCTTGCCGGTCTTGGGATCCACCACATCCTCCACGGGATACCGGCCGTTGAGCCGCTCCCCGAAGGTCTCGATGACCTGTCCATTCTCGCTGATCTCGCTGACCATGATACCGTCACATGTGCCGCAGTCGTGCTCCCGAACGATAACCTCCTGAGACACGTCCACCAGACGGCGGGTCAGATAACCCGAGTCAGCGGTACGCAGAGCGGTATCAGCCAGGCCCTTCCGGGCGCCTCTGGAGGCGATGAAGTACTCCAGAATGCTCAGGCCCTCACGATAGTTCGCCTTAATGGGGATCTCAATGGTGCGTCCAGAGGTATCGGCGATCAGGCCGCGCATACCGGCCAACTGGCGGATCTGACTCTCCGAACCACGGGCGCCGGAATCCGCCATCATCCAGATGGGATTGTATCGATCCAGGTTGCTCATCAGGGCCTTGGCTACATCCTTGGTGGTGCTTTCCCAGGCCTGGATAACCTGTCCCCGACGCTCTTCATTGGTAAGGAAGCCCATCCGGTACATCTGCTCGATCTCCAGCACCTTCTGCTCGGTCTCGGCAATCATCGCCGGCTTGGTGGGCGGTACCGTCATATCATAGATAGAAACGGTAAGAGACCCCTGTGTGGAGTAATGATACCCTTTGGCCTTGATGGTGTCCAGAACCCCAGCGGCAACGGTGAATCCGTGCTTGTTGATGCACTTGTCCACAATCGGGCCAAGCTGCTTCTTGCCCACGATAAAGTTCACCTCGGGCTCAAATACCTGCTCCGGATCGTTCCGGTCCACAAAGCCCAAATCCTGGGGGATACCCTCATTGAAGATGAGCCGACCCACAGTGGTACGGACCATCTTATGACGCTCCTCCCCGTTGATGGTGGCGTAACGCCGGACCATAATGGGAGTGTGAAGGTCCAAGGTCCCCTCATCATAGGCCAGCCGGGCCTCGTTGTCGTTGGAGAAAGAACGAAGGATCTCTCTGGGAAGCTCGCCCTTCTTTGCCTCTGCCGCCACTCCCGCATAGGTGGGAATGTCATCCAGACTGTCGGGGTTCTTCACCCAAATAT
This sequence comes from Oscillospiraceae bacterium, assembly GCA_022799035.1. Classification (GTDB taxonomy): domain Bacteria; phylum Bacillota; class Clostridia; order Oscillospirales; family Oscillospiraceae; genus Vermiculatibacterium. The sequence continues at coordinate 2,361 of JAAWNQ010000002.1, forward strand.
AACTATCCTCTATGATGCTCCCCTTCTTCAGAGCAGCCTTCACTGCCGCCACATCCGCGAAAGTCTCCTCCTCGGTGTGGTCGGGATACTTCTCATAGGTCAGGTAGTAGGAACCCAACACCATGTCCTGAGTGGGGACCGTAACAGGCCCGCCGTCCTGGGGCCGCAACAGATTGTTGGCCGACAGCATCAGTAGCCGGGCCTCGGTCTGCGCCTCAGCGGACAGGGGTACGTGGACCGCCATCTGGTCGCCGTCAAAGTCAGCGTTGAACGCGGTACACACCAGGGGATGGAGCTTGATAGCCCGTCCCTCTACCAGCACAGGCTCAAAGGCCTGGATACCCAGACGGTGCAGAGTGGGGGCCCGGTTCAGCATAACAGGGTGGTCTTTGATGACGAACTCCAGCGCATCCCACACCTTGGGGTCGCCCTTGTCCACCATCTTCTTGGCCGCTTTGATATTGGCAGTCCCGTCCTCCACCAGCTTCTTCATCACGAAGGGCCGGAAAAGCTCAATGGCCATCTCTTTGGGCAGACCGCACTGATAGATCTTCAACTCAGGGCCCACCACAATAACGGAACGGCCGGAGTAGTCCACACGCTTACCCAGCAGATTCTGACGGAACCGGCCCTGCTTACCCTTGAGCATATCACTCAGAGACTTCAGCGCCCGGTTATTGGCGCCTACTACCGCCCGTCCCCGGCGGCCATTGTCGATAAGGGCGTCCACCGCCTCCTGAAGCATCCGCTTCTCGTTGCGGACAATGATGTCGGGAGCGTTGAGCTGGATCAGCCGCTTCAGCCGGTTGTTCCGGTTGATAACACGGCGGTAGAGATCGTTCAGGTCACTGGTGGCGAACCGTCCGCCGTCCAACTGAACCATGGGGCGGATCTCAGGTGGGATCACGGGCAGCACGTCAATGACCATCCACTCCGGTTTATTACCGGAGATCCGGAAGGCGTCCACCACCTCCAGCCGCTTGACAATCTTGGCCTTCTTCTGACCGCTGGCCTCCCGCAACTCTTCCCGAAGCTGCACGGAAAGCTCGTCAATATTCACCTGCTGAAGCAGTTTTTTGACCGCCTCGGCACCCATTCCGGCCTCGAAGTCATCCTCATACCGCTCCCGCATGTCCTGATATTCCTTCTCGGACAGGATCTGGTTCTTGCTCAAGGGAGTGTATCCGGGATCGGTAACAATATAGGAGGCAAAATAGAGCACCTTCTCCAGGATCCGAGGAGAAATGTCCAGCAGCATTCCCATCCGGGAGGGAATGCCCTTAAAATACCAGATATGGGACACAGGAGCGGCCAGGGTAATATGGCCCATCCGCTCCCGGCGAACCTTGGCCCGGGTGACCTCCACGCCGCAGCGGTCACAGACCTTGCCCTTATAGCGGATCTTCTTATACTTACCGCAGTGGCACTCCCAGTCCTTGGTGGGGCCAAAAATACGCTCGCAGAACAGGCCATCCCGCTCCGGCTTCAGGGTCCGGTAGTTAATGGTCTCGGGCTTCTTCACCTCACCGTGGGACCACTGAAGGATCTGCTCAGGGGAGGCCATTCCAATGCGGATCGCGTCAAACTCAGCGTAACTCATGTTCTTGTCCTCCCTTTCTTATTCGTCGTCGCCCAGGTCATCGCCCAGGTCACTGAAATCATCCTCGTCGCTATCCTCATCTCCAGCCAACAGCAGATCGTCCTCATCGCTGTTCTCCTTCAAGGTATAGCCACCGACAGAAGCGAACTCATTCTCATCCCGGTACTGGTAGAACGCATCATCCTCCCGGACACGGTCAGGCGGATAGGTATCCTCATCGTCCTCTTTCAGCTCGATGATCTCTCCACCCCGGCCCAACACCTGAATGTCCAGGCACAGGGCCTGCAATTCCTTCACCAGAACCTTAAAGGCCTCCGGCACACCGGGGGAAGGCACATTATGTCCCTTCACGATAGCCTCGTAGGTCTTGACACGGCCGGTAACGTCGTCGGACTTCACCGTCAGCATCTCCCGCAGGGTATAGGCGGCGCCATAGGCCTCCAACGCCCACATTTCCATCTCGCCAAACCGCTGACCGCCAAACTGGGCCTTGCCGCCCAAAGGCTGCTGGGTCACCAGGGAGTAGGGGCCGGTGGAACGGGCGTGGATCTTATCATCCACCAGATGGTGGAGCTTCAGGAAGTAGACATAGCCGGTGGTCACCCGATTGTCGAACTTCTCACCGGTGCGGCCGTCGTACATGTCGCTCTTTCCGTCCTCAGACAGGCCGGCCTCTTTCAGCAGATCCTGAATATCCTTCTCATTGGCGCCGTTAAAGATGGGGGTAGCCACCTTCCAGCCCAAAGTCTTGGCCGCATAGCCAAGGTGGACCTCAAGCACCTGTCCGATATTCATACGGGAAGGTACGCCCAAGGGATTCAGTACGATATCCAGAGGGGTACCATCGGGCAGGAAGGGCATATCCTCCTGGGGCAGGATGCGGGACACAACGCCCTTATTGCCGTGACGACCGGCCATCTTATCGCCCACGGAGATCTTCCGCTTCTGAGCGATATAGATCCGGACGGTCATGTTGACACCGGGGTTCAATTCGTCCCCGTTTTCCCGGGTGAACACGTCTACATTGACAATGATGCCGCTCTCGCCGTGGGGGACCTTCAAGGAGGTATCCCGGACCTCACGGGCCTTCTCGCCAAAGATGGCCCGGAGCAGCCGCTCCTCCGCGGTCAGGTCGGTCTCGCCCTTGGGGGTGACCTTACCCACCAGAATGTCGCCGGGACGAACCTCGGCGCCCACCCGGATGATGCCACGCTCGTCCAGATCCTTCAGGGCGTCCTCGCCCACGTTGGGGATATCCCGGGTGATCTCCTCAGGCCCCAGCTTGGTGTCCCGGGCCTCGGTCTCATACTCCTCAATGTGAATGGAGGTAAAGACATCGTCTTTTACCATCCGCTCATTCAGAAGGATAGCGTCCTCGTAGTTATAGCCCTCCCAGGTCATAAAGCCCATAAGGATGTTCTTACCCAAGGCGATCTCCCCGTGGTCGGTGGAGGGTCCATCCACCAGTACATCCCCCTTCTCCACCCGGTCACCCACATTGACAATGGGCCGCTGGTTGATACAGGTGGTGTGGTTGGACCGCATGAACTTGGTCAGCTTGTAGTCCACCACCCGGCCATCGTCATAGCGGATGGTGATAAAGTCGGCAGAGACCCGGGTAACTTCACCGGCATCCTCGGCCAAAATAACGATCTCAGAGTCAATACAGTTCTTATACTCCTGGCCAGTGGCCACAATGGGGGCCTCAGTGGTCAGCAGAGGCACAGCTTGCCGCTGCATGTTGGCGCCCATCAGGGCCCGGTTGGCGTCGTCGTTCTCCAGGAAGGGGATCATGGCCGTGGCGATGGACACCATCATCTTGGGGCTCACGTCCACATAGTCCACCCGCTCCCGGTCCACCTCCACGATCTCGTTGCGGTGACGGCAAGTGATACGGGCATTGGTGAGGCAGCCGTTGGCGTCAGTGGGCTCGGTGGCCTGGGCCACGATATACTGGTCCTCCACATCGGCAGTCATATACTCTACCTCGTCACTGATCCTGCCCGTGGCCTTATCCACCTTCCGGTAGGGAGTCTCAATAAAGCCATACCGGTTCACCTTGGCGTAGGAGGCCAAGTAGGAGATCAGGCCAATGTTGGGGCCTTCGGGGGTCTCAATGGGGCACAGCCGTCCGTAGTGAGAGTAATGGATATCACGAACGTCAAAGGAAGCCCGGTCCCGGCTCAGACCGCCGGGGCCCAAAGCGGAAACACGGCGCTTATGGGTCAACTCGGCCAGGGGGTTGGTCTGGTCCATGAACTGGCTCAGGGGGGAGGACCCAAAGAACTCCTTGATAGCCGCAGTGACAGGCCGGATGTTGATAAGGGACTGGGGGGTAACGATGTCCAGATCCTGAATTGTCATCCGCTCCCGGATCACCCGCTCCATCCGGCTGAAGCCGATGCGGAACTGGTTCTGGAGCAGCTCGCCCACACAGCGCAGACGCCGATTACCCAGATGGTCAATATCGTCGGGAGTACCCACCCCGTTAGCCAGACAGTTAAGGTAGTTGATGGAGGCCATCATATCGTCCACAATGATGTGCTTGGGCACCAACTCATCCCGGTTTTCATTGATCAGTTCCTTCAGGGTCTCCTCGTCCCCGCCGGCCTTGGCCAGCAGATCCATAAGGACGCTGTAACGGACATACTCGGTGATGCCGCACTCCTCCGGATCAAAGGATACAAAGCCCTTCATATCCACCATGTGGTTGGAGAAGACCTTTACCTGCCGTCCCTCCACCTCCAGCACAGCCTCATTGACGCCTTTGGCCTGGAGCTCCCACGCCTTATCATGAGTGATGACTTCCCCTGCGTCAGCCAGGATCTCACCGGTTGCGGGATCGGTAATGGGCAGGGCCAGGGTCTGTCCGCTCAAACGGGGCGCGATAGCCATCTTCTTATTAAACTTGTACCGGCCCACCGAGGAGAGATCGTAGCGCCGGGGATCAAAAAACAGAGCGTTCAGCAGACTCTCAGCGGAATCCACCGTGGGAGGCTCGCCGGGACGGAGCTTCCGGTAAATCTCCAGCAGAGACTCCTCATAGGTCCGGCAGGTGTCCTTCTCCATGGTGGACACGATCCGGGGATCCTCGCCAAACATGTCCAAGATCTCCGCGTCGGTCCGGGGGCCCACGGCCCGGATCAAACAGGTCACAGGGATCTTCCGGTTTTTGTCGATGCGGACCCAGAACACGTCGCTGAGATCGGTCTCATACTCCAGCCAGGCGCCCCGGCCGGGGATGACGGTAGTCGAGTAAGTCAGATTCTCCGCCTTATCCGCCATCCGGGCATAGTACATACCGGGAGAACGGACGATCTGGGAGACGATGACCCGCTCCGCGCCGTTGATAACAAAGGTCCCCGCCTTGGTCATCAGGGGAAAATCCCCCATGAAGATCTCCTGCTCCTTAATCTCCTCGGTCTCCTTGTTGCGCAGGCGCACCTTCACCTTGATGGGGGCGGCGTAGGTGGCGTCCCGGGCCTTGCACTCTTCCACCGAGTACTTAGGCTCCTCATCCATGGAGTAGTCCACAAAAGACAGCTCCAGGTTTCCGGCATAGTCGGCAATGGAGGCCACATCCCGAAACACCTCCCGCAGTCCCTTATCCAGGAACCACTGGTAGGAGTTCTTCTGGATCTCCAGAAGGTTGGGCATCTGCAGAGGCTCCAAGTGTCGAGCGAAGCTCTTGCGGAGGGTCTTGCCGTAATAAACGTCCTTGACCATGTAGAAATCACACCTCATTTTCTGGTATTTCCGGCGAGAAAAGGAGCTCTCCTCCCCACTTTCCCACCCTTTCCCTGGGTCTTTCTTGTAAATTCGCACAAAGGGGATCCATTTTTTGCTTTTGATACGCTCGGTAACGTTGCAAAAAGAATCGTCTTTCTTCTTGTCAATCGGCCCATCCGGTGGTAAACTATCACCAGGATGGGTGATTAGAACCTTATCCCCCTTATACATAGTAGCATTCAAGTATACCATGCCTGTTTCTGGAAGTCAACAAAAAATCTACGGATCATCCATAATTTTTTGAACAGGAAGAAAGGGGCTCTGCTTTATGGAACCGGTATATGAACTCAATGGTTTGCGTGTGGTAGACTTGACCAAGACTCTGGACCCGGCCACCGAATCCCGCCGCTGTCACCTGATCCGCTACAACACCGGTGGCCCCATCCCTGATTTTCATACCGCCCTGGATCTTACCAGCCATCTGGGAACTCATTGCGAGTGTCCCTATCATCACGACGATAACTGGCCCAGTGTAGCTGAGCTGCCCCTTACCACCTTCATGGGTCGGGCCCGGTATGTGACCATTGAGCATATGGCTCCCAATACCCACATCATGCCCGCCGACCTGGACAAGGTCCTGGGGGATAAGATCCAGGAGAGGGACATCATCATTTTGGATTCCCCCTACAAGATCCCCCCCTTCACTCCCTTAACCAACACTCCCGAGGACAAGCGGCTTTACATCTGCAAGGAGAGCGCCGAGTGGTTCCGGGATCACAAAGTAAAGTGCGTGGGCTTTGGCGACGGCGTCTCCATTGAAAATTGCGAGGCGGATGTAAAACCCTTCCATGACATTCTCATGGTGGAGAATATCGTCTTTTTGGAGGTTTTGAAGAACCTGGAACAGCTCAAGAGCCAAACCTTCTTCATGTCCTACGCCCCTCTCCCCATTGTGGGCGCCGACTCCTGCCCCGTCCGGGCTTACGCCATCGAGGGCCTTCCCGGTTTCTGCGAGTAAGCCGCCCTCCCCAAGGAGGTTATCCCATGTCCCGTCTTTCCGCCAGACCCGCCTTCCTCACCGGAGTCGGTCTTCTGCTTTTAACTCTATTCAAAGCCTTGGGCCTGTCCCAAGGCAGCCCCACCGCCCGATTGGCGGTGGGGCTTTGCTTGTTGTCTCTGGCCGGTCTGGCTCTCTGGCTGCTCCATAGGGAGGGGGTTCCCCGGAGCAGTCTCCTCCCCCTTCTCCTTCCCATCGCCCTGGCCCTCTTTCTCCGGGTCCTCCTCCTGGATCACGTTACCTTGGATTATCAGGATTTCCTCTCCCGATGGGTGGAACACTTTCGGCAAAACGGCGGCTTTGCCGCTCTGAAGGATCCGGTAGGCAACTATAACGTTCCCTACCTCTATCTGTTGGCCGGCCTCTCCTACCTCCCCTTCCCCGACCTATACGGGATCAAACTCTTTTCCATCCTTTTTGATATTCTTCTCGCCTGGGGCGGCATGCGTCTGGCAAAGGCTCTGACTCGGGATAGCCGTGTCTCCCCTCTCCCCTTTCTCCTCCCACTCCTTCTGCCTACCGTCCTCCTAAACGGCGCTTGCTGGGGGCAGTGTGACAGTGTGTGGGCCGCTCTCTGCCTCCACGCTCTGTCCTGTGCTTTGGAGGACCGGCCCACCCCCTCCCTGACCCTGTTGGCCCTGGCCTTCTCCTTCAAGCTCCAGGCCATCTTCCTCATCCCCCTGTGGTGTGCTCTCTTATTCTGCCGCCGGGTAAAACTCCGTCACCTGCCGGTTTTCCCCATTGTCTTTGCCCTCTCCATGCTCCCAGCCCTCCTGGCTGGAAAGCCTGTGATGGATATCCTCAGCGTCTATCTGAACCAGGCGGGGGACAGCGTCTCCTGGCAGACCGTCAACTATAACTCCCCCTCCGTTTTCTCCCTGTTCCCCTATCGGTTCCAGCCCGCCCCTTGGATCCCCAAGGCCGCTATCCTCCTGGCCTTCCTTTTTATGACAGTCATTCTGGCTCTCCTTTTCCGCCGCCGGCATACCCTGGACAACGCCACCCTTGTCTTGGCCGGGGCCGCCCTTTCTCTGGGCATCCCCTTTCTTCTGCCCTATATGCACGAACGGTATTTCTTTTTGGGCGGCATCCTTCTGGTAGTCCTGGCCTGTGTCCAACCCACCCTCCTCCCCGCCGCCACAGGGGCGGAGTTGGCTTCCCTTGGCGGCTACCACGCCTATCTGATGAAACGGTATGTGATGGTCCTCCCCCTTTTCGGCATGACCTGGACCCAGCTTATTGAGGGATCCCTGATGCTCTTCGCCCTCTGCTCCACCCTCTATCTCCTTCAAAAACATCTCTCTCCAGGGCAGTCCTCTAGGGAATGACCGCTCTAAACTTTCACATTTCCACAAGAAAAACGGCAGCTTGGTTTCCCAAGCTGCCGTTTTTGTCTCATTGATTACTGGGGATTGAGGGTGTAGTTGGGAGCTTCCTTGGTGATATAGATATCGTGGGGATGGCTCTCCTTCAAACCCGCAGAGGTGATCTGGACAAACTGGGCCTTCTCCTGCAGCTCCGCAACCGTCTTGCAGCCGCAGTAGCCCATACCGGCCCGAAGACCGCCCATCATCTGGTAGATGGTCTCCCCCGCCGCTCCCTTGTAGGGGACCCGGCCCTCCACACCTTCGGGGACCAGCTTTTTGTTGTTCTCTTGGAAGTAGCGGTCCTTGGAGCCCTTGGACATGGCCCCCAGGGAGCCCATACCCCGGTATACCTTAAACTGACGGCCCTGATAGACCTCAGTCTCCCCCGGAGACTCCTCACATCCAGCCAGCAGGGAGCCCAGCATGACCACATCGCCGCCGGCGGCGATCGCCTTGGCAATGTCGCCGGAGTACTTCACGCCGCCGTCGGCAATAATGGGTACCCCGTACTCCCGGGCCACCCGGGCCGCCTCATAGACCGCGGTGATCTGGGGTACGCCGATACCCGCCACCACACGGGTGGTACAGATGGAACCGGGACCAATGCCGATCTTCACGCAGTCGGCGCCGGCCTCGATAAGGGCACGGGTCCCCTCAGCGGTAGCCACATTGCCCGCGATAAGCTGCACGTCGGGATAGAGGGCCTTGATCCGCTTGACACACTCCATGATGTTATGGCTGTGTCCGTGGGCGGAATCCAGCACCAGCACATCGGCCCCAGCCTCCACCAGAGCCCGGGTCCGGTCCAGCACATCGCTGGTGACCCCGATGGCGGCGCCGCAGAGAAGCCGGCCCTTCTCATCCCGGGCGGAGTTGGGATAAACCTGCGCCTTCTCAATATCCTTGATGGTGATAAGACCCTTCAGATGGAAATCCTTGTCCACAATGGGCAGCTTTTCGATCTTGTGCTTGCGAAGGATCTCTCTGGCCTCCTCAAGGGTGGTCCCCTCGGGAGCCGTTACCAGGTTCTCCTTGGTCATCACGTTATCGATAAGCTGGCTCATATCGGTCTCGAACTTCATATCCCGGTTGGTGATGATACCGATGAGCTTACCGTTGTCGCAGATAGGCACACCAGAGATCCGGTACTTGGCGCACAACTCATTGGCCTCAGCCAAAGTATGGCCGGGGGCCAGGAAGAAGGGGTTGGTAATGACCCCGTTCTCACTTCTCTTGACCATATCCACCTGCTCAGCCTGCGCGCCGATGGACATATTCTTATGGATGATGCCGATGCCGCCCTCCCGGGCGATGGCGATAGCCATACGGGACTCGGTGACCGTATCCATGGCCGCGCTCATCAGAGGGATATTGAGAACGATCTTTTTTGTAAGGTGGGTATGCAGGTCCACATCCGCAGGCAGTACGTCGCTCTCCGCTGGAATGAGAAGCACATCGTCGAACGTGAGACCCTGCTTGGCGAACTTTTGGGCGGCATCCGGATTGACCATGAGGCATCTTCCTTTCTTTTTATAAAATTTTATCTATTCTAATCTCCCCGAGACAATTTGTCAAGGGTCAAAATTCCATCAAACCGGTCGCTCCCATCCAGCCCCTCTCCCCGAACGCAGAACCCCTCCTCATCCTGCCCTGTGAGAAGACGGATGGTCTCCCCCGCCATACACTCCGCCAGATAGCAAAGCTGAAGCCGGGAGACAAACCTCCCCTTTGCCAGCGTCTCCAACTCCAGAGCATCACAGAGAAAATCAGCATAGCGGGTGTTGTTCACATGGCCGTTGATATCGGTATCCGAGTAACCCAGCCGCCGCTCCCCTGCCATCCCCAGCTCCTGGGGCAGCCGGAGCTTGCGGAGTACCTCTCCCCGGCAAAGGGAGCCCCCACTGGTGTCACCGATCTCCCCCACCCCATCCAGGTGGAGGATCTTATGGCTGTCCAGCCCCGCCAGCACCCAGGCGGAGACTGCCTGCCCCACCGGCTCCTCCCCTACCGAGATATCGAATTCCCGGTACATCACCGCCGCCTTGCCTCCCCGATGCCAGGTCTTGATGGTCACCAGCTCATCCCACCGGAGGGGCCGCTTTAACTCATAGCGGATCCGGGCCAGCATCCAAAAGGCATTGTACCGGTCCCGCACCTGTGGCCCCGAGAGCCCCAGTTCCCCAGCAGCTTGGGTGGCCGCCTCCTGAAGAAGCCCCAGTACCGCCGAGGGGCGGCAGTGACCGAAAAGGTCCATATCCCGGGAGTCCACCCGGTAGCTGTGTTCATAGAAAACGTCCATCAAACCTTCCCTTCCCGCCAATAGTCAGGATATACCGGCAGCACAGGTCCTCCAGATCCTCCCCCGTAGCGGCGGGAAGCCGCAGCTTAGCATGGCACTGGGCGCACTCCAGCTCCACAGAGCTATAAAGTATTTTTACTTTATAATCTTTGGACCCACAGGAACAGGAAATACCCCCTCTGGCCGCGATATCCTTCAATTCTCCCAGGATCTCGGTCATAATGGTCTCGTTCAGAAAATTCTTTTCTTCTCCCGGCTTCTCCGTCAATTGCGCGGTCGCTTCCTCCAAACGGCGAAGCGCCCGCAGGACCGCATTCTCCTCCCCAACATACAGACAGTCAAGGCCGGTCGCCTTACAGGAAAAGGCCAAGGCATTCTCATGGAGGAAGGCATGGGCGGGACAGCGGACCTGGTGCTCTCCCCCGCAGTAGGCGCAGGGCACCGTAAGATCCACATGGTCCGCCTCCATCTCCACCTGAAGGGCCGATCCACCGCAGGGGCAGGGCAGCTTGTCCGGCGCGGCGGCCAGACGAAAGACGGAGCGTTCCACCATCACGGTCTGCTTACATTTGGGGCAGAGGTAAGCCAGGGTGCGTTTGGGTTCTTCCATAGCAGAGTCTCCTTTTTCAACGAGTCAAAGATATGTCCTGAAGGGTCATCATATCCGGGCAAGATACTCATAAGCCAGACGAGGCGTCCCGTCATCGGTATAAATGATGCCCCGGTATGTAAACCCATGCTTCTCCAACAGATGCTGCATCGTTTTGTTGTCCCTGTGGGTATCAGCCCGGATGTGGGAGATGGTGCCCTTGCAGAACTCCAGGCATCGCGCAAAGACCCCTCCCATGACCCCGTCACTTCCCAGACGGTGAATGGTGCCGTAGGGCTCGGAGCTTGTCCAGCTCCCTTCCTCAATGAGGGTATAGGTGGGATCCTCCCCAAACGCAAAAACAAAGGCGGCGTGGATGATCCCCCCCTCATCACAGAGAACATAAAGCTGCTCCCTCCTGATGTCTCCCTCCAAAACACAGTCGGGATACCCTTCCTCCCATTGGGTGGGATTGCCCGTCCTCACCATGTAATCCTTGGCCGCCCTGTATACGGCCCGGATCCTTTCCAGGTCCGCCGTTTCCGCCCTTCGTATCATATGTTCTTCCCCGTTTCCACCGTTTTCCTTAGTGTAACACAGCTTGTCCCGGGTGTAAACGTCTGGGATGACGAAAAATCCCGGTCCCCGCGTTTATTTTCTTTCCCTTCCGCTCAAACTAAGGTCACTTCCACAGAAAGCGCAGGTGACTGCTATGCCCAACAAAAAACTGGGCCGCCAGACGGTGGCCTTTGCCAACCCGCCCGCCATCATCGGCCATGCCAACGTGGTGGGTAAGAAGGAGGGGGACGGGCCCCTCCGGGACAGCTTCGACCACATTGAACAGGATGATACCTTTGGGGAAAAGACCTGGGAGAAGGCGGAGACCGCCATGCAGAAGATGGCCTTCGCCGCCGCCCTGGACAAGGCGGGACAGGCCGCCTCCAACCTGGACTACCTGTTCGCCGGGGATCTTTTGAACCAGTGTATCGGCTCCGGTTTTGCCGTCCGGGGACAGGACGTGCCCTTCTTCGGGCTCTACGGGGCCTGCTCCACCATGGGGGAGAGCCTTTCCCTGGCAGCCATGAGTATCGACGGAGGCTTCGCCCAGTTTGCCGGGGCGGTGACCTCCTCCCACTTCTGCTCCGCCGAACGGCAGTACCGCACCCCTCTGGAGTACGGCGGGCAGAGGACCCCCACCGCCCAGTGGACGGTAACGGGTTCCGGGGCGGTGATCCTGGCCCGGGAGGGTCCGGGACCCTATGTCACCCATATCACCACCGGGAAGGTGGTGGACAAGGGGATCAAGGACGCCAACAACATGGGGGCGGCCATGGCTCCCGCGGCTTATGACACCCTGACCGCCCACTTCAAGGACACCGGCCGCCAGCCCTCCTTCTACGATCTGATCGTCACCGGAGACTTGGGAAAACTGGGCAAGGATATTGTTCGGGATTTCTTTGCCAAGGACGGCGTGGAGCTTTCCAATTATGATGACTGCGGTACCATGATCTTTGACCTGAAAAAACAGGACGTCCATTGCGGCGGCTCCGGATGTGGATGCTCCGCCACGGTGTTGACCGGATATCTCCTTAACGGGATGCGGGAAGGCAAGTGGAATCGCATTCTATTTTGTCCCACCGGCGCCCTTCTCTCCCCCACCTCCACCCAGCAGGGAGAGTCCATTCCCTGCATCTGCCATGCGGTGGCAATCTCCATGTCAAAGTAAAAGTTAAAAGGGAAAATGAAAAAGCTATTGTCCCGTGTCCGCATAGGCGGCCTATTAAAAAATCCGGATCCGCCGGATCCCGGTATATTCAGCTTTTTCACTTTTAACTTTTCATTTTTCATTTTTTAAGGATGTGTTTTTATGGAAATGGTTTCTGAATATCTCCGCGCCTTTCTCTGTGGGGGCATCATCTGCCTCATCGGGCAGATCCTCATCGACAAAACCTCTCTGACCCCCGCTCGTATCCTGGTGACCTATGTGGTCTCCGGTGTAATACTGGGAGGCTTCGGGCTCTACAAATACGTGGTGGAGTTTGGCGGAGCCGGGGCTACAGTCCCCTTGACCGGATTTGGCTTTCTTCTGGCCAAGGGGGTACAGAAGGCGGTGGCGGAAAAGGGCCTGCTGGGAGCGCTGAGCGGCGGCGTCACCGCCGCCGCCGCGGGGATCACCGCCTCCATCTTTTTCGGATACCTCATCGCCCTGATCTGCAAGCCCAAATCTAAATCGTAAAAACGCCCCGTCAACGCACAGGATAGTAGCTCTCCAGAAGTCCGGTCAGGACCTTGATGTGGAGCTCCTCATCCTCAATGATCCGAAGAAGGTTGGCCGCCACATTCATGTCCTTGATCCAAAGCGCCTGCTGGCGATATTTTTGTACGGTGGCCTTCTCCTCCTCAATGGAATAGCGCAGGATCTGCTCTAACCCCTGGGGATAGCGAAGATATTCCGGGGTCCAATATCGTCTTCTCCCCCGAAAAGGGGCCCAGAGCCGCGGATCCTCCCCTAACTGTCGGGCCAGCTGGGAGAAAATAGACAGGTGGTGCATCTCCACCATGGCGATCCGCTCCAAACACTCAGCCACCTCAGGGCGGCCCTCCTGGGTGAAGCCGCTGTACAGATAGCGGGCCACCGCCCCCATCTCAGAAACGCCGCCCCCCACATTGGATAAAATGGTTTGCCCATACTGTCGATTTCTTCCCTCCACCCGGATCTCCGGATAGGGCCCCTCCGCCTGATAGCTTGGCGCGCAAGAGATATCTTCCATGAAACGCCCTCCCTGCTTTACAAGTTCCGTTCAGCCTATGCGGGGAGAGCGTTGTCCTATTCAATCTCAAATCTAATTTTTAATATTATATCTCATATTTCTATTGATTTCATCACAAGGTTGTGGTATCCTGTTTGTATCCCAAACAGAAATCAGGTGACAGCTATGGAATATGTCGGCACATGGGCTAACGATCCCCCCTCCCCCAAAAAGCCGATCCACGGAGAGCAGGGCCGGGATCCCTACGACGGACTCCGCCCCTGGTCAGCCCTCACCCATGGAGCGGGGGCGGTCCTGGCGGTATTGGGAACCGTTTTTCTGCTGACCCGCTCGGCCCTGTTGGGCGATATCTGGCGCACCGTCTCCCTCGCCATCTACGGCGTCTCTATGATCTGTCTCTACACCGCCAGCGCCCTCTACCACTATCTCAATGTACCGGTGGCGGGACGGCTGGCCCTGCGGAAATTGGACCACTGCTCCATCAGCCTCCTCATCGCGGGGAGCTACACCCCCATCTGTCTCACCGTCCTCCGGGAGCAGGGGGCCTGGGGCTGGTCCGTGTTCGGGGTGGTGTGGGCCATGGCCCTGGCCTCCTGCTGCCTGTCCCTGGTTTGGATCAACTCCCCCCGGTGGCTCACTTCAGGGGTATATCTGCTTATGGGCTGGGTGGCGGTGTTTGCCCTCTATCCTCTGTCCAAGGTCCTCCCGGCGGAGGGATTTCTCTGGCTGGTGCTGGGGGGCCTGCTCTACACGGTTGGGGGCGTACTGTACGCAGTCAAATGGCCCGGACGAAATAACCCCCGCTTTGGCTGTCACGAGGTATTCCACCTGTTCATCCTGGCCGGAAGCCTGTGCCACTTTGTCCTGATGTACCGAATCATATGTATCCCATAACAAACGCCTTCCCTCTCCGGGAAGGCGTTTGTCTCAGTTCAGCAGATAGACCCCAAAGTTCAGGTATCCGGCAAAGGAGACCCAGCCCAGATAGGGCAGCAGAAGAAGCCCCGCCCCAGGACGCAGCCGGTAAAATTGAAGCAGAGTCCCCAAAACCATAGCCCAGAGAAGGATCAGCCAGAAAAAGGCCGCCAGCCACAGCTGGGCCCGGAAGAAGAGCAGAGGCCAGAGGAAGTTGGTCAGCAGCTGGGCGGTGTAGGCCCAGAGGGCGGAGCGCTTTCCCCGCCGGCGGCTCTGGGCCGTCCAGACCAGGTAGGAGGCCAGGCCCATCAAAAGGTAGAGAACCGTCCACACCACAGGGAATACCCAAGCGGGCGGGGTGAGGGGCGGCTGGCGGAGAAGGGCAAACTCCCCCATAGCCTCCCTGGTTAGGAGGGCGGCCGCGCCGCCCACAGCAAGAGGAGCTCCCAGACAGAGCAACAGGGCTTTCCATTGTATTCTCAAAACAAATCACTCCCGCCGTATTTTAGGACAGCGGGAGTGATTTTATACATGGAGCCTTTTTGACCTGCCTATTCCTGGACTAACCGCCAGACCATAAGGATGGCCTGCTCGGTGGTACAGAAGCTCTTGGGGGACAGCCGGGTCTCGGAGATCCCCTTCATCACCCCCCAGCTCAGAAGGGCGGAGATCCCCTCCCGAGCCCAGTCTGAGACCTGGTCAAGATCCGTGTATCCCGTGGGAAAGGGGGCGTTCTCTCCCCAGCCCGGCTCCACCAGGGTCATGGTCTGGCAGAGCATGGTGGCCATTTGCTCCCGGGTCACCACCTTATCCGGGTTAAAGTTCCCATCCCCTGCCCCCAGGACGATCCCGGCGGCGTGGGCCTTTTCAATATACCCATCCTGGGTATCGGCGAAGGGATGCTCCTCCGGCAGAGTCAGCTCCTCCCCCAGTTTTTCCTCGGTGAACCGCACCAGCAGGGCGGCCATCTGGGCGCGGGTGATCTCAAAGGTATAGTAACCCCGGCATCGCCCGGGAACCAGCCCGGCAGCCAGGGCGGCGGTCACCTCGGGCTCCGCCCAATCGCTGACGAGCTCCTTTTTCATCGGGTTTTTCATCAAACCGCAGCGCCCATCTTCAACAATACTGCTGTAATCGGTGTCCTCATCAAACCAGACGTTGTATTTCTGATAATCCACAAGCATCCTTCCGTCCTCTGCCATTACCCCATAGAGAAAACGCTGATGGAAGCCGGAGGGCTCCCCACTGGGATCACACTCGGGATCCAGGATAGAAACCTGCTTCGGAAACTCAGAGTAGGTATAACCCGGCGGCGTAAGGCCCACCTGGGCCCAGGCCTCCTCCTTTGTTTCAAAGGCCAGAGGGACCACGGTGTTCCCCTCTCTGTCATATAGGCCGAAGCCCTTTTGGTAGGCTCCGCCTAAAATATAGCCCCCATAAAAGCCATCCTCCCCCAAGTACACACCGTTCAACCCCGGGATCACCTCGCCATTCAAGTCCATAATGGTCTTGATATGTCCCCTTAGACCTCCTTTTTCCTGCATGATGTAGGCTCTTCTTGCCTCCACCACACCCTCTCCCAAATAGACCGCCGAATCATAGTCCCCGTCCAGCCAGAGGACCGTGGGTGGCTCCTCTGTAGCCTCCGCACCCCAGGCCCCCACCGGGATCAAGGCCAGTACGGCCAGAAGGGCGACCGTCCGGCAGAGCTCTCTCCGTTTCCTTCCCATAAAAGCTCCGCTCCCTTTCCCATGTATAAAATCAGAAGGGCCGTCGCCTTTGGACGGCCCTTCTGTCAATCCTATTTTACAGTGTAGCTCCCCTGCACCATAGCGGAACCCTTCTCGGAGAAGGTCACCTTCAGCTTGTCCCCCGTGGCTATATAAAGGTGATTCAGGGACAGCTCCCCCCACACCGCCTCCCCGGTGGTCAGGTCGATAAGCCCGTCGGCGCAGTGAGCGACCCCCGAGCGAAGAAGGAGCTGAGACCCTGCGGCCAGCGTTACCGTTTTATCCTTCCCCGCCTCCACGCTCTGGAAGACCGCCTTCTGGCTCTCCTCCAGAGTCTTCTCCAACTCCTTCGTCCTCTCCGCCACCTTCCTGTCCACCTGCTCCAATATCTCGGGAAGGACCTTCTCATTCAGGTACTCCAGGGTCACCAGGGGATTATCCTGAGTTCCCTGACTCCCGGCGGCCGCCACAGCCACCACCAGGGTTGCCAGGATCAGGGCGCCGCACAAAAGGCGGGTAGTCCATCTGTTCCGCTTCATGGGGTTCCTCCTATGTATCTGTTTTCTCTGTCCGGCCGGGTCGGCCCGGCCCATGGGCCGGGTCCGCTTCCCGCGCCGTTTCTTCTTATACCAACTGCCGGGGCCGAAGGCCAAAGCTCACCGCGATGGCCCCATCCACCTTTTGCATCTGCTCCTCGTCCAGCCGGCCCATATACTCTCTCAGCCGCTTCTTGTCCAGGGTTCGGATCTGCTCCAACAGCACCACGGAATCCTTGGGCAAGCCGTAGGTGTTGGCTGAAAGGTCAATGTGGGTGGGCAGCCGGGCCTTGCCGGTCTGGGAGGTGATGGCGGCGGCAATAACGGTGGGACTGTGGCGGTTGCCCGTATCGTTCTGGATGATCAGAACGGGCCGCACGCCCCCCTGCTCGCTGCCCACCACCGGGCTCAGATCGGCATAAAAAATATCTCCACGTTTCACGCTGCTGTCCACAAGACTCACTCTCCGCGGTTCAAAGTCACCGCCGTCACCGGGCCGAAGCCCCGTCCTCAGCGGTCACTATGATTTTCCCACGGGTGGACGGGATTTATACCCACCACTTCCGGTTCCTGCCGGAAATTTAGGTCCTCCCCCGTCCCTTGGCGTTGACCTCCCCGGGCCATTTTACGCTGGAGGAAGGTCCGTTGTGTCAGCTTTGGCAATTCCGGGTATAGACCCGGGATACTCTCCTGCTCACATTGCACAGCAGCTCATACTGGATGGTCCCCGCCAGCTCCGCGGCGTCCTCCACAGGAACGTGGGGGCCGTAGATCTCCGCCACGTCACCGCTCTTCACGTTGGGAAGATCGGTCACGTCCACCATGCACAGGTCCATACAGATCCGTCCTACCACGGTGGCATAGCCGCCTCCGACCCAGACCCGTAGCCTGTCCGAGCAGGCCCGGGGCAGGCCGTCGCCGTAGCCAATCCCCAGCACCGCCAGCCGGGTCTCCCGGTCCAGGGTATGGGTCCGGCCATAGCTCACCGCTGTGCCGGCGGGCAGCGTCTTCACCGAGACCACCCTTGTCTTCAGGGTCATCAAAGGCTCCAGCCCCGGCCCGTCCAGCCCCTGACAAGAGGGATCGGGATAGTGCCCATAAAAGGCGATGCCGGGACGGACCATATCCAGATAGGAACAGGGATAGTTTAACACAGCCGCGCTGGCGGCGCAATGGCGAATTTCAAAGGAGGCTCCCCGCTCCTCCAGCCCTTTCAAAAGGTCCAGAAACCTTGTGAACTGGAGCATGGTGTACTCCTCACTGCCGTCGGCGTGGGAGAAATGGGTAAAAATACCTTCCCAGCGAAGGCCGGGCAAGGCGTACATCCGCGCCATGGTCTCTATCGTCCCCTCCAGATCCCCCTCATCGCAGAGAAGCCCCAACCGTGACATACCCGTGTCCGCTTTCATGTGGACGGTGAGGCTTTTGCCCTCCCTCACCGCCGCCTGGGACAGGGCCCGGGCCGTCTCCTCGTCAAAGACCCCCTGGGTCAGATTGTGCTCCAGAAGCTCCCCGACCCAAGCCGGATCGGTGTAGCCCAGAATCAGAACAGGGGTCTTCACCCCGGCCCTTCGCAGCTCCACCCCCTCGTCCAGGGAGGCCACCGCCAGATAGTCCACCCCCAGCTCCTCCAGCTTTTTCGCCACAGGGACCGCCCCGTGACCGTAGGCGTCCGCCTTCACCGGGGCCAGCAGCCTACAATCCCGGGGCAGCATAGCCCGGAGGGTATGATAATTGTGCGCCAAGGCCCCAAGGTCGATTTCCGCCCAGGTCCGCCTCATGTCTCGTTCCATCCCGATCCCCTCTTTTTCTCCGTTTTCTGCCCCTATTTTAGCCCAAACTCCGGCCCAGGTCAAGAGAGCCCCGCCTTGACAGGAGACCTTCCCCTCTGTAAAATAGAGCCTGGATCAAGAAGAAGGAGGCCTTTCCATGGGATTTTTGGATAAATTGTTTGGCAAAAAGCGGGAGGTCACCCCCGGCGGCTCTCCCATCTATCGCTACGAGACTCCTGAGGACCAGGGGCTTCGGACTCCCAAGGAGTCAGGGGTCTACGCCCGGGAGGTGGAGGCCCACTTTGAGTCTCTCTTTCCCGGCCGGGAGAGGCGGGTCCTCCACGAGATCGTAAGCGACCTGGTCCACATTGACGTCCATGTTATGTGGCCCACCCAGGAGCAAAACTTTTTCGTTCTCTACACCACCGGTATGAGCGATCTTTCCATGACCCCCGATCCCAGCATCCCTCCGGAGGACAGGAAGGCCCTGGAGCTTGCCGAGCTTTTTCTCTTTCTCCCTGGCGACTGGCCCTTGAGTAAGGAGGGTATGCCTCCGAGGGAGGCCTACTGGCCCATCCAGATGATGAAGGTCATGGCCCGTTTCCCCCACCAGTACCACACCTGGCTGGGCTATGGCCACACCATGCCCAACGGGCCGGGCTACACCCCTCTGGATGACAGCGTAGGCTTCGGCGGCGTAGTCTTTTCCGGCGGCGACGGCCCCCTGGGCCGTCTGGACACGGAGGACGGCCGCCGGCTGAGCCTGCTCCACCTGATCCCCGCCTACAAAGAGGAGATCGAGTTCAAGCTGAAATACGGTATGGGAGAGCTGATGAAGCGCTTTCAGGAAAAGGGTATCTCTCTGATCCTGGATCCCAGCCGTCCCAACCTCTGCGCCGATTTCACGGAGGTCCTGGACAGTTAAAAACCACGCCCGGCGGCTATTACCGCCGGGCGTGGTTTATTGCTCAGAGGAAAGGGTCATGGCAAAGTTGGATATCTCACATTGGATCACCGTAAAGCCCTCCTCGCTGATCTCTCCCCTCAGCAGAGCCCCCGTCTCCGGAGAAAACCAGAGTTCCCCCTCCGTCCCCTCCCCCGGCTGAGTCTCCGGATCCCGGCAGATCAGGTGGAGAGTGGGGCTCTCCCCCTCCTCCAGGGTACACTCCGCCATAAATCCCTCCCGGGCATAGGCCAGCAGGGCCGGAATGGCGTCGATGGGGGACAGCCCCGCCAGGTTCAGGGGCCCGGTCTCCACCATGACCCCGTCGTACTCCAACACGGTCTCCCCCGCCGAGATGTGGGCGGTGGTACCCGCCACGTTCTCCGGGGCGGTGAGGGTGAGAAGGGTCTCCCCCTCCCTACGCCAGGTGAAGTCCACCCCATAGGTGTAGACCCGCTGGCCGTAGTCGGCTGTGAAGTCGGCGTGGCCCGAGCAGGCGCTCATCTCCAGATATTGGCCCCGGATCCCGGCCAGGGCCTCCTCGGCCTCGTTCCCTCCCCCACCGCCGCAGGCGGCCAGGAGCAAAACAAGGGCTATCATTGGCGCGCAAAGGCGCTTTTTCAAAGATCTATTCCTCCTCGCACTCTTTCATAGCATAGGGGATGGCCTCGATCAGGTCGGTGACCGTCATGCCCCGCTCCCCCTTCTCCGCCGCCGCCAGATCCCCCGCCCGGCCGTGAAGCCAGATGGCGGCGAGGATGTCATCCACCTCCTTCTGGGCACAGAGGGAGGCCAGAAACCCCGCAAGGGCGTCCCCGCTGCCCCCCTGGGCCATGCCGGGGTTTCCGGTGGTGTTGATAAAGCACCGGGTATGCCCCTGACCGCCGGAGGCCGCCGTGATGGTACGGTGGCCCTTCAGAACCAGGACACAGCGGTGCCTTTCCACAAACTCCCGGGCGGCGGCCAAACGGTCATGGATGGGCAGCTCACAGCCCGTCAGCCGGGCAAACTCCCCGTCGTGGGGGGTGAGGACCGTGGGGGCGGAGCGTTTGTCCAACACATCTATATGCCGGGAGATGATATTTAGACCGTCGGCGTCCAAAACAATGGGGCAAGTGATTTCCCTTAACAGAGAGAGGGCGCACTCCTCCGTCTCCCTGCTCTGCCCCAGACCGGGGCCTATGAGGACAATATCGGCGGTTTTGGCCTTTTCCAAAAGCTCCTCACAGGAATCGGGGATCGGCCAGACCATGGCCTCGTCACAGCATTTTGCGGCTACGATGGGGTAGATATCCCCGGTCACCGCCACCGTCACAAGGCCCGCCCCGCTCCGGACAGCGGCCCGGGCGGCCAGACAGGGAGCTCCGGTGAAACCCCGGCTTCCCGCAAGGATAAACACTTTACCAAAGTCCCCCTTATGGGCCTCCCGCCGCCGGGGAGAGAGGACGGGTTTTTCCACCGTTGTCACGGGAAAAGCCTCCTCGTCATTGTAAAGATCCCGGGGGATGCCGATATCAGCCACCACCACTCTCCCGCTGTGGACAGCACCCTCCCCCACGAAAAGGCCCCTTTTGGCCAGGGTGAAGGTGACGGTCAGGTCAGCCTTCACCGCCCTGCCCAATATCTCCCCCGTGTCGGCGTGGATCCCGCTGGGCACATCCACCGCCACCGTCCACCAGGCCGAGGCCATAGCGCGTACCGCCTCCACAGCGTCGGGACGAAGGTCGGAGTTCAGCCCTACCCCGAAGATGGCGTCCACCGCCACGTCAAAGCCCCGGTAGTCCGCCCAGTTTTCGGGGCAAAAATCCTCCAATACTCCCCCAGTCTCAATGAGGCGGCGCTCCATCCCCCGGCTGTCCGGGGTCATTTTTTCCCGGTTTCCCACCAGCAGACATTTCACCCGCCAACCCTCCCCCAGCAGCAGCCGGGCCACAGCAAGGCCGTCTCCCCCGTTGTTGCCGGGGCCGCAGAAAATGATGGCGGAACGCTGGCGGGAGGCCCAAAAAGCGGCCTGCTCCTCCCCGGAGGGCTCCCGCCCATCCCTTGTGACATAGGCGATGGCTTGCCTGTGCCTCTTCGGGCCGGGGATGGACAGGGCCAGGATCTCCCCCACCACGGCTTTGGCGGCGTTCTCCATCAGCTCCAGGGAGGATATCCCCCTCTCCTCAATGGCGATCCGGTCGATCTCCTTCATCTGGGCGGCGGTGGCAAGATACATGGGATCCCCTCCTTACAGGCGGTTATCCGTCACAGATAACCGCCCTATACATCAGTTTTGCAGATACTCAATCAGCTTCCTTGCATATTCATCACTGTGCTCATGTAAATATTGCCCATGCCCCATACCTTTGATCTCTACATCTATTACGCCGGGCAAATATTTCTTTAACAGGGCAACGCTCTTCCTTGGATATTTCTCATTTGACCCTCGCCAGAACAAAACTGTTCCCTTGTAATTTCTTATATTTTCAGGAATGCTGTACCGATACACAAATTCACATACGCGCTCTATGGTATTTGGGGTAATGCCTTGATAAAGCATCTCTATGATACTGTTGTTGTCCTTACCCATAACCGCATCCATCATAAATTGGGGAATCACCTTTCCGTTTTGAATCCGCTTGATCGCTTTGCAGAACAAGGATTCATAAGGCTTTGTCAGCAGGCCCATCTTTGTCAGGAACGCTGCGTCCAAGTGCGTTTTCGCAACATTGATATTGCTTCGACCTATGATCTCCACGGCCATTGTCCCTCCCATAGAAAACCCGGACAGGCAGTACAAATCGCCGGATAGATGATCCAGTACATACTTTTCTATCTCATCACAGGCATTTTCAATGCTGACAAGCTCCCCTGCTCTCTCGCTGTGGCCGTCCACTTCCGCCAATATCACATAATAGTCCGGCAGCATTTTCAAAATAGGCTCATAGCAAAGCAGCGCTGTGGAAGCCATTCCATGTATCAATAGGATCGATTTGTTGCGTTTATCTCCAAAACACAGGAAATTCATCATGCTTCTCTCCACAAATTTTGACTGTTGTTTTTATTATATCACGGCCAACGTTCCGCTTCAAGCCGCGATCCGTGAAAGCGCCGGTATTGAGACAGTAACACGAAACGCAAGGGGAAAATCGGGATTTTCCTCTTGCATTTCAACCATTTCTGTGATACATTAAGCGATAGCGATAAGGCTTTGAACAGGAAAATAGCGTGCTTGCGTTCCACTTAGAGAGGGCTGGCCACCGGCTGAAAGCCGGCCCGGAGCGTGTCGCTTGGTTCGCCTGGGAGCCGCCGCGGGGAAAGACGCGGACGGAGGCCCTCCGTTATCGGGGCAAGAGTGCGCGCGGCAACGCGCGAATGCGGGTGGTACCGCGGAAGGAATGCCTTTCGTCCCTGGTTTTGGGGCGGGGGCTTTTTTGTTGCCCTTTTGTAACCTTTCGCAGCCTTTTGTAACCACCTTTGGGGCTGATTTTGAGGAAAAGAGGTGTCTTTATGCTTATCACCACGACCCCCAATCTGGAGGGGATGCGGATCGTCTGCTACCTCAATATCGTATACGGGGAGGTCATTATGGCCACCGACGTGGGCCAGGACTTTATGGCCGGCTTCAGCAATTTCTTCGGCGGCCGCTCCGGGGTCTATGAGGAGGCCCTGGCCGAGGCCCGGCAGAACGCCATTGAGGAGATGAAGAAGCGGGCCGAGGACATGGGGGCCAACGCCATCGTAGGGGTGGACGTGGACTACGAGTCCCACGCCCAGATGCTCATGGTCATCGCCAGCGGCACCGCCGTAGTTGTAGAATCTTCTGAAAAGGAGTAAGGGATATGAAAGAACAGATCGCGAAAATCAAGGCCGAGGCCCTGGCCGCCTTTGAGGGCACTCAGGCCGCGGCCGACCTGGACGCCCTCCGGGTGAAGTACCTGGGCAAGAAGGGGGAGCTTACGGGCCTGCTGAAGCAGATGGGCTCCCTGTCCGCCGAGGAGCGGCCCCAGATGGGGCAGCTTGTCAACGAGGTGAAGGCCAGCCTGGAGGCCGCCATTGAGGCCCAGGGCAAAAAGCTGGAGGCCGCCGCCCTGGAGCACCGGCTGAAGCGGGAGGCGGTGGACGTGACCATCCCCGGCAACACTCCCGCCCTGGGTCATAAACACCCCATGTACCTGGCCCTGGATGAGATCAAGGACATCTTTATCGGCATGGGCTTCACCGTGCTGGACGGGCCCGAGATTGAGCTTGCCGAGCTGAACTTTGACCGGCTCAACGCCGAGGAGGGCCACCCCAGCCGGGACTGGTCGGATACCTTCTATTTCGACGAGGACAGCCGGGTGATGCTCCGGAGCCAGACCTCCCCCATGCAAGTCCGGGCCATGGACACTATGGAGCTGCCCATCCGGATCATCGCCCCCGGGCGGGTCTACCGGAAGGACGAGGTGGACGCCACCCACTCCCCCATGTTCCACCAGGTGGAGGGGATGGTCATTGACAAGAACGTGACCATGGCCGATTTGAAGGGCACCCTGAACACCCTGGCCGAGCAGCTTTTCGGCAAGGGCACCGTCACCCGGTTCCGCCCCCACCACTTCCCCTTCACCGAGCCCTCCTGTGAGATGGACGTCCAGTGCCACAAGTGCGGCGGCGTGGGCTGCCCCACCTGCAAGGGGGAGGGCTGGATCGAGATCCTGGGGGCCGGCATGATCCACCCCCGGGTGCTGGAGATGGCTGGCATCGACCCGGAGAAGTGGTCGGGCTGGGCCTTCGGCATGGGTCTGGAGCGCACCGCCATGGGCCGGTTCAAGATCTCCGATCTGCGGCTTATTTTTGAGAACGACGTCCGGTTCCTGGAGCAGTTCTGACCGTGGCCGGGCGGGTTTGGAACCCGTCCCTACCGAGTGCGCCGGACGGCGGGGGCAAGCCCCCGCCCTACGTCCCATGAGGGACAGCCCACGTTTTGACGGGCAAGTCCGTTTTCCGGCGGGGGCAAGCCCCGCCCTATGAAATCCGATCAACGAATGAGAGGTCTTATCTATGAATCTTTCCCGTGAATGGCTCAATGAGTTTGTCACTGTGACGGCCTCCGACAAGGAATTTGCCGAGGCCATGACCCTGTCGGGCTCCAAGGTGGAGACCTATACCGACCTGGGCGCCGAGATCAAGAACGTGGTGGTGGGGCGCATCCTCTCTATGGAGCGGCACCCCAACTCCGACCATATGTGGATCTGCCAGATCGATGTGGGCCAGGCCGAGCCGGTGCAGATCGTCACCGGAGCCTGGAACATCCACGAGGGGGATCTTGTCCCCGTTGCCAAGGACAACTCCTGGCTTCCCGGGGGCGTCCACATCTCCCGGGGAAACCTGCGGGGGGTGAAGTCCAAGGGAATGCTCTGTTCCCTGCCCGAACTGGGGCTGGACGAGCGGGACTTCCCTTACGCCGCCATCACCCCCGCCGCCATTCTAGGGGACTATCATCCCCTGGATCCGGAAAAGCCCTCCATCTCCGCCGACATCCAGCCCGGGGACAAGATCTACGGGCCGGTGGTCTGCGCCGGGGTGGGAGCGGTGGCCCTCACGGAAGACGGGCGCTGGTCCTGCGGCCTGATGTGGAAGGAGAACGGAGAGCCTGTGGGTACCACGGTGGAGACCGTCTGCCCCAACCTTCACTCCATGGATCTGGTGGCCTTCAACACCAAGACCCGGACCATCTGCACCCTGGAAGATCTCCACGCCCAGCAGGCCGAGTTCCCCAACTGCCGGCCCAGCGGTATCTTCGTCCTCCAGGAGGACTGCAAGCCCGGGGACGATATCAAGGAGGTCATCGGGGTCAACGACACCCTGGTGGAGTTTGAGATCACCCCCAACCGCCCCGACTGCCTCAGTGTCATCGGTCTGGCCCGGGAGGCCGCCGCCACCTTTGACAAGCCCTGCTACTTCCATACCCCTGAGGTAAAGGGTGGGGCCCAGGGAGTGCTCCCTGAGCTGCTGGATGTGGAGACCCCGGCAGCCGACCTGGTGCCCCGGTACACCGCCCGGATGGTGCGGAATGTGAAGATCGGCCCCTCCCCCAAGTGGATGCGCCGGCGGCTCCGGGCCATGGGGGTGCGGCCCATCAACAATATCGTGGATATCACCAACTACGTGATGCTGGAGTACGGCCAGCCCATGCACGCCTTTGACTACCGCTATGTGCAGGGCGGCAAGATCATCGTCCGCCGGGCCACCGAGGGGGAGGAGCTGACCACCCTGGACGGCCAGGTGCGGAAGCTGAACGCCAACCATTTGGTCATCGCCGATGAGACAAGGGCGGTGGGCCTTGCGGGCATCATGGGAGGCATGAACTCCGAGATCGTGGCCGACACCACAGACGTGGTGTTTGAGTCGGCCTGCTTTGACGGCACCTGCATCCGCAAGGGCGCCCTGGCCTTGGGTATGCGGACCGAGGCCAGCGCCAAATTTGAGAAGGGTCTGGATCCCATGAACACCCTCCCCGCCGTGGAGCGGGCCTGTGAACTGGTGGAAATGCTGAGGGCCGGAGAGGTGGTGGACGGGGTCATCGACATTCTCAACCACGTCCCCCATCCCACCCTTTTGAAGCTGGAGCCGGAGAAGATCAACGCCCTGCTGGGCACCGATGTGGCGGAGAATGTGATGTATACCTACCTCCAGCGGCTGGGCTTTGAGACCACCGAGGAGCGGGGCGTGATCAAAGTCCCCTCCTGGCGGGGGGACGTGAAGCGGATGGCGGATCTGGCCGAGGAGGTAGCCCGGTTCTACGGCTACAACAACATTCCCACCACCCTTATGCGGGGCCAGACTACCCAGGGAGGCTACTCTCCTACCCAGCAGGTGGAGCGGACCCTGGGGGCGGCCTGCCGGGCCATGGGTTACGATGAGATTATCACCTACTCCTTCATCTCCCCCACCTACTATGACAAGATCGGCTGGACGGCGGAGGACCCCCGGCGGGAGTCCTTCCGGATCCTGAACCCCCTGGGGGAGGACACCTCCATCATGCGTACCACCACCCTGCCCTCCATGCTGGAGATCCTGACCCGGAACTACAACTACCGGAACAAAAACGCCCGGCTTTACGAGGTGGGGCGGATCTATCTCCCCGGTGGGGAGGATGGGCTTGCCGACGAAAAGAAGGTGCTGTCCATGGGTGCTTACGGCAGCGAGATGGATTTCTTCTCCCTAAAGGGGGCTGTGGAGGCCATCCTGAAGGAGCTGCGGGTGGAGGGGGTATCCTTCCAGGCCGTCAGCGACAACCCCTCCTACCACCCCGGCCGCTGCGCCCAGGTGCTTGCGGGGGACCGGGTCTTAGGCGTTTTTGGTCAGATCCACCCCCTGGTGGCCCAGAACTATGGGGTGGACGCCGAGCTTTACTGCGCCGAGCTCAGCTTCCAGGCCCTGCTGTCCGTCAAGGGCTCCGACCCGGTCTACACTCCCCTGCCCAAATTCCCCTCGGTCACCCGGGACATTGCGGTGGTCTGCGAGGAGGCGGTCACCGTGGGAGACCTGGAGGCCGTGATCCGCAAGGGGGCCAAGGGCCTTTTGAAGGAGGTCTCCCTCTTCGACATCTACCGGGGCAAGGGTGTGGACGAGGGCAAAAAGTCGGTGGCCTTCAACCTGGTTCTCCGGGCGGAGGACCGCTCCCTCACCAGCGAGGAGGCCGACGAGGATGTAAAGAGCATCCTGTCCGCCCTGGAGAAAGAGCTTGGGGCCGTGCTGCGGTAAGCCTTGTAATATTAAAGAAAGATAAATTTTTCATGTTTTCTCTTTACACCGACCGCATTTTTTAGTACAATCTGTCTATACCCAACGGGAGGTGTCCGCCATGGAAGATATGGACTTCACCAGGAAATTCAATATCCGCTATGAGAAGGACCAGGAGATCAAGGCCATTTTGACCTCGGTCTACGACTCTCTCAAGCAGAAGGGGTATGACCCCATCAACCAGATCGTGGGCTATATCCTCTCAGAGGATCCCACCTATATCACCAACTTCAACAACGCCCGCTCCCTCATCCGCAAGCTGGACCGGGACGAGCTGCTACAGGAGCTGGTGAAGCAGTATCTCTCTGAGTAAGTCCTGTTGTCTGCCGCAAAAAACCGCACTCTTTTCGGAGTGCGGTTTTTTTGTTCCCTCTCCGTATGACCCCCCTCCCCCCTTGGCTATACTTGGGGTGAGGTGATTTTCATGTCAACAGTAGCCCCCTCCATCCGGGACAAGTTCGATTCCATGCCCCCCGAGCTCCAGCAGGCCGTTCTCCAGTTGGACGCCAAGATCGAGAATGTCTCCGATCTCATGTCCTGTCTGGAACGGATTATCGCCCAGGGGGAGAAGGAGTAAAAGGGAGGGATCTTCCGGTTTGGAAGATCCCTCCCTTTTATTTTTCCTTACCTCTTTTCCACCACCACATGGACAGGGTCCCCATCCCCCTTCCCCAACTCCTTTCGGATGGCTTTCAGAAGGCCGATGATATAAAGGATATTCCCCTGTTCATCCTTCAGGCCCATGTTGACGATACTGCCCTCATAGGGGATCCCGTCAAAGAGGACCCGGACCTTTACCCGCCCGGACCCGAACTCTTTCCTGATGTCCCAGGGGAAAACCACGTAGGCTCCCCCGTTGTCCCTCATCTCATGGATCACGCCGTCGAACTCGTATCTATCCCTCATGCTTTTCCGCCCCCCGCGCCGAAAAATCCCCTCCGGCCTTTACCCCAGATGCCCCTCCAGCCAGGCCAGGGCGTCGGCGTAGACCTCCTCCCTGTTGGTCTCGTTGAGCATCTCGTGGCGGCCGCCGGGGTAGAGCTTTACCGTCACGTCCTTCACTCCGGCCTCCCTGAACCAGCGGGCCACCTTCTCCACTCCCTTGCCCCTGGCTCCCACGGGGTCTTGGTCCCCGGCGAAGAAGTAAACGGGGGTGTCCTTATCCATTTTGTCCAGGTTTTCCTTTTTCGCCACGTACTGGAGCCCCGTCATCATGGCGTGGTTCATCCCCGCCGTGGTCTGGAAGTTACATAGGGGGTCGGCCAGGTAGGCGTCCACCACCGCCTCGTCCCGGCAGATCCAGTCCGCCGGGGTGCGGCTGGGGGCAAACTGTTTGTTATAGGCCCCGATGGACAGTTTGTAGAACAGTTTATTGACCTTATGGGGATCCCCCAGGCCGGTGAGGAGCTTCCCCGCCGCCACGGTGAGAGCCGGCTCCTGCCCTGTCCCCGAGAGGATGCATCCCGTCAGGGTCCCCGGGTAGTCAATGAGGAAGGTCCGGGCCACAAAGGAGCCCATGGAATGGCCCAGAAGGAAATAGGGCTGGGTGGGATAGGTCTCCTTCACCTTGAGTTGGAGAAGGCGGACGTCCTGGACCAGATCCCGCCAGCGGCTGAAATAGCCATACTCCTCAGGTCCTTTGGCGGTAAGGCCGTGGCCCAGGTGATCGTGTCCCACCACGGCGAAACCGTGACCGCTGAGATATTGGGCGAAGGGATCGTAGCGCAAAGCGTACTCGCAGATCCCGTGGACAAGCTGGATCACCCCACGGGGCTCCCCCTGGGGGAGCCAGAGGACGGCGTGGACCTGGTGAACTCCGTCGCTGGAGGGAAAGGTAAATTCTTTTCTGGTTCCCATGGTAAAATCCTCCTGAATATGATATACTTTTGTGTATAGTTTAGCGGCTCCCTCCTCCCCCGTCAAGGGAGATTTGGGAATTCAACGAAGGAAGTGGATAAAAATGACTGTTCTGGAGCGTTTTTTGAAGTATATCTCCTATGATACCCAATCTGACGCCTATTCCGGTCAGCACCCCTCCACCCCCAAGCAGAAGCTTCTGGGGGAGTCGTTGGCGGCGGAGCTGTCCCAGATGGGGCTTCTGGACGCCCATATGGATGAGTTCGGCTATGTCTACGGCTGGCTCCCCGCCACACCCGGCCAGGAGGAGGTGCCCTGCATGGGGCTTATCGCCCACATGGACACAGCCCCCTCCTTCTCGGGAGCCGATGTGAAGGCCCGGATCCTCCGCTACGAGGGGGGCGACATTGAGCAGAGCCCCGGCATCGTTATGAGGGCCGCCGAGCACGAGAGCCTGAAGCAGTATATCGGCCAGGAGCTGATTATCACCGACGGCACCACCCTGCTGGGGGCCGACGACAAGGCGGGGGTGGCCGAGATCTTCTCCGCCGTGGAATATCTCATCGCCCACCCGGAGATCCCCCACGGACGGATCGCCGTGGGCATCACCCCCGACGAGGAGATCGGCGAGGGGGCCGACCATTTTGACATCCCCGGCTTTGGCGCGGAGGTGGCCTACACGGTGGACGGCGGCGAGCTGGGGGAGCTGGAGTATGAGAACTTCAACGCCGCCGGAGCCAAGGTCACGGTCCACGGGCTGAACATTCATCCCGGCTCGGCCAAGAATAAGATGAAAAATGCCCTGCTCATGGCAATGGAGTTCAACGGCCTGCTCCCCCCGGCGGAGATCCCCGCCCACACCGAGGGGTATGAGGGCTTCTACCACCTCCAGCGCATGGAGGGGGATGAGACCACCGCCACCCTGGAGTATATCGTCCGGGACCACAGCGAGGCCAAGTTCCAAGCCCGGAAGACCACCATGGAGCGGACCGCCGCCTACCTCAATGAAAAGTACGGCGCAGGCACGGTGGTTCTGGAGCTCCAGGACCAGTATTTCAATATGAAGGCCCAGATCGAACCCCACATGTACCTGATCCACCGGGCCAAGGCCGCCTTCCGCAAGGCGGGGGTGGAGCCCCGGGAGGTGGCCATCCGGGGGGGCACCGACGGGGCCCGGCTTTCCTACGAAGGACTTCCCTGCCCCAATCTGTCCACCGGCGGGATCAACTTCCATGGTCCTCAGGAGTATATCCCCGTCCAGTCCCTGGAAAAGATGGTGGAGGTCCTGGTCCATCTGGTCCGGACGGAGGAAGATTGAGCCATGGGGCGGGAAATCAATCTGCCCCTTCTTGAGGGGTGTGTGGACTCCTACGTCTCCGCCGCAGCCGCCGTGGCCGGAGGGGCGGACAGACTGGAGCTCTGCGCGAACCTTGCCATCGGCGGCACCACCCCCTCCCCCTTCCTGTTTGAGCAGATCCACAGGGAGTTTGACCTGCCCATCAACGTCCTCATCCGGCCCCGGTTCAGAGATTTTCTCTATGACCGCCAGGAGATGGAGGAGATGGCCCAGTCGGTCCGGATGTTCCGGGAGATGGGGGCCAATGGGGTGGTCATCGGCTGCCTGACTCCGGAGGGGGCTTTGGATCAAGATAGGATGAAAGCTCTGATGGATCAGGCCGGGGATATGGAGGTCACCCTCCACCGGGCTTTCGACATGACCCGGGATCCTCTGGAGGCTTTGGAGACCGCGGTCACCCTGGGCTGCCGCACCATCCTCACCTCGGGGCAGGCCCAGAACGCCCTGGCCGGAAAGGAGACCCTTCGGCAGGTCTTTCAGCAGGCGGCGGGCCGCATTGACATTATGGCGGGTAGCGGGGTCAAGAAGGAGAACATCCGGGAGATCTACCAATACACCGGCATCCGGATCTTCCACACCACAGGCCGCGGAACCGCGGTTGACAGCGGGATGCGCTACCGGAAGGAGACGGTATCCATGGGCCTTCCCTCCCTTTCGGAATACGAACTCTGGCGGACCGACCATGGGGAGCTTCACGCCTGCGTCCAGTTGGTACACTCTCTGGGTCAGTAAAAATAACGCCTCTCCACAGGCGGAGGAGACGGAGCTATGAACACACAAAAGAAGCACAGACAATTTACCAGCAGTTGGGGCTTTGTCCTCTCAGCGGTGGGCTCCGCTGTGGGCATGGCCAACGTTTGGGGGTTCCCCTCCAAGCTGGGCAGCTACGGCGGCGGAGCCTTCCTGGTGGCCTACCTCTTTTTCATTCTCCTGTTTGGCACGGTGGGCCTCTCCGCGGAGTACGCCGTGGGCCGCCGGGCCCGTACAGGGACTCTGGGCTCCTACCAGATGGCCTGGACCAGCCGGAAGGAGGAGCTGGGCAAGGCTGGGGGAACCCTGGGTTGGCTTCCTCTGGCGGGATCCATGTGCATCGCCATCGGCTACGCCGTCATCATCTCCTACGTGCTGAAGGCCTTTTTTACCTCGGCCACCGGTTCCCTGATGAGCCTGGATACCCAGGTCTGGTTTGAGTCCTTCTCCCTCAGCGACTATTCCGTGGTTCCCTTCCATATCATCGTGGTGGTGGGTACCCTTCTGACCCTGTTGTTGGGAGCCAAAAGCATTGAAAAGAGCAACAAAGTGATGATGCCCCTGTTCTTTATCATTTTCGCTGTTCTCGCGGTGCGGGTAGCCTTTCTCCCCGGGGCCACCGAGGGGTACCGCTATATGTTCACCTGCCGGTGGGAGGAGCTGCTGGACCCCATGGTATGGATCTGGGCCATGGGACAAGCCTTCTTCTCTCTGTCTATCACGGGCAGCGGCATGATCGTCTATGGGGCCTACCTCCAGCCTGAGGAGGATGTGGCCTCCCTTGCCAAGCGAACCGCCTTCTTTGACACCATTGCCGCCCTGGTGGCCGCCCTGGTCATCATCCCCGCCTGCTTTGCCTATGGCCTGGATGTGGGGGCGGGACCCTCCCTCCTGTTTGTCACCCTGCCACGGATCCTCCAGGATATCCCCCTGGGCCGGATGTTCGCCATCATCCTGTATACCGCTATGGTCTTTGCCGGGGTCAGTTCCCTGCAGAATATGTTTGAGGCGGTGGGCGAATCCCTCCTCCACCGCTTTCCCAAGCTGAGCCGGAAGCTGGTGCTGGTCATCCTCTGCGCGGTGTGCCTGGGTGTGGGCCTCCACATGGAGCCCATCTTCAAGTGGGGTCCCTGGATGGATATCGTCTCCATCTATATCATCCCCATCGGCGCCACCCTGGGAGCCCTGTCCTGGTTCTGGATCATGCGGCGGGAGGACCTGATGGACGAGGTGGGCCGGGGGGCAAAAAAAGTCCCCGGCAGCCTGTGGTACAGCCTGGGCCGGTATCTCTATGTGCCCTGCGCCATGATCCTCTGCGGGGTGGCCTTGGTCCTGAAGGTCGCTTTTTGATGGAATAAAAAGAGGGACGCTTCCTGTGGAGGCGTCCCTCTTTTTATCTTGTCATCTTCCAAACAGCCTGGCAGTCTCCCCCATCCGTTGGGCGATCTTCACCCCAAAGGGACAGCGGCCCTCGCAGCTATGGCAGCCGATACACTCCCCCGCCTGATGGCCCAGAGCCAGATAGTGGGCCTTCACCGTGGGAGGGACCTCCTCCTGCATGAGAGCCAGGTCGTAATACTTGTTCACCATGGCGATGTCGATATCCACCGGGCAGGGCTTGCAGTGGCCGCAGTAGGTGCACTCCCCCTGGGCAAAGGTGTGGCGGGGAGCGCCGGCCAGGACTCCGGCATAGTTTTTTTCCTCCTCAGAGGCCGTCTCATAGGCCACCGCCGCCTCCACCTGCTCCGGGGTATCATACCCCGCCATCACCGCCGCCACGGCGGGCCGGGTCAGACAGTAGTGGATACACTGGACCGGGGTGAGGGCCACCCCAAAGGGGGAGCGCTTCCCGTCGAAAAGCCGTCCTCCCGCATAGGGCTTCATCACGGTAAGCCCCACGTCCGCCCCCTCACAGAGCCGGTAAAGGGTCGCCCGCTCCGGGTCGATACCTCCCAGCTCCGCCTGGTACTCCTCCGCAAAATAATGGTTCAGATCGTCGGTGGGAGGCAAAAGGTCAAAGGCGGGGTTTACGCTGAACAGCAGCATCTCCACCAGCCCACTCTCCACCGCCCGCTTAGCCATAGCGGGATTATGGGTGGACATACCGATGTGGCGGATGACCCCGCTCTCCTTCAGCTCCCTCACATAGTCCAGGAAGGGACTGTGAAAGGCCCCCTCCCAGTCCTCTTCGGTGTCCACAAAGTGGATCATACCCAAATCGATATAGTCGGTCTGGAGCCTATCCAGCAGATCCTGAAAGGCCTCCCGGCATTTCTCCAGATCCCGGGTACGGACATACTGTCCATTTTGCCAGGTGGAGCCGATATGCCCCTGAATGTACCATTTATCCCGGCGGCCCACCAGGGCCTTGCCGATGTTGGAGCGGACGTTGGGCTCGCTCATCCAGCAGTCCAGAATGTTGATCCCCAGCTCCTCCGCCCGGCGGATCACCGCCGCGCATTCCTCCGTACTGTGCCGCTCCAGCCACTCGCCCCCCAGGCCGATCTCGCTGACCATCAGCCCGGTCTTTCCCAATCTGCGGTAATTCATAAACCGTCTCCCCTTTCTCTTTAATAATAATGAGTCCTTGCCTTTGCCCCTGCCCTTGACTCCGCCCGAAGCCGCCCTCCGCTTCGGGCGGAAAACGAAAAAATTCCCATCATAGCGCAGTTTTCGGCAAAGCCGAAAAGGTCGCGGTGATGGAATGCCTTTATGTGGCCCCCACAAAAGCGGTCCTCAGCTTTTGTGGGGAAGCGAAGAAATTCCCATCATAGTGCAGTTTTCGCCGCAGGCGGAAACGGAACGGTGATGGGAATTTCTGAGCTGGTGCCGGTGGTGGGACTCGAACCCACACGGGGGATTAGCCCAACGGATTTTGAGTCCGTCACGTCTACCAATTCCATCACACCGGCATATTCTCTTGTCGGGTTATTATTATACAGGGTTTCCCTCCTTTTGGCAAGAGTAATTTTTCTTCCCCCAGAAAAAGGTTTCCCCTTGACAACAGTCACAAAATATTGTATCATATTATCGTTGTAAAGTTATTTGACTTTACAATTTATCCTGTAAGGAGGGGATCCGGTGAAAAGCCAGGCTTACCGTATGGCGCTGCTGTTCGATTTCTATGGCGATACACTGACCGATCGGCAGAAAGAATTCTATGACCTCTATTATAACGAGGACCTCTCCCTCTCCGAGATCGCGGAGAACTACGGCATTTCCCGCCAGGGGGTCCGGGACGTGATCGTCCGGGCCGAGGCCACCCTCACCGAGCTGGAGGACAAGACGGGCATCATCCGCCGCTTCCATGTGATGCAGGATCAACTCAAGGGTGTCCAGGCCGATATTGACGCCATTGCCGCCCGGAACGCCCAGTTTTATCAGGACAATGAACTGGAGACCCTCACCACCCGGATCAGCGGCGTGCTGGACAAGCTGAAACAGGAGTAACCCCATGGCCTTTGAGGGACTGACGGAAAAACTGAATAACGCATTCAAAAAGCTCCGGGGCAAGGGCCGGCTCACCGAGGCCGACGTAAAGGACTCCATGCGGGAGATCCGCATGGCCCTGCTGGAGGCCGACGTAAGCTACAAAGTCGTCAAGGACTTCGTAGCCAAGGTATCGGAGCGGGCAGTGGGCGCCGACGTGCTGGAGGCCCTCTCCCCCGCCCAGATGATCGTGAAGATCGTCAATGAGGAGCTTACCTCCCTTATGGGGGGCGAGGATTCCAAGCTGACCATCTCCCCCAAGCCCCCCACCGTCATCATGATGGTGGGACTTCAGGGCGCGGGCAAAACCACCAACTCCGCCAAGCTGGCGGGACTGATGAAGAAGCAGGGCAAACGGCCCCTGTTGGCCGCCTGCGACGTCTACCGCCCCGCCGCCATCCAGCAGTTGGAGGTGGTGGGCTCCCAGTTGGACATTCCCGTGTTCCAGATGGGCCAGATCGACCCGGTGGACATCGCCAAGGCCGCCGTGGAACACGCCAAAAAGCACGGCAACGACCTGGTGTTTTTGGATACCGCCGGACGGCTCCATGTGGACGAGGAGCTGATGACGGAGCTCCAGAATATCAAGGACGCGGTGGAGCCAGATGAGATCCTCCTGGTGGTGGACGCCATGATCGGCCAGGACGCGGTGAACGCCGCCAAAGCCTTTGACGACGCTCTGGACCTCACCGGCGTGATGCTCACCAAGCTGGACGGCGACGCCCGGGGCGGCGCGGCCCTCTCCATTCGGGCGGTGACCGGAAAGCCCATCAAGTTTGCCGGTACCGGCGAAAAGCTGGACCAGGTGGAGATCTTCCACCCCGACCGGATGGCGGGACGGATCCTGGGCATGGGGGACGTGCTCTCCCTCATCGAGAAGGCCCAGGAGAACTTCGACCAGCAGAAGGCCATGGAGCTTCAGGAGAAGCTCCGCAAGAATAAATTCACGCTTACCGACCTCTACGACCAGTTGGTGCAGATGAAGAACATGGGCTCCCTGGCCGATATCGCCGGAATGCTCCCCGGGGTGGACGCAAAGGCTCTGGAGGGGGCCAGTATGGATAACAAGGCCCTGGACCGGACCGAGGCCATCATCCTCTCCATGACCCCCGCGGAGCGGGAGGAGCCCGATATCCTGAACAACAGCCGAAAGAAGCGGATCGCCGCCGGGGCGGGAGTTCAGGTGGTGGATGTGAACCGGCTTTTGAAGCAGTTTGACGCTATGCGCCAGCTCACCCGGCAAATGAACGACCCAAGGCTCCGGAAGCTGGCGAAAAAGGGCCGGCTGCCCGGTATGGGTATGGGGGGCGGCAGACCGCCCCGGAGGGGCTTCCCCTTCTGAACCGGACGGATTCAGTATCCGCCCCTATGAAATGTTGGCAAGCATCGGTTCCGATGTTTCCAGATATACCAATGAAATTCTTATGGAGGTGAAAATAATGGTCAAAATTCGTCTGCGCCGTATGGGCGCCAAGAAGGCTCCCTTCTACCGCATCGTGGTGGCGGACTCCCGCTATCCCCGTGACGGCCGCTTCATCGAGGAGATCGGCACCTACGATCCCACCGCTGATTCCGCCCAGTTGAAGGTGGACGCCGAGCGCGCCCAGGCCTGGATCAAGACCGGCGCTCAGCCCACCGAGACGGTGAAGGCTCTGCTGAAAAAAGCCGGCGCTATCTGAGAGGGAGGACGACACCAATGAAAGAGCTCCTCACCTACATCGCCCAAAACCTGGTGGACAACCCCGATCAGGTGGAGGTCACCGAGCGCGAGGGCGATGGCGAAGTCCTGCTGGAGCTGCGGGTGGCGAGCGAGGACATGGGCAAGGTGATCGGCCGTCAGGGCCGCATCGCCAAGTGGATCCGTGTGCTCATGCGCTCCGTGGGCCAGCGGAAGGGGACGCGCGTCTCCGTGGACATCACCGACTGAATGGAGGAAGCGGCGGGGTATGAGATCCCGCCGTTTTTTCTTATCCTGACCGGGAGGAACACAGATGAAATCCCAATTCTTAGAGACAGGCCAGATCGTCAATACCCATGGGGTGAAGGGCGAGGTAAAGGTGGTCCCCTGGGCCGACTCCCCCGAATACCTCAAGCAGTTCCACACCTTCTACCTGGAGGGTGGAACGCCCCTGAAGGCCCTCTCCGTCCGGGTGGACAAGACCAACGTCCTCATCCGCTTTGAGGGGGTGGACACGGTGGAGGCCGCCATGAAGCTGAAGGGCAAGACCCTTTCCGTTTCCCGCGCCGACGCCAAGCTCCCCGCTGGGCGGCACTTCCTGGCCGACCTCATGGGCCTGGAGGTACTGGACGCTGCCACCGGGGAACGACTGGGCGTGGTGGAGGACATCCTCACCCCCCCCGCCCACAACGTCTATGTGGTGGGGGGCGGAGAGAGGCGGTACATG
This sequence comes from Oscillospiraceae bacterium, assembly GCA_022799035.1. Taxonomy (GTDB): domain Bacteria; phylum Bacillota; class Clostridia; order Oscillospirales; family Oscillospiraceae; genus Vermiculatibacterium. Next base: position 39,294 of record JAAWNQ010000002.1, read on the forward strand.
ATCCCCGCCGTCCCCGCCTTCATCGCCGAGACCAATGTGGAGGGCGGATATATCAAGGTAAATCTCATTGAGGGGTTGGAGACTGATGTATAGGATCGACATTCTCACTCTTTTTGACATGACCGTGGGGGACGTACTCTCGGAATCCATCCTGGGCCGGGCCCAGGAGCGGGACTACCTCCGGATCGAGACCCACCAGATCCGGGACTACACCCTCAACAAGCAGAAGCAGGTGGACGACTACCCCTACGGGGGCGGCCGGGGAGCGGTGATGCAGGCCGACCCCCTCTACCAGTGCTGGAAACACGTAGTAGATTCCTTCGGCCCCGGCCACACCATCTACTTCTCCCCCGCCGGCGCCACCTTCACCCAGGCCCACGCCAAACGTCTGGCCGCCGACTACGACCACCTGATCCTGGTCTGCGGCCACTACGAGGGCATCGACGAGCGGTTCATCGAGGAGTGCGTGGACGAGGAGATCTCCCTGGGGGACTTCGTCCTCACCGGCGGGGAGATCCCCGCCATGGCGGTGGCCGACGCGGTGAGCCGTCTGGTCCCCGGCGTTCTCCCCGACCCCGAGTGCTTCGAGAACGAGAGCCACTGGAACGGCCTTCTGGAGTACCCCCAGTACTCCCGTCCCGAGGAGTGGCACGGCCGGAAGGTGCCCCCCATTCTCCTCTCGGGTAACCACGCCTTTGTGGAGAAATGGCGGCGGAAGCAGGCCATCCTCCGCACCAAGCGGAGACGGCCCGATATGTATGAGAGGCTGGACCTCACCTCCAAGGAGGACCAGAAGCTGATGAAGGAGCTGCGGGAGGAGTACCCGGAGGATTTTTGCTGATATCTTGATAGGAGGATCCAGCCCCCAAGAAACCGCCTGGATATAGCTTACGCCGCTAATATAATAATCCAAATCGGGGTGAAGTGATGGCATACATGCCTACCTTTGAAATAGCATCTCTTTCCATAAGGAGCCTGAAAGACTTTCAGGACACTAAGCTTGCAGAACAGGTGTTTCAGGAGATCAACAAGGCGGGAAAAGATTTTATTCCTGACATTTATGGAGAAAGCGAACCTCTAAAACTAAAATATGATACAGTTGACCCTGCACCTCTCATCCGCCTTTGGGCGGATGAGAGGGATGGGACGGCTGATGCTCAGTGCTCTTTTGCAGGGGCTGAAATTCTTATGGAGAAGAGAAAAAAGCCAAAAACCAGCTATCAAATGTACTGGCAAAAAAGTCAACAAGCAAAATTTAACTTTTTCATTTTTACGGTTAGTATTGACTATCTGAGAGATGAAGAGAACTTGCGGAGATTTATGGAGCTTGGTGATCGTCTGCTTATCCTTCTGGAGCCCGTGCAGTCTAATATTTGGAATAAGATGTTGCCCGAATGGAGTAGGCCGATTAATTTTCGAGTACGGCATCCTGAGTTGGCGTGGATCAATTACTTTGGGAGGCCCTACATTGATTTGTTCGGTAGAGAAAAACTCCTGAGCGCACCGTGCTTCCGCACCTTTGAAATTGGCGAGGACCTAATTGGGCTACAGATGACAGAAGATCTGTTCCAGCCCATTCCTTCTGATGTAAGGGATGCCGTCAAAAAGCACTTGGGCGAGGATGCTTTTGTGGAAGAAGGCAAATGGTATCGTATGTATAAAACAGGGCGAGTTCCTGCGTTTGACTTTTCCAATGTGCTGTTTGATCCTTCTAAACCCATTGAGGAGCCCCAGATCAGGATGAGACAGAAAAAGGAATAAGTAGCTTTTATCCTGCCGCCCAAAGCCAACAGCGGGACAAAGGGGCAAGAAATTTTCCACCTCCTCCGATTCCCCTTTACTTTTCCCCGCCAATATGGTATACTTCAAATATAATTTTCAAAATTAGATTTGGAGGCCGCCATTATGAGTTTTAAGATCATCGTGGATAGCTGCTGCGACCTTACCGCCAAGCAGCTTCTCCAAGGTCCCTTTCTCCGGGTCCCCCTCACCATCTCCCTGGCCGGGGAGGATATCGTGGACGACGAAACCTTTGACCAGACCCACCTGATCCTGCTCATGCGGGAGAACCAGGACCCTCCCAAAACCGCCTGCCCCTCCCCCGCCCAGTATCTGGATGCCTTTGAGAAGGCCGGAGCGGACGACATTTATGTCGTTACCCTCTCCGCGCTGTTGTCCGGCTCCCATAATGCGGCAGCCCAGGCCCGGGCCATCTGGCTGGAGGAACACCCGGAGGCCCATATCCATATATTCAACTCCTGTTCCGCCGCCGCGGGGGAGGTGTCCATCGCCCTGAAGCTGTTGGATGTCGCCAACAGCGCCCAGGATTTCCAGACCGTGGTGGAGGAGGTCTCCCGGTATATCGCCTCCATGACCACCTATTTCGTGCTGGAGGATCTGGACCACCTGCGGAAGAACGGCCGCCTCACCGGCGCCCTGGCCCTGGTCACCGAGGCCCTGCGGATCAAGCTCCTCATGGGAGCCACCCCCGAGGGACAGATCAAAAAGGTGGGCCAGGCCCTGTCGGTGAAGCAGGCCCTGACCCGGATGGTGAGCCTGATGGCCGCCGACCCGGGCCACGTCGGAAAGCGTTTATCCATCGTCCACTGCAACAACCCGGACCGGGCCTTCTTTGTCCGGGAGCTGGTCCAGAAGGCCTGTCAATTCAAGGACATCCTGATCTCCGAAGCCCGGGGCGTCACCACCGTCTACGCCAACGACGGCGGCATCGTGGTGGCTTACTGAAAAAACTTCAAAAAAGAGCTCCGGCGTCCTTGGACGCCGGAGTTCTTTTTTTATTCCGTTTTCTCTCCCCCTGCCAAAGCCCCGGCCGGAGTCTCCTCCTCAGGAGCCTCCTCTTTCTCCCCCAGGGCCTCCCCCACGGCGGCCACCGCCTGCTCAAAGGCTTTAAATGCCTCCTCCGACATTCTGGCCTTGTCCTCCCCCTTCTCCTCCCTCGTCTCAGCGGGGGCAGGGGGTACAACAGGCTCCTCCTTTTCCACGGAGGTCTCCTCCGGAGCGGCCACCTCCTCCGGCTCCTTCTCCGTGGGCGGGGCGGTCTCCCTCTCCTCCTCCACGGAGATCACTATCTCCTCCAGTATCTCAGAGGGGGGATCCAAGACCTCCTCCTTCTCCTCCGCCGGCTCCTCCATCTTCCCCTGAGGCGGGGTAGTCTTCCCCTTCTCCCTCTTCGGCTTCTTGGGCGCCTTGGGTTTCTTGGGGGGCTTGGGCGGTTTTTCCGGCTTGGGCTCCGGCTTGGGAGGCTCGGGCACCACCTCTTCCTGGATCAGATGCCGGGGGCATTTGGAAACGCAGAGCCCACAGGAATCGCACTTCTCATAGTCGATCCGGGCCAGTCCCTCCTTCACCGTGATAGCCTCCCTGGGGCACTCCTTGGCGCAGAGCCCACACCCGATACAGCCGTTGGAGCAGAACTCCTCCACCGTCTCTCCCGTTTCTGAGGAGCTACAGGGAATGGACACATGGCGTTTGGGCCGGAAGGGCTCCAGGGCGATGAGCTTCCTGGGGCAGACCTCCGCGCACCGGCCGCAGCCGTCGCACCTGTCCCGGTCCACCACCGCCGCCCCTTGCGCTATGTGGATGGCCCCCTGGGGGCATACCTTGGCGCAGGAGCCCATGCCCAGGCATCCCTGCTCACAGCGCAGCGGTCCGCCCCCCGGCATCCGGGCGGCGGCCAGACAGTCCTCGATCCCCTCATAGCGGTACTTGGTAAATTCACTTCCACAGCCGGTGCAGTGGACCACCGCCGTAAGGCGGGACCCCTCCTCCCCTGTTTCCTTGGGGTCTCTCCCCGCCTCCTCCGGCTCCGGCCCACCAGCCCGCAGGACCTGCAGGAACCCAAAAAGCGCTCCCAACGCCGCCAGCACCGCCACCGCGATCAAGATCTTTATCATATCTCACTCCCCCTTATCCAAAAAGGGTCAGATTGGAAAACCCGGAAAAACACAGGGCCATCAGCCCCGCCGTCACCAGGGCGATGGGGAATCCCCGGAACGCCTTGGGACAGTTTCCAAACTCCAGCCGTTCCCGCAAACTGGCAAAAAGGCAGATGACCAGCAAAAAGCCCAGTCCCCCCGCCACAGCATAGACCACACTCTCCCCAAAGCCATACCCGTTCTGCACGTTCTGCAATATCACGCCCATCACAGCGCAGTTGGCGATGAGGGCCAGGGTATCCTCTCCCCCCTTCCACCGAGTAGGAAAGAGTTTCCCCCCCAGCAACTCCAACCCCTCCACCAGAAGGGCCGCCACCAGCAGAAAGACCAGACTCTCCAAATGCCGCAGGCCGTTGGGCGCCAAGAGATACTCGTTGAGGGGCCAGCACACCGCCGCGGTAAGACCCATCACCAGGACCATGGCCGCCCCCATCCGGGCCGCCCGCCGGGTGGAGCCGGATCCCTCCAAGAAGGGACCCACTCCCAAAAGCTGGCTCAGAACCAGGTTGTTCACCAGGATGACCCCCAGGGCCATCCCAAAGAGAGACGTCATCCTCTCGTTCATCCCTTCGCCGCCCCCTTTCTCTTGCGGGGCCTCTCAGCCCGTTCCGCGCCGGCCCGGACCAGAGCCACCACGCAGGCCAGGGTCAGGAACCCGCCCACCGGCAGGATCATCCCCCCGGCGACGTACTGAGCGGAGAAGATCTGGATCCCCCGTCCCCCGTTGAGAAGGCCGCTTCCAAAGCAGCCCCGGCCCAGCAGCTCCCGTACCGTTCCCACCAGGGCCAGTACCAGGGTGTAGCCCACCCCCTGGCAGACTCCATCCACCAGGGAGGCCGCCGGCGGATTCTCCCACGCAAAGGCCCCGCCCCGGCTCAGCAGGATACAGATGACCCCCAGCAGGGGCAAAAACAGCCCCAGTTCCTCGGTAAGCCCGGGGAAAAAGGCCTGGACCACCAGGTCCCCCACCGCCCCCAGGGTGGCCATGATCAGCACCCCGCTGATCCTCTGGATGGGAGCCGGAATATACAGCCGAAGGGCGGAGATGATCCCGTCGGAGAGGGTCAGCACCATCAGAACGCACAGCCCCATCCCCAGTCCGCCCCGCAGGGTGGTGGTGACGGCCAAAGCCGCGCAGAGGCCCAAAAGCTGTACCGCCGCCGGGTTTCGGGTCAGGAGCCCCTCCTTGATCTGTTTTCTGAGATCCATGTTCATCCCCTCCTTAACCCACTTCCGCGGCGACGGCCAGGGCGGAGTTCACCGCCGCGCACACCGCCCGGGAAGTGATGGTAGCCCCGGAGATGGCGGCGATATCACCGCCGTCAGCCTCCACCCGGACCAGGCCCTTCTTGCCCACAAACTGCTCCCGGAATTCCGCCTCCCGGACCCGGTCTCCCAGGCCCTCCGTCTCCCCGGAGTTCACCACGGCCACGCCGGCCACCGTTCCGTCCTCATTGACCCCCACCATCACAGTGAGCTCCTTGCCAAAGCTTCCCGCCGGGGTGACCTGCACCGCGCAGCCCACCCCCTGGGCCCGGTAGACCTCCTCCACCGTGGCGTCGCTTCCCGTATAGTTCACCTTATCGTACCGCTCTCCGTAGGGAAGGGCCTCCACCAGGGCTCCCAGGTCCCAGGCCTCCTGGTTGGCGGCGATCCGGTCCCGGGTCAGAAGGTCTGTGATCCCCAGTACCAGGGCGCAGGCCACACACACGCCGCACAGGATCCCCACTAGCAGGACCTGGGGAGGAACGCTCCTGGAGACCGCTTTCCCCTCCTCCTTGGAAAGCCGCTCTCCCGCGGGCTTCTCCTTGGCGGTGCCTTTTCCCAAATGGGCAGGTTTCTTCATGCCGTCTCGCCCCCCTTCCCCGTCTTCTTTCCATTTCTCTTTCTGCCATACTGTCCGGGCAGAGTATGTTTCTCCAGAACCGGCACACACAGGTTCATCAGCAGAATGGCATAGCTGACCCCCTCCGGCCCTCCTCCAAAGCGGCGCAGGAACATGGTCAGCAGGCCGCAGCCCACCCCGAACAGCCACCCTCCCAAGGGGGTGCTGGGACTGGTCACATAGTCGGTAGCCATAAACAGGGCTCCCAACATCACCCCGCCTCCAAGAAGCTGGCAGAGCATCCAATCCACCGGGTCATTCCCCTGGGGGAACAGGAAGGCCAACGCCGCCACCGTCCCCAGGTAGGCCGTAGGGATCCGGGGATGGATCACCCCCCGGAAGATCAGGTAGGCTCCCCCCAGCAGAAGGGCCAGAGCGGATACCTCCCCGATACACCCTCCCACATTTCCGTAAAACATATCCCGCATACTGGCCTCGGAACTCCCCAGCCAGGGCAGTACCCCGCTCTGGAGGTCGGCCATGGGCGTGGCGGCGGAGACTACGTCAGCCCCCGTCTGTCCCAGTTCGATCCAGTATTTGGTCCCCGGCTTGACCCAGCCCGTCAGACTGGAGGCATAGCTCAACGCCAGAAAGGCCCGCCCCGCCAAGGCCGGGTTCAAAAAGTTTTTCCCCAGCCCTCCGAAAAGCTGTTTTACCACCACCATGGCGAAGAAATCCCCCACCAGAACGGTCCAGAGGGGCATTCCCACCGGACAGACAAAGGCCAGCAGCAGCCCCGTAACAGCGGCGGACAGATCCCCCCCGCTCTGGGGCTTTTTCAGCAGGATCCGGTATCCCCCCTCAAAGACCTCACAGCCCAGAACGGAGACCGCCGTCAGGACCAAAGCCCGGGGGCCGAAGAAAAACACCCCCATACACAGGGCCGGGACCAGAGCGATGAGCACATCCAGCATCAGCGCCCGCGTCCCCACAGGGGAACTTACATGGGGGGAGGAGGCCACCGTCAGCCGCAGATCCGCGTATTCCTTCACTGGTCCTTCCCCTCCTTTCTCTTTGCCGCCCTCTCCCGCAGGACGGACTTGGCCGTCCGGAAGGACTGGACCAGAGACAGTCGGGCAGGACAGATGTAGTTACAGCTTCCGCATTCGATACAATCCATCACATGGAGCTTCTCCGCCTGTTCCCAGCGGTACTGCTCCACATTCATCCGCAGGAACAGGGGCGCCAGCTTCATGGGACAGACCTCCACGCATTTTCCACAGCGGATACAGGCCTGGGCCGGATCCCTCCGTCCCACCTCCTCCTTTGTGAGGCAGAGGACCCCGTTGGTGGACTTCATCACAGGGGCGTCCAGATCATAGAGGGGCGTCCCCATCATAGGCCCGCCCAGAAGGACCCGGTCCGGCTCCTCCTGGAAGCCCCCGGCCTGCTTGATCAGCCAGCTCACCGGCGTCCCCATGGGAACGATCACGTTCATAGGCTCCGCCACCGCTCCCCCTGTCAGGGTCACCCGCCGCCGGGTGAGGGCTTTGCCCTCTGCCACCGCCTCCCATACCGCGGCGGCAGTCCCCACGTTGCATACCAGACACTTCACATCCGCCGGCAGCTTCCCCGAGGGCACCTGCCGCCCCGTCAGACTCTGGATGAGCTGCTTCTCCGCCCCCTGGGGGTAGCGGACCTTCATCACATGGACCTGGATGTCCTCCCCCGCCAGGGCCTTCAGGTTCTCGATGGCGTCAGGCTTGTTGTTCTCCACGGCGATGAGTATCTTTTGGACCTTCACCGCCTTGGCCATCAGCCTGGCTCCCCCCACCACCGCTTCCCCCCGCTCCGCCATGAGCCGGTGGTCGGCGGTGATGTAGGGTTCGCACTCCGCCCCGTTGAGGATCAGGGTGTCCACCTTCCCCACCGCCCCGGACAGCTTCACATGGGTGGGGAACCCCGCCCCGCCCATGCCGGTGATCCCGGCCTTCTCCACGATGGAGAGGATCTCGGTCCCCGACAGTCCCGCGGGATTGCTCCTCCCCTTCCACTCCGGGCAGGGGGTATCCTGAAAGTCGTTGTCGATGACCACCGACAGCATTCTCCCACCCCCGCCGTAGGGCCGCTCCTCCACCGCGGCCACCTTCCCCGACACGCTGGCGTGGATGGCGGCCCCCAGCCCCTTGGGCTCTCCGATCAGCTGACCCACCGTCACCTGGTCCCCGGGAGCCACCGTGGGAACGCAGGGGGCGCCCACGTGCATGGCCATGGGAATGACCACCTGCCCCGGCGCCTCCCGCAGGGGAGCCGCGGCCTTGTGCTCCGTCAGATCCTTATGCTCCGCGGGGTGGACCCCGCCGAAAAACGGACGCTGCATAGACTCACCTCAATTTACACGCCGCACCCGGGCGGCGCACATTCCAAATCTATTATATCATAGTGCATTTCGTCAAAAAAGTCCAGTCCCTTCCTTTTTTCGATTTTTCCATTGACAGTAAAGCCCCTTTATCCTTTACACTTTTTTACAGGGCTCACGCCCAAAATCAAATCAAAAATGAAAGAGAGATGGTACGTATGAAGAAACGGCTTCTGTCCCTGACCCTGGCCCTGGCCATCGTAACGGGATCGGTTGCCCTGGCAGCCGGTGTGGAGAAGACCATCACGGTCTCCCCCATGGCCCTGACCGTGGACGGTCAGGCCGTCACCCCCACCAAGTCCAACGGCGAGGCCGCCGAGGTCTTCGCCTACGACGGCGTCACCTACGCCCCCGTCCGCTACCTGTGCGACCTGCTGGGCATTGAGGTGGAGTGGGACAAGTCCAACCCCAACACCACCAACCTGGTGGGGCTCTCCGACCCCCCCAAGGGCGGGAACTATCAGCCCGGCACCTATACCGCCGCCGCCCAGGGCTTCGGCGGTGAGGTCACCGTGGAGGTCACCGTCAGCGCCACCGCCATCACTGCTGTGAAGGCCTCCGGCGCCGGCGAGACCGCCGGCATCGGCAGCCGTGCCCTGGAGACCCTTCCCGATTCCTTCGTCCAGGCCAACAGCGCCGAGGTGGACAACGTCTCCGGCGCCACCTACACCAGTACCGCCCTGAAGGAGGCCCTCACCGCCGCCCTGGCCCAGGCCATGGGCCAGTCCACCGCCGGCGGCACCGTGGCCGACGGCCGCTACACCGTGAACATGATCGGCCACGAGGGCACCGTGGTGGTCTCCACCGTGTTCAAGGACGGCAAGATCCTCTCCGTCACCGTCCCCTCCAACAACGAGACCGTGGCCGTGGGCACCTACGCCGTGGAGCGGATCCCCGCCAGGATCGTGGAGAACCAGAGCATCAACGTGGAGGCCGTCTCCGGCGCCACCGTCACCTCCAACGTGATCAAGCAGGGCGTGGCCGAGGCCATCAAGCAGGCCGGTGGCAGCGTGGCCGACTTCAACAAGGAGATCAAGGCCCCCGTGAAGGAGCAGCAGGTGGAGGAGCACGTCCAGGTGGCCATCATGGGCGGTGGCACCGCCGGCCTGTTCACCGCCGCCCGCCTCCTGGAGGAGGGCGTGAAGGACATCATCATCTTTGAAAAGACCGACATCCCCGGCGGCTGTATGCCCCTGACCTACGGCGGCATCTTCAACACCGACTCCCAGGTCTACGCCAACTGGGCCATGGGCCGGGAGAAGGGCAGCACCCAGGGCGAGTGGGAAGCCCGCCGGGCCTCCCTGGCCAAGCGCATGGATCCCGAGGCCGTGGCCAAGGATCCCGAGCTGACCTGGCTCAAGCAGATGTACTACACCGCCGGCTGGATGACCGACTGGATGACCGAGAACGGCGTAGGCATGATGACCCTGGGCGTGAAGCCCATGTACAACTACGCCTTCTTCGCCCCCGGCTGCTACTCCGGCGGCGCGGGCTTCGCCACCCAGTGGCTGGAGGACCGCATCACCTACCAGGGCGGCCGCATCATCTACGGCACCCCCGTCACCGACCTGATCCAGGATAACTCCGGCCGGATCACCGGCCTGGTGGCCGAGGGCCGGGACGGCACCACCTGGACCGTCCACGCCGACGCCGTGGTCCTGGCCGCCGGCTCCTTCGCCAAGGACGACGAGCTGGTCGCCAAGTACTTCCCCGAGATGGCGGGCAAATACCTCAACGCCCCCGCCTCCCTCACCGGCGACGGCCTGAAGCTGGGCATGAAGTACGGCGCGGGTATCGAGGATATGGGCTCCTACGTCCCCGGCTTCCTGGCCACCTACGACAGCCACTTCGAGCTGGCTTTCATGCACTACACCACCCCCGGCATCATCGTCAACATCAACGGCGACCAGTTCGGCAACATCACCGCCGACAACCACGGCACCATGTCCCGGGCCAAGGCCGACCCCGCCAACGGCGACACCTTCTACTTCATCTTCGATGACGCCGGCGCCGCCCAGACCCGGAACTACGACGACTACCTGATGGATACCTACGAGGGCATCTTCGAGAAGGGGGAGGCCATCCGCTACGACAGCCTGGAGGAGGCCTCCGCCAAGCTGAACCTGCCCAACCTGGCCTCCACCATCGCCACCAACAACGCCCTGGCCCTCCAGGGCCCTGACGCCGCCGACGCCTGGGGCCGGAAGAGCCTGCCCTACATCGACACCAAGACCGGCGTCTGGGCCGTCCGGGTGGATCCCAACTACTATCTGCCCACCGGCGGCCTGTGCATCGACCACGATACCCACGTCCTCACCCAGGAGGGCAAGGTCATCCCCGGCCTCTACGCCGCGGGCGACGTGGTGGGCTCCATCGAGCAGAAGCAGGGCAAGAACTACGGTGCGGGCTTCGTGGCCGCCATGTCCTTCGGCGCCATCTCCGCCCAGACCATCGCCGCCGAGATTAAGTGATCTCCCCCATTCCAAGATAGGAAAAGAGAGCCGGCCATATCTATGGCCGGCTCTCCTTTTATTCCTCCACAGGAGCGTGGATCCGTACGATGTGGAGCATCCTCCCGTCGGACTCGGTATAGCTGAAATTGGGGATCAGGTGGAGATCCCTCTGATACCGCAGCCCCTCCCTTTCGGCAAATTCCCGGAACTTAGGCTCCAGGCCCAGAAAGAACTCCGGCTCCTGCCGGTATATTGTGACCATCTCCACCGCCCGGCAGGCGGGCAGCTCCACGATATTCTCCGTCACCGGGAACCCGCTGGCCCTGGCCCCCTCCACATCCACCGTCAGCCCGATCCGCCGTGGGGTCTGGAGGGAGATATCCTCCCACCGCAATGTCTCCAGCCCTAAGGCCGGATACATCCTCCCGTACCAGCGGATGATGTCCTCCCGGATCCCCTTGTCGTTGACCAGCATCTCCACATTGTCAAAATAGAAGGCGTAGCGGACGGGCAGCTCCACCAGGAAGGGCCTGTCGTAGTTTCCCCTCTCCCTCAAAAAGGCCGTATCCTCCCGCAGCTTCTCCAGCAGCGCCGTCTGATACCGCAGCTCCTCCTCCTTGACCCGGATACTCTCCTCCAGCTTGTCAAACAGCCGCTCCCCGCTGTAATCGGTCATCAGGGCGGAGATCTCCTTCAGGGAAAAGCCGATGTTCTGCATCCGCCGGATCACCGCCATATTCTGCAGCTGCCGCTTTTCATAAAAGCGGTATCCGTTCTCCTCCCGCCGGGAGGGCATCACCCCCGAGCGCTCATAATACCGCAGGGTCTCCTTGGTCAGCCCGAAGGCTTTCGCCACCTTTCCAATGGGATACTGCATAGGGCTTCCCCTCCCCCTCTGTCTTTTTCCGTTAGGATAGCATTCCGCCGCCTCAATGTCAACAAAGTAACAGAATTTCCCGCCTTTTATGGATTGACAAACGGCTGGGAAGATAGTATCATAAAAACCAATAATCCAAACGCCATGACCGGGCCAGTAGGCCCGCCCCGCAAGCCGAGAGAGGAAGCGGCCGGTGTAAGCTTCCGTGAGGGGCGGTGTTTGAACGTCACCCGCGAGCGGCCCGCTGAACGGCTTACAAGCCCGGTAGGCGGCGACGGCCTGCCCCCGTTACGGGCCAAAAGTGCGCGGGTCCTTCCGCGAATTTAGGTGGTACCACGGAGTAAACGGCTTCGTCCTATAGTAGGACGAAGCCGCTTTGTTTTTTTCACGGCAACGCCCTTCCAAACCCCATTGAGCAAGGAGGCTGACAGTATGAAAATGAAATGCGCCCAGATCATTATGGAGTGTCTGCTGGAGCAGGGGGTGGACACCGTCTTTGGCTACCCCGGCGGCACCATCCTCAACGTCTATGACGAGATGGAGCTCCACGGCTACAAGGACAAGATCCGCCATATCCTCACCGCCCACGAGCAGGGGGCCTCCCATGCCGCCGATGGCTACGCCCGCTCCACCGGCAAGGTGGGGGTCTGCTTCGCCACCTCCGGCCCCGGAGCCACCAACCTTACCACCGGCATCGCCACCGCCTATATGGACTCCTCCCCCGTGGTTTTCATCACCTGCAACGTCAGCGAGAACCTCATCGGCAAGGACTCCTTCCAGGAGGTGGACATCACCGGTATCACCATGCCCATCACCAAATGCAACTACTTAGTGAAGGATCCCACCCAGCTTGCCGACATTATCCGGGAGGCCTTCGCCATCGCCCGCTCCGGCCGCCCCGGCCCTGTCCTCATCGACATCGCCAAGAACGTCACCGCCGCCGAGGTCAACTACGAATACCTCCCCGTGGAGCAGCACGCCTCCCACGGCCGCCTGGGGGCCATGCTCCGCCGCTCCAGCCACGACCTGAAGACCCCCGAGCCCGACCTGGGGGACATCGCCAAGCTCCTGGGCATGATCGAGGCCGCCCAAAAGCCCCTTATCCTGGTGGGAGGCGGCGTGATCCGCTCCAAGGGGGCGGTGCCCGAGTTCCGGAAATTCGTGGAGACCCTGAACGCCCCCGTGGCCTCCACCATCATGGGGGGCGGGGCCCTGCCCGGGAACCACCCCCTCTTCACCGGCATGATCGGGATGCACGGCTCCCACGCCTCCAACTACGCCAGCGCGGAGTGCGATCTCCTCATCGCCGTGGGCTGCCGCTTCTCCGACCGGGTTGCCACCGATCCCTCCCTCTTCGCCCAGCAGGCCAAGGTGGTTCAGATCGACATTGACCGGGCGGAGATCGACAAGAACGTGAAGACCGACCACCACATCATCGGGGACGCCAGAAGGGTTCTCCAGCTCCTCAACGAGAAGCTGCCCTCCCACGACTACCCGGAGTGGAAACAGTGGGTCTTCTCCCACCCGGAGATCCCCCTTAAAAAGGACGATATCCTCCACCCCCACGAGATCCTGGAGACCATCCAGGACGTCACCCAAGGCCAGGCCATCATCGCCACCGACGTGGGCCAGCACCAGATGTGGTCGGCCCAGTACTACCACTTCTCCCGCCCCGGCCAGCTCATCACCTCCGGGGGCTTCGGCACCATGGGCTTCGGCGTGGGCGCCGCCATGGGCTCCAGCGTGGGCAACCCGGAGGTTCCCGTGGTGGCCTGCGTGGGGGACGGCGGCTTCCGTATGAACTGCAACGAGCTTGCCACCCTCCAGCACTACAATATCCCCGTGATCGTGGTCGTCTTCAATAACCATACCCTGGGCATGGTTCGCCAGTGGCAGCACCTCATCTACGGGGAGCGATACGCCCAGACCGACCTGGACCGTGGCCCCGACTTTGTGAAGCTGGCCCAGGCCTACGGCATCCCCGGGGGCCGGGCGGCCCACCAGGAGGAGTTCGAGGCGGAGCTTCGCAAGGCGGTGGAGAGCAAAGGCCCCTATGTCATTGAGTGCCTCATCGACAAGGACGCCATGGTCCACCCCATGATCCCCGCCGGGGCTCCCGTCACCCAATTTCTGCTGGATTAAGGAGGGGAAGGAAATGAAAAACGAATATACCCGCCACACCCTGTCCGTCCTGGTGGAAAACTCCTCCGGCGTCCTCTCCCAGGTCTCCCGTCTCTTCTCCCGGAAGGGCTACAACATTGAGTCCCTGGCCGTGGGCACCACCGACGACCCCGCCGAGAGCCGCATCACCATCGAGGTCATGGGGGATGCCGCCATGATGGAGCAGCTCATGAACCAGCTGCGGAAGCTCTTCCCCGTCCACTCGGTGCAGGAGCTTCTCCCTGAACGCTCCATCCGCCGGGAGCTGGTAATGTTCAAGGTGAAGGCCGAGACCTCGGACGTGCGCAACGAGATCATCCAGATTGCCAACATCTTCCGCTCCTCCATCATCGACGTGTCGGTGAAGTCCCTCACTCTGGCCCTCATCGGGGACGAGACCAAGGCCGCCGCCATGCAGGATCTCCTGGAGTCCTTCGGCATCCTGGAGCTGGTCCGCACCGGCATGGTAGCCCTGGAGCGGGGCGCATACACCATCAGCGACGAGAGCAAGGAAAACACCGAGTTCAACCTGGGCAAATCCACCCTGTAAGGGGCAAAACCCCACAGAGCCTTCTGTGTTTATCATATATCATCATTTTCCTTTGAAAGGGGGAGGTCAGTTATGAAACTGTACACGTCACGTCCGTCAACCGATCGGAGGGTGACTATGTGTTGACCCTCCCCACATTTAAGGAGGAAACATGGATCACATTGCCCTGCAAAAAGTGGACGAGTCAAATTTTATCCCCTGCTTCAACCTGGAACTGAACGACTGGCAGGAGGAGTTCGTATCCCATCCCATCAGGAGCCTGGCCCAGGCGTATGTCTACTATAGCCAATGTACCCCCTTCGCCGTTTTCAGCGGCGGTGAGGTGGTGGGCTATCTCATGGTCATCTATGACTACGACGAGGAGACCTACAACATCTGGCACCTGATGATCGACCGGCGGCGCCAGGGAAAAGGCTTTGGGCGGGCCGCTATGGAGCTGGCGCTGGAGTACATCCGCACAAAGCCCTTCGGCGCCTCTGACCGCGTCCTGCTGACAGTCAGCCCGGAGAATACCGCCGCCTGTGCCCTCTACCGGTCCCTGGGCTTCACCCAGACCGGACGCTCCGACGAGGACGAGGTGGAGTTGGGTCTGACCCTCAGCTGACGCCCCCCTTTTTCCAGATTGTATCACACTTTACATTCTTTTGCCCCAAATACTGATATTCTGGTGAAAAACCTGGTTACACAGCGGAAACAAAAATAACAGTTCCATTACAATCGCCGTTCAGCGGCAAAAAAACCGAAGGAGTGTTTTAAAATGGCCAAAATGTATTACGAAAAGGACTGCGACATTTCCTATCTGGACGGCAAGAAGATCTCCATCATCGGCTACGGCTCCCAGGGCCACGCTCACGCCCTGAACCTGAAGGATTCGGGCTGCGACGTATGCGTCGGCCTGCGGGAGGGCTCCAAGCGCTGGGCCGAGGCGGAAAAGGCCGGACTCCGGGTCAAGACCGTGGCCGAGGCCGCCAAGTGGGGCGACATCGTGATGATGCTCATCAACGATGAAGTCCAGGCCGACGTTTATAGGAAGGACATCGCCCCCTATATGACTGAGGGCAAGGCCTTGGCCTTCGCCCACGGCTTCAATATCCGCTACCAACAGATCGTCCCTCCCGCCGGGGTGGACGTATTCATGGCCGCCCCCAAGGGCCCGGGCCACACCGTGCGCTCCACCTACGTGGGGGGCAAGGGGGTTCCCTGCCTGGTGGCGGTGGAGCAGAACGCCACGGGGAACGCCTACAAGATCGCCCTGGCCTACATCGCCGGCATCGGCGGCGCCCGGGCGGGAGTCATGGAGACCACCTTCCACGACGAGACCGAGACCGACCTCTTCGGTGAGCAGACCGTGCTGTGCGGCGGCGTGGTGGATCTGATGCGCTGCGGCTTCGAGGTACTGGTGGAGGCGGGCTATGAGCCGGAAAACGCCTATTTTGAGTGCATCCATGAGATGAAGCTCATCATCGACCTGATCAACAAGGGCGGCGTGGCGGCTATGAACTACTCCATCTCCGACACTGCCGAGTTCGGCGAGTACGTCTCCGGCCCCCGTGTCCTCCCCGCCGAGGAGGTCAAGGCCAACATGCGAAAGGTCCTCTCCGATATCCAGGACGGCACCTTCGCCGGCCGGTGGATCGCCGAGAACAAGAATGGCCGCACCTTCTTCAACTCCAAGCGGGCCCAGCTCAAGAAGCACCAGATGGAGATCGTGGGCGAGGAGCTTAGAAAGAACATGATCTGGGGTGGGGACACCGACCTGGATACCGCCTCCAACTAAAAGCAAGGTTTATCTCTGGACTTTGTAGGAAAATATCAAAGCGACCTTGTAAAATAGAAAAACAGGAAAAGATAGTTTTGGCTTATAAAATGCGAGAGAGGAACACAATTTGCGTTCCTCTCTCGTTGTTTTTATCTTATAAGAAAAAGGAGCTGTCTCTGTTGTATCATTTTGTATACCGTGATATGACCGGTGCACAATGTGAGACAACATCGATCACATGGTTTTGTGTGTAGATCCCATAGTGTGTCCACTTGTCTGGATAGAAGGAGCCATCCTCCAACTGTTGAGCATCCGTAATTTCATTCAAGCGGGAAAGAAGCTTTGATTTTTCAAAGGTAATAAGATACTTTCCACAGCGAATTTCTTGTGGATCAAACGAGCTAAAGGATTCGTTTCTTATTTGGTAGATAATATAATCGTGGAAACATATCTCAAACAATCTGCGTTCATTTATCTCTATTGGCTGTGTATCAGCCAGAATTTCTTGAAGAACCTCTCGGGTAGCTTCATTCACTTCTTCAAAATCCGGGATGTTTCCGCCCTCCGCTCCAACCTCTGCCGCAGCGATCACAATGTGAAGTTCTTCTTGCAACCCATCTGACAGCGATATTAAAAAGGGTGCATGGTTACCAAGTAGCAGGTCAAGTTTTTCAAAAGCAAGCGCATCCATCTTACCACCGGTCCTTGTCATAAGATATAACTTACAAACCGTAACGCAATAATTCCTTGCCCATTCCGCCAAATCAACATTGGCCTCCTTCCCCCGGAAAGCAGGCGGTTCCATACAACACCAGAGGGTAGCAGGCTGACTGTTCTTGGGAAATCCGTCAGATGGCGGCCATAAAGGCCGCCCCTACGGGATGGGTCAGGGGTAGACCTTTGGCGGGCAGTGTGGGACTGTGGGGCAGGGGCAGATCCTTGGCCGCCGGGGCGTCGTAATCTGCGGGGTGAGGGGTTTTCCTCCTATTTCAGGCTGTCGCTGAACTCCCGCAGCTCTGCCTGCTTCTCCTTTGGCAGGCAGTTGTATTCGGTTTGGGTGACGGCCCCCTCAAGGCAGTAGAGGTGGACCAGGCAGACCTTGGGATAGAGGGCCTTCAACCTTCGGTAGGCCTCTTTGGCCCCCACCGCCATCAGCTCTTCGGCGCAGTGGATCCCTACGGAGCGGAGCTTCCGGTCCATCTCTTTTCCCAGATTCATCATGCTTGCCAGCTCTGCCATGGCCTTTCCTCCTTATCTTCTTTCCTCTCCCCCGCTCATCCGGCCCATCAGTCCCAGGGAGGCCAGACTCAGGGCCCCGCCCAGCAGGAAGGCGGCGGGGAGACTTATCTCGGACAGGCAGCCCAGAAGGAAGGTGGCCGAAATGGTCACGCCGTTGAGCAGCACCGCCTGGGCGCTGAGGGCGGTGGCCCGGTCCTCCGTCTTGACGCTCCGGTTCTGGATGGTGGCCTGCAGAGGCTGGTACAGGTTGAAGCCCACCCGGAACAGGGCCACCGCCAGCACCGAGAGGATCATACTTCCCGTCAGGGCCAGGGTAAGGCAGCACAGGGCCGAGAGCAGGGGCAGCAGGATCAGGGCACGCCGTTCCCCGATCCTCTCCGTCAGCCGGGCGGAATACCCTCCCAACAGGCCGCACAGGGTCATAAAAGCGTAGGCCGCCCCCATGGCGGCGGCGGACATGCCCAGCCGCTGATACTGGGCCTGGCTGTAAAAGACGGTGACCATCTGCTGGGCCGCGCCCAAAAGGGCGGCGCCGGAGAGAAACAGCAGGAGTCTTCTCTGGCCCAGGGTCTCCCGGAGGATCCTCCCAAAGCGGGTCAGGGCCTCCCGCCCCCCGCGGCGGTCGGGGGAGCGCACCTCCCGGAGGCCCAGGGACAGTATGGCCGCGGTGGCGTAGCTCACCGCCGTGAGAAGCCCTGCCAGACGGTAGTTCTCCCCAATCAGGAAGGTGTAGACCCCTGTGGCCGCCAGCAGGCCCAGGATGGTCATGTTATTGTAAACCCCAAACACACGGTGGGCCTCCCCCTCCGGGCAGGACAGGTACAGGATCCCCGTGTCAATGCCGGAGAGGCCGGCGGCCACCACCCCCAGCAGGATCCGCTCCAGGAGGAAGCCCCCAAAGCCGGCGGCCCGCCAGAAGATCAGCTTGGTGACAAAGTACAGCCCGGAGCACAGAACCATGGTCCGCCGGTAGCCCAGCCGCTCCGCCAGAAGGCCCCAGGGAAGCTCCAGGGCCACCGCCAGGGTCAGGCAGACCCCCTCCATAAGGGCGATCTGGCCCAGGCCCACCCCCACCGCCTGACGGTAGAGGGTGGCGATGGGGCCGTAGAACACCATGCCCTGGAGAAGGGCCATGGCGTATAAAATGCCAATATTCCTTTTTTCAGGCATAAAAATACCGTCCCTTTCCTTGAATTCAACATAGCCATCGGACGCTCCGGAGGAGCGTCTGTGATCCGGGCTATGGGCGATGAATTCAAATGGGACGGTACATAAAGCATATCTCCTTTTTGTGGATGGCTTTACCTTATCATAGAGAGCGGCCCCTTGTCAAGCTCACCGGTGCTTCCAGGCCGTCCACAGCATGGGGGCGAAGAAGCCCAGGCAGAAGAAAAGGGTCAGGATCAGCATCGCCATGGAGGGCAGAAAGGCCCGCCCCACCCAGAAGACGGGCGGCCAGAGGACCGAGGTTCCCAGGAGCCACCCCCGGCCCACCTTGATGATATGGGGCCAGTTGCTGTTGTTGATGGGGATCATCCCCAGGTTCATGCGAAAAAAGCGGTCGGAGTAGACGTAAACTTTATTCTCATCATAATAGGCGGGCAGAATCTCCTTGGCAAAAAAGCAGAAGTAAGCCCCAAAGCCCAGGGTCAGGCCCTCCACCAGAAGGAGGAAATCCCACAGCTCCACCGCGGAAAGCTGGTTCCCGGCGATGAGGGCCGTGGTCTCCAACGCCGCCAGAGCGGCGCAGACCACCCAGGCCTTCCGCCAAAAGCGGCTCTTTTTTGCCCTTCTTCCCCGCTCCTCCTCAGAGAGCTGAACGGCTTTATTGACAAGGTCTTTTACTTCACTGTTTTCCAGGGTCTCCCCCGTCAGCCGCTCCCCCTTGAGAAGCTCGGCCACACTGACCTCCAGGAGCTGGGCCAGAGGGGTCAAAAGGCTGATATCCGGAAGGCTCTGGCCCCGCTCCCACTTGCTCACCGCCTTGTTGGAGACAAAGAGCCTGTCGGCCACCTCCTGTTGTGTAAAGCCTTTCTCCTTGCGAAGTTGTAATAAAAAGGCGCCAAACTTTTCCCGGTCTATGGATTCCATGGTCTTCCCTCCTTGCCCTCAAAGCATAGCATTTTCCCTTCTTTCCGTCAATCCACGGCTGGTAGAATGGGGGATTTTCCTTGACGGACAGGGCGCGGGAGAGTAAAATAAATTCAAATTCTCCCCGTAAGGAGGTCCTTTCTATGAGAAGCGACAATGTGACGAAGGGGGTAGACCGGGCACCCAACCGCTCCCTTTTCTATGCTCTGGGCTACACCAAGGAGGAGTTGGAGCGGCCCCTGATCGGGGTGGTCTGCTCCTACAATGAGATCGTCCCGGGGCATATGAACCTGGACAAGATCGCCGAGGCGGTGAAGGCCGGCGTACGGGCGGCGGGAGGCACCCCGGTGGAGTTCCCCGCCATCGCCGTGTGCGACGGCATCGCCATGGGGCATACCGGCATGAAGTACTCCCTGGTGAGCCGGGATCTCATCGCCGACTCCACCGAGGCCATGGCTATGGCCCACCAGTTCGACGGGCTGGTGATGATCCCCAACTGCGACAAGAACGTGCCCGGGCTTCTCATGGCGGCGGCGCGGGTCAACATCCCCACCATCTTCTGCTCCGGCGGGCCCATGCTGGCGGGGCGACTGGAGGACGGACGGAGGACCTGCCTTTCCCACATGTTCGAGGCGGTGGGGGGCTACTATGCCGGGACTCTGGATGAGGCGGGGGTGGAGGATTATGAGAACAACGCCTGCCCCACCTGCGGGTCCTGCTCGGGAATGTACACCGCCAACTCCATGAACTGCCTTACCGAGGTACTGGGCATGGGGCTGCGGGGCAACGGCACCATCCCGGCGGTGTGGTCGGCCCGGCTGCGGCTGGCCAAGCACGCGGGAATGCAGGTGATGGAGCTGGTGAAGAAGAACATCCGGCCCCGGGATATCATGACCCCCGCCGCCTTCCACAACGCGGAGACGGTGGATATGGCCCTGGGCTGCTCCACCAACACCATGCTCCACCTCCCCGCCATCGCCCACGAGTGCGGCATTGAGCTGGATTTTGATATGGCAAACGAGATCTCCGGAAAGACCCCCAACCTCTGCCACCTTGCCCCCGCCGGGGACACCTATATGGAGGACCTGGAGGGAGCCGGCGGAGTGTACGCCGTGATGAAGGAGCTGACCAAGAAGGGACTTTTGGACACCGGCGTCCTCACCTGCACGGGAAAAACCCTGGAGGAGAATCTGGAGGGTGTGGTGAACCGGGATCCGGAGCTGATCCGGCCCATCGACTCCCCCTACTCCCCCGACGGGGGCATCGCCGTGCTGAAGGGCAACCTGGCCCCCGAGGGCTGTGTGGTAAAGCGGTCCGCCGTGGCCCCCGAGATGATGACCCACTCCGGCCCCGCCCGGGTGTTCAACTCCGAGGAGGAGGCCATTGAGGCCATCTACGGCGGGAGGATCCAAAAGGGGGATGTGGTGGTCATCCGCTATGAGGGGCCTAAGGGAGGCCCCGGGATGCGGGAGATGCTGAACCCCACCTCCGCCATCTGCGGCATGGGACTGGGGGAATCTGTGGGCCTGATCACCGACGGGCGGTTCTCCGGCGCCACCCGGGGGGCGGCCATCGGCCATGTGTGTCCCGAGGCGGCCCAGGGCGGGCCTATCGCTCTGGTGGAGGAGGGAGATCTCATCTCCATCGACATCCCCGCCTGCTCCATCACCCTGGATGTAGATGAGGAGACCCTGGCGGCCCGGCGGGCCAAGTGGGTATGCCCCGAGCCCAAGGTCAAGACCGGGTATCTGTCGCGGTATGCCAAGCTGGTCTCCTCGGCGGCCAGGGGAGCGGTGCTGGAGTGAGTGAAAAGTAAAAAGTTATTAGAGAAAAAGTTAAAAGTGAAGGGCCACGCTGTACTGGGTATGGCGTGGCCCTTTTTTGTTTGAAATCGTCCGGCCGGGCGGGTCGGTGACCCGCCCCTACGAAGACCAGTGGGGGATTGTGGGGGGGGGGGACGCTTGCATTGATTGATCCATTCGTCCCTCTTGACTTATATCGAATATCGACATATAATAGTTATAGCGATATTCGATATAACTTTCTCCTTTTCACTTTTCATTTTTAACTTTTAACTTCCGGGAGGTGGGGGCGTGGCGCGGAAAAGGCTGGAGACTTTGACCGAGCAGATGTATTATGTGCTGCTGGCCCTGACCGGGGAGAGCCGGCATGGGTATGAGATCATGCAGGTGGTGAGCCAGCTCACCGGGGGCCGGGTGGTTTTGGGGGCGGGGACGTTGTACGCCCTGCTCTCCCGGTTTGAGGAGGAGGGGTATATCTTTCTCTGCGATACCCGGGAGCGGCGGAAGTATTACGCCCTCAGCTCCGCCGGAAAGGCGGCGCTGAGGGCGGAGTATGGACGGCTCCGGCAGCTGGTGGCGGACGGGGCGGAGGCGCTGGAACAGGAGGGGTCAAAATGAGATACAGCTTGGGATTTTTCCCCTACGAGGCCATGAACTACAAGGCGGGACAGGGGTATCTGGACCGGAGGGCGGAGAGGGGCTGGGGGCTGAGGCACATCTATCTGGGGTGTATGGCCCTTTTTGAGAGGGAGAAAGCGCCCCGGCATTTTGTGGATCTGGACGTGCGGCAGTTTATGGACGAGGGGCCGGATGAGGACTATATTCAGCTCTGCGCCGACGCGGGATGGAAGCATATCCAGACCCTGCGGGGGATGCTGTTTTTCCGCTCGGCCCAGGGGGCGGAGCCGGCGCCGATCCAGACGGACGCCGGGATGGAGTGGGAGCGGTTTTGGCGGAGGTACGCCCGGAGGAACCTGATCACCACCCTGGTGGTGCTGCTGCTTTCGGCGGCTTTCGTGGCCTTTGTGCTGACGGCCACCCCGGGGCCGGGGCGGTCGGTGGCGGCCTTTGTGGCCTCCAACAGCGCCCTTGTGTACCTGCTCTCCCTGGGGATGGGGCTGGTGAGCATTCTTCTGAGCTTCGTGGGGGTCCCCCTCTATCTCCTGCGGTGCAGAAGGTCAGGGCGGGTGGAGACCCCGGGACAGGTATGGGCCTGGGTCCAGGACGCTCCCTTCCGGCTGTTCAAGCCGCTGTATGTGCTGGCCGCCCTGCTGGCCCTTTTGGAGATTTTCAGGGTGGTGGGGACCACGGTGGACCTGGGGTGGTCCCATTACAATCAGGAGTATACCGCCACAGTGGAAGCCTGCCGGGAGTGGCCGGTGGTGATGGCCTCCGCCCTGGGGCTACGGGACAGCGAGGACAGCCGACACCTGGAGGGACACCGGTCTCCCCTGGGGGAGTTTCTGGAGTACAGAGAACTCACCGAGGGGGACGGGCCGGAGGACCCCCTCTATATCCTCACCACCGAGCGGTACGAGTGCGCCGGGGAGTGGCTGGCCCGGTGGGTCTTTGACCTGCGGGCCCGGGAGACCCGGGGCGGGGTCTTCCTGTGGGGGGAGCTGGAGTGGGAGCCCTCCCCCGGGCTGGGGTTTGAGGAGAGCTATGTCTGCTGGGATGGGGAGTATCTGCTCCTCCGGCAGGGCAATATCGTGGCCCTGGTGGGGTGCCGGGGGCTGGACCTGACTACGCCGGAGCGGCTGGACGTTGTGCGGGAGCGGTTGGGAATTTAGAGGGAGTGGCCCGCCGGGTTCGGCGAAGCCGATGCCGGAGGGAACCCCGCGAGTGCAGAGAGCGGGGCGTCGGGCCCCACGGTTGAATCCTTTTTCGTCGGGGCCACAGTTGGACCCCTTGCCGTCGGGGCCTACAGTTGAACCCCTTATAGGAGGTGCAGAATCAATGAAAAATACCTGTTGGAAGCTGTTTTCCTACCTGTCTATCGACCGGGAGGCCGCCCTGGATATGCTGAACGGCATGGCGAACCGGGGCTGGGAGCTGGATAAGCTGTTTCCGGGCCGGGTGGCCCGGTTCCGGCGGACGGGCCGGGAGGATCTGCGGTATTTTCTGGACTGGGCCGACCCCAAGGACGAGGAGGAGCCGGACTACCTTCAGCTCTGTGAGGACGCGGGGTGGGATCTTCTCCGCAAGGTGGGGTACTGGAACCTCTATGCCTCCCGGCCTGGGACCTCCCCCTCCCCTATTCAGACCGATCCGGAGACGGAGTACGGCCGGTTCCGGGGAAAGGCTTTGCGGCGGATGGCCATTGGGGGCGGGATCACTTTGGCGGTCCTGGGGTTCTATGCCCTGGCCCTGGTGGAGGCCCTGACCCGGCCCTGGGCATATTGGGATCAGGGTCTGTTTACCAATCTTTTCTACTTGGAGAGCATCTCCGCTCCCCTTCTCCTCCTCTCCCTTCCCCTCCTGCTGGTTGGGGAGGGGGCCCATCTGCTCCGAATGGCCGGTTGGCTCTGGGAATGGAAGCGGGCCCTCCTGACCGGGCAGGATCCACCCAGGTCCAGAGCCCCGGAGGTTTGGAAGGTGCTGTCGGCCCTGTGCTTTCTCTACGTGGTCCTTATTTGGCTTTTGCTGGCGGCGGACTGCCTGATCAACGATTTTGGAAACTGGGGCCTCCCGGTGGGGATCCTGCTGGGAGGGGCTATCGCATGGAGCACCACCTCCGACCGGGACAGGCGGCGGCAGGGCCTTTTGTATATGGGAATGGGCTGTCTGGTCCTCCTGGCCATGGCCTCCCACGATCCCTTCCGCTCGGTGTTCCCCGGGCGGCTGCCCCCGGCTTCCTTGGGGGATGACCGGTATATAGAGGCCCAAGTCCGTACCGACGGACTCTGGGGAAGCTCCGCCGATTGGTTTGAGCGGAGGTCCCCGGAGAACTCCTACCAGGTCTCCGCCCGGACCTATGTCACCCCCGCCCTGGCGGAGGAGGCGGTGGAGGGGGAGATTCAGAGAAAGGGCCTAATCCCGGTGGAGGGACGGGAGGGCGTGTGGTACGGGGAGCGGAAAAACATCTATCTACTCTTCCGGGGCAACAGCTACCTTGTGATCTTTGACAGCGCGGAGGAGCCTGATACCCTGCTGGACACAGCCTGGGCCTGGATGGAGAAAATCAAATAGCAGAAAAGGCTATCCTTTTACAAAGGATAGCCTTTTTGTTTTTCTCAACAGCTTTTTCACTTTTCACTTAAAAGGGCTGTGGGCCGTCGTTGGCATGGTAGTCGTAATCGGGGCCGGCGGGGCTTCCGCTGGACTGGGCGGCGCCGGTGACACTGTCGTAGAAGTTGGCCCGGGCCGCGCTCTGATAGGGCATCAACCAGATCTGCACCAGCGTCACCCCCAGCAAAATGGCGGGGATGACGGCCAAGGAGCTGAAATTCCGGAAGAGAAGCAGGCCGCCGTACAGCCCCACGAATCCGAACAGGATCCCCATCAGCACGGAGAGAAGCTCCCAGCCCAGGAAGGACAGGTCCAGGAGGAATAGGGTCCACTTCCGGCCCCGCATGGTCTCCTTGCTCCGGCGGATGGCCTGGCGGATGGTGCAGGCGGGGTCGTCAATGAGAAAGTAGACGGTCAGGCTGTACCGGTAGGCGATCACCATGGAGGCAAAGGAGGACACATTGCTGATAATATAATTGCGGTCCGTGGCGGCAACGTTCCCCAGGACCAAGAGAAGCGTCAAGGGCAGCAGGATCGCCAGAAGCCACAGGAGGGTGAACAGGCCCACCAAAAGATCGGCTCCCAGGACCCGGAGGGGCCGGGCAAAGCCGTCAAAGAGATGGTTGAAGCGGGGTTGCTCGTTTCGGGCCACCCGGAGGGTGTAGGAGACATAGCCGTATGACATATAGCTTCCGTACAGGCTCAGAAGCAGCCAGACCAGGCCGAAGATCACTAAGGAGGTCCCATGATCCCGCAGGACATAGGCGACGGCCTCCTCCACAGGATAGCCTGTGGAAGCATACTGAACATAGGCCACCATAGGGCCGGCGGTCAGATAGGCCACCACAAGGGTGAGGCCCGTGGTGAGCAGGAGATAGATCAGGGTCCCCAAGATAGGGCTGGGGCTGTTGATACGCAGGCTCTCCCGGGCAGAGAGCTTAGCGCCGAAGCGATCAAATCCCATATTCATTCCTCTTTTCTCTCTCAATACATATCAGCGCCGGCCGCCGAAGCCGCCGCCCCGACTGCCGCCGCCAAAGCCGCCCCCTCTGGAGCCGCCGAAGGAACCGCCGCCCCGGGAGAAGCCTCCCCCCCGGCTGCCCCCGAAGGAGCCGCCACCGCTGCGGAACCCGCTGCCCCGGGTAGGACGGGCTCCCGCTCCGCCAAAGCCAGAGGAGAAACCTCCCGAAGGCCGGGAGCCTCCGCCGGGTCGCGGACCACCGCCCATGGGGGGGCGGGGACCTCTCGGGGGAGGCGGCGGGGGCGGACGGTGCCAATGGCGGGTATACCAGCCGTAGCGGGGGCCGTGCCAGAAGAAGATGGGGCGGAACACCACGGGCGGGTTGACCACGCCGTAGTATTGAGCCCGATAGGCGTTATAGCGGGAGCGGTCGATGGCGGAGAGAACCGCGAAAAGGATCACCAGGAACAGGACCAGGTAGAGGACCCAAGCCCCGGAATCGTAGGAACCGTAGTCCGGCTCCGCCACCCCGGCGTTCCCCAGGCCGAAGTTGTCCTGGTAGATGGCATCCAGGGTGCTGTAGAAGGCGCTGACGTCGTGATCCCAGTCCTTGGTGGACAAGGTCTCCCCCAGGGCGTCCACGGTCTTGCCGTTCATGATGCTGTCAAAGTCGGGGCCCCAGACGAACTGGAATTCGTCGGTATCCTCCACCACCAGGAGGAGGGCATCCCCAGCCCCCAGCTCGTAATCCTCGCTGAGGGTGTAGGCGTAGTCCTGGACATCCACCGCTCCGGCGGGGAGCTCCTCCACGCTGAAGAAGGCCACCATGCTGTTGTAGCGGTAGTCCCAGTTGGCATTATAGAGGGCCATCAGCTCCTCGGTGTCGCTGTCCAGCACATCCGCCTTGTCATAGATAAACTGCTCATAGTAGGCGGTGTCCAGCTTGGTATCCAAGCCGGTTCCCTGAGTCTGGGTAACCCCGCCGGAGGGCTTCCGGAGCTGGCCCAGGATCACGGCGGCCGCGATGGCCAGGAGCAGGATCACCCAGCCGGCCGCATAGGATTTTTTGTTGGTTTTCATGGAATGTTCCTTTCATAGAGGGGCAGGTTTGGCGCGCCGGGTCGTCACGCCCCACAGATGGGAAAAGCCCCGGGGCGGGCGGGTTTGGAACCCGCCCCTACGGTGGAAACGCCTTTTCGGCAAGGGTAGTCTTGGCGGTTTTACCGCCTTACGATGGGTCGTACCCCCTGCGGACAGATCCGCCCGCCGCTTACCCCCGCAGCTCCAGGAGCTTCTGCTTCAGCTCGCCCTCGATGCGGCCCAGCTCAGCCTCGGCCTCTTTGCGCTTCTGGGCGCCTTCGGTCTGGATCTTCATCATCTCGTCTAAGGTAGAGATGAGCTGCTGGTTGGTGTGCTGGAGGGTCTCGATGCTCACCACACTGCGTTCAGCCTCCTTGGCCGTCTCGATGGTACCCATCTTCAGCATATCGGCGTTCTTCTTCAACAGGTCGTTGGTCATGTTGGTCACCGCGCTCTGGGCCGCGGTGGCCTGGCGGGAGTTCTCCACCCCCAGGGCCAGCACCATCTGGGACTTCCACAGGGGGATGGTGTTCACCAGGGAGGACTGGATCTTCTCCAGCATCAGGGCGTCGTTATTCTGGATGAGACGTACCTGGGGACCCATCTGGATGGAGACCATTCTTGTCAGCTCCAGGTCGTGAAGCTTCTTCTCAAAACGGGAGCACATGTTGGCCAAGTCGTTGTAGGCCTGGGCGTCCTCCTGGGCGCCGGAGGCAGTGGCCTTTTTCCGAAGCTCCTCCAGCTCCCCGGTGCGGGTGGCCTCCAGCTTTTTCTTCCCCGCCAGGATATACATGGTGAGCTCCTTATAGTACTTGGTATTCAGCTCATACATCTGGTCCAGCATGGCCACGTCCTTCATCAGGGTGAGCTGATGGCCCTCCAGGACTTCCACGATCTTGTTCACGTTGGTCTCGGCCTTAGAGTACTGGGCCTTCATGGCGGCGATGTCGTTTTTCTTCTTCTGGAAGAAGCCAAATACCCCGCTTTTCTCCTCCTGGCCGAAGCTCTGGAGCTCGCCCACCAGGCCCGCCAGGTCCTTGCCCACCTCCCCCAGGTCCTTGGTGCGGACCTTGGAAAGGGCGCTCTCGGAGAAGCCGGCGATGTTCTTCTGGGCGGCGGCGCCATACTGGAGGACCAGGTTGGAATCCCGAACGTCGATCTTCTCGGCAAAGTCGGAAACCATTTTCCGCTCGGACTCAGAGAGCATGGACTCGTCCAGCTTCACGGCGTTGGCGTCCCGGAGGGCCTGGTCGGCCTGCTTGACCTCCTTCTCGGCGGCGGTGGGGTCCAGGGTCAGCTCGGGGGCAGCCTGGACCGCCGCGGCGGTATCCAGGGTGGGGGTCAGGGTCAGTTCGGGGGTCATATTCAGTTCGTCACTCATGTCAGGTCTCCTCCTATTTCCTCGTTTTGTTTATCTTTCCATACTTTCCACCAGCTGTATGCCCCGCCGCCCACAGCAATCAGCAGGATCACAGCCCAGAATATCCGATCCAAAGTATCCAGTCTGGCAAAGGGGATAAAAAGGGGCATCCCAGCCACCACAAGGGCTATAGCGGAGCTCGCGACGGCGTCCGCCCGCTGGGCCGGACGCTCCTCCCGGTCCCACTTCCAGGTCAGGAAGATATATATGCCCAGCGGGATCCAAAGAGCGCTGCATATCCCGATGAACCATTCCCCAGCCTGGTAGCTGGCCAAGGCCTCGGGGGAATAGATCCCCCCATTGGTAACGGCGTTATACCGTCTGGCCCTATCCCAAAGGCTGACGATATCCATTCCCACCATCAGCAGATACAACCAGCGGACCCAGCCCACGCTTTTCCGCTCTTCTCTCCTCATCCTGTTATCCTCCAGTTCCAGCGGCAAATCCGGAGCCGCTGAGGCCCTCCTGCTTGAGAAGGTTCTCCATCACGGTGATGTCGGTGGCGATGTCCAGGGCCTCGTCGGCGAAAAGGGCGTCCATCTGCTTATCGAAGGCGGAGACGATGGTGTCCATCATGGCGTCGATCCGGCCCTTGGTCCCGGCGATGTTCTCCCCCTCCACCCCGGCTTCGCCCATGCGGTCGTATGCGTTGAGGAGTTTTAGGGTGGTGGGCAGGTAGTAGTTCATGAACTTGCGGATCTGGGGCAGCTTCTCCGGGTGGGAGACCACGTGGGAGATGATCTTCTGGGTCATCTCTTCCAGATGGTCGATCTGGGCGGAGATCTTCTCCCCGGGGATGCTGTCGTTAAGGCGGCGCATCTCGCTTACCGCCTTATCCCGCTCAGAGATGAGGGCGTCCAGCTCCGGATTGCCGGTGGTCTCCGGCTTTTGGGGCTCGGCTGTCTTTGGGGCCTCGGGGGTCTCGTAGGTCTTATCGGGGAAGATGGCCTTCCCCACCACTCCCGCCAGGAGGGACGCTCCGGCGGCCAGCAGATAGTCGGAAAGCCGGTAAAGGGGCAGACACAGTCCCCACACCAGCCACACCGCCGCCGCGAAATAGAGGGGCGCGGGGGACTTTTTTACCATTTTCGCCATAGCCTCGTCTCCTGTCCTGGGGCATACTCCCCCTTATATTTCTTGATTGTACCTTTTTCCATCCCCCCTGTCAAGGAATGGAAGGGCGAATTTACACTTCCTTCATGTTCGTCCCCCCCAAAGGTCTGTCCCCGGTTGACTTTCCATCCAAAAAACGGTATGATAATGGGCGATACCACTGGAAAAGAGTTGACATTCCAAATGATGACATTAGAGGATTTCAAGGCCGCGCGAAGGGTGCTGGACGGGGTCATCTCCCCCACCCATCTCATCCACTCCCCCGCCTTCTCCAAGGCCACAGGGAACCATGTGTACCTGAAGCCGGAGAATATGCAGATCACAGGAGCCTACAAGCTCCGGGGGGCCTATTTCAAGATCAGCTCCCTCACCGAGGAGCAGAAGGCCAAGGGGCTTATCACCGCCTCGGCGGGGAACCACGCCCAAGGGGTAGCCTTTGCCGCCCAACACGCCGGGGTGAAGGCCACCATTGTCATGCCCACCACCACCCCCCTGGTGAAGGTGAACAACACCAAGGATTACGGGGCCGAGGTAGTGCTCTTTGGAGAGACCTTTGACAACGCGGCCGCTGAGGCCCAGCGGCTGGTGAAGGAGAAGGGCTACACCTACATCCCCCCCTTCAACGACCTGACTGTGGCCACGGGCCAAGGCACGATCTCCTACGAGATCTTCTCTGATCTGCCAGATGTGGACGTGATCCTGGTACCCATCGGAGGCGGCGGGCTGGCAGCGGGGGTATCCACCCTGGCCAAGCTGCTCAACCCCAAGGTCACTGTCATCGGCGTGGAGCCGGTGGGGGCCGCCTCCATGAAGGCCTGCCTGGAGGCGGGGCATATCGTCACCCTACCCAAGGTGGACACCATCGCCGACGGCGTGGCGGTTAAGACCCCTGGGGACCTGGTGTTCCCCTACATCCAGGAGAATGTGGACGAGATCCTCACCATCCCCGACTCTGAGCTGGTGGACGCCTTCCTGGACATGATGGAAAAACACAAGATGATCGTGGAGAACGCGGGACTTCTGACGGTGGCCGCTTTGAAGCACCTGAAGGCGGAGGGCAAGAATGTGGTGCCCGTCCTCTCCGGGGGCAATATGGACGTGATCACGGTCTCCTCCCTGGTGCAGCACGGGCTGGTGAGCCGGGGGCGGATCTTCACCTTCTCGGTGATCCTCCCCGACCGGCCCGGCGAGCTGCTCCGAGTGTCCCAGGTGCTGGCTGAGAACAATGGCAACACCATCAAGCTGGAGCACAACCAGTTTGTCAACCTGAACCGGCAGGCGGGGGTGGAGCTGAAGGTGACGTTGGAGGCCTTCGGTCACGAGCACAAGGCCCAGATCCTGAAGGCCCTGAAGGATGAGGGGTACGACGCCAGAGAGGTCTCTACCACCGAGGTATACTGAGCCGGGGTTCCCGGCAGTCGGAAAACAGACGCTCCCGGCCTGACCCAGAGGCCAGACCGGGAGCTATATAATGCGGCGCCGCTTCCCGCCTCTGCCGCCGACGCCGGTCCCGTGGGTAGGGCGCAGCTTGGGGGAGGTCGGCGGGGACGAGTCGGCCATCCGCTTGGTTCATCCTATGTCGGGGCCAGGCCCGCCGTTCACCCTCTCTCCGGATTTGCCTCCGGCGGGATTCCGGCCTGAGGTTCCGGGTAATTTTATTGTTGAAAGGACGATGCTCTATGGTCAAGATCGCCCCCTCTATCCTCTCCGCTGATTTCTGTCAGCTGGGGAAAGACATCCAAGCTATCTCCACCGCCGACTGGGTCCATGTGGACGTGATGGACGGCATGTTTGTCCCCAATATCACCATCGGGGTCCCGGTGCTCCAGTCTATCCGCAAACACACCGATATGTTCCTGGACACCCACCTGATGGTGGAGAAGCCGGGACGGTTCGTGGCCCCCTTTGTCAAGGCGGGGGCCGACCTGCTCACCGTCCATCTGGAGGCGGACATGCCTCCCGCTATCCAGGCCGCCTTGGAGGAGATGGATACCTTGGGTGTGAAGAAGGGTATTGCCCTGCGGCCCATCACTGCCGCCGAGGCCGTCCTTCCCTATCTGGAGAAGGGGCTGGACCTGATCCTGGTAATGACAGTGGAGCCTGGGTTCGGCGGGCAGGCTTTTATGGAGCATCAGCTGCCAAAAATCGCCGCCATCCGCTCCTATATCGAAAAATATTGCCCCGGCTGCCATCTGGAGGTGGACGGGGGGATCAACGCCCAGACGGGCAAGCAGTGTGTGGACGCGGGAGCCGACGTGCTGGTGGCGGGAAGCGCGGTCTATGGGGCGGCGGATATCCCGGCGGCTATCGCGGCACTGCGGGGGGACTTAAAAGGGTAAAGGGTAAAGGTTCATGAAGGAAATCTATTATCTCAACAAAGAATCCCTGCCAACCATGTGTGTGCCCCACGATTGCGTGATCAAAGACATCCAGATGAAAGACCAGACTCTTATCTTCATCTTTGAGGACGACATTTCCTCCCGCGATTCCATACGGGCCATCCACCCAAACGCCAAGTCGTTGATCATACGGTATCATTTGACAGAGGAAAACGGTTTTTCCGTCTATAAGTGGAGAAAACCCGGAAGGTTCTCCCGGAAAGACGGCTGCTATCGCCGTTTGGACAACTCTCAGCTATTTGCGTATGCGGGCCATCTTGAATATTTGTATCACAATGTGGGCTACTGTTCCATCATCATAAAGCTGTTTGCGGACAGCGGGGTGATCTTGGACGCATATGTAGATTATTTGGAATACGAGTGGATCGAGTGAGTCGGATGACCCTTTGGCCGCTCTTTACGAAATGAGGTGTACTCCCATGGAATATTTTCCTCCAGCTCTGGAGGCCCTGACGGAGCAGTTCGCCCGGCTGCCCGGGGTGGGAAAAAAGTCCGCCCAGCGGCTGAGCTTTTTCGTGCTGGGGCTTCCCGACGAGGAGGCCCGGGCCTTCGCCGAGGCCATCGTCACCGCCAAGCGGACCATCTCCCTGTGCCCGGTGTGCCGCTCCTTCACCGAGGGGGAGGGGCTTTGCCCCATCTGCCAGAGCTCCAAGCGGGACGAAGGCACCGTCTGTGTGGTGGCCGACCCCAAGGATGTGGCGGCCCTGGAGCGGTCCCGGGAGTATAACGGGCGGTATCACGTGCTCCACGGGGTCATCTCCCCCATGAACCATGTGGGGCCTGACGACCTCCACATCAAGGAGCTGGTGGAGCGGGTGTCCGCCGGCGGAATCGACGAGATCATCATGGCCACCAACCCCACCACCGAGGGGGAGGCCACCGCCATGTACCTATCCCGGCTGCTGAAGCCTTTTGGTGTAAAGGTTACACGCCTTGCATATGGTGTACCCGTAGGAGGGCAGCTGGAGTTCGCCGACGACGCCACGTTGACCCGGGCCCTGGAGGGACGGAGAGAGATGTAACGCTTTCGGGCGGATGGTATCCGCCCCTACAAGGGGTTTTCCCGTACTGTAGGGGCAGATACCATCCGCCCCTGTTTTGAAGGGAGGGAGTTCCATGTCCCAGGCGCGGCTCTTTGAGATGGTCTATCTGCTCTTGGAAAGGGGAAAGATGTCTGCCACTGAGCTGGCGGAGCGGTTCGAGGTGTCGGTGCGTACCGTCTACCGGGATGTGGACGCCCTCTCCGCCGTGGGCGTACCCGTTTATGCCCTGCCGGGGCGCAACGGGGGCGTGGCGCTGATGGAGCAGTATGTGCTCAGCAAGACCGCCCTCTCTGATAGGGAGCAGGAGCAGCTCCTGGCCTCCCTCAAATCCCTGTCCGGCACCCCCGGCCTGGGGACGGAGGAAACCCTGTCCAAGCTCTCCGCCCTCTTCCGGCGGTCGGAGCCCGATTGGCTCCAGGTGGATCTGTCCCGGTGGGGAGACTCCGGGGCGGCCAACGTCAAGTTCCAACGGCTGAAGGAGGCCATTCTGGCCCATAGGGCCGTCTCCTTCACCTACGTCAGCTCCTGGGGGGAGACCACCAGCCGAAAAACCTTTCCCGCCCGGCTGGTCTTTAAGGGCCAGGGGTGGTATCTCCAGGCCTTTTGCCCGGAGAAGGGGGATTACCGCACTTTCCGCCTGTCCCGGATCCTGGGGCTTGAGGTCACGGAGGAGGTCTTCTCCATCCCCCTCTCCCCTCCCCCCATCCAGGACGCCGGGGGTGCTCCCCCCATGGCAGACCTGCGTCTGCGCTTCTCCCCCGCCATGGCCTACCGGGTCTATGACGAGTTTGAGGAGGGGGAGGTCTCCCTCCTGCCCAACGGCTCTCTGGAGGTCTCCGTCTCCTTCCCCGAGGATGGGTGGGTCTACGGCTATCTTCTCTCCTTTGGGCCCCAAGTGGCCATCCTCTCTCCGGAGCGGATCCGGCGGAGGGTGGGAGAGATGGCCGGGGAAATTTTTAAAAAATGTGAAAACCCTGACATGGGGTGTCAGGGTTTCGGTGCTACCATGGAGACATCTCAAACAAAGGAGGACGCCACCATGAAAGAACAGACCTTTTGCCAGTCCTGCGCCATGCCCCTCTCCACCGACCTACGGGGAACCGAGGCCGACGGGAGCCCCAGCCCCCACTACTGCAAATACTGCTATGAGAAGGGGAAATTCATTGGGGACATGACCATGGAGGAGATGATAGCCTTCTGCGCCGGGCCTATGGCCCAGGCCAACCCCGGCATGACCCAGGAGCAGGCCAAAGCACAGATGGAGAAATTCTTTCCCCAGCTTTTGCGCTGGAAGAAAGAGGGATCCTAATGGCCTTTGATTTCAAAAAGGAGTACCGGGAGTTCTATCTCCCCCCTGCCAAGCCCGGGCTGGTGGAGATCCCCGCCATGGACTTTATCGCCGTCCGGGGCAAGGGGGATCCCAACGAGCCCGGCGGAGAGTACCAGAGGGCCATGGGACTGCTCTACGGCATCGCCTTCACCATCAAGATGAGCAAGCTGGGGGATCACCCCTTGGAGGGGTATTTCGACTATGTGGTGCCGCCCCTGGAGGGCTTCTGGTGGATGAAGGAGGGCGGGACCATGGACTACGGCCATAAGGAGGGCTTTTGCTGGATCTCCCTCATTCGCCTGCCGGACTTCGTCACCAAAGCCCACTTTGACTGGGCCATGGAGGAGGCCGCCCGGAAGAAGAAGCAGGATTTCTCCCCGGTGGAGCTTCTCCACTATGAGGAGGGGCTTTGCGTCCAGTGTATGCATCTGGGCTCCTATGACGACGAGCCCACCACCCTGGCGGCTATGGAGCGGTTTGCCGGAGAGCAGGGGTGCGTGTTGGACATAGGGCCGGAGCGGTTCCACCATGAGATCTACCTTTCCGATCCCCGGCGGGTGCCGCCGGAGCGGCGCAGAACGGTGCTCCGGGTGCCGGTAAGGCGGAAATAAAAACAGGGGCGGCCGGATCTGGCCGCCCCTTGGTAATTTTTTTAATGTTTGGAAATGAAAAGCCTTTCCCCGTGCGTCTAATGGGTGAAGAAAGGAGGCGAGGGCCTTTGAGCGAGCAGGAATTTGTCCGGCAGGCAGAAGGGTTAAAGGGGCGGCTTTACCGCACCGCCCTGCTGTACTTGGGCAGTGAGACCGCCGCTGTGGACGCGGTGGACGAGGCGGTCTACAAGGGGTATCTGGCCCGAAAAAAGCTGCGTCAGCCGGAGTTTTTTGCCACCTGGCTCACCCGCATCCTCATCAATATCTGCAACACTGAGCTGCGGCGGAGAAAGCGGGAGACCACGGTGGAGGAGCTGCCGGAGACCGCCGTGGAGGAGTTTGACGCCCTCCCCCTGAGGGAGGCGGTGGAGCGATTGCCCCGGGATATCCGGGCGGTGATCGTCCTTCGATACTTCTCCGGATTCACCCTGGCGGAAACCGCCGCCGCTCTTAATCTGCCCCCGGGCACCGTGTCCACCCGGCAGAGGAAGGGACTTGGCTTACTGCGTTTGGAATTGGAGGTGGAACTATGAACCGGAACGAGGAATATTTTGCTCTTCTCACCCAGTTGGAGGATACCCCTCCCGCCCTGGAGAGCTGCGGGGAGAGGGCCCGGAAACGGGCCAGACGGCACAGGGGCTTGGGGACCTCCCTGGCCTCTCTGGGAGGCATCGCCGCCGCCTTTGTGCTGCTGGTGAACACCTCCGTCCCCTTTGCCATGGCCTGCGCCAGGATCCCCGGACTGCGGGAGCTCACCGCCGCCGTAGCCTTCTCCCCCAGCCTGAAGACAGCGGTGGAGAACGATTACGTCCAGTTCATCGGCCAGACCCAGGCAGCGGAAGGTATCACCCTGAAGTTGGAATACCTCATTTTTGACCCCGCCCAGCTCCACTTCTTCCTCACTGTGGACGGCGGAGACTACGACAGCTTCCACGTCTACCCCACTATCACCGGATCCGATGGGGAGAAGCTGGAGGGCTACGGCATCACCAGCGCCATGTCCCTGCCCGGTGAGCTCTCCGACTTCGGAGTCACCTTCAACGAGGGCTTCCGGGCCCCTGAGGCCCTGAAGCTGACCTGCAGGGTGACAGGCCACAGGGAGCGCACCGGCGTGGCTCCGGCGGACTCCTCCGCTCACGACCCCGAGACCCATAGGGAGCCGGAGGTCATCGCCCGATTCACCTTTGACCTGATTCTGGATCCGCGGTTCACCGCTCCCGGCAGGACTCTCCCCATTGAGAAGTGGGTAACGGTGGACGGCCAGCGGCTTTTGATCCGTTCTCTGGAGATCAACCCCACCCACGCCCGGCTGACCGTGGTCTCCGACGAGGCCAACACCGCCTGGTGCAAGGGCCTGGACTTTTATCTCTCCGACGCCGGCGGCAACCGTTACGGGCCTGGCAGCCGGGCCAGCTCCGGCAGCAACCTCATCTCCTCCGGCTCCGGAGAGGAGGGGGTGGTGATCTACTATCTGGACAGTCCCCACTTTGACGGCAGGGCTCCCTACACCCTCCACATCACCGGAGCCGACTGGCTGGACAAGGACAGGGCCTGGGCGAGCATCGACCTAAACAATGGAACGGCCCAGGGCCTTCCGGAGAATACCCGGTTCATTTCCGCCCGGCGGCAAAATAACGGCGATGTGGAACTGACCTTCTCCTCCCAGGGACCCGGGGACAGTCAGCTGTTCTCCTGGGACTACCGGGATCCGGAGGGAAATGAGTTTCAATTTACCTCCGGAGGCTACTCCAACGCCGAGGATGACGATGGTGTAAAGCGTCAGGAATATTACTTTACCCTCCCCGATTATCCCTATGACCGGGTGGAGATGAAGCTCTCCCGCACC
This sequence comes from Oscillospiraceae bacterium, assembly GCA_022799035.1. Classification (GTDB taxonomy): domain Bacteria; phylum Bacillota; class Clostridia; order Oscillospirales; family Oscillospiraceae; genus Vermiculatibacterium. The sequence continues at coordinate 75,495 of JAAWNQ010000002.1, forward strand.
CGGAGCTCAGAACTGTCCGAACCCATTGAGCTCTCTTTCTCATAAACGTATCCCCACGTCTTTGCCAAAGGGCGGACATTTCACTGTCCGCCCTTTGGCTTTTTCTTGCGAAAGCTACCCGCTTCTGTTATACTGTTTGGGAAACGAGGTGGTTTTTCTGAACCTTTGCGATATGAACGAGATCAAGCCGCTCCTTGCCCGGCACGGGTTTCATTTTTCCAAGTCCCTGGGGCAAAACTTTCTCATTGAAAGCTGGGTCCCCCAGGACATTGCCGCGGCCTCCGGGGCCGGTCCCGGAAACGGGGTCTTGGAGATCGGCCCCGGTATCGGGCCTCTCACCGCGGAACTGGCAAAGCGGGCGGATAAGGTGGCGGCGGTGGAGCTGGACCGGAATCTGCTCCCCATTCTGGCGGAGACCCTGGCCGGCTTCTACAATGTGACAGTCATCCCCGGGGACGTGATGAAGCTGGATCTTCCCGCCCTGATAGGGGAACAGTTTTCCGGCCTCTCCCCCATGGTCTGCGCCAACCTGCCCTACAACATCACCACCCCGGTCATCACCCTTCTGCTGGAGAGTGGGCTTTTCTCCGCCATCACAGTGATGATCCAGAAAGAGGTGGCCCAGCGGATCTGCGCCGCCCCCGGCTCCAAGGATTACGGGGCCTTCTCGGTGCTGTGCCAATACTATGGGAAAACGGAGCTGCTTTTCGACGTGCCCAGGGAGTGCTTCCTCCCCGCCCCCAAGGTGACCTCCGCCGTGGTACGACTCACCCCCTGCCCTCCGCCGAAGTGTGTTCACGACAGGGAGCTGTTCTTCCAGGTGGTTCGGGGGGGCTTCGCCCTTCGGCGCAAGACCCTTTTGAACGCTCTGTCTGCCGCCTTCCCTCTCTCCAAGGAGGCCCTGGCCGCCGCTATCGCCGCCGCAGGGCTTCCCGCCGATATTCGGGGGGAACGGCTGGGGATCCCGGAGTTTGCCCGGCTGGCCGATGAAATAAAAAAAGACCTGTGAGGATATCTCCTCACAGGCTCTTTCGTATCTGCTCCAGGGCGCTTTTCTCTAAGCGGGAGACCTGGGCCTGGGAGATCCCCACCTCGGTGGAGACCTCCATCTGGGTCTTCCCCTGAAAAAAACGGAGGGCCAGGATCTTCTTTTCCCGCTCGGGGAGTTTTTCCACCGCATCCTTCAGGGCGATGTGATCCAGCCAACTCTCGTCGGTATTCTTGCTGTCCTTCACCTGATCCATCACCGTCACCGCGTCGCCGCTGTCGGAGTAGACCGGCTCGTAGAGGCTCACCGGATCGGTGATGGCCTCCAGGGCAAAGACAATGTCCTCCCGCTTAGCGTCCAGCTCCCGGGCGATCTCCTCAATGGAGGGCTCCCGCTGGTGCTCGGCCATAAACTTCTCCTTCACCTTCAAGACCTTGTAAGCCATGTCCCGCATGGAGCGGGAGACCCGCATGGAGCTGTTGTCCCGCAGGTAGCGGCGGATCTCCCCCACGATCATGGGCACCCCATAGGTGGAAAAGCGAACATCCAGGTCGATATTGAAGTTGTCGATGGCCTTGATCAGGCCGATACAGCCCACCTGAAACAGGTCGTCCACGTTCTCCCCCCGACGGTCAAACCGCTGGATCACCGAGAGGACAAGCCGCAGGTTTCCTGCGATCAGCTTCTCCCGGGCGGCCATGTCCCCCTCTTTCGTCTTGCGGAGAAGCTCCACCATCTCGTCGTTTTTCAGCACCTTCAGCTTGGCGGTGTTGACCCCGCAGATCTCTACCTTTCCCTGCACCCTTTTGCCCTCCCGCCGGTTCTAAAATACTGTTTCCAGTATTTCCGGGGGGATCGCTTTCATTCCGGAGAGACAGGGCTTTATTTTTTATCGTGGGACGGCTTTCGATGGAATTTTTACAACTGGGAAAAAGGCAGGCTCATTCTCTCAGCCCCTGACGGCGGAATATCAATAAAGTCCCACCAAAAGGAGACCCCATTGTTTCCAACACCCTGTTCATATATAAAAAGCAGGAGGAAGATCCATGAGATATACCCATATCGCTTTTGACATTGACGGGACCCTGCTCAACAGCAGATACGCCTGTCTGCGGTCCCTCCAGGACGCCCTGGAGGAGGCCAAAGGAATACGTCCACCGGAGAGCGAGCTGTTGTTCACCTACGCCCTCCCCAGCCGGGTCGCTCTGGAGGCCCTCCAATTCTCCGACCTTTCCGTCGCTCAGGATCTGTGGGATAAGCACTACGCGAAGTATGAGGACACCGTCCTCCCCTTCCCTGGTATTCCAGAGCTTGTGGCGGAATTGAGCCGCCGGGGCTGTACCCTGGGGATCATCAGTTCCCAGAGCAGGCGGGATTATGAGGCAGGCTTTGCCCACTTTGATATTGCCCGCCATTTCTCCACCGTGATCCTCTCCGACAACGTGTCGGAGCCCAAGCCCTCCCCCCAGCCTCTTTTTCGGTACATGGAACTGGCTGGCTGTTCCCCGAAAGATCTCCTTTACATCGGCGACCAGAACGCGGACCTCCTCTGCGCCCGGGGAGCGGAGGTGGACTTCGCCTTTGCCGGATGGAACGGCCCCGAGGGGCCGGAGGGAACGCTTCGGCTGAAATCTCCGGAGGAGTTGCTGCCATATCTTGAAATGTAGGAGGACCCTTTTATGAAGTACACCCACATCGCCTTTGATATTGACGGAACGTTGACCAACAGCGAGTACGCTGTGCTCCGCTCTCTTCAGGACACCCTGACCGCTCTCAGAGAGTCCTCCCCCTCACCGGAGGAGCTGGCTCCCCTGGCTCTGGGCATCCCGGGAGCCGACACCATGCGCCTGCTGGGGTTTGAGGATGTTCCCGCCGCCCTCTCCCTGTGGGTGGATAATCTTCACAAATATCAGGATACCATCACCCTTTTCCCCGGCGTCTTGAACCTGCTGGAGAAGTTAAGGGAACAGGGCTATACCCTGGGCGTTGTCACCTCTCAGACCCCGGAGGAGTATGAGGCGGATTTTGCCCATTCTCCCGCCGCTCCCTACTTCTCCATCCTGGTCCGGGCGGGGGAGACTGCGGAGGGAAAGCCCTCCCCCCTTCCCCTTTTGAGATTTATAGACCTGGCGGGCTGCCAGCCCTCCAAGGTGCTTTTTGTGGGTGACCGGGAGGGGGATCTGCGCTGTGCCCAAGGGGCCGGGGTGGACTTTGCCCTGGCCGGGTGGGGAAATCCCACCGGGAAGATGGCCTGGACCTATCGGCTGGAGAAGCCGGAGGACCTGCTCCGTTATCTGTAAGCACGAAAAATAAGACAAAAAAAAGAGCGGACCTGTCAACAGGTCCGCTCTCTCTTTTTTCTTAATAACGCCATCCTCCGTGATGACCACGGCGGCCGCCGTGGTGACCGTAGCCCATACCGCCGTAGCAGGGCGGGAGGACCTCCTCCGTCCCATCCTCCCAGCACTGACCACAGTGGGGATGGGTGGGGTCGGCACAGCCCACCGGGCAGTTATGGTAGTGGGCGGCGTCGGTACAGCCCGCAAGGCAGTAGTGATGGTGGTCCGGATCGGTACAGTTCTCCAGGTTACAGCCCATGCTGGTCCAGAACTCCGGCTCAGCCTGGGTATCCATCTCCCAATACCGTCCGCAGTAGGGATGGACAGGGTCGGCACAGCCCACCGGGCAGTTATGGTAGTGGGCGGCGTCGGTACAGCCTGCAAGGCAGTAGTGATAGTGGTCCGGATCGGTACAGTTCTCCAGGTCACAGCCCATGCTGGGGCAAAAGGCCAACTCCACCACCGCCGGGGTCTCCTGGGGAAGGGGTGCCTGGACCTCCTCCACCGGTACTCCCGTGGCCAGGGGCGCGGCGCACAGCAGGGCTAACAACAGTCTTTTCATGAGAGCATCTCCTTCTCAGAATATGATTTATAATACATAGTATACATCATATAGCATTTTTGTCAAGTCTTGCCCCTCTTCCAAAGGCTTCCCGGCCCCTTTCCCCTCCCGCCGGGGCTCTAAAGAAACGATTGATTTTTTCCTCCTCCCCCCTTATAATAGGCTTTGCGTATGGGCATCCATGCGTAAAATTGCGCTGTACCCACCGTGGACAGCAGCAGGAGGTAATTGAATATGGAAAACACAAGGCGCAACACACAGAGGTTGGCTCTGCTGGCACTGCTCACCGCCATCGTGGCGGTGCTGCAGATGCTGGGCATCGCGATCCGCTTCGGCGTATTTGCCGTGTCCATGGTCGGCGTGCCGGTCATCATCGGCGGAGCTCTGTTGGGGCCCCTGGCGGGGGCCTGGCTGGGATTGGTCTTTGGCGTTACGGTGCTCCTCTCCGGGGATGCAACCCTCTTCTTTGCCTGGGATCCCGCGGCCACAGTCCTTATCGTATTGCTCAAAGGCGTTTTGGCCGGGCTGGCCGCCGGCGGGTCTTACCAGCTTTTGGGGAGAAGGAGCGGGTTTGGAGCCGCCCTGGCTGCGGCCTTGGCCTACCCCCTTGTCAACACCGGTGTATTTTTCCTGGGCTGTATGCTCTTTTTCCTTGACAACTGCGTCCAGTTTGCGGCCAACCTGGGCGTTACGGGCAGCGGACCGATGGTGGTCATGAGCACCTTTATCGGGTTTAATTTCTTCTTTGAGTTGGGTCTGGACCTGGTTCTGTGCCCTGTCATCGTCCGGATCATCAATGCCCGCCGCCCCTTCGCCTTCCCCGTCCGGGAGGTGAAGGGCCAAGATCCCATGTAAGGAGGAACACCCATGATCTTTGCCATCGACGCGGGAAACACCCATATCTTACTGGGGTGCCTGGAGGGGGAATCCCTTCTCTTCACCGCCCGAGTCCACACAGACCGGGCCAAGACCGCCGACGAGTACGCCCTCATTTTCCGCAACCTGTGCGACCTACACCAGATCGACCGGGGGCAGGTGGAGGGGGCGGTCCTATCCTGCGTGGTCTCCGAGCTGACCAGCTCCCTGTGCCGGGCGGTGGAGATCGTGATCCACCACAAGCCCCTGGTGGTGGGGGCGGGCATCAAGACCGGCCTCAATATCAAGATCGACGATCCCGGCCAGTTGGGGGCAGACCTGGTGGTGGGGGCGGTGGCCGCCACGGAAAAATATCCCAAGCCCATGATCGTCTTTGATATGGGCACCGCCAGCACCATGTCGGTCATCGACCGGCAGGGCCGATTCCTGGGCGGGGCCATCCTGGCGGGGCTGCGGCTGTCGGTAGACAGCCTCTCGGCGGGGACCAGCCAACTCCCCCGCATCCAGCTCTCCGCCCCCCCAAAGGTGGTGTGCTCCAACACGGTGGAGTGTATGCAGTCCGGGGCCCTTTATGGCCACGCCGCTATGCTGGACGGCCTTATCGACCGGGTGGAGGCCGAACTGGGAGAGCCGATGGCCTCGGTCATCGCCACCGGGGGTCTGGCCGCCACGGTGCTCCCCCTCTGCCGGCGCGGGATCTCTCTGGAGGAAGATCTGATGCTGGACGGACTGCGGATCATCTACGAAAAGAACCGTCCCTAAAGGAAAGGCGAGCCACGCCGGTGGCTCGCCTTTCTTTTTGCGCGGGCTACATCATCCGCAATATCTCACGCTTGAGCCGCTGGATGATCCGTTTCTCCAGCCGGGAGATATAGCTTTGGGATATCCCCAGCAGGTCGGCTACCTCCTTCTGGGTCTGCTCCGGTCTGCCGTCCAGACCGAAACGGAGGGTGATGATGACCCGCTCCCGCTCCTCCAACTGATCCAGAGCCTGGGAGAGGAGCTGCCTGTCCACATCGTCCTCCAGGGGCTTCTCCACCGTATCCTCCTCCGTACCCAGAATGTCGCTGAGAAGCAGCTCGTTGCCGTCCCAGTCGGTGTTCAGGGGCTCGTCAAAGGATACCTCCCCCTTCTGGTTGGCGGTCTTACGCAGATACATGAGGATCTCGTTTTCAATGCACCGGGAGGCGTAGGTGGCCAGCTTAATGTTCTTGTCCGCCTTAAAGGTGCTCACGGCCTTGATCAGCCCGATGGTGCCGATGGAGATGAGATCCTCAATGTTGATCCCCGTATTTTCAAACCGCTTGGCGATATATACCACCAGCCGGAGGTTTCGCTCAATGAGCGCGCCCTTGGCCTCCTCGTTCCCCTCCCCCAGGCGGGCGATGAGGGCGGCCTCCTCCTCTTTTTTCAGCGGCGGTGGAAGGGTGTCGCTGCCCCCGATATACATGATCTTGCCAGGAAGTAAGATCCCCCACCGGGACAACAGGGCCAGCAGCCGCCATTTCAACTGTCTCCATTTTTCCATGCCGCTTCCTCCTTATTTATGCGCCGATGAGTGCGCTGTACCCTCCCCCGTCTGAAACCGGGGTGGGAGAGAGAGCCACCAAGATAGAGCCGTAGTCCTCTCCCCCGACCTGGGCCCGGTCCACCTTTACCGCCAGCAGGAGGGCCCAGGGAACTCCCACCGCCCGGTAGGGCAGCAGCCGCCAGCGGCGGTCCTGACCCTTTCTCTTTTCCAGAGCGCTGATAGGATCTTTCAATTCCTCCGCCCCGGGACATTCTCCGATGGGGAACAGCTCCCTCAGCCGCTCCCCCTCAGCCACCATCACCGCTTTGCCCGTGGAGGGATCAGTGAGGGTGTTTCCCGTATCCACCAGGGCGGTAAGGCGGCAGGTCCGTCCCCCCAGCTCCAGCCGGGCGGAGGCCAGCTCCCCCCCGGTGTGGCGGACAGAGCGGCGGAAGATCAGGGTCAGAAAGAGGTAACACCCCGCCGCCGCCAACAGAGTGGTCTTCAGATCCAGCACCGCCGGAGCCCCCAGGAAAAGCTGAAGGGCCAGCACCCCACCCCCGAAGGCGGCGGAGACCCCGAAGAAGGTAAGGCTCACCCGTAACAGCCGGCGGGAGGAGCCGAAGGCCAGAAGGCTCATCCCCATAGGGACAGCCAGCTTACATAGCGGCTGGGAAAGAAACTCCAGTCCGGGGAGAAAAGTCAACGCGGCGTAAAGTCCCCCCAAAACCGCCCCCATCCCCAGGCGAAGGCGGCGGATAGGCTCCCCCGTCAGCCGGGCCGCGCAGAGCAAAAGCAGATAGTCCACGATGGTGTTCAGGAGGAACACCTCATCTATGTATACCGTCATGCCCGTCCCTCCTTCCTTAGGTATTATAGGCCAAGCCGGGGCCAAAAAAGGGCGAAAGGGTGGGGGGACAGAAAGACGGTGAAAGCGACAAAAAGGGCGGACCCTTCTCAGTGGGTCCGCCCTCTTTATATGATCCCCTGGACAACTGCTCCATAAAAACAAAACTGTAGGCCTTACTTCCCCAGCAGTTCCTCCACCACCGGGATCAGATCGTGAAGGCTGTCCAAACAGCGGTACAGCTTCTCCCGCAGGTCCTGTTCGGGCTGGCGCTGGTCGGGGATCATCACCGTTTTGGCTCCCGAGTCGATACCGCCCTGACAGCCGCTTACCGAATCCTCCACCACCATGCACTCCTCAGGGGGATAGCCCATCTTCTCCATGGCCATCAAAAAGATATCCGGGGCGGGCTTGCCCCGACCCGGGGCCACCATGTCCCCTGATACGATCCCGTCCAGGTAGGGGAAAAGGCCCAGCTCGGTCAGCTCGGTCACCGCCCTGGCATAGGGGGTAGAGGTGGCGATGACCACCGCGAGCCCCCTTTCCTTCAGATAGGACAGCACTTCCACCGCCCCGGGCTTGGTGTGGATCAGGCCCTTGGCAGTCTGCTCCAGCCACCACTGGTCCCGGTTTTCCATGGCCTCCTCCACAGGAAGGGTAGGATAATGCTCCCTGTACCGCTCCACGATATCCCCCCTGGGCCGGCCGCAGCAGCCCACCACAAACTCCAGCGGCAGGTCCACCCCGTGCTCCTTTGCCATATCCAGCCAGAATTGGACCGCCAGGCGCTCGGTATCCAAAAGCGTACCGTCCATGTCAAATACCATACATTTCAGCATATCCATCCTCCTTTTTCTCCTGTCAGTATATCAGCTTCCCACCCTTGACGCAAGGAAGGAAAGGAAGGATTTTTTCGGAATTTTTTCTTGACTTCCCTCTCCCGGCGTGATAAAATACCATCACCTATGAAAAGGGCTCTTTTTTCATGTCCGTTTTTACGGTGTAACGGAACATGAAACCCTCTCCCTCTCCCCGAGGTCATAGGGAGGCAATCATGCCGGTCCAACACCGCCTCGCACAAGCCCTTTCGGGGGCTTTTTCGGGCTGGGACCGGTTAATCGCCGGGACCGGCTTTTTTGTTGGCCCGGCAAGTAATAAGGAGGTGCCGAACGTATGGCAAAAGCTGGCAACCGGGTGAAGATCACCCTGCGGTGCAACGAGTGCAAGCAGCGCAACTACAACACCAAGAAAAACAAGAAGAACACCACCGACCGTCTGGAGCTGAACAAGTACTGCCCCTTCTGCAGGAAGCACACGGTCCACACCGAGACCAAGTAATGAGCCGCTATTCCAACGATAACCGCTCACAAGAAAGAAGGGTAACTTTTAATGGCTGAAAACGAGAAGATGGAGAAAGTGGAGTCCACCAAATCCGATACTCCCGCGAAGAAGGACAAGAAGCCGGAGAAGAAATCCAAGCCCGGGTTCTTCTCCCGGATCAAGCAGTGGGTCAAGGAGACCAAGGCTGAGCTGAAAAAGGTCCAGTGGCCTACCTGGAAGCAGACCATGAACAACACCCTGATCGTCATCGCGTTCTGCGCCGTGGTGTGTCTGTGTATCTTCCTGTTCGACACCATCGCTCACGGTCTGCTCAACGCCCTGATGAGTCTGACCCACTGAGGCGCGAACCATGGAAGATCTGAAATGGTATGTGGTGCATACCTACTCCGGTTATGAGAACACCGTGGCGGCCAGCATTGAGAAGGCCGTGGAAAACCGGGGTATGCATGAGCTGATCCAAGAGGTCAGCATCCCCATGGAGACCGTCACCGAGATCACCGACAACGGCCCCAAAACGGTGGAGCGTAAAGTCTTCCCCGGCTATGTGCTGGTGAAGATGGTGCTTACCGACGACACCTGGCACTTGGTCCGCAACATCCGCGGCGCTACCGGCTTCGTAGGCTCAGGCAACAAGGCTATCCCCCTGTCTGACGCGGAGATCGCCGCCCTGGGTGTGGAGAAGCATGAGGTGATCGTCAACTACCAGGTGGGCGACAGCGTGAAGATCACCGACGGCGCTTTGGAATCCTTCATCGGTACGGTGGAGGAGATCGACATGGACGAGAGCAAGGTCCGGGTGGTGGTTTCCATGTTTGGCCGGGAGACCCCGGTGGAGCTGGAGCTGGACCAGGTGGAAGTCATCGAGAATTAAAACGAGGGCGGGCGGATGAGGTATGCTCCAAAAGAGGGTATATCCGCCCCTACATCCCCTCAGGGGGCGTACATCGTGCGCCCGCCGTCCAACCCTGCGGGCCTTTGGGTCCGCCGCAACACAAGGAATACCGTGGGAGGGACGAAACGTCCCGTCCATACCACATTTTCAAGTAGGAGGTGCTGTTTCAAATGGCACAGAAAATCACCGGATATGTGAAACTGCAAATTCCCGCCGGCAAGGCAACTCCGGCCCCCCCCGTTGGCCCCGCCCTTGGTCAGCACGGCATCAACATCGCCGCCTTCACCAAGGAGTTCAATGAGCGGACCAAGAACGACGGCGGCCTGCTGATCCCCGTGGTCATCACCGTTTACGCTGACCGCTCCTTCTCCTTCATCACCAAGACCCCCCCTGCCGCCGTCCTCATCAAGAAGGCCTGCGGTCTGGACAAGGCCTCCGGTGTTCCCAACAAGGAGAAGGTCGCCACCATCAGCAAGGAAGACATCCGCAAGATCGCGGAGCAGAAGATGCCTGACCTCAACGCTGCCAGCATCGAGGCGGCCATGAGCATGATCGCCGGTACCGCCCGCTCCATGGGCGTCATCGTGGGCGACTAAGGCGAGGAGGTACAGAGATATGTTTAGAGGTAAGAAGTATCAGAACGGTGCCAAGCTTATCGACAAGGCCGCCGCTTACGACGTGAAGGAGGCCATGGACCTGGTGGTCAAGGCCGCTCCCGCCAAGTTCGACGAGACCGTGGAACTCCACGTGAAGCTGGGCGTTGACTCCCGTCACGCCGATCAGCAGGTCCGTGGTGCCATCGTTCTCCCCCACGGTACCGGCAAGACCCAGCGGGTGCTGGTCTTTGCCAAGGGTGACAAGGCCGACGCCGCCAAGGAAGCCGGCGCCGACTACGTGGGCGAGATGGATCTGGTGGAGAAGATCCAGAAGGAAAACTGGTTCGACTTTGACGTGGTGGTCGCCAGCCCCGATATGATGGGTTTGGTGGGCCGTCTGGGTAAGGTCCTGGGCCCCAAGGGCCTGATGCCCTCCCCCAAGGCCGGCACCGTCACCCCCGACGTGGCCAAGGCCGTGCAGGAGGTCAAGGCCGGTAAGGTGGAGTACCGTCTGGACAAGACCAACATCATCCACTGCCCCATCGGCAAGGTCTCCTTTGGCACCGAGAAGCTCACCGAGAACCTGAACGCTCTCATGGGCGCCATCATCAAGGCAAAGCCTTCCGCCGCCAAGGGCACCTATGTCCGTTCCTGCGTGGCCGCCTCCACCATGGGCCCCGGCGTGAAGCTGAACGCCGCTAAGTTCGTGTAAGCAAGGGAATATCCCTGAATGCAAAAAGATCCGCCGGCCTATGGCCGGCGGATCTTTTTGTCTATCTGAAACGCTCTCCAAAAAAGTAGTCCGGGTCGGGCCCTATCCCCCCGCTCCCCGCTATCCTTATTGGATCTCTGTCTCGCAATATTTGCAGCGGTAGGTTCCCTTTTTCTTGTCCGCCAGGAAAAACACATGGTCCAGTTCCTGCTCCACAGCGGTGATACAGCGGGGGTTGGTACACCGCAGCACATTCACCATCTTCTCCGGCTGCCAGGGCTCCTCCTCCCTGCCGGCCCCCGGGATCAGACCCAAAAGCATCATGATCAGGGCCATCCGCATGATCTTCCCATTGAAGACCTGTTTGAAATAGCAGGCCCTGGGATCCTTGTCCACCGCCACGCTGATCTCATTGACCCGGGGCAGGGGGTGAAGCACCGACAGATCCCCCTTGGCCCCCTCCAGCTTCTCCGCGGTGAGAATGTAGCTGTCCTTGAGCCGGAGGTATTCCTCCTCACTGGAAAATCTCTCCCGCTGGACCCGGGTCATATAGAGGATATCCAGTTCCGGCAGGGCGCTCTCCAGATCGGCGGTCTCGGTATAGGGGAGCCCCTGGGCCTCCAGAATATCGGTCTTCACATAGGAGGGGACCTTCAGTTCCGGCGGGGAGATCAGGACCACCCTGATCCCCGTGTAGCGGCTCATGGCGGCGATGAGGGAGTGGACGGTCCGTCCGTATTTCAAATCTCCACACAGGCCGACGGTCAGGTCCTGAAGCCGTCCCTTCTCCCGCTGGATGGTAAGCAGATCTGCCAGGGTCTGGGTGGGGTGGTTGTGCCCCCCATCCCCGGCATTGATCACCGGGACGGTGGCATTCTCCGCCGCCACCAGGGGCGCCCCCTCCTTGGGGTGACGCATGGCGATGATATCGGCATAGCAGCTAATGACCTGGGCCGTGTCGGCCACGCTCTCCCCCTTGCTGGCTGAGGAGGAGTTGGCTGAAGAGAAGCCGATGACCTGCCCCCCCAGCTCATACATGGCGGCCTCAAAGCTGAGACGGGTCCGGGTGGAGGGCTCAAAGAACAGGGTTGCCAGCTTTTTCCCCTGGCACACGTGGGCAAACCGCTGGGGCTCGGCAATGATCTCATTCGCCGTGTCCAGAAGGGTCTGGATCTCCCCTACCGAAAGATCGGTAATACTGATCAAACTTCTCATGCGGTGATCCAGCTTTCGTCGGAAGGATCGTCCCGGAAGGCCAGAAGCCGCCGGACGTCGGAGGGGTCAATATAGTTCTCCTGGGCAGCCACCTGGGCCATGGTGTCAAAATCACACAGGCTCACATTTTTGACGTCAGCCTGGGCCAGACGCTCCAGGCCCTTTCTCATGCCGTAGGTGAAGATGCTCACGATCCCCAACACCTCTCCCCCGGCCTCCCGGATGGCCTCCACCACCTCTATGACGCTGCCGCCGGTGGAGATCAGGTCCTCCACCACAACCACCTTCTGCCCAGGCTCCAGCCTGCCCTCAATGCGGTTGTTCCGGCCATGGTCCTTGGTGCTTCCCCGGACATAGCCCATGGGAAGACCCAGCAGATGCCCGGCGATGGCGGCATGGGCGATCCCGGCGGTGCTGGTCCCCATAAGGACCTCCGCCTGGGGATACTCCCGGCGAATGGTTTCGGCAATGGCGGTCTCCACCCGGTTCCGGACCTCCGGAGCGGTCAGGATCAGGCGGTTATCACAGTAGACCGGGCTTTTGATGCCGCTGGCCCAGGTAAAGGGCTCCTGGGGGCGGAAAAAGACAGCGCGGATAGACAGCAGGTCCCGGGCGATCTGTTCTTTCATTCTGGTCACCTCATATTATATTTTTTGATTATTTCCCCAAAAACTCCCGGCAGCAGCGCTCCCATGCCTCCACCGGATCCTCGGCGGCGGTGATGGGCCGGCCCACCACGATATAGTCCGAGCCCAGCTCCCTGGCCCGCTCGGGGGTGGCAACTCTCTTTTGATCCCCCACATCCCCACCGGCAAAGCGGACCCCGGGGGTCACGGTGAGGAAGCTTTCCCCGCAGGCTTCGTGGATCTGCCCCGCCTCCAGACAGGAACAGACCACCCCATCCAGTCCCGCCGCCGCCGCGGTGCGGGCATAGTGGCGCACCACCTGGTCCAGGGGCTTTTCAATGAGCAGGTCCCGCTCCATGGCGCCCTGGTCGGTGGAGGTCAGTTGGGTCACCGCGATAAGCAGAGGCCGGGTACCGTCAGGCCGGGTGAGGCCCTCCAGGGCGGCCTCCATCATGGCCCGGGTCCCCGCGGCGTGGAGGTTGCAGATATCCACATCCAAAGCGGAGAGGACTGTCATGGCCTTCTTCACCGTATTGGGGATGTCATGGAGCTTCAGGTCCAGAAAGATCCGGTGGCCCCGTTCCTTGATCTCCCGGACGATCTGGGGTCCCGCCCCGTAAAACAGTTCCATCCCGATCTTCACAAAGGGCTTTTGCCCGGAAAACCGGTCCAGAAAATCCAGGGTCTGCTCCCGGCTGGGGAAGTCACATGCGATGATCACGTCTTTAGCCATGATGGGCACCTCCAATAATTTCTTTGAGGGAACCGATCCCCAACTCCTCCATGACCTGGGGCAGTTCCTCTATGATCCTCTTACAGGCATAGGGATCGGTCAGGTTGGCCGCACCCACCCCCACGGCGGTAGCACCGGCCATCATCATTTCGATCACGTCCCGGGCCGTCTCCACCCCACCCATACCTACGATGGGCAGTTTGACCGCCTCATAGACCTGCCAGACCATCCGAAGGGCGATGGGAAAGACCGCCCCTCCTGAAAGGCCCCCGGTGGTGTTTCCCAGCAAGGGCCGCCGCCGGCACAGATCCAGCCGCATCCCCAAAAGGGTGTTGATCAGGCTCAGGCCGTCGGCCCCCGCCCCGGCGCAAGCCCTGGCGATCTCGGTAATATCGGTGACATTGGGAGACAGCTTCATGATCACCGGCTTGTCCCCCGCGACTCTTTTTACCGCCTCCGTCACCTGGGCCGCCCCTTGGGATGTGGTCCCAAAGGCCAACCCTCCGGCATGGACGTTGGGGCAGCTAATATTCACCTCCAGCCAACCTACCTGGGGGCAGGCCGCCAGCCTTTCCGCCACCGTCACATACTCCTCCACAGTGCTGCCGCAAACGTTGGCCATCACCGGCTTGTGAAAGATTTTGGCCAGGGCGGGAAGCTCCTCCCCGACCACCGCCTCCACACCCGGATTTTGAAGCCCCACCGCGTTGAGCATTCCCCCCATGGTCTCAGCGATACGGGGGGTAGGGTTGCCGAACCGGGGCTGGGCGGTGGTCCCCTTAAAGGAGAAGGTCCCCAGCAGGTCGATATCGTAAAGCTGGGCAAACTCCTGCCCATAGCCGAAGGTCCCGCTGGCGGGGATAAGAGGGTTGCTCAGGGGCAGCCCACACAAGGTCACCTGGGTATCTACCATAGGATCTCCTCCTTCACCAGCACCGGTCCGTCCTTGCAGATCCGTTTGCTGCCATACTTGGTCTTGCAGGAGCAGCCCATACAGGCCCCAAAGCCGCAGCCCATCCTCTCTTCAAAGCTGAACTGTCCCGAGGTCTCGGAGAGCTGCCACACCGCCTTCAGCATGGGCTCGGGGCCGCAGGTATAAACGTAGGTATACTCCCCGGCCGCCTTCATCCCATCGGTGACAAGGCCCTTTTGGCCGTTGGAGCCGTCCTGGGTCCAGAGGTCCACTGTGGCCCCCAGATCCAGGAACTCCCGCTGGTAAAAGGCCTCCTCCAGGGAGGGGAACCCCAGCACCACGTGGGGCCTCCTCCCCTGCTGTACCAGTCGACGGCAGAGCAGATAGAGAGGGGGGACCCCCACGCCGCCCCCCACCAGGAGAGGCCGATCCCCCGCAGGGGCAAGGTCATACCCGTTGCCAAGGCCGGTGAGCAGGTCCAGACTTTTCCCCGGCTCATAGCCGCTCATGGCCCGGGTCCCCTCCCCCACCACCTTGTAGACCAGCCGCAGCCGGTCTCCCTCCACATCGCACACCGAAATGGGCCGGCGGAGGAATTTCCCCTCCAGCCGCAGGTTGACAAACTGGCCGGGGGCGGTGATGGCGGAGGTGTCCCCCTCCAGGTCCATCTGCCATACCGACCCGGTCAGAGGGACGTTCTCCCGCAGAACAAACAGGTTTTCTTTCATGCCCTTCCCCCCGCGTCGATGGTGGAAATGGTCAGGGTGGTCTCCTCCAGCACGTCCAGCAGCACCTTTACCGTATCCAGGGAGGTGAACAGGGGCACGTCGTTCTCCACCGACAGCCGGCGGATCATGTACCCGTCCGCCGTCACCTCGGGGGAACTGATATCCCTGGTGTTGAGCACATAGGCGATATGTCCCTGACGAAGGGCGTTGGGGATATCCTCACTTCCTCCGGAGGGACCGCCGCCGCCGATCTTGTTCAGCACCCTTGTGCGGATACCCTGCTCCTTCAGGAAGCGGGCGGTACCCCGGGTGGCCTCAATATTGAAGCCCAGGTTATAGAACCGGCGGATCAGGGGCAGGGCCTCCTCCTTATCGGCGTCGGCGATGGTCGCCAGGACGGTGCCGTAATTTTGAAGCTTCATCCCCGAAGCCTGAAGGGCTTTATAGACCGCCCGGTAGAGGGTATCGTCATAGCCGATGGCCTCTCCGGTGGACTTCATCTCCGGGGAGAGGTAGGTGTCCAGGCCCCGGATCTTGGCGAAGGAGAACACCGGTGCCTTCACGAACCATCGCTTTTTCTCCTGGGGATAGAGGGTAAAGATCCCCTGCTCCTTTAGACTGACCCCCAAGATCACGTTGGTGGCGATATCGGCCAAGCTGTACCCCGTGGCCTTGCTCAGGAAGGGCACCGTCCGGGAGGACCGAGGGTTCACTTCGATAATATAGACCTTCTCCTCCCGGTCCACGATGAACTGGATGTTATAGAGTCCCACGATCCCCAGACCCAGGCCCAGCTTTTTGGCGTAGGTCAGGATGGTCCCCTTCACCTTGTCCGAAATGCTGAAGGAGGGGTAGACGCTGATGGAGTCCCCCGAGTGAACGCCGGTGCGCTCCACAAGCTCCATGATGCCGGGGACAAACACATCCTGGCCGTCGCAGATGGCGTCCACCTCCACCTCCTTGCCCACGATGTAGTGATCCACCAGCACCGGCTTATCCTCGTCCACCTCCACAGCGGTCTTCAGGTAGCCGCAGAGCTGGTCCTCGTTAGCCACGATCTGCATGGCCCTCCCTCCCAGCACAAAGCTGGGCCGGACCAGCACCGGATAGCCCACCGTCTTGGCCGCCTCCAGCCCCGCCTGGATGCTGGTCACCGCCTGTCCCGCCGACTGGGGGATCTCCAGCCGCTTCAGGATCTTTTCAAACTTGTCCCGGTCCTCGGCGTTCTCAATGGCCTGAACGCTGGTGCCGATAATGTTCACCCCCCGGTCCTGGAGGGGGGCGGCCAGATTGATGGCCGTCTGTCCGCCCAGGGAGGCGATCACATCCATGGCGTTTTCAAAGAGGAGAATGTTCATCACATCCTCCACCGTCAAGGGCTCAAAGTAGAGCTTGTCCGCGGTGGTATAGTCGGTAGAGACCGTCTCCGGGTTATTGTTGATGATGATAGCCTCATACCCCGCCTTTTTGATGGTGGAGACCGCGTGGACGGTGGAGTAGTCGAACTCCACCCCCTGCCCGATGCGGATGGGTCCCGCCCCCAGCACTACGCACTTTTTCCGCTGAGTCACCACAGACTGGCTCTCCTCCGCCCCATAGGTGGAATAGAAATAGGGGATGTAGGCTCCTGTGTGGCAGGTATCCACCATCCGGAAGGCGGGGAATATCCCCTCCTGCCTCCGCCGCTGCCAGACCTCCCGCTCCTTCTCTCCCCATAGCTGGGCAATATACTGGTCGGAGAAGCCCAGGGCCTTGGCCCGCTTCAACAGGGGGATATCTCCCGGGGCCTCTTTCAGTTTTCCTTCCATCTCCACAATGCCCTTGAGGCTCTCCAAGAACAGAGGGGTGACCGCCGTAACCTCATGGAGCTCCTCCACCGAGGTCCCCAGCCGGAGAAGCTGCGCCATGGCGTAGATCCCGTCATAGCAAAACTCCCCAACATAGGCCAGCAGCTCCTCCCGGCTCATGTTGTCAAACTTGGGCATATGGAAATGGCACACCCCGATCTCCAGGGAGCGCACCGCCTTCAAGAGGGCCTCCTCCAGGTTGGCGCCGATGCCCATGACCTCCCCGGTGGCCTTCATCTGGGTACCCAGCTTATTGCTGGCCGAGGCAAACTTGTCAAAGGGGAACCGGGGCAACTTGGCCACCACATAATCCAGCTTGGGCTCAAAGGCAGCGTTAGTATTGGCAATGGGGATCTCCTCCAGGCTCATCCCCACAGCGATCTTCGCTGTGACCCGGGCAATGGGATAGCCGCTGGCCTTGCTGGCAAGGGCCGAGGACCGGGACACCCGGGGGTTCACCTCTATAAGGAAATATTCCGAGGTCTTGGGGTCCAAGGCATACTGGACATTGCACCCGCCCTCAATCTTCAACGCCCGGATGATCTTGATGGCGCTGTCATTGAGCATTTTCAAGTCATGATCGTTCAGGCTCATGATAGGGGCCACCACAACGGAATCCCCCGTATGTACCCCCACAGGATCCACATTCTCCATGCCGCAGATGGTAATGGCGTGATCGCTCCCATCCCGCATGACCTCAAATTCGATCTCTTTATAGCCCCGGACGCTCTTTTCTACCAGCACCTGATGGACCGGGGAGAGGTGAAAGGCGTGGGCGGCCACCTCCCGAAGCTCCGCCTCATCATAGGCGAAGCCGCCCCCCGTTCCTCCCAGAGTAAAAGCGGGACGAAGCACCACCGGGTAACCGATGGCCCCGGCGGCCTCCACCGCCTCCTCCAGGGAGTAGGTGATCCGGGAGGGGATGACCGGCTCCCCGATCTCCTGGCACAGTTCCTTAAACAGCTCCCTGTCCTCCGCCCTCTGGATGCTTTCGCTGGAGGTGCCCAGAAGCTGGGTCTGGCACTCCTTCAGGATCCCCTTCTTCTCCAACTGGATGGCCAGATTCAGTCCCGTCTGCCCCCCGATCCCGGGGATGATGGCGTCGGGCCGCTCATACCGGAGGATCCGGGCCACATACTCCAAAGTCAGGGGCTCCATATACACCTTGTCCGCAATGGTGGTGTCGGTCATGATGGTGGCCGGGTTGGAGTTCACCAGCACCACCTCATAGCCCTCCTCCTTCAAAGCCAGACAGGCCTGGGTCCCCGCGTAGTCAAACTCCGCCGCCTGTCCGATCACGATAGGGCCTGAGCCGATGATCATGATTTTCTTCAAATCTTTCCGCTTTGCCATAAAAAAGCCTCCTCCATGCTATTCGGCTGTATAAACGATCTTTCCTCCGCACACGGTCCTTAGGCACCTGCCATAGACCCGCTCCCCCGCAAAGGGGGTTGCCTTTCCCTTGGAGGCGAATCGCTCCGGATCTACCGTCCACTCTCCCTCCAGATCCCAGACGCACTGGTCCCCCTCCAGTGGGATCCCAAACCTCCGCCGGGGGGCGTATGCCATCAGGTCGATGAGCCTGTCCAAAGGCAGGATCCCAGGGCGGGTCAGCTTGGTATACAGAATGGGAAAGGCGGTCTCCAATCCCACGACCCCAAAGGCGCTCTTTTCCAGCCCTCCGGCCTTCTCCTCCGCGGAGTGGGGGGCGTGGTCGGTGGCGATCATGTCGATGGTACCATCCAGGATCCCCTCCAAAAGGGCCTCCCGGTCGGCCTGGGAGCGAAGGGGGGGATTCATCTTGAACCGTCCTTCCTCCCGCAGATCCCCCTCGTCCAGCACCAGGTAGTGGGGTCCCGTCTCACAGGTCACGTCCACCCCCTGGGCCTTGGCCCTGCGGATCAGTTCCACGCTCTCTTTGGCGGACACGTGGCACACGTGATAGGGACAGCCCGTCTCCCGGGCCAGCTCCAGGTCCCGTTTGATCTGTAAATACTCACTCTCTGAGCAGATACCCCGGTGACCGTGGGCTGCGGCATAGGCTCCGTCGTGGATATACCCTCCCCGCAGCAGATCATTGACCTCGCAATGGGCGGCCAGGATCTTTCCCAGAGCCTTTGTCCGCTCCATGGCCCGGCGCATCAGGCTGTCACTCTGCACCCCTCTGCCGTCGTCGGAAAAGGCGATCACCCCGGAGGCCATCCCCTCCAGGTCCGTCAGTTCCTCCCCCTTCTCCCCCACCGTGATGGCTCCGTAGGGGTAGACCCGGATGGAGGCTCTCTGCCGAATGGCCTCCAGCTCTACCTCCAGGTGTTCCGGGCTGTCCGGTACTGGATCCAGGTTGGGCATGGCGCACACCGCGGTGTAGCCTCCCCGGGCCGCCGCCCGGGTCCCGGTGGCCATGTCCTCCTTATAAAAAAATCCCGGCTCGCGAAAATGCACATGCACATCGCAAAAGCCGGGAAAAACAGAAACAGTGGAGCCATCAAAAACACCGTCGCCTCCAGTCTTCTGGAGGACAAAGCGCCCATCGCCTACTGCCGGGCTATAAAACTGATTGGAATGGTCCAGCATATGCTCCTCCTATTCCCCATAAAAAATCCCACGAGGCCTGATCTGCCGTGGGAGTAAGATATGGTAGGTCTGCTTCCTGCAGATTTTTAGGAATTATATCATAGGGCTTTGTCCCTGTCAACCCACTCCCTCTAAATAAATATGGAGAAAAGTTTCCTTTTCCTCTTGACAAGCGGCAAGAGAAAGGATACAATGTTCAGCGTGTTCAGAGACAGCGGGGAGCCTTTCGGCTCTAACGACTTTGAGTCCCCCGCCGAGAATACAGCCAACAATAGGTTTTATTGTGCTGTTTTCGTGCGAACACGAAAGCGGCATTTTTCTTTGTCTTCGGATGGAGGGAAAAGCCGTTATCCGAAAAAACCTGGAGGTGAATTCCCAAAATGCCGAACGCAAAAGTCCTGAGTGAAAAGCAGGCTGTGGTAGCCGGACTTATCGAGACCCTGAAGTCCTCCGCCAGCGGCGTGCTGGTGAATTACGAGGGTATCACCGTGGCGGAAGACACGGCCCTTCGTAACGAGCTGCGCAAAGCCGGGGTGGAGTACTCCGTGGTGAAGAACACCATGGTCCGCCGGGCCCTGGACGACACCGGCCTCAGCGAGTTGGACGGCGTGCTTCACGGCACCACGTCCCTGGCTGTGTGCAAGGAGGATCCCATCGCTCCCATGCGTGTGATCCACAAGTTTGCCAAGGGCCTGAACGGCGACCGGTTCGTCATCAAGGCCGGCTTTATGGATGGCAAGGTGCTGCCCCTGGAGGACATCGCCGCTCTGGCCGAGCTGCCCTCTAAGGAGGTCCTGCTGGGTCAGGTGCTGGGCATGATGCTCTCCCCCATCACCAGCCTGGCCATCGTCATCAAGGCCATCGCCGAGAAGGGCGGCGTCCCCGCCGAGAAGACCGAGGAGGCTCCTGCCGCCGAGGCCGCTCCCGCCGAGGAGACCCCCGTTGCCGAAGCCGCTGCCCCCGCTGAGGAGGCTCCCGCCGCCGAGGCTGCCCCTGCCGCTGAGGAAGCGGCCCCCGAGACCCCCGCTGAATAAACAAAACAACATACTATTTTAGGAGGTATACAATTATGGCTAGCGAGAAGATCACCGCTATGATCGAAGAAGTGAAGTCCCTGACCGTTCTGGAGCTGAACGACCTGGTGAAGGCTCTGGAGGAGGAGTTCGGCGTTTCCGCCGCCGCCATGGCCGCTCCCGCCGCCGGTGGCGCTGCCGCCGGTGCCGCCGCCGAGGAGAAGACCGAGTTCGATGTGGTTCTGGCCAGCTTTGACGCCGCCGCCAAGATCAAGGTCATCAAGGTGGTCCGCGAGATCACCGGCCTGGGCCTGGGCGAGGCCAAGGCCGTTGTCGAGGCCGCTCCCAAGGCTGTCAAGGAGGGCGTGAGCAAGGACGAGGCCGAGGAGCTGAAGAAGCAGCTCGAGGAGGCCGGCGCCAAGGTGGAGCTGAAGTAATTCAGTCCCCTTCCCTATCGCAAAAAATGGCTGGTGAGAAATCACCAGCCATTTTTTTGTAACCTTTTTCTCCCTTTTTCGTATATACTGGCAGAACCGGTTCAAAGGAGGTATGGTCCATGGAGGAAGAAAAGCTGGTCCGAAAATTGCGGCAAGGGGATCGCTTTGCCCTGAACCGGGCCATGGATACCTATACCCCCTATCTCTCTGCCGTGGTGTGGCACACCATGGGTCCCAATGCCAGGTCAGAGGATGTGGAAGAAGTGGTCTCT
Source organism: Oscillospiraceae bacterium (assembly GCA_022799035.1). Taxonomy (GTDB): domain Bacteria; phylum Bacillota; class Clostridia; order Oscillospirales; family Oscillospiraceae; genus Vermiculatibacterium. Next base: position 96,516 of record JAAWNQ010000002.1, read on the forward strand.
GATGCCTTTCTGACTCTCTGGCAGCACCGAGAGGAGCTAAAGCCGGAGAAAGGTCTCAAAGCCTGGCTGGCGGCAGTGACCAGAAACAAAGCCATTGACCGACTGCGCCTGTCTCCTCCCCCCTCCCTTCCCCTGGAAACAATAAATGCTTCCCCTGACCCTAGCCCTGACCAGGAGATTGAACAACAGGCCTTTGCCCTTCAGCTCTGGACAGCGGTGGAAGCGCTGGGACCTCCTGACAATGCTTTGGTTTTCCGCTTTTATTACCAAGGTGAAAAGCTCAAAGTCATTTCTGCCGATCTGGGATTGACCCATTCGGCGGCCAAGGTGCGGCTTCACCGGGCACGGCAGAAATTAAAATTGATTTTGACGAAAGGAGGATCGGCGGATGGACCGAATGAGTGAGCTGTGGCGGGACGTGGGCGGGCCTGGAACGGCCCCCGGGGTCAGCGTTCGGGCCGTAAAAGCCCGGGTCAACGCCGCGCTGGACGCCGACCCGGGAGAAAGGAAGGTCTATATGAAACAAAAGCTGCGTTTGGCCCTGGCTGCCGCTGCGGCAGTGGCAGCTCTGACGGGAAGTGCTCTGGCCGCCAGCGAGCATTGGGATATGCTCTCCGCTTTTTTCAACGGTGACACCTCCCCGGCCCAGGGGTATGTGAACCACACCACCTATTCCGTCAGCGATAAAAACTATACCTTCACAGTGGAAAGCTCTGTGTCGGACGAGAGCGTTCTCTATGTTGTCGCCACGGTGAAGGCCCTGAACGAGGAATCCAAAACGGCCCTCTTCGACCCCTGGTTTCAGCAGATGGGTACCTTTGAATTCTATATCCCCGCCTGGGACCAGCACCGCGAGGATTTGAAGAAACAGGGTGAAAAGACCTCCAGGGTCACCGCCTACGGCGGCTTCGGCGGCGGGCCAATGGAGCTGGAGAGCGAGGATACCCGGAAATTCCGGCTCACGGCCAACCTATTTGGGGAACCGGACTGTGTAGAGCTGTGGCTGGGGCAGATGGGCCGGGAGCATTCCATGACTATCCCCATCACGCCCGCCCCCACCTACACGCTGGAGCTGGGCGCCACCGGTGAAGCGGTGAGTTTCGGCCAAGCTCTCCCCGGTACCCTCACCATCCGAAAGCTATATCTGTCTCCATTCACTCTGCGGCTGGAGATCACCGAACACAGCGGCGGGGACCTGCGGCCCAATCTCCTCTTCCGCATGGCCGATGGCTCCGTCCGCACCCAGTCCCAGCTGATGGAGTTCCGGGCAAGTTGGATCACCCGGGAGGTTGCAGATGAAAAGGACCGCGACTACGTTCAGATGTACCACTTTTACGAGATACAGCCCCTGGAGGACATCGCCTCCGTTATCGTTTTTGATATGGAATATCCTCTGGACGGTTCCGCGCCCTTCCCGGTGGAGCATGACCCGGCATTGGACCCCTTCACGGTGCGGAAGATGGAGCCTCTGACCGATGGGAGCGGCTACCCAGTCCCCGTCCGGGAACTGACCGAAAGGCTGGGCGGCGTCTGTCATTGGGAGCCGTCCACCGGGGACGTGACCTGCACCTACCGGGATGTTTCCATCATCCTCCATCCCGGTGTGGACACCGCCACTGTAAACGGTACGCCGGTGACCATGTGGGGCGCCCCAGCTGTGCAAGACGGCTCTCTGGCCGCCTCCTGGGGTGTTTTCAGAGATGCCTGGAGCCTGGATGGTTTCGTCACCTACACCCTGGGCGAGGAGGTACCTATCCCCGGCGAGGATGGGGCCACTGAGATCCTTACCCACTACCACGACTGGTATATTATCCCCTGACACTTCCATAAAAAAGGGCTGGTGAGAGTTCTCACCAGCCCTTTTTTATAGTCCCAGCATTTGCGTTGCCACCGCAAAGTAAACCAGCAGAGACAACGCATCCACCACCGTGGTAATGAACGGTGACGCCATCACCGCCGGGTCAAAGCCCAGCTTTTTCGCCAGCATAGGCAAAGTGCAGCCCACCAGCTTGGCCAGCACAATGGTGGCAAAGATGGACGCCGCCACCACCAGAGCTACCACCGCCCCCTTCCGGTCCAGCCACAGCACCTTGGCAAAAACAGCCGCCCCCAAAGTTGCCGCGCAGAGAAGAGAGACCCGGAATTCCTTCCAGATCACCCGCAAAATATCCCGGAACTCCACATCGCCGATGGACATGGCCCGGATCACCGTCACGGAGGACTGGCTACCTGAATTCCCCGCCGTATCCATCAGCATGGGAATAAACAGGGTCAGGGCCGCGTTGGCGGCCAGGGCCTCCTCAAAGATCCCCAGGATGGTCCCGGTAAAGGTGGCCGACACCATCAGCAGCAGCAGCCAGGGGATCCGGTGCTTCCACGTGTCAAAGACACCCGTCTGGAAGTAGGGCTTGTCCGAGGGGAGGATGGCCGCCATCTTCTCAATGTCCTCGGTGGCCTCCTCCTCCATAACGTCCATCACGTCGTCCACCGTGACGATGCCCACCAGCCGCCCCTCCCCGTCCACCACCGGCAGGGAGATGAAGTCATACTTCATGATCCGCTGGACCGCTTCCTCCTGGTCCTCGGTGGTGTAGGCCACGATCACATCATCAGACATGATATCCTTCACCATCTGGTCGTCCTTGGCTATCAGCAGCTCCCGAAGGGTGATGACCCCCTCCAGCTTCCGGCGGTCGTCGGTGACATAACAGGTGTAGATGGACTCGCTGTCCTCGCTGCGGGCCCGCACCCGGGCGATGGCCTGGGCCACCGTCATGGATTTTTTCAGATCGGTGACCTCGGCGGTCATAATACTGCCCACCGAGTTGTCCGGATAGTTCAGAAACTGATTGATGACCTTTCGAGTGTTGGGGTTGGTATTCTTCAGCACCCGGGTCACCACGCTGGCGGGCAGCTCCTCAAGCATGTCCACCGCGTCGTCCACATAGAGCTCCTCCACCAGCTCGGTGATCTCCCGGTCGGTGATGGCGGCGATGATGGTCTGTTGGTCCTCCGGCTCCAGGTTGGCAAACACGTCGGAGGCCACCTCCTTGGGCAGCATCCGGAACACCAGCACCGTCCGCTCCGGGTCCAGCTCCTGAAGGAACTCGGCCACATCCACCTCGTTTGCCTCGGTAAGCTCTGTCTTCAGGGCCCGGAGATTCTTTCCCGTCAGCATCTCCTGCCATTGTTCCAGCAGGTTCTCCCGCTCCAGATCCATATCTTCCATGGTTTTTCCTCCTGCCTTTCAAAGAGTAAGTACAGCAAGGAAGCACAATGGGGACAAAAACCCTGCCGGTGAAGCAAAAACTTCACCGGCAGGGCGATGTTTTCCTTACGGGCAGGCTTCTTTTACCGCCGGCCCTCGCTCAGGAGGAACGGCGGGCAAAAACCGCCCCGCAAGGGAACATCGCTGTCCCGCTCCGTACTTCGGCCGCAGATGTCCACTGACTGTTCCTCCTTTTTCTTTTGATTTTGGGGATCTCTCCCCCACTTAGGATACCACGTCACAGGTGGTTTTTCAAGCCTTTTTCTCCTCCTCCAGCCCTCTCATTTTCCGCAGAAAACTGGTGGAAAGGGGGATCGCCAACAGGAAGGAGCAGGCGTCGGAAAGAGGCTGGGCCACCATGACTCCGGTAAAATCCAAAAGCCGGGGCAGGATCAGGATCAAAGGCACAAAAAACAATCCCTGCCGGGCCATGGAGAGAACGGATGCCCGGAAGCTCTCCCCCACCGTCTGAAGCATCATATTGTTGATGATGATATAGGCCGTAAGAGGAAGGCTCAGCATCTGGAGCCGCAGCGCGGTGACTCCCAGCTCCACCACCTCCGGGTCCGCCTTCTGAAACAGGTAGACCACCTGGGGAGCGATGAGGAACATGACCCCGGCGATGACCGCCAGCACGACCGTTCCGATCTTCACACAAAACCAGAACCCCCGCCGCACCCGGTCATAGAGCCGGGCTCCGTAATTGAATCCACACACGGGCTGAAACCCCTGCCCGAAGCCGATGAGGGCGGAACCGGAAAACATATTCACCTTGCTCACGATGGTCATGGCGGCGATGGCCGCGTCCCCGAAGGGCTTGGCCGCCCAGTTGAGCAAAATGGAGGCCACCGAAGCCAGCCCCTGTCGATAGAAAGCGGGCATACCCCCCCGAATGATCACCGACAGCCGGTGTTCCTTCAGGGAGAAACGGCTCCACCGCAGGGCCAGGGATCCCGCCCGTCCCGAGTTGTAAAAGAGGATACAGAAGCTGATCCCCTGGCTCACGATGGTGGCCAGAGCCGCGCCCCCCACCCCCAAATTCAGGCCGAAAATAAAGATGGGATCCAGGATCATGTTCAAAATACCGCCGGTGGTGATCCCCAGCATGGCCTGAGCGGAATTTCCCTCAAACCGGAGCAGATTATTCATCACCAGGGAGCCCACCATCCAGGGTGCTCCGATCAGAATGTACCGGGCATAGTCCCGGGCGTAGGGCAGAATGGTCTCGGTGGCCCCCAGCATACTCACCAGGGGGTCCAGAAACACCAGTCCCCCCACCGCCACCACAGCCCCGGCAAAGATCCCCATAAAAAAGCCTGTGGCGGCCATGGTCTCGGCCTCCTCCTGCCTCTGCTGTCCCAAAAGCCGGGAAACATTGTTCCCCGCCCCATTTCCAAAGGTGAAGCCGATGGCCTGAATAATAGCCATCAGGGAGAATACCACCCCCACCGCTCCCTGGGCGCTCTTGCCCAGATTGCCCACAAAATAGGTATCCGCCATGTTGTAGATGGAGGTGATGAGCATGGAGATGATGGTGGGCACCGCCAGCTTCCCGATAAGCCCGGGCAGGGGCGCGGTGGTGAGCCACTGGAACTTCTCTTCCGGGCTGTTGAATTTTGGCATGGTTTTTTGCCTCTTTCTTCTGATTTCTAATCGTTAGTATACCATTATTGGGGGAGAAAGGCAACCTGGGGTTTGGCATTTTCCCACATTGACGGCTTATCCTTCCAGTGGTATAATAATATGAATTTTTATGCTGGGGAGGTGTGGCAGATGTGGATCGCCGACGGCTGGAAGGACTATGAGCTCATTGACTGCGGCGGTGGAGAAAAACTGGAGCGCTGGGGAAAGTATATCCTGGTGCGCCCCGACCCCCAGGCCATCTGGCAGACCCCCCGTACCGACCCCCGCTGGGGGAAGGCCAACGCCCGGTACGCCCGCTCGGCCACCGGGGGCGGACAGTGGGCCAAGAAGGAGGTCCCGGACCGCTGGACCGCCCGGTATAAGGACCTCACGTTCAACGTAAAGCCCATGAACTTCAAGCACACCGGCCTCTTCCCCGAGCAGGCCGCCAACTGGGATTTCTGCGGCGACCTGATCCGGAAAGCGGGGCGGCCTATCTCGGTGCTGAACCTCTTCGCCTACACCGGCGCCGCCACCGTGGCCTGCGCCGCCGCCGGAGCCAGCGTCTGCCACGTGGACGCGGCCAAGGGCATGGTCCAGTGGGCCAAGGAAAACGCCCAGTCCTCCGGCCTCGCCGACGCCCCCATCCGCTACATCGTGGACGACTGCGCCAAATTCGCCCAGCGGGAGATCCGCCGGGGCCATACCTACGACGGTATCATCATGGATCCCCCCTCCTACGGCCGGGGCCCCTCCGGAGAGGTCTGGCGGCTGGAGGAAAACCTGTGGCCCTTTGTGGAGCTGGTGGCCCAACTCCTATCCGACAAGCCCCTTTTCTTCCTCATCAACTCCTACACCACGGGCCTTGCCCCCTCGGTGCTGACCTACATTCTGGAGACCCTGGTCACCAAGAAATACGGCGGCCATACCGAAAGCCAGGAGCTGGGTCTGCCCGTCACCAGCACAGGCCTTGCCCTTCCCTGTGGCGCCACAGGCCGTTGGATCGGGAAATAAGGAAAGGATACGTGAAATGGAATGGGAATTCAAAAAAGTGAAAATTTGAGCTACCTTCAAAAATGGTATCTGGATTTGAAGCCCGCTACCATCACTTTTTATAATTCCAAAACCGAGGCCCGCATTGTCGAGCCCTCCTATGTGGCCGTGAGTATACAGTCCGGCGGAGCAGTCCCTCCTGGCCGTATCCCCCTGGGTCGGCCTCTGGCCGTTGGAAAAGCGGCTCTGTCCTACCAGAATACCCAGGATACAGCAGTGTTCTCCCCGTTCCGGGATGGTGAGATCGCCGATTATGAGCTGTCTTTATATTTTCTTAGATCCTTCCTCACACAGATCACCCCAAGGTTCACATTATTCAAGCCTGTTTTTTGTATTCGCACCCAGGAACAAACCTCCTCCGTGCAGGAGCGGGCCTGGATCGACGCCGGGCTCCAACTGGGTGCCCGCAGGGTCTATCTTTACGACGAAGCCTTCTCCGCCATTTTGAATCAGATTCCAAAAAATAAGAGTCTTAAGGACGCTGTTATCATTCACATCGAGCCCCAGAACTGACCCTTCACAGAAAGGCCCCCCTCCCTCCACGCTGCCACCGGAAGGCCCTTTCTTCACCGGGTGGGCCCTGCTCACCCCTACGACGCATATTTGACAGGTGATCCTATGATGTCCCAACCCATCCTAAAAACCGAATCCCTCACCTTCTCCTACCCCGCCGAGGACGCCCCCAAGGTGGTGCTGAACGGGGTGGACCTGGAGATCCAGGCCGGGTCCTTCGTGGCCGTCCTGGGCCACAACGGCTCGGGTAAATCCACCCTGGCCAAGCACATGAACGCCATCCTTCTCCCCACCGGGGGTAAGGTCTACGTCGGCGGCATGGATACCGCCGATGAGGACCTTCTTCTGGACATCCGCCGCAGGGTGGGCATGGTCTTCCAGAACCCGGACAACCAGATCGTAGCCAACGTGGTGGAGGAGGACTGCGCCTTCGGCCCCGAAAACCTGGGGATCCCCCCCGCCGAGATCCGGGAGCGGGTGGACTTGGCCCTGAAAACCGTAGGCATGTACCACCTGCGGGACCACGCCCCCCACCTTCTCTCCGGCGGTCAGAAGCAGCGCATCGCCATCGCCGGGGTGCTGGCCATGAAGCCCCGGTGCGTGGTGCTGGACGAGCCCACCGCCATGCTGGACCCCATCGGTCGGAAAGAGGTCATGGACACTATAAAGAAGCTGAACGCTGAAAGCGGCGTGACCGTAGTCCTCATCACCCACCACATGGACGAGGCCGCCCAGGCCGGGCGAGTCATCGTCATGTCGGACGGAAGGGTGGTGGCCGACGGTGCCCCCCGGGATATCTTCCAGCAGGTGGATATGCTGCGCTCCGTGGGTCTTGCCCCCCCGGAGACGGTGGAGCTGATGTACGAGCTGCGGAAGGAGGGGCTGGAGCTGCCTTTGGATACCCTCAGCGACGAGGAGTGCGCCCAGGCGCTGTATCAACTGCTTCGGTCTGGAGGTATGGACAATGAGCAGAAATAAGCCCCCCCTCCGGCAGGGCGCGCTCACCTTCGCCGCCGTAGCAGGCGTTACCATCCTGTTGGAGCTTCTTCTCGCCGCAGTCGGCCTTCCCGGGGTCATCGCCTTTTTCTGTCCCTGGGTGATCTGGGAATATGGGAACGACCCCATCATCATCCTCACCGTGGCCTGCCTCATCGGCCTGCCCGCGGGCTTTCTGTCCTGGCTGAGCCACACCCTGGACGGGATGCGGAGCTCATACGGGCGTATGATCACAGAACTGAAAACACGGATCGAGACCCTGGAGGAAAAACTGAACTCCATAACAAAGGATTGACGCTATTTTGGAACCCATCGTACAAACTGAAAAGCTGAATCACGTCTACTCCCCCGGGACCCCCTTTCAACACGCGGCCCTGGTGGATGTGGATTTCTGTGCCTACCCCGGGGAGCTGCTGGGCATCATCGGCCATACCGGGTCGGGAAAGTCCACCCTGATCCAGCACCTCAACGGCCTTCTCAAGCCCACCTCCGGCCGGGTGCTGGTGGAGGGGCAGGACATCTGGGAGAGCAAAGCCGCCACCCGGCAGGCCCGGTTCCGGGTAGGGCTGGTATTCCAGTACCCGGAGTACCAACTCTTTGAGGAGACCTGCTACAAGGACATCTCCTTCGGCCCCAGGAATATGGGCCTGGACGAGAAGGAGGTGGGCCGCCGGGTCCGGGAGGCCGCCGCCTTCGTGGGCCTGCCTGACTCCGTATTGGAGCAGTCCCCCTTCGAGCTCTCCGGCGGCCAGAAGCGCCGGGTAGCCATCGCCGGGGTCATCGCCATGGAGCCCGCCGTCCTCATTCTGGACGAGCCCACCGCCGGCCTGGACCCGGTGGGGGTGGAGCAGATCATGACCAATATCCACGACTATCACGAGGCCAAGAACGCCTCCATCATCGTCATCTCCCATTCCATGGAGGAGATGGCCCGCCGGGTGGACCGGCTGGTGGTGGTCAACGACGGCCATATCCCCCTGGAGGGTACCCCCCGTGAGGTCTTTGCCCACGGAGCTGAACTGGAGCAGATGGGCCTGGGCGTTCCCCGGATGACCCGGGTCTTCCACCGCCTGAAGGCCCTGGGAGCCGGCGTGGATCCCTCGGTCTACACCATCGGTCAGGCCAAAGAGGCCATTTTGACAGCCCTGGGCCGGGCCCCGGCCTCCTCCACGGAAGGAGGTGGGGTCTGATGGCACTGAAAGACATCACCCTGGGCCAGTATTTCCCCGGTAACTCCATCCTTCACCGGCTGGACCCCCGCACCAAGATCCTGCTCACCGTATTCTATATCGTGGCCCTCTTTATGGCGAAGAATATCCTGGCCTACGCCCTCATGTTCACCACTCTGGCAGCCGGCATTTTGATCTCCCGCGTGGGCTTCCGGGTGCTGGTCCGGGGCATGAAGCCCATCCTGTTTATTGTCATCTTCACCGCCGTTCTGAACCTTTTCTATACCCCCGGGGCTGGGGAGCCTCTGGTGGCCTTCTGGATCTTCAAGATCTACTGGGAGGGGATCCGCACCGCCTTCTTCATGGTCCTGCGGATCATGATGCTCATCTCCTGCACCTTCCTTCTCACCTATACCACCTCCCCCATTCTCCTCACCGACGCGCTGGAGGCTCTGCTGGGGCCCCTCAAAAAGCTCCATCTGCCCATTCACGAGCTGGCTATGATGATGTCCATCGCCCTCCGGTTCATCCCCACCCTCATTGAGGAAACCGACAAGATCATGGCCGCCCAAAAAGCCCGGGGCGCGGATTTTGACTCGGGCAACCTGCTGGAGAAGGCCAAGGCCCTCATCCCCCTGCTGGTCCCCCTGTTCATCTCCGCCTTCCGCCGTGCCGACGAGCTGGCGGTAGCCATGGAGTGCCGCTGCTACCACGGCGGCGAGGGCCGCACCCGGATGCGGCAGCTCAAATACGTGGCCCGGGACTACGCCGCCCTGCTCCTGGGCTTCGGCCTTTGTCTGGCAGTCTGGGGTCTCAACCTGCTGGGGGTTTTCTGAGCGTCCCTCCCACCGGGGATCCTTTTGCCCTTGTGGGGCGCGACGACTCGGCGCGCCGCCAGGCATAGTGCCGCCTCCCCTCCGCAGAGACGGTTCACAAACCGCCCCCTATCCCATTTTCAATTTTTCTTAAGATAAGGTTCAAACATTATGAGGAATATTGCGTTACAATTGATGTATGTGGGCACCGCCTACCACGGCTGGCAGATCCAGAAAAACGCCGTCTCGGTGGAGGAGACCCTGGAAAAGTCCCTGGAGAAGGTGGTGGGCCACCCGGTAAAATGCACCGGGGCGGGCCGTACCGACGCGGGGGTCCACGCCCGAACCTATGTGTCCAACTTCCGCACCTCCTCCACCATCCCCCTGGACCGGCTGCCCCTGGCGGTAAACACCCGCCTGCCCGACGATATCGTGGTCACCCGGGCGGTGGAGGTCCCCGACAGCTTCAACGCCATCAGCTCCTGCCGGAAGAAGGAGTACACCTACCAGATTTACAACACCCGCATCCGCAACGCCTTCTTCGTGGACCGGGCTTGGTTCTACCCCAAAAGGCTGGATGAGCAGGTGATGCAGCGGGCCGCCGACTGCTTTGTGGGCACCCACGACTTTGCCGCCGTCAAAAGCGTGGGCACCGACGTGAAGACCACCGTCCGGACGGTCTATTACTTTGACATTGAGCGGCAGGGGGACCTGATCGACTGCCGCGTGTGCGCCAACGGTTTTCTCTACAACATGGTCCGTGCCATGGTGGGCACCGTGATCTACGCCGCCGAAGGCAAGTTCCCTCCCGAGGCGGTCAGCGATATTTTAGAGGGGAAATGCCGCACCGACGCAGGACCCACCGCCCCCCCAGGCGGCCTTTACATGACAAAACTCTGGTACGATACCCCAGGTCTTACCCCGGAGGAGATGGAGTAGAATGGAAGAAAAGAAGAAAAGCCCCTTCCTTCGGCTCCTGGCCTTTCTCCTCACCGCCGTCCTCCTTTTGGGCTCGGCGGTCCTGATCTTCAACTGGCGAAAGCTGAACTTCGACTTCATCCGCCGCTATTTCGCCTACCGGTCCCTGAGCCGGAACGAAAGCGGCCAGACCGAGTCCTTCCTCTATGCCGGAGGACTCAAGGGTTCCTTCCTGCAATTGGGGGACGACCTTCTGGTCTGCTCCACCAGCGGCGTTCGGCTTTATTCCACCGGTGGCGGCGCCTTCATCGACCAGCCCTCCGCCCTGACCCATCCCTTCGCCTCCACCGTGGGCGCCTCCGCCCTGGTCTATGACGCGGGGGGCAGCGATCTGTTTGTCTACCGGGACCGGGAGCAGATCTTCTCCTACACCGCTGAGAACGGACATACCATCCTCTCAGCCAGCCTCAACGCCCAGGGCCTTCTCACCACCGTTACCCAGGGCAGCGGGGTCAAGGGCGCGGTGACCGTCTATGACGCCGACTTCCAACCTATCTTTGGCCTGAACATCTCCTCCCGGTTCGTCACCGACGCCGTTCTCTCCCCCGACGGGCGGACCCTGGCCCTGGCTACCTGCGGCCAGTCCGGAGGACTCTATGACAGCCAGATCAGCTTTTACGCCCTCAACCGTTCCGCCGAGGAGTCCCAGCCCGACAAGGTCTGCTCTCTGGGCAGCAACACCATTCTCCAGCTCAACTGGGACAGCGAGCCCCTTCGGATCCTGGGAGACAACTCTCTGGACTTCGTCTCCGCCGACGGGGAGCTGACCGGCCGCTACCCCTATGACCGCCGGGTACTGAAAGGCTTCTCCCTGGAGGGGAATACCTGTACCCTCCTTCTGGGCAAGTATCGGGCCGGCTCCACCGCCGACCTGGTGACGGTAAACTCCAAAGGGGAGGAGACCGCCTCCCTCCCCCTGGAGGAGCAGGTCCTTTCCCTCTCCTCCGCCGGCCGGTACCTGTCGGTGCTTACCGCCGACGGCCTTACCATCTACTCCGACGGCCTGGAGCCCTACCACGATGCCCCCAACCTGTTGGGGGTCCGTCAGGTCCTTCAGCGGGAGGATGGCTCTGTGTTCCTTATCTCTGACGAGACCGCCCGGCTCTACCTGCCCGACTGATCCTCAATTTTCCAAGAAAGGCTGATGCACTTATGTCTTCCGCTCCCGCTATCCTGATCGACCTTGTCTTCATCGCCGCCTTCCTTCTGGCGGTAGTCCGGGGTGCCAAAAAGGGCTTCATTCTCACCCTGTGCTCCCTGGTGGCCGTTATCGTCGCCTTTATCGGGGCCAGCTTTATCGCCGATCTCCTGGCCCCCAAGGTGGCCCAGGCTATCCAGCCCAAGCTGGAGCAGATCATCCTGGAACAGCTGGACGAGGCCCTGGAGAACACCCAGTTCATCGGCGTCAACGGCAGCGTGGCCCAGAGCTCCGAGGAGATCGCCCTCCCCAACGTCCTGGAGGTACTGCGGGAAAACCAGCTATACCAAAACCTGATGGGCGGGGTGGAGAAGGCCCTGGAGGAGGGAGCCGCCGCCACAGCGGCCAGCGCCGCCTCCCGGGTGGCCGCCGCCCTGGCCGGACAGCTGGCCCGGGGGATCCTCTTTGCCGTGGCCTTTTTCCTGGTGCTGGTGGCCTGGTTCATCCTGTCCCACGCCCTGGATCTGGTCTCCAAGCTCCCCGTCCTCAACTCTCTGAACCATTCCCTGGGGGCCGTCATCGGGGGGATCAAGGGCCTTATCCTCCTCTATCTGCTCTCCTGGATCCTCTGCACTCTGACGGGGCTCATCCCCCAGGAGACAGCGGAGGAGACCTACCTGCTCTCCTTCCTCCTCTCCCACGGTCCCCTGACCCTTCTTGGCTTGTCCTGATTTTCTCTCTTTTATCGGAAAGCGTGGTGATCCTGTGAACATCCCCAATGCCCTCTCCCTCCTCCGGCTTTGTCTGGTGCCGGTATTCGCGGTAGTCTTTTATCTCCCCAGCCCCAATGCCCACGCCTGGGCCGCCCTGGTCTACGCCCTGGCCTTCCTCACCGACATCGCCGACGGCTATATCGCCCGGCGCTTCAATATGATCACCAAGCTGGGCCGGATCCTGGATCCCATGGCCGACAAGCTGATGACCTTCACCGTCATTATCTGCGTGGCCCTGGACGGTGCCATCCCCATGTGGGCCGTGGCAGTGTTCTTCTGCAAGGAGGCCCTTATGGCCCTGGGCGGCCTTCTCATGTACCGCCGGGTGAGGGATGTAAACCCCGCCAACTGGTGGGGCAAGGCCTCCACCGGGGTGTTCTTTGTGGTGCTGGCGGCCCTGGTCCTGTTCCCCATCCCCCGGCCCTGGTCCACCGTCATGATCTCCTTTGCCCTCTGCCTCACGGTGGCCGCCCTCATCCGCTACACCCTGGACTTCCAGAAGCTGATGAAACTGGAGAAAAAATAATTGAGAAAAACGACGTTTTTTTCATACCCTGTTCACAATTTCAGATTAGAATAATTGCCCTGAGGGGGATTGTCCCCCGCCCTCCGGCGGAAGGCCGGTGCTAAAGGAGTTGAAACACTATGCAGCCTACCATGTGCGCCAAATGCAAAAAAAATGTGGCGGTGGTCTTTGTCCAGCGCATCGAGAACGGAGAGACCAAGTCCGAAGGTCTCTGCCTCAACTGCGCCCGTGAGATGGGGATCAAGCCCGTAGACGATATGATCCAGAAGATGGGTCTCTCCGACGACGACGTCCAGAACCTGACCAGCGAGATGATGTCCGCCTTCGGCGGGGCCGAGGGGATGGAGGGCCTGGAGGGCCAGGACGAGGACGGCGAGGAGGACGAGGGCAAGACCGCCACCTTCCCCTTCCTCAACAAGCTTTTCGGCGGCGCTGCCGCCTCCTCCGCCCCCACCGGGGACCAGCAGCCCTCCGGCGGCGATCAGTCCTCCACTCCCCCCAAGGGCCGGGAGGACAAGTCAGGCAAAAACAAGGATACCAAGCGGAAGTTTTTGGAGAACTACTGCATCTCCCTGACCAAAAAGGCCGCCGACGGCAAGCTGGACAACATCATCGGCCGGGATGAGGAGATCGCCCGCACCATCCAGATCCTCAACCGCCGCCAGAAGAACAACCCCTGCCTCATTGGTGAGCCCGGCGTGGGCAAGACCGCCATCGCCGAGGGTCTGGCACTTCGCATCCATACCGGGGACGTGCCCTACAAGCTCCAGGACAAGGAGGTCTACCTCCTGGACCTCACCGCCCTGGTGGCGGGCACCCAGTTCCGGGGCCAGTTCGAATCCCGGATGAAGGGCCTCATCGACGAGGTGAAGAAGCTGGGCAACATCATCCTGGTCATTGACGAGGTCCACAACATCGTGGGCGCCGGGGACGCCGAGGGCAGCATGAACGCCGCCAACATCCTCAAGCCCGCCCTGAGCCGGGGTGAGATCCAGGTCATCGGCGCCACCACCCTCACCGAGTACCGGAAGTATATCGAAAAGGACTCCGCTCTGGAGCGCCGCTTCCAGCCCGTCATGGTGGATGAGCCCTCTATTGAGGACAGCGTGAAGATCATGGAGGGCATCGCCCCCTACTACGAGAAATACCACTTCGTCTCCATCTCCCCCGCCATGTGCCGTGCGGCGGTGACCATGTCGGAGCGGTACATCACCGACCGCTACCTCCCCGACAAGGCTATCGACCTGATTGACGAGGCCTGCTCCGACGTGAACCTCCACAACAAGGCCCTGGCCCGGGAGAAGCAGGTCCGCAAGTCCCTGGAGGACCTCACCGCCCAGCGGGAGGCCATGATGACCGAGTCCAGCAGCCGGGACGTGAAGAAGCAGAGCGACCTGAAGGCCAACGAGGCCCGTCAGGCCGAGATCCGCCGCAAGCTCTCCGCCCTGGCCGGGGAGCACGCCGCCCTGGCCCTGGATCCCGACCAGGCCCCCGGCCTGAAGGACAATGAGCGGGAGCAGGAGACCCTGAACGCCGAGCTCTCCCGCCTGGGGGAGGAGCGCACCAAGCTCCTCTCCTCCGGCGGCGAGGATCAGAACTACGAGCAGCTTGCCAAGCTCAAAAGCCAGGAACTCCAGCTCCAGGAGGAGCTTGCCAAGCTGGAGGCCATGTCCGCCCCTCCCCTGACCATGGAGCACCTGGCCCGTGTCATCGAGCTGTGGACCAAGATCCCCGCCTCCCAGATCCAAGAGCAGGAGTACGAGCGTCTGGCCCACCTGGAGGAGCGGCTCAGGGAGCACATCATCGGCCAGGACGAGGCCGTCTCCGGCGTGGCCGCCGCCGTCCGCCGTGGCCGGGTGGGCATCGCCTCCAAGCGCAAGCCCGTCTCCTTCATCTTCGTGGGCTCCACCGGCGTGGGCAAGACCGAGCTGGTCAAGCGCCTTGCCCAGGATATGTTCAACTCCCCCGAGTCCCTTATCCGCCTGGACATGTCCGAGTTCATGGAGAAGTTCTCGGTCTCCCGGATCATCGGCTCCCCCCCGGGCTACGTGGGCTATGACGAGGCCGGCCAGCTCACCGAAAAGGTCCGGCGCAAGCCCTACTGCGTCATCCTCTTTGACGAGATTGAGAAGGCCCACCCCGACGTTCTCAACATCCTCCTCCAGATTCTGGACGACGGCCACATCACCGACGCCCAGGGCCGGAACGTGAACTTCGAGAACACGGTGATCGTCATGACCTCCAACGCCGGCTCCACCACCGGCTCCACCGGCTCGGTGGGCTTCGGCCGCAGCGAGACCGAGCAGGGCAAGGCCAAGGCCATGAAGGCCCTGGAGGGCTTCCTCCGCCCCGAGTTCATCAACCGGGTGGACGAGATCATCTACTTCAACAAGCTCTCCGAGGACAACTTCAAATCCATCGCCCGGATCATGCTCAAGGAGCTCGACCACAACCTCCGGGACAAGGCCATCGCCCTCTCCTTCGACGAGGGCCTGCTGGACTATCTGGTGAAGAAGTCCTACTCCCAGACCTACGGCGCCCGGAACCTCCGCCGTCAGATCCAGAAGGATCTGGAGGATCCCATCGCCACCAAGATCATCGACAGCTATATGGAGCCCATCTCCAAGATCAAGGTGACCACCGAGGGGGAAACCCTGCGGATCGAGGCGGAATAAGCACCCCGCAAAACACAGGCCCGGAACCCAACGGTTCCGGGCCTGTGTGTGTTTTTTGGGGGAATCATTGTTTATGATAGGTGATCCCATACCTGACTGCGGGCCGAGGTCGTCCCGTCCCACACAAAACCATTCTGTATACGGTGATTGGGTGGGATAACCTGGGTGGGGCACGACGACTCGGCGCGCCATTCCGGGCATGGCTCCTCCTGTCCTAAATTCCAGTTTACGGCTCCTTTAACCCCACGGGGTTTCCCCCGCTGATGGAAAACCATTCCACATCCGGCTTGGCAAGCTGCTCCTCCTCGGCCCGGACATAGGCCTCTTCTGAAACGGAATTGCCGTTCACATAGAAGGTATCCCCCTCGTGCCAGACCGTGTTGACGGTCTCATCCCGCTGAAAATCCTTTCTGCCCCAACCGTTGTAGGGGGCTCCTCCCGACCAGCTAAAGGTGCCGTCTGCCTTTAGGTCCTCCAGGACCATGGAGCGGTAGCCCATGGGGTAGCCGTAGACCCAACCCTTCTCATAGCGGAGGATGATGCTGCCCAACTGGTATATGTCCTCCCCCCGCTGGAGCCAGAGGACCACCTCCGGAATGGTGTCGTTGTCCATATCCAGCTGGGTATAGCACCGTACCGTCACCTCCACGCCGTCGCTCTGGGGCAGGGCGTTGGCATAGCAGTCCTCCCCCGTCTCCACGTTGTAGAAGGTGGCCTCCCCCCGGAGGACGGCCTCCATGGCCACCGTGATCCCCGGATCCCCAGCAAGGGTCAGGCTGCCCTGGGTAACGGGCAGAAAATCGTAAGTCCGGTACTCCACCCTCCAAGGATCCACGGGCCGGGCAGTCTCCCAGGAGGAGCTCCCCTCCCGCAGGGAGAAGGCCACCCACCTCTGGCCCTCCTCCTTCTTCGCAAAGCCGATAATGCCGCCCCGCTTTACCTCCGCCCCGTTCTCAACCTGGACATATTCCAGGTGGCTGTACTCGCTGTACACTCCGTCGGGGTGGGCTACCGTGACCGTCTGCTCTCCGGTGACGGGGTGGGTGGTAATCCCGGCCACCCTTCCCCCAGCTGTGCTCTGCACCGTCACCCCCTCGGGGGAGAGGATACGCAGGGTGTCCTCCCCCTCCCCCAAAAGCACGTCGCTTCCGTACTCTATGTAGGGCAGAGGCCACAGATAGCCCGAGGACCGGGTGACTGCGGACAGGTCCAGATCCTCCCCACCGATCCCTTTGGCCGCCTCCATCCGGGCCATATACCCCTCGCTCTCCCGCTCGGAGGGGGTGGTCATCTCCTCCTCCCAGAAGGTGGCGGTGTAGGTGATGCCGTTCTTCTCCCCCAGGATCTTCCCCGGCCACTGTCCGGGATAGTCCTGAATGGTCT
The DNA here is from genome assembly GCA_022799035.1 of Oscillospiraceae bacterium. GTDB lineage: Bacteria > Bacillota > Clostridia > Oscillospirales > Oscillospiraceae > Vermiculatibacterium. The sequence goes on from JAAWNQ010000002.1 coordinate 113,426, forward strand.
GCTCCTGCGTGGCGGAATCCTCCGCCCAGAGAGAGAAGAGATAGCCCCCGCCGGAATAAAGCCCCTTATCATAGAAATTCCAGTTGTTGGCCGCTCTGGCCACCACATAGTTCCCCACCAGCTCCTCCGGCAGATCCAGTGTAAAGCCCCAGTCCGGCTCCCGGTAGGTCCCCGGGGCGGGGATCCTCTCCGGGGTAAGGAAGGGCTCTCCCCCCTCATAGGATCCGTCCGCACCCATGCGGGCCAGCTGTAGATAGTCCATGGTGTTTCCGATCAGCTCATCCACATAAAGCCCCACCAAGGTACCGTCCTCCGTCTTGATGACATTGCTCTTTAGGGAGGTCCCGTTCCGGAACCCGGGGTAAAAGAGCTCCTCTGTGCCTACGTGGGTCATATGATCCACCCCGTCGGGGATGGAATCCGTCTCCTCCAGGGTTCGGCCGCCGATGTCCCAAGCATAGAACCGCTGGTTCCGGTTCTCCCCGTCGTCGAAAACGTCGGAGAGATACACTGTATTTTCATCCTCGCTCACATCGCACCGCCACAGGACCCGCCTGCCCGCCGACTGGTCAGGGCGGTATTCCATCGGAGTATCCCCGTAATAAAAGTAGGCGGTATCCTCCGTCCGGTAGAGCAAAAACTCCCGCACCGGATCATAGTAGACCAGGGTGGGCATGGTGTTCTCCGTCAGGGGCCGCTCTCCCGCGTCCACCACGGCAAGCTCCAGCCATATAAAGAACCCCTCCGTATCCAACTTTTTCCGGATATCCTCCCGGAGCCCCTCTATGGGGCCCCCGGCCCCGCCGGGGAACTCCCAATAGACATAGCGGTCATAGACGGCGACTATCTCCCAGCCCTCCCGGTCTCCGGCCTCCTCCAGAACGTGGAGGGTCATCAGGGGCTGGCTGTTCTCCGCATAAAGAAACCGGATCTCCCGGCCCTCCTCCTCAACGGTGTAGTTCCCCGCCCAACTCTGGGGAAGCCGGAGAGTAAAACGGTAGGTATCGTTGGTATAGAGGGAATCGTCCCGGGGCCACTCGATCCAAAACATACGGGTGACCTCCCCGCCCGCCCTCTCCAGGACAAGATATTCCGCCCCTGCGGGAATGGAGTTCCGGCGGATGGGCCACTCCAGAAACTCCGCCACCCTCTCCTGCCAGTCCCGGGTCCCCTTCTCCCCGGGGTCCCAGCCGTCCCGGAGCGTCAGCTCCGCCGACAGGGGCAGGGTGTGCTCCCCCAGGGGCTTACCGTGGGGGCCGTCGGTCTCGCTGAACTCCAGGAGGGAAAGGCGGATGGAGCCGTAGTCCTCCCCCTCGGCATCGGGCTCCCCTACGGGGTAGGAGCCCAGCACGTCTGCGGCGGTGGCGCAGTAGAGACCGTCCTTCAACTCCTCCCGCTCCCGGCAGGCCACCAGAGATCCCAGGAGCACCGCCAGAGCCAGTCCCCCGCAGACCAGGGCTTTGCTCTGCTTGCCGGGGTGAAAAAGCTGGGTGAGGCGTGCCTTCATCTGCTCCTTCCCTCCCCCAAAGCTGGTGGTGAAGGGGGTCTCCCGGCCCTTCCCGGCGGCGGAGAGGAGCAGCTCCCCATAGGAGCGCCTGTATCCCCCGTCCTGTCCCGCCACCACGTCGGCGTCACAGCAGGCCTCCACGTCCCGGTCCGCCCGCCGGTACATCCCCCACACCAGGGGGTTGAACCAGTGGAGGGCGCAGACTAAGAGCAGAAAAACCTTATAGGCCACGTCATACCGCTTTACATGGCAGAGCTCATGGCGGAGGGCGGCCACCGCCAGCCCCTCGGGAGGCAGCAGGATCACGGGGCGAAAAACCCCCAGGGTCATGGGACCAGAGACCGTCTCACAGTGGAAAAACCCCACCCGTCTCTCCACCCCCAACTCCGCCGCGTACCCCTCCAGCCCGGACACAGGCCGGGCCTGGGAGAGTAGGCGGCGGCGAAGGAGGAGATACCCTCCCCCCTGCCACAGCAGGGTCAGGAGCATTCCCGCCAGCCACACCCCCGCCCCCAGGCCTGTGAGGGAGAGGCTTCTCTCCCCCTCCGCCCGGGAGGAGACTGTGGGCTGTGTCTGGCCCTGGAGCCGGACGGAGCTCTCGCCCCCAGTCCCTACTTGGGTCAGACCGCCGCCCCGGTTCTCCCCCATTTCAGGAGGGGCGGGCTTATCCGGGTTTTCCCCCGGAGCTTCCCCCTGGCCCTTGGCTCCCAACCCTCCCCCCGTCCGGGGCCGGACAGGGAGGGTCAGGGTGTAGGCCGGGGCCTCCACCACCACCGGGGCGGCGGGCTTGGGGAGCCAGGGAACCAGAAGCAGCGCCGCCCCCACCCCCAACCACAGCCCCCACCGGGTCTTGGGGGCGTACCGCCTCTCCAGCCACCGCCTCCCCAAAAGAAGGATCAACAGGAGGGGAGAAAGGGCGGCAGAGACCGCAAGCACCCGCAAAAACAAGCCCTCCATCACCGTCTCCCCCATTCCAGCTCGTCCAGATAGGCCCGCAACTCGTCCACGTCGGCCTCGGAGAGCCTTCCCCCGTCCCACAATGCGGCGGTAAAGGTCTTCAGGGAGCCGTCATAGAGCTTCTCCAGCACCGCTCCCCCCGCCTGGCGGCGGTACTCTTCCTCAGAGATAAGGGGGGTATACTGGTTCACCCGCCCGGCCTTCTCACACCTGAGGAAGCCCTTCTCCTCCAGCCGCTTCAGGTAGCTGTGCAGGGCACTGGCCGTCAGGGGCCTCTCCAGCCCCTCCAGGATCCTGGGGGCCTCCACCCCCTTCCCGCCGCGCCAGATCACCAGCATGATATCCAGCTCAGAATCGGGCAAAGCCTTCCGCTCTCTCATACAAACCGTCTCCTTTTGCATTTGCAGAAATTCCTTCTGTCCTTATTCTACATTTGCAGAAATCAAATGTCAAGAAGTATTTTTGCAAATGCAGAAATACTTCTTGACCCCTTCTGTTCCAATAAAAAAGGACGGCCCTTGGCCGTCCTCACAGGTCGATGACCTCCACCTCCACCCCATTTTTCAAGGCGTAGGAGGCAGTGTACAGGGTTCCTCCCTTACTGCCGTCAAAGGCGGCGATGAGCAGGGAGGAGCGGTCCACCATATAGCGGTTCCGCCGGAGCATACACCCCCGGTCGTAATGCCTCTGCACCATGGTCTCGAAGTCGCACAGCCCCACCAGCCTCCGGTACCGCTCCCTCTCCTCCGCCGGCCAGGAATCCGCCTGGCTCTCGCAGGGGATGGCGGCCTCCACCGTCACCCCGGGACGGCTGTCTCGCAAGGCCTGGACCGCCTCGCAGAAGTAGAGGTCGCAGCCCTGGGCCATGCCGCAGATAAAGTGCCGGTAGCCCCTGGCGTAGGCCTTCTCCAGGGCTTCCCCGATCCGTCTTTTCAGCTCCAGGCACCGGGGGGCGGTCTCATCGGTTCCCCAGGGCAGTTTATTGGGCCGGTGGCCGGTGAAGCAGCAGGTGGTCTCCCGCTCCATCTCCTCTCCCCCTTCTGTACAACTTTGTTTCTTTGCTGTCATTATTGTAATCACTTTGTAACCGCCCGTCAAGAGGGTAGTTAGAATATTTGTTCGATTCCTTCCAAATTTTTCTCTTGCATTTTTTCCGAAATCCGCTATAATGGAAGGCAAGACAACTGAATGAAAATGTCTTCAGGGCAGGGTGAAAATCCCGATCGGCGGTACAGTCCGCAACTCCCCTCAAAGGGACCGACCCGGTGGAACTCCGGGACCGACAGTGACGTATCCTTTTGGATGCGAAGTCTGGATGGAAGAAGATGTGTGTATGCACGCTCCTTTTTGTGTTACACCTGGAAGACATGGCTCTTTCAGGCGTCAACTATGAAAAAGGAGTGTATTTTTATGTCCAACAACCCCTCCCTGTCCAACACCAAGACCATCGCCACCCTGGGTATGCTCACCGCCCTGGCCTACGCGGTTATGGCCATGTGCAAGGTCATCCCGCCCATCGGCGGGTTCCTCAGCTTTGACCTGAAGGATACGGTCATGGCTATCGGCGGGTTCCTCTTTGGGCCCGCGGCCGCCTTCGCCATGGCGGTTCTGGTCCCCCTGATCGAGTTTGTCACCGTCAGCGACACCGGCTGGTACGGCCTGCTGATGAACGTCATCGCCACCTCCCTGTTTGTCTGCCCCGCGGTGTACCTCTACCGCCGCAAGCACTCTACCTCCGCCGCCGTGCTGGGGCTGGGGTCCGGCGTCCTGTTCCTTACAGTGGGAATGATCCTCTGGAACTACATCATCACCCCCCTCTACTTCAAGATGCCCCGGGAGGCGGTGATGGACATGATGCCCATGATCATCGCCTTTAATCTGGTGAAGGGCTTCTGCAACGCCGCCCTCATCATGCTTCTCTATCCCCCGGTGTCCTCCGCCCTGCGGAAGGCCCATCTGGTGGCCCCCAGCGCCTATACGGCCACCGGCGGGCAGAAGCCCAAGTTCAACTATGTACCCACCATCGTCTCCGCCGTGGTGCTGGTCACCGCCGTGCTCTTTCTGCTGTCCCTTCTGGAGATCATCTGAGCCCCTCTCCCCCCTCCGCTCCCCCACCCTTCGGCGGGGGAGCGATCTTATTGACAGGCCACCCCCCGTCAGGTATAATTTGGGTGCAAAGTCCCAATTCCAACCGGCGTGGCCGGGGGAGGTATAACATGGAAAAGAAATGGTGGCACGGTAAGACGGCGTATCAGATCTATCCCAAGAGCTTCTGTGATTCCAACGGGGACGGCATTGGGGACCTGCCCGGGATCATCGGGAAGCTGGACTACCTGAAGGAGCTGGGGGTGGACATTATCTGGCTCTCCCCTATCTACTGCTCCCCTATGGCCGACCAGGGGTATGATATCTCGGACTACTACAACATCGACCCCCAGTTCGGCACCATGGAGGATATGGACCGGCTGCTCTCCGAGGCCAAGAAGCGGGACATGTACATCGTCATGGACCTGGTGGCCAACCACTGCTCCGACGAGCACGAGTGGTTCAAAAAGGCCTGTGAGGATCCCGACGGGCCCTATGGCAAATACTTCTTTATTGAGCCCTGGCATGAGGGGGAGCCCCTGCCCTGCAACTGGCGCAGCTATTTTGGGGGCTCCTGCTGGGACAAGCTGCCGGGGCATGAGGACAGGGTGTATATGCACCTGTTCCACAAAAAGCAGCCTGACCTGAATTGGGAGAACCCGGCCCTTCGCCGGGAGCTCTACGACATGATCAACTGGTGGTTGGACAAGGGGCTGGCGGGGTTCCGCATCGACGCCATCATCAACATCAAAAAGCTCCTCCCCTTCCGGGACTTCCCCGCCGACCGGGCGGACGGCCTCTGCTCCCCCCAGTACATGCTGGACGAGGCGGAGGGCATCGAGGTCTTTCTGGACGAGCTGGCCCGGGAGACCTTTCGGAAGCACAACTCCTTCACTGTGGGGGAGGTCTTCAACCCCCGGCCGGAGCACTTCCCTATGCTGCTGGGGCCCAAGGGATGCTTCTCCTCCATGTTCGATTTCTCCACCGCCTTCCTGGGTGGAAGCGACAAGGGCTGGTACGCCGCCGAGGACGTGACCCCAGACCGGTTCAAGGAGACCTGCTTCGCCTCCCAGAAGCTGGTGGAGGGGATCGGATTCTACTCCAACATCATCGAGAACCACGACGAGCCCCGGGGGGCCTCCCGGTACATACCCGCAGGGGAGCAGAGCGAGACCTCCAAAAAGCTGCTGGCGGGGCTTTACTTCCTCCTTCCCGGCCTGCCCTTCATCTACCAGGGGCAGGAAATCGGCATGGAGGATATGCCCTTCACCCATATCTCCCAGGTGGACGACGTGAACACCATCGCCGAGTATCAGGTGGCCCTGGACGCGGGGCTGGAGCCCAAGGAGGCCCTGCGCCTGGTGTGCCGGCTGTCCCGGGACAACTGCCGGACCCCCTTCCAGTGGGACGGCTCGGCCAACGCCGGGTTTACCGCCGGCGGAAAGCCCTGGCTGGAGGTGAACCCCAACTACACCAGGATCAATCTGGAGCAGCAGCGGGGGCGGGAGGATTCCCTCTATGAGTTCTACCGGGCCCTCTCAGCCCTGCGGAAGGATCCGGCCTATCAGGAGAGTCTGGTCTATGGGGAGCTCATCCCCTACCTGCCGGAGCAGAAAAACCTGATGGCATACTACCGCAAGGGGGACAAGACCCTGCTGGTCTGCGGCAACTTCCAGACCGCGCCCCAGGACATGGTCCTTCCCGGGAAGGTGAGGGCCGTGGCCCTGAACAATCTGCCCGGTTTCGCGGCGAAGGAGGGGCTGGTCCACCTGGAGGGATATCAGTTCCTGGTATTGGAGCTGGAATAAGAGACGGAAAAAGCCCCTCCCTGTCCTCTGACAGGGAGGGGCTTTTCTCTTCCCTCCGCCCTATCTGGCGGCCCCGGCCCGGATCCGGATGAGGGCCAGAAGGTCCTGGTAGAGGCGGGTCTGATCCTCCAGGTCGATCATGAGCCAACGCTGGCCGTTAAACTCTCTGGTCCGTCGGTAGAGCTCCCCCAGCTCCGGGGAGCATTGGGGCAAAAGGGCCTCCACCGGTTCCTTCTCCTTCTGACCCACCACCAACAAAACGGTGAACCACCCCTCCCGGGGGTAGATCCGGCACAGGGACTTCCCCCCTTTTCGAAAAGACAGGTTCCAGCCCCGCTCCATGCTGCAGCAGCTGTATTCCGCCTTTCCGGTACAGCGGTAGGTCTCCTTCAGGGCGGCGCAGAGCTGTCCAAAGAAAGGGCTCTTGATATAGTCCGCCAAGTCGTCCTGGGTGGGGCAGTATGTTTTATCCTGAATGTCCATCCTCTGTACCTCCCGGCAGATTTTCCTTGATTGTACCACAGAGTCCCGGAGGGCACAATAGGTTTTGCCAAATTTATAGAACATTTGTTTGACATTTTTGAAACAGAGTGCTATAATGGGGACAGGATGGGCGGCTCTGGGGTCCGCCCTATGAAGACAGGCCGGTTTTGACAGAGGGGGCGAGGGAGATGGAGCGGGTCATCCTCCATTGCGATCTGAACAGCTTTTACGCTTCGGTGGAGCTGCTGGACCACCCGGAGCTGCGGGAGGAGCCGGTGGCGGTGTGCGGCGACCCCAACAGCCGCCACGGGATCATTCTGGCGAAAAACGAGGCGGCCAAGCGGTACAAGGTCCAGACCGCCGAGACGGTATGGCAGGCCCGGAAAAAGTGCCCCGGGCTGATCCTGCTGGCCGCCCACCGTGAGAAATACCACCATTACTCCAAGCGGGTCAATGAGATCTATGAGCGGTTCACCGATCTGGTGGAGCCCTTCTCCATCGATGAGAGCTGGCTGGACGTCTCCGGGTCCCTCCATCTGTTCCGCACCGATGGGCCGGGGCTGGGGGATCTGGTGCGGAAAACCGTTCGGGAGGAGCTGGGGCTTACCATCTCGGTGGGGGTGTCCTTCAACAAGGTCTTTGCCAAGATGGGCAGCGATTACAAAAAGCCCGACGCCACCACCCTGATCACCCGGGAGAACTACCGGGACCTTCTTTGGCCCCTTCCGGTCACCGACCTGATCTTTGTGGGCCGGGCGGCGACCAAAACCCTGGGAAGCTATGGGATAGGGACCATTGGGGACCTGGCCCGGACCGACCGTGGGATCCTTGTAAAGCTGCTGGGAAAGCAGGGTGGGATCCTCCATGACTACGCCAACGGGCTGGAGCACGCCCCGGTGGTCCCCGCCCGGGACCTGCCCGCCCCCAAGTCGGTGGGCAACGGACTCACCTTCCCCCGGAATCTGGTGGGCTGGGAGGAGCTGAGAGCCGGGGTGACCCTTCTGGCCGACGAGGTGGGCGCCCGCCTCCGCCAGCTTGACATGAAGTGCGCCACGGTGAGTATCTCTGTCCGGGACCCCAACTTTAAGGATATCTCCCGGCAAAAACCCCTTGGGGTGCCCACCTATCTGGCCCGGGAGCTCACCGAGACCTGCATGGAGCTGCTGGAAAGCTCCTGGAACCCCAAGGCCCCGGTGCGGGCTTTGACGGTGACCGCCCAGAACCTGATGCCGTCGGATCAGGCGGGAGAGCAGTTGGACCTGCTCTCCCCCGGTGCCTCCCCCAGGCGGGAGAAGGTGGAGAGGATCGAGAGGGCCATGGACGGGATCCGGGGACGGTTTGGGCGGGAGAGCATCTCTCCGGCACGGATCAAAGAGAGGGATGGAGCGGGGCAATAGGGTGAAACCGGGTAGGCTCCTGAGCTCGCCGCCGGGGACGGGCAAAAATATCGTTAATATTTTCACTTGTCGGTTGATTTTCCTCTCCCCCGGTGGTACAATACTCTTTGCCCAACTACCACATATTTCACTACAAGGAGGATATACCATATGGATCGTTTGAAGGGTAAGGTCGCCATCGTCACCGGGGGCAACTCCGGGGTGGGAGCCGCCACCGCCGCCCTGTTCGCCAAGGAGGGGGCCAAGGTGGTCATCAGCGCCCGCCGCCAGGCACAGTTGGATGAGGTGGCCGGAAAGATCCGGGCCGAGGGGGGCGAGGCGCTTCCTGTGGTCTGCGACATCTCCAAGCATGAGGACGCCAAGCGGCTGGTGGCCGAGACCGTGGCCGCCTACGGCAAGGTGGACATTCTGGTAAACAACGCGGGGGTGCTGGACGAGGGGCTGAAGGCCATCGACAAGGTGGAGGACGCCGTCATTGACCGGGTGGTGGACATCAACACCAAGGGCACCATGTTCTGTATTCAGGAGGCGGCGGCCGAGATGGTGAAGTACGGCGCCGGGTCCATCGTAAACGTGGCCTCCGTGGCCGGAGTCATGGGCTGCGGCGGCGCGGCCTACGTGGCCTCCAAGGCCGCCATCGTGGGCGTGACCAAGCACACCGCCCTCCGGTTCGCCGGACAGGGCATCCGCTGCAATGTGGTGTGCCCCGGCTCCATCGCCACCCCCATGACCGCCGGGATGAGCGCGGAGAATATGGATACCGATATGTTCGGCCAGATGGGCAAGCATTCCGACCTACGGGTGGGGGTCTGTATGCCCGACGATGTGGCCAACATCCTGCTGTTCTTTGCCAGCGACGAGTCCCGGGCCATCACCGGGCAGGCCGTTGTCAGTGACTTTGGAAGCACCCTTTGAGCGGGTGAACCATAAAAAGTCAACGGGGGATCGGGGGGCTGGCCTTTGGGCCGGTCCCCTTCCCTATTTTCCGGGGACGGTAGCCCCTGCCGCTCTGCCGGGCTCACGGTTTGGGGCCTTTTGAAATAAAAACAGAGGAGCCATCCAAAGGGATGGCTCCTCTGTTTTTTGTGTACCGGTCTCTCAGCCCTGAGAGATGGCGCCGGTGGGGCAGACCCCGGCGCAGGTGCCGCACTCGATGCAGGTGCCGGCGTCGATGACGTACTGGCTGTCCCCCTGAGAGATGGCGGAGACAGGGCAGGCGTCGGCGCAGGTACCGCAGCTCACGCAAGCGTCGCTGATAACATAGGCCATTGGTTTTACACCTCCACATACAGGAATGTAACTCCATTATACCATAGGTTTTTCAAATTTCAATGCTAAATTGCGGCAGGGATGGGTATATTTTAGGTCAAGGCCGCGGTCAGGACCGCGGAAAATGGGGAGGTATCTTGCATTGAGCCGTATGGAATTTACCGCCGGGGCGGAGATCGCACTCCGGCTTGCCCAGGAGAGCGCCGCTGAACTGGGCCACAGCTACGTGGGTACGGAGCATCTGCTCCTGGGCGTGGCCCGGGAGGGACGGGGACCGGGGGCCCGGCTGCTGGCCTCGGCAGGATTGTCCGCCGAGGCCCTCCGGGCCGCTTTGGTACGGCTGACGGGGCTGGGGGCGGCGGGAGGACTTCCCGCCCAGGGGCTGACCCCCCGGTGCAGGGAGTGTCTGGAGCTGGCCTTCCACGAGGCGCGGCGGTGCCAGGCCCCCCGGGTGGACACCGGGCATCTGCTGGCAGGGCTTTTACAGCAGAGGGAGAGTGCGGCGGGGCGGCTCATCGCCGCGGCGGGAAAGGATCCCCGGCGGCTGCTGGGGGAGGCCTCCGCCGCCTTTGGAACGGAGGCCCCCCGGGGGACGGAACGCCGCCGTCCGGACCGGGAGGAACGGACAGGCGGGAGCACCAAGCTACTGGACCAGTTTTCCCGGGATCTCACCGCCCTGGCCGCCGCCGGGGAGCTGGATCCGGTGATCGGACGGGAGAGGGAGGTGGCCCGGGCGGTGGAGATCCTGGCCCGGAGGAGAAAGAACAATCCGGCCCTTGTGGGGGAGCCGGGTGTGGGCAAGACAGCCGTGGCCGAGGCTCTGGCCATCGCCATCGCCGGAGGGCGGGTGCCCGAGGTACTGCGTGGAAAGCGGCTGGTGGCTCTGGACCTGTCGGCCATGGTGGCGGGGACCAAGTACCGGGGGGAATTTGAGGAGCGGGTGAAAAATATCCTCTCGGAAGTACGGCGGGCGGGGGATATCATTCTGTTTTTGGACGAGCTCCACACCATCGTAGGGGCGGGGAGCGCCGAGGGGGCCATCGACGCGGCCAACATCCTGAAGCCCGCCCTGGGCCGGGGGGACCTGCAGGTGGTGGGGGCCACCACCAACGAGGAGTACCGGCGGTATATTGAGAAGGACGCGGCCCTGGAGCGGCGGTTCCAACCGGTACAGGTGTCCGAGCCCACGGCGGAGGAGGCGGAGGAGATCCTGCAGGGGCTCCGGCCCCGGTATGAGGGCCACCACAGGCTCACCATCAGCGAGGAGGCTATCCGGGCGGCGGTAAGGCTGTCGGTACGGTATCTCCCCCAGCGGCGGCTGCCGGACAAGGCGGTGGACCTGATGGACGAGGCGGCCAGCCGGGTGCGGCTCCGGGGAGCGGGGCTCCCCCCCACCCTGGGGGCTCTGGAGAGGAGGCTGGCCCAGACCCGGCAGGAGAAGGAGGCTGCCATCCGAAACCAGGATTTTGAGAAGGCCGCCCTCCTCCGGGACGCGGAGGGGGATTTTCGCCGGGAGCTGGAGGAGGAGCAGGCCTCCCTGCTGGCGGTTCAGGGAGATCTGGTGGTGACGGGGGAGGACGTGGCCGGGGTGGTAGCCGGATGGACCGGGATCCCTGTCACCTCCCTCTCCCAAAGCGAGAGCCAGCGGCTTTTGGGGCTAGAGGAGACCCTCCGCCGCCGGGTCATAGGACAGGAGGAGGCGGTGGGAGCCCTGGCCCGGGCCATTCGCCGGAGCCGGGTGGGGCTGAAGGAGCCGGGACGTCCGGTGGGGTCCTTCCTCCTGCTGGGGCCCACAGGGGTGGGCAAGACGGAGCTGTGCCGGACCCTGGCTGAGGCTCTCTTTGGCTCGGAGGAGGCCCTGATCCGGTTCGATATGTCGGAATACCGGGAGGCCCACTCCGTATCCCGTCTTCTGGGGTCTCCCCCCGGGTATGTGGGTCATGAGGAGGGGGGCCAGCTCACCGAGGCGGTGCGGCGGAAGCCTTGGTCGGTGGTGCTCTTTGACGAGATCGAGAAGGCCCACGAGGAGGTGTGGAGCGTCCTGCTCCAGGCCTTGGAGGATGGACAGCTCACCGACGCCCAGGGGAGAAAGGCGGATCTGCGCAACTGCGTGATCATCCTCACCTCCAACGTGGGGGCCCGGCGGATCACCGCCCGGACCCGGCTGGGATTCTCAGCGGAGGAGAGCGGGGAAGGACTCCGGCCCCTGGCCCAGATCCGGGAGGCGGTGATGGCCGACGCCCGGGAGACCTTCCGGCCGGAGTTTCTGAACCGGCTGGATGAGATCCTTGTGTTCCGGCAGTTGGGGCGGGCGGAGCTGGAGTCCATCGTAGGGCGGATGCTGGGGCAGTTGGCCCAGCGGCTGGCCGCCCTGGGGATCGGGCTTCGGGTGAGCGAGGAGGCCCGGGAGGTCCTGGCCCGCTCGGGCTTTGACCCGGACTACGGCGCCCGGCCCCTGCGCCGGGCGGTCCGGGGGCAGGTGGAGGATCCCTGCGCCGAGCTGCTCCTCTCCGGGGAGTTGGGGCCGGGAGATACCCTGTGGGTGACGGTGCGGGAGGGAAAGGTGGCCCTTCTCCCCTCCCCTCTCGCCCTGCCGGCGGGGAAATGAAAAATTAAAAGTTAAAAATGAAAAAGTTAGGCGGCGGGGGCAAGCCCCCGCCCTACTTTTTTGTCGTGACATACGCTTCCCCTTCGTATTTGACGTTCCGAAATGGGAGTGATATACTGAGACCATCCAATCTGTCAGGGGGTGCCGGAGATGAAAAAGATCGTGTCCCTTCTGCTGTGTACTGGCCTTTGTGTGGGGCTGTCCTTCTGCTTTGCGGCGGGGAATACCTATGAGGAGGCGGTGGCGGAGCTCAGAGGTCACAGCTTATACAGAGATGAGACTATCTATGAGTCAGAGCTCTGCACTGTTTTTTCCTACTCCATCAGTGGTACGTCTCACGGAACCTATTCCCATTTGGTTCTGGTCTATAAGGCCGGATCCCCCCTGGGGGAGGGGACGGTACTCCCCCTTCCCCTCATAGCGAAAAATGACTGGATGGTGACCATCTCCCCGGATGAAATTGAGCTGAACGAGGATGGAACCGTCCTGACCTACCGGTACTATCTTGACACTTCTCTGTACAGCAGGGGCAGAATCCCCTCTCTGTACGACAGAAACTGGATCTCCGGGTCAGAGTCCTTCCCCTACGAGGCGGGGATCTACACCTACACCGTGGACCTGATTACGGGAGAGTGGACGGCGACCCACGACATAGAACCCCCTTCTCCCTCCGGCCAGACCTACGAGGAGGCGGTAGCGGAGCTGCGGGGCGACGGCCACTATAACAGCAACAGTGAGTGGACCTACGAGACCGAGGACTGCACCATCTTTGTCTATGACAACGGCGGGGGCATGCGCGCCCCCCACAACCGGATCGCCATCATCTACAAGCCCGGCTCCCGGCCCGGGGACGGGGTCTGTCTGGAGCAGGAGTATCCCTACGCCCTTATGCTGGTCCATGGACCTGACCGACTGGACATCAGCGAGGACAGGAAAACCCTCACCTACGCCTACCTGCTGGAGGAGGATGAGGAGCCGCCCGTCTCCCTGAAGGCGGGGGTCTACACCTACACGGTGGACCTACCCGCCGGGGTCACCTCCTTCGACTATTCCCCCCTCACCTGTGAGGCGGTGGCCGACGTCCTGGCCCACGGAGCGGACCACACCCTGGAAAAGCGGCTGGACGGGCCTCTGGGCGACCTCATCCTGCGGTGGAGCGACTGCGTCTCTCCCGACCAGGAGGGCAACGAACTGCGGGATTATGAGCTGTACCGGGTCCCCAGGGAGGGAGACTCCATCTTCCAGCAGCTCCTGCTGCCCAGCACCGCTAAAACCGACACCGCCTACTCCCCCACCCACCGTCCCCCCGACTCCATCGCGCTCAGCGACGACGGCGGGACCCTCACCTATGTCTACTCCTTCGACTCCCCTCTGGTCAGCGGGGACGAGGTCCTCCATGAGGCGGGGACCTACACCTACACCGTGGACCTGGCCACCGGGGAGCTGACGGTGGACCATACCGACCAGCTCCCCTCCCAGCCAGACAGCGGCTTTGCCGACGTGCCCGCCGGGAGCTGGTTTGAGACGGGGGTAACCACCTGCGCCGAAAAGGGCGTGATGGTGGGCACCGGCGGGGACGCCTTCTCCCCGGAGAGGGAGCTGAGCCAGGCTGAGTGCCTGACCCTGGCCTTCCGGCTCTACGACCTGATGCGGGGGCAGGAGCATGTGATCGAAAAGGCCCCGGAGGCCGAGGGGAAGATGTCCCTCACCCTGGCCGACGGCACCGTGTTTGAGGGCTACGGCCAGGGCCACGGGGAGGAGAACTGCGTCTTTCGCTGGTGGTTCTCTCCCATGGGCACCCGGGGAGGACTCTACGCCATGGTGCCCGGTTGGCAGGAAAACCAGGATAAGGATATGGCGAACCGCGCTAAGGCCCAGCAGGTATGGATGGACGCCCACCCAGCGGTCTGCCAACACGATGTCCCCGCCACCCTGACCCTGAACGGAGCGACCTATCAGGGAACCACCGACTGCTTTATGCCGGTGGGCCCCTTCGTGTTCCTGTTCAATCCAGAGGAAAAAACCGCCCAGGAGGTCAATGCCATCCTTTATGATGCCGTCAGCCAAAAGGCGGCTCCCGTCCCCTGGTGGCAGGATACCGCCTATACCATCACCCAGCGGGGGTTAGAGGACATCTTTGACCCGGCGGACTTTTCCAGCGCTCCCGCCAGCCGGGGGTTCTTCGCCAAACTGATCGCCGCCGCCTGTAAGGGGTGCCTGGACCAGATCAACATTGTGATGGCCATCCCCGACCTGCCCTGGGAGAACGACGGCACCATGGCGGACGACTACCGGGAGGCAGCCTATACCCTCTATGAGGCGGGCATCCTGACCGGCGTGGACAGCGCAGGCTCCTTTGCCGCTGACAACACTCTCACCCGGGCCGAGGCTGCCGTCATGGTTGCCCGGGCGTTGGATGAGACCCAGCGGGTCACCCTCCCTCCGGTCCAGGACGGGGTGGAGAAACAAGTGTGGCCTTTGAAAACGGAGAGATTTGATACCTATGACCAGGCGGTGGCCGACCTCCGGGGCGGCTGGGGCTACCGCAACGAGCAAACCTTCGAGACCCCCGACTGCACCATCTTCGTCTACGATCCGGGTGGGATCATGCAGCGTAGCTACGGTGTCATCACCCTCATTTACAAACCCGGTTCCCAGATGGGGGAGGGCACCGTCATCACTCTGCCCCACGCCAGGGTACAGTATACGATGGTGGGCCGCCCCGCCGACACCATGACCCTGAGTGAGGACGGGAGAATCTTCACCTACACCTATTACCGCCCGGAGGACATCGTGGGCAATATCCCAGGTGAAAACGAGGGGGAGGTGCTGGAGAGGGCGGGGTGTGTCACCTACACCGTGGATCTGTCCACCGGGAGCATCACTGAGCGCTTCGACCCGCCCAACTATGAATCGGCCCTGGCCCACGTCTCAAGGAAGCGAATCATCACCCCCGGCGAACACAGCGAAGACCGGGAGGTAGTACAGACCCTGGAGGCTCCGGACTGTACCGCAGTCCT
The DNA here is from genome assembly GCA_022799035.1 of Oscillospiraceae bacterium. Classification (GTDB taxonomy): domain Bacteria; phylum Bacillota; class Clostridia; order Oscillospirales; family Oscillospiraceae; genus Vermiculatibacterium. Next base: position 128,560 of record JAAWNQ010000002.1, read on the forward strand.
TACCAAGGGCCGCTATGGGGACGAATATGACGACTACATCCTCTCCCTGGTCTACAAGCCCGGCTCGGCCCTGGGGGACGGGACCATCAAGCAGCTCCTTCTCCCCACCACCGCCGTCGTCAGCGCGTCCAGCGCCTATAACCCCACCCACCGGGCCCCGGACAGCCTTTTCCTCTCCGCCGGGGGCACCAAGCTGGTGTATGCCTACGACTTCACCGACCAACTGACCAGTGGGGAGACCGTCTATCACGAGACGGGGCGGTATACCTACACGGTGGAGCTGAAAACGGGGGAGCTGAGCGTGGACGCGCCCTTCAAGCCGGACAACATAGGCGTGGCTTATGGCTCCTACCAGCAGGCCATGGACGGGTTGAAAAACGGCCAGTATCCCCTCAGCGTGGACAGGCAATTGGAGACGGAGAGCTGCTCCCTCTTTATGGGCCACGTCTCCGCCCCCCACGGCGGGTACTACGCTCTCAAGTTGGTCTTCAAGGCCGGCTCCCAGCCCGGGGACGGCATGGTGGTCAACCTCCCTCAGCCCCGGATCAATTTCTGGGACAACGGCTCCGTCCCCGACAGGTTGGAGATCAGCGAGGACCAGCAATTCCTCACCTACGCCTACCACTTTGACGAGTCCTTCCAATTCGACGGCGGCATCCTCCACGAAGCGGGGGACTACACCTACACCGTGGATCTCCGCACCGGCGTGGTGGCGGAGGAGCTGCTGCCCGGAGACTATGGCGAGGTCCTCGCTCGCTGCCTCCAGGATGAGGGCTACACCGTGGAGCAGACCCTGGAGGGGCCCTTCTGCACGGCTCTGCTGCGGTATTCCCACGTGGACGGGAACGGTCTGGCCCACCAGCGGGAGGGGCGGAAGGATTATGAGATAACCTTGGTCTATAAAGCGGGAACGGATCTGCCCGAAGGGACTCTGCGCTCCCCCAGGGTACCCTACACCTTCTCCGGCAGGACCGCAGACGGTCTAGCCGTCTATGTGGTCTCCGACCAGGTCCCGGACAGTATGGCCTTTGACCAGGATGGAAAGCAGTTTATTTATACCTACCATTTCGACGCCCCCCTCTATGACCCGATGGGGGAGCTGGTCCACGAGGCCGGGACTTATGTCTATACTGTGGATGTCCCCACCGGGGTCTCTGCCCTTGACATCCAACCCCACTGAGGTGGATAAAAGAACGCCGGACGGCATAGCCGTCCGGCGTTCTTTTATTTGACAGGGCTTACACCCAGCTCTCCTCGCTCTCGGGCTTTTTGTCCCGGGTCATGAGCTCGGCCACCACCGTCTTGGGATCCTTGCCGCCGTACAGGACGGCGTAGGCGGCCTCGGTAATGGGCATCTCCACCCCCAGCTTGTCGGCCAGGGTTTTGGCCGTGGCGGCGGCGTAGTAGCCCTCCACCACCATGCCGATCTCCTTCACCGCCTGCTCCGGGGCCGTCCCCTTTCCGATGAGGATGCCGCAGCGGCGGTTCCGGGAGTGCATGGAGGTACAGGTGACGATCAGGTCTCCGATACCGGCCAGGCCGGCGAAGGTCTCCTTCCGGCCGCCCATGGCCTCCCCCAGGCGGGCGATCTCAGTGAGGCCCCGGGTCATAAGCATGGCCTTGGTGTTGTCCCCCAGGCCCAGGCCGTCGCTGACCCCGGCCGAGAGGGCGATCACGTTTTTCAGAGCCGCCCCCAGCTCCACCCCCACCACATCGTCGGTGGTGTAGACCCGGAAGCGGGGGTTCATGAAGATGTCCTGCACCAACTGGGCCGCCCCCTTATCCTTGGAGGCCGCCACCACCGCCGTAGGCACATGGCGTCCCACCTCCTCGGCGTGGGAGGGGCCGGAGAGGGCTACCACGGGGTTATTCTCCCCCACCTCCTGGGCGATCACGTCGGTGAGGGTGAGGGAGGTATCCTTCTCCACACCCTTGGACACGGAGATCAGCACCGCGCCGGGATCCAGGAAGGGCTTTACCTGCCGGGCGGTAGTACGGACGGCGAAAGAGGGGGTAGCCAGGACCACAGCCTGACAGCCCTTGACACAGCTCATATCGGCGGTAAGAGCCAGCTCCCGGGGCAGAGGGATGCCGGGAAGGACAGGGTTTTCCCGGGTCTGCCCCAGGCGGAGGCATTCCTCCTCCTTGTATGACCAGAGGTTGACCTGGTGGCCGTTTTCCAGCAGGAGCAGGGCCAGGGCGGTACCCCAGCCACCGGAGCCAAGGACGGTGATATTCATGGTTAAAACCTCCTTTAAGGGGTGCTTGGGTGGGTTTGGAACCCGCCCCTACGAAGGATATCTGTCTAAACCCGACCCGCCTTCAGGACGTTTTCTTATGGAAGGAGAGCTTATTCTCCTCGCCCTTCAAAAGCCGCTTGATATTGGCCCGGTGCATCCAGATGATGAGGATCCCCAGGAAGATGGCCAGGGCCATGATGATGGGGTCACGGCTCACAAAAAGCCAGGTGCCCACCGGGAAGGCGGCGGAGGCGAAAACCGAGCCCAGGGAGACGAAACGGGTCAGGGCCACCAGCAGGATGAAGCCCCCCCAGACCAGCAGGGCCAGCCGCCAGTCCAGCATGAGGGCGACGGTGCCCCCCGAGAGGATGCCCTTGCCCCCCTTGAAGCCGAACATACAGGGGAACATGTGGCCCAGAAGGCAGAACACGGCGGCCCAGTATTTTGCCAAACCAATGTATGGCACATAACCATCAAAGAAGGAGTCATCCATAACGGCCATAAGGCCCAAAACACTGTCCTTTCCCTGATAGACATCAAGCATAGTATCCATAGCCACCGAAATATCTGGCCCCAGCACCTGTCCGGCAGAGGAAAGCCCGGACGCTATGAACACGCCGAACAGCACCGCCACAACGGCCTTCAGCACATCACAGAGAATGACTACAAGGGTCAAAGGTCCGCCAAAGGTGCGGTGAAAATTGGTCAGGCCCGCATTCCCACTTCCGTGAGTACGTACATCGTCCCGGAGAATATACTTGGAGACAATGACCGCTCCATTGAAGCAGCCGCAGAAATATGCCACAACAGCAATCGCCAGGGCCCGCAGACAGAATTCCAGCATTCTATTTCCTCCTCAGTCACCCTTCTGGCGGATGGTTATTTTTACAGGCGTCCCCTGGAGTCCGAAGGTGGCCCGGATCTGGTTCTCAATATACCGCTGGTAGGAGAAATGGAACAGCTCCGCCCGGTTGCAGAAGATCACGAAATGGGGGGGCTTCACCCCCACCTGGGTCATATAATAGACCTTCAGCCGCTTGCCCTTGTCGGTGGGGGGCTGGACACGGGCGGTGGCGTCGGCCAGAACGTCGTTGAGCATTCCCGTGGAGATCCGCATGGAGGCCTGCTCGTTCACGTCGTTGATAACGGTGAACAGCTTATCCACCCGGGAGCCGGTGAGGGCCGAGAGGAAGACGATGGGGGCATAGTCCATGTAGCTGAGATCCCGGCGGACGTCCTTGATCATGTTGTCCATGGTCTTGTCGTCCTTCTCCACCGCGTCCCACTTGTTCACCACGATGATACAGGCCTTCCCCGCCTCGTGGGCAAGGCCCGCCACCTTGGTGTCCTGCTCGGTGACCCCCTCGTTTGCGTCGATCATGATAAGGCACACGTCGCTGCGCTCAATGGCCATGGTGGCCCGGAGAACGGAGAATTTCTCCACCCGGTCGTCCACCCGGGATTTCCGCCGCATTCCGGCGGTGTCGATAAAGAGGTATTTCCCCTTCTCGTTTTCAAAATAATTGTCGATGGCGTCCCGGGTGGTGCCCGCCATATTGGAGACAATGACCCGGTTCTCCCCTAAAATCCGGTTCACCAGGGAGGACTTGCCCACGTTGGGCTTGCCAATGATGGCCACCTTGACCACATCCTCGTCCTCCTCCACCTCGTCGGTCTCGGGGAAGTACCGGAAGCACTCGTCCAGCAGGTCTCCTGTGCCGTGACCGTGGACGGCGGAGACCGCCACCGGATCCCCAAGGCCCAGGTTGTAGAACTCGTAGATCTCCGGATCGGTGAGGCCCGTCTTATCCATCTTGTTCACCGCCAGCACCACGGGCTTGCCCGATTTCAGGAGCATGGCGCCCACCTCCTGGTCGGAGGCGGTGAGGCCGGTCTGGATGTCGCACAGAAACACGATGACGGTGGCGTTCTGGATGGCGATCTCGGCCTGCTGGCGCATGAACAGCAAAATCTCGCTATCGGTGCCCGGCTCGATGCCGCCGGTGTCCACCAGGTCGAACTTTCTCCCCCGCCACTCACAGGGGGCGTAGAGCCGGTCCCGGGTCACGCCGGGAGTGTCCTCCACGATGCTGAGGCGCTGGCCGGTGAGCTTATTGAAGAGCATGGATTTGCCCACGTTGGGCCGGCCTACGATGGCCACCAAGGGTCGGGACATGGAAAACACTTCCTTTCTTACTTGGGTAGTATATCATACTTCGGTGGAAATATCAATCGGAGAGGGCGGGGACAAAAAAGAAAGAGGGGATCTCTCCCCTCTTTCCTCTCTGTTTGCCTTCTCAGGCCTCGGCCTTGTTGAAGTCGTGGCCGTTGTAGCTCAGGCAGGACTTGCACATCCGGTGGGGCAGGCGGTAGGCACCGCACTTGGGGCAGACGTTGATGCTGGGGGTCTCCAGCTTCCACACGCTGCTGCGGCGCTTGTTCCGGCGCTGCTTGGACACTTTACTCTTGGGGACTGCCATTTCAAACACCTCCTTAGTGTGACAGGGGCATATCTCTCATGCTTCCTCGTCGTTTTCCTGGGAATCCTTCTTATCCAAAAGCTTCGCCAGGACGGCGAGGCGTGGATCCAATTCCTTCCCACAGCCGCAGGGACCCTCGTTCAGATCCTTGCCGCAGGTGGGACACAGGCCCTTGCACCCCTCTGAGCAGAGGTGCTTCCCGTCCAGGGCCAGGACGCAGGCGGTGGTGAAGAGTTCATCCAGATCGGCCTGACCGTCCTCCAGCAGGAGGATCTCGTCGCTCTCCTCGTCCTCCAACTCCTCGGCCAGAAGGATCTCTACCGGAACCTCCAGGGGCAGGGACAACGGCTTCAGACAGCGGTCGCACTGGGTATCCAGAACCGCTTTTGCCGTTCCCTGGAGCACCAGGGCTCCCGCCATGTTCCGGACGGTACCGGAAATTTGGATGGCGCGATGGAAGGGCTTCTCCCCAAAGAGCTTGACCTGGGACAGATCCAATTCATAGGAAAAGTCCCGGTGGGCGCCGGGGATATGGATGATGGGCCGTAAATCAAGACGCATAATGTTCTCCTCACAACGGTGCAGATGATATTATAACGAATAATCCCCGCCGTGTCAAATACTTTCTTTTCTTTTTTCTTGTGGTATGCTACAATATTTCCCAAAAGAGGAGGAACTGTCATGAAGGAATTCACCATCACCAAAAACGATGCGGGGCAGCGTCTGGATCGCTGGCTGGGTAAGGCAGTCCCCCTCCTCCCCGCCCCCCTGGCCCAGAAGTATATCCGCCTCAAGCGGGTGAAGGTCAACGGCAAGGGGGCCCAGCGGGACTACCGGCTGAACCTGGGGGATCAGCTGCGGCTTTATATCAACGATGAATTTTTTGACGCCCCGGCGGAGGACAACGCCTTCCTCTCTGTGTTCAAACCCCAGTTGGACATTGTCTATGAGGATGAAAATATTATTGTGTGCAACAAGCGGCCCGGCCTTCTCTGCCACCCGGATGAGCATGAGTATGTGGCCACCCTCATCACCCACATCCAGGCCTATCTTTATCAAAAGAAAGAGTGGAGCCCCAAGTGGGAGAATTCCTTCGCCCCCGCCCTGTGCAACCGCATTGACCGGAATACAGGAGGGCTGGTCATTGCCGCCAAGACCGCCGAGGCTCTGCGGATCCTGAATGATAAGATCAGGGATCGGGAGATCTCCAAATTCTATCTGGCCGCCGTGATAGGTAAAATGGATCCCCCGGATGGGGAGCTCTCCGGCTTTCTTCTGAAGGACGAAAAGCGCAAGCAAGTGACGGTCTACAAAAAGCCCGTTCCCGGCGGAAAATCGGCCAAAACTTTGTATCGCACTTTACAATTCAAAAACGGTCTGTCCCTGGTGGAGTGTGAGCTGCTCACCGGCCGCACCCACCAGATCCGGGCCCAGTTCGCCGCCGCCGGCCACCCCCTGGCGGGGGACGGAAAATATGGCCGGCGGAGCGACAACGAAAAACTGGATCGCAAGGGTCAGGCCCTGTGGTCTTACAAGCTGGTCTTTGACTTCCCCACCGACGCGGGAGAGCTGGAGTATCTGAAAGGAAAAACCCTGGAAGTTCCCAGAGAAAGTATTGACTTTGTTTCGGAATATTTTCTTTGAATATCTCTAATTCAGGGCGAATCTATTTCTTACATAGGAGGCAAGACAAGATGTCCAACATCCGTCGTTTCCAAGATAACCAGCCCTCTGACCTTCCGTTTACCTACCAAGTGTACATTCCAAACAACAATGTTATTATGCACCATGATCTATCAACCACGGACTTATCTTCGCTCCCCAGTTCTGAAAAAGCAAGTTTAATGGCATTATCGAAGTATCCGTTTGAGTACGACGATTATATTACTGCAGAGTTTACTTCGGATGTTTTGGATGCCGACAAGCAGGACTATTTAGTCGCGGCCGCAAGTGGTCTGCTCACCGCAATTCTCAATGAATTTTGGGTGGGGGAATTATCCTTAGTCGAAGCCAAAAACTGGGGTTCAGACCAAATCAATAAATTTGTCGAAAAAATTGCTCGTTCACAAGGTTACAAAGGGAAATGGCATGGAGAGAGCGGTCTCACTGGCGCTATCGGATTTTTGGAGGACAACTTTCCTCTCCCTGCGGATAAACTCACTGCTGACTTTGGTGGCGGGCGACAGCATCATTTGCGCGATTTTTCCCATCACCCCTCTTTAGTTGGATTGCTATTTTCCATCCTCACGCAGTTTACAGGCAAGGGATACGGCACAGATAAGTCCGGCTCATTTACTTGTCATAACCTTCCAGAGAATATTCTACTGGGAACTAATATTTATGAAAAACTGTTCAATGGTACTATTCTATGGTTTTTTCACCTTGTAAGCGATATGGCTGGTTCTAATCAGACTGCAGGTTTTGGAACCGGGATTCCCGGCCCGCTTCTTTCCTTTTTGAAGGAGGCTTCCTCCCTCTTGCTCATAAAAAATATACAAATTCAATATGAAAACGACGAAATCAGCTTTTCTCAATGGTGCTCCAAACTTTTTAATGGCACTTATTTCAAAAGAAAAACCGGTGAGATCATGCGGTTTGATCTTCGTGTGGAGTTGGGCATGCTTCATCAGTTTGCGAAGCAATCTGTTCCCGTAATAGCTAATGAGGTTTTTGTTCGAACCTTTTACTTTATGCGCCGCCTGTATCGGGAAATTCAGTCTAAAAACATTACTTCCATTCATGATTTGGATAAGCTTGACCCAAATGCCTTTCTTCCCTTTAATAACCGGACGATCACTCGCATGACCACCATATCTTCCGGGGTTTTTGTTGCAGCCACATTAGCTGCCGCCGGGGTCAAGGCCACCGTCAAGTCCAAAGGTCTCCATAGTAGTTTTGCAAAAGCTTTCATTCTTAACGTTAATTTCATTGGTATCGGTCGCTTTGTCTTTGCTTGTGTGGCAGACGCCAAATACATCATTAAGGACTGGGAAAAAACATATCAAATTTATGTGAGCCGGCAAAAAAAGCTCGGACTGCAGATTCTTGAAACAGATATTTTGAAATACCTATCCCTTTCTCCAGAACAAACGCGAATACTCTATTCTTTGGAATGGCATAAAACCAATTGTGATATAGAAAAGGATCAATCGAAAGATCGAAAAGTCAAAATGGACTGGATTTTTGCCTGGGAGCGGGAAATTCTTGAAAATCTCAACGCTCAAGATAACTATTTAATAAAAGATTTGAATATTTTAGCCACTCAAATAGAGCAAGCGAACACCGCTTGCGATCATGCATCCAGTTGGCTTTATCTGGTTGCTATGGAATTGGTCTTGTTCAATCCATATTTCTCTCTTAATTCCAAGGACAACAAACGATACAAATCCTTAAAATATGTCGGTAATTTTGAGGAAAAGCAATTCCAATCTGTGCAAACTACGGTTTCTTGGGAAGACTGCAAATTGTTTCTTAAGCGGTATAAGGCCTATATAAGCAAACTCCAGAATCAAACTGCAAAACTTCTGATTGGTACAGGGGCAACATTAGCTGTCACAATCGCAACCAGTGGACTTGCCTGGACCTTTGCTCCCGGAATTGCTACAACTATTGCAGGAAGCGCTGTGGCAGGTCTCCATGGCGCAGCTTTAACAAATGCCAGCCTTGCGCTTATCGGCGGTGGTTCCCTTGCTGTCGGTGGATTGGGAATCGCCGGAGGTACCGCCATCATTACAGGTGGTGGTGCTCTACTGGGTATGATTGGAACGGGTGCGGTCTCTGCTATTACAATGGTTCTTACATCTAAGGAATTTGCATTAAATGAATGTGCCAAATTACTTACTTTTTGCGATATCGTCCTTATCAATAAGAAAAATGATATAAATCAAGTATCCACTATTATGTATAGTCTTGAATCCATCGCAGATGAACTGGCCCATCAGATTCAGCAAGAAGAATCGCGCAAAGAAACAGAAGACAATCCTATAAGGCAAGATGAAAAAAACAGGAAAGGCGGACTCGCCTGTATACAAAAATGTCACACTTTAATGGAAAAAATGATTTTTAAGCAAAATTTGTCCAGTTGAAAATGTTTTTTAGCAATTTCATTTTACCTACTGATCCTCATCCATATCAACAAACAATTTCATAGTACACTCCCTTCAAAATTTTCTTCGACAAACATATTGACTTTTCCCCCCGTATCATGTATAGTTGCACTCGACAAAGGACGTACCCAACCGTCGGCTGGGTATGTCCTTTCTTCTACCTATCAAATCTGAAGAAGGAATGGGGGAGGATACATGTCCAAGGAGTTGATCCGTCTATCGGACTGCGTCGTGAAATTCGACGACGAGATCATTCTCGATCATCTCAATCTCTA
>JAAWNQ010000013.1 GCA_022799035.1 Oscillospiraceae bacterium
TTTCCGCCTGCGGCGGGACGAAGGTTCCGGAGGAGACGGGCCAGGGGGAGGATCTGCTGGCCAGGATCCAGGCCAAGGGGGAGATGGTGGTGGCCATGGAGGGGACTTGGGCTCCCTGGACATACCATGATGAGAGCGGGGCCCTGGTGGGTTACGACACCGAGGTGGCGCAGGCCATCGCGGAGAAGCTGGGGGTCACCGCCACCTTTGTGGAGGGGGAATGGGACGGCCTGCTGGCGGGCCTGGATGCGGGGCGCTATGACGTGATGGTCAACGGGGTGGATGTGACCTCTGAGCGGGCGGAGAAGTATGATTTTTCCACCCCCTACGCCTATAACCGCATGGCGGTCATTGTGAAGGGAGATAACGAGGAGATCCAGAGTATGGAGAATCTCAGCGGGAAAAAGACGGCCAATACTATTTCCTCCACCTATGCTGAGACTGCCCGGGCCTATGGGGCGGAGGTGACAGGGGTGGATGATCTGGCGGCCACCTTTGAGCTTCTGTACTCCGGCCGGATCGACGCGACCCTCAATGCTGAGGTGACCTATTATGATTATATGGCCCAGCATCCTGAGGCTGATCTGAAGATCGCCTGTCTGGCGGAGGAGGCGGACAGCGTGGCCATTCCTCTGCGGAAGGGGGAGGAGACCAAGACCCTCCGGGAGGCCATCGATCAGGCTATCGCCGAGTTGGCGGAGGAGGGCGTTCTCACCGAGCTGTCCAATAAGTATTTTGGGACGGATATCTCTAAGGCGGATTGAGTAAAAGAATAGAAAAGCGCGGGCCGTAATTGGCCCGCGCTTTTGTGTTCAGGAGAAGGAACTTCGGTCTCTCAGCCAGCTGGGGAGGGATCGGGTCTTGACGGAGGAGACCACACCCATGGCAGCAAACATGGTGATGATAGAACTGCCGCCATAGCTGAAGAAGGGAAGGGTCAGTCCCACGATGGGCAGGACGTAGAGGCACATGCCGATGTTGAGAACGCTCTGGAACAGAAGCATACCGGCGTAGCCCATGGCGGTGAGGGCGGTCATAGAGCTGGGGGCCTGCCGGGCCACCCAGACGCACCGGGCGATGATGGCTCCAAGCAGCAGGATGATAAGGGCACAGCCCACCAAGCCAAGCTCCTCCCCGCAGACAGCGAAGATCTCATCGGTGCTTCGGGCGTTGAGGGAGGTCTCGTAGGGACTTTGGGTCTGAATGCCCTGCAGGTATCCCCGGCCGAAAAGTCCACCGGAGCCGATGGCCAGGATGGAGCGGGTCTGCTGCCAGCCTACCCCCTGGGTTTGGCTTTCCAGGGTCGCTTGGTTTCCGGTGATGTGGTCGATAACTACGGTGATCCGTCTGGCAAAGTACTGGTCGCTGATGTGGGGCCAGACCACCACGATCCCCACCACGAGTATCGCCGCGGCCAGGGTGAACCAACGTAGCTTGACTCCGGCGCACCAGCACATGACCACAAAGAGGAACAGGTAGACCAGGGTCATACCGTAGTCTCCCGAGGCCACGGCGATGACGCCGGCGGTCATCAGAGTGTGGGCCACCAGTTGGAATACCGAGGAGACCCTGCTGATGCCCTTCTTTTGAAGGCGGGTGCACTGCCAGGCAAAGAGAAGAATGAAGGTGAGCTTGGTGACCTCGGCAGGCTGGATATTCATTGGCAGACCGGGAAAACGGATCCAGCTCAGGTTACCTCCTGCCGGAACCCCCAAAGGGGTGCGAACCAGCAGATTGAAGCCGATGTTAAACAGGAGCAGCAGCTTCCAGGAGCGCTCCACAAAAAGCTCCACATCCACGGAGGAGAGAAGAATGTAGATCACTACGCCCAGGAGGATGCCGATGGTCTGGATGAGTACGCTGCGGTTCCGGTCCACAGTGAGGTACCGGGTGGCGGAGTAGATGAGGATAAGCCCATAGAAGCTGGCGGCCAGACATAAAGTCAGCAGCAATTTGTCCCCCCTGCGCCAAAAATCCCGCAGGGAATCCCGCAGCCAGGACATAGGTGGTCACCTCCTTCTGGTTAAAATCAAGCAACGCTGAAGTTCTTGGGTGAGGACAGAGAATGCCGTAAGCCGGATAGGATCCGAACGAAGGGACATGGACGGCAGCCCCCTGACAGAATAAAATCTTTCCCGGATAGTATACCATTTCTTTCCCAGTTGTGCTATACTATCAGCGGCAAATTTATAAATTCCTTACAAATTGGACAGGAGGAGGGGATGCAATGGAATACCGCACCCACAGCGAACAAGAGACGGAGGCTCTGGGGGAGAAGCTGGCAGGATCCCTGCGCCCCCGAACAGTCCTTGCCTTCACCGGGGATCTGGGGGCGGGCAAGACTGCCTTCATCCGGGGTCTTGCCCGGGGGCTTGGCGTTACCGACCGGGTCACCAGCCCAACCTTTACCATTGTCAACGAGTATGAGGGGGATCCCTTGCCCCTTTTCCATTTTGATATGTACCGCCTGACCTCCTCTGAGGAGCTTTTCGACATCGGCTGGGAGGATTATCTTCACCGGGGAGGGGTCTGTGCCGTGGAGTGGAGCGAGAACGTCGCCGACGCTTTGGATGGGGCGGTCTCTGTCGACATCCGCCGGGGTTCCGGGGACAACGACCGGATCATTACCATAGAAGGGGGGATGGAGCCGTGAAGATACTTGCCTTGGAATCCTCCGCCATTGCCTGCTCGGTGGCTCTGTGTGAGGACGATCATCTCATTGCCCAGTCCTTCCAGAATAACGGCCTTACCCACTCGGTGACATTGATGCCCATGTGCGAGGATATGCTGAAAAACTGCGGCGTACCCTTGGCGATGGGGGAGATAGACGTCATCGCTGTGGCGGCGGGTCCCGGTTCCTTCACCGGCCTGCGGATCGGCGTCTCTGCCGCCAAAGGGCTGGGCTGGGGGATGGAGAGGCCCTGTGCCAAAGTTTCTACCCTGGAGGCGATGGCTTGGAATTTGGCTCTCTGGCCCGGAGAACTATGCTGTGTGATGGATGCCCGGAGGAATCAGGTCTATAACGCCCGCTTCCACTCCGATGGCGAAAGGATAGAGCGGCTCTGTCCCGATCGGGCCATCAGCGTGGAGGAGCTGGGCCAGGAGCTAAAAAATAGCCGCAAAGAGCAAATTTTAGTTGGAGACGGCGCCCAGTTGTGCTATAATCAATTTATAAAAATGGGTCTTTCCGTTCGTATGGCCCCTCCCAATCTGCGGTATCAGAGCGCTTGGGGGGTGGCACGTGCGGCACTGGAGCAGGCCCGGAGCGGGAGTCTCGTTACCGCCGGGGAACTGGTGCCCGAATATCACCGTCTGTCTCAGGCGGAACGGGAACGGCTGGAGCGGGAGCAGTCCAAAAAATAATGGAAGGGGAACGACAGCATGTACGAAGGAAACAGCAAAGTCCACATCATGGACCATCCCCTGGTGGCCCACAAGCTGACCATTATGCGGAAGAAGGAGACCAGCGTAAAGGATTTCCGGGAGCTGGTAGGGGAGGTGGGTATGCTCATCACCTATGAGGCCACCCGGGACCTGCCCTTGACCACCAAGGAGATCGAGACCCCTATCTGTAAGAGCCAGCAGCCCACCTTGGCGGGAAAGAAGATCGCCGTGGTCCCCATCCTCCGGGCCGGCCTGGGTCTGGTGGACGGAGTTCTGAAGATGGTTCCTTCCGCCCGGGTGGGACATATTGGGATGTTCCGGGATGAGGAGACGCTGGAACCCCACGTATACTTCTGCAAGATGCCCAAGGATATCGCCGAGCGGGACATCATGATCGTAGATCCTATGCTGGCTACCGGAGGCTCGGCCTGTGCGGCCATTGGGGAGATGAAGAAGCGGGGGTGCAAGAATATTAAGCTTATGGTTCTGGTAGCCGCGCCCCAGGGGGTCGACGCAGTCCAGGCAGAGCACCCCGATGTGGATATTTATGTTGGGGCGGTGGACGAGAAGCTCAATGAAGTGGGTTATATCGTTCCCGGCCTGGGTGACGCGGGAGACCGTATTTTCGGCACAAAATAAGCTTTACTCACCACTATTTTTATTACAGGAAGAAAGGCAGGAATTACACATGGACATGAAGGAACAAAAGGTCCTGGCCCTCACTGCGGCCAAGGCCCGCTCCCTGGCCATGGATGAGGTCTACACCGCCGGCGCGGGCCATATCGGCGGCTCCCTCTCCATCACCGATGTACTGACCACTCTCTACTTCCGCATTATGAAGGTGGATCCCAAGAACCCCAAGGATCCTGACCGGGATCGGTTTGTATTGTCCAAGGGTCACACCACTCCCGCCCTCTATGCGGTCCTGGCTCTGCGGGGCTTTTTCCCGGAGGAGGAGCTGAAGCTCTTCCGCTCTATCAAGGGCCACCTGTCCGGTCACCCCGACATGGTTCATGTGCCCGGGGTAGATATGTCCACCGGATCCCTGGGACAGGGGATCTCCGCCGCTGTAGGCATGGCTTTGGCAGGGAAAGTGGACAAAAAGGATTACCGGGTCTACGCCGCTCTGGGCGATGGCGAGATCGAGGAGGGCCAGGTCTGGGAGGCCGCTATGGCCGCCGCCAAGTACCATCTGGACAATCTCTGCGCTGTGGTGGATGTGAACGGTCTCCAGATCGACGGCTCCACCGCTGATGTGATGCCCTCTGAGCCGCTGGACCAGAAATTCGCGGCCTTTAACTGGAATGTGATCAAGGTGGACGGCCATGACCTGGCCGCCATTGCCGCTGCCTTCGAGGCGGCCGCCGCCCACAAGGGACAGCCCACGGTGATCCTGGCAAAGACCACCAAGGGCAAGGGCGTCTCCTTCATGGAGAATGACGCCGGGTGGCATGGAAAGGCTCCCAATGAGGAGCAGTATGCCAAGGCCCATGAAGAATTGGCCGCCCGGATCGCAGAATTGGAGGTGGAGTGAGATGGCGGATAAAATCGCAACGAGAGCCGCTTACGGTGAGGCCATTGTGGCCCTGGCTCAGGAGTATCCCGAACTGGTGGTGCTGGACGCGGATCTGGCCAGCGCCACCATGACCAAAAAGTTTTCCCAGACCTATCCTGACCGCTTTTTCGACATGGGGATCGCCGAGTGCAACATGGTGGGCGTGGCCGCGGGCTTGGCCGCCTGTGGCAAGAAGCCTTTTGTGAACTCCTTCGCCATGTTTTCCGCCGGACGTGCCTTCGAGCAGGTCCGTAACAGCGTGGCCTACCCCCACCTGAACGTGAAGGTGGTGGGCTCCCACGGCGGTCTCAGCGTGGGCGAGGACGGCGCCACCCACCAGTGCTGTGAGGACATGGCTCTCATGCGCTCCATTCCGGGCATGGTGGTCTGCTGCCCCTGTGACGGCAACGAGATGACCGCCGCGGTGAAGGCGTTTTTGGACTATGACGGCCCTGCCTATCTGCGGATGTGCCGCTTGGCGACGGAGAATGTTACCGATAGGATCCCCGGCTATAAGTTTGAGCTGGGGAAGGGCGTCACCCTCCGGGAGGGAAATGACGTGACCATCATCGCTGTGGGCCTTATGGTTATGGAGGCTCTGAAGGCGGCTGACATGCTGGCTTCGGAGGGGATCCACGCCCGGGTCATCGACATGCATACCGTCAAGCCCTTGGATACGGAGCTGGTGAAGAAGGCTGCCCAGGAGACGGGCTGTATTGTCACCAGTGAGGAGCACAGCATTATCGGCGGCCTGGGTGAGGCGGTGTGCGCCTACCTCAGTGAGCATTGCCCTGTTCCCGTGCTGCGCCACGGGGTGGAGGATACCTTTGGCCGTTCAGGCAAGGCGCCTCTGGTCCTGGAGCATTACGGCCTTACCGCGGAGAAGTTAGCGGAGAAAGCCCGTCAGGCGATAAAACTGAAGAAGTAAGGAAGATCATCTTTGTCTATCAAACTCATTGTCACCGACATGGACGGCACTCTCTTTGACGACGACCATGTTACCGTCCCCGCCCGGAATGTGGCCGCTTTTCGGAAGGCACGGGAGCGGGGAGTCAAGCTGGCCCTGGCCAGTGGACGGACCTGGAGTATTCTGCGGGATGCGGCGGAGCAACTGGGGGGCGTGGATTATGCCATTCTCTCCAACGGCGCCGCCATCCGGGAGTCGGCTACCGGGGAGTACATCTATGAAAACGGATTTCCCAACGCCCAGGCCCAGGCTCTGATCAAGGGGCTGGTCCGGGAGGATCTGCCTTTTGAGGTCTATTGCCGGGGACAGAATTACCTCCGGCCCATGGATACCAGTCGTTTGGGGGAGGCCCTTTTGAGTCCCGACTTTGCGGAACTCTACCTGAAGCGGGGGGTGGTCCTTGCCCCCGACCTGGCCGCCGCCCTGGAGGGGCGTCCCATGGAGAAGATCAATCTGTTCTATGCTCCGCCGGAGCGGCAGGAGATTCTTTGGGAGATGGCCCGGGCCACCGGCCCGGTGGAGATCT
This sequence comes from Oscillospiraceae bacterium, assembly GCA_022799035.1. Taxonomy (GTDB): domain Bacteria; phylum Bacillota; class Clostridia; order Oscillospirales; family Oscillospiraceae; genus Vermiculatibacterium. Next base: position 6,433 of record JAAWNQ010000013.1, read on the forward strand.
CCAAGGCTCTGGAGCGGAACATGGAGTTCAATTACGGCGGGGCCAGCAAGGGGACGGCCCTGGCCGCCCTGGCCGCCCGCCTGGGCTTCGCCCCCGAGGAGGTCATGGCCTTCGGAGACGCGGGGAACGACCTGACCATGCTTCGGTGGGCGGGGTGGTCCTTCGCCATGGAAAACGCCACGGAGGAGGCCAAGGCCGCCGCCAAATACCAGACCGCCTCCAATCGGGAGGCGGGAGTGGGTCAGGCAGTGGAAAAGTACGTCTTAGAGGTCTAAGGAAGGACCGACAGCGGCGTCCGTTATGCGGACGCCGCTTTTCCATAGGGAAGACCATGTAAAAAAGACGGGCGAAACTGAAAGGGAAAGATGATAGACGAAAGGGTTCAAATTCGGTATACTGAGTGGCAAAGGAGGCGAAAAAATGGAATTAGGAAACCATTTGCTTGAAGCGAGAAAGAAACAGGGCTTTTCCCAGGAGGAGGTGGCGGAGAAATTGGGGGTGAGCCGCCAGACCATCTCCAAGTGGGAGACAGGGGAGACCATTCCCGACATCCGTCAGGCCAAACGGCTGTCTGCGCTCTATCATGTGACGCTGGACGAGCTCATCGCCTTTGACCTGGAGGTCCAGGAGGTGGAGGAGGCCATAGAGCGCACCAGCGAGACGCTGAACGAAAAGGTGGACTGGACCAAGGCCTGGGGAAAGAAATATCCCGTCCTGCTCCAGTATCAGGAGACGGTGGACGTGGAGCGCTACGCCAACCGCCTGAGCTCCCTTCTGGAGGAACTGAAGAGGGAGTACGGGTACAATGAGTTGGATACCTTCCTGGTGCTGAAGGATATTCTGGCCCAGGTGTGGTACCGGCGAAAAAAGCTTCAAAAAGAGGAGGGACGGCCGTAAGGCCGTCCTTTTTCGTAAGATATGGGATGGGAACCTCACCCCGCTGTTTGCCGTCTAAAGAAAAAAGATCCCGCTTTCTGTGACAATTCCACCCCCAACTTTGAGTTTGTAGTGAAAGGAGGTTCTGCCTATGGAGAACAAGCCGCTGCGTACGGGCGGCGAGTTGGAGGAGATCATCCACCGCTATCAGAACATGGTCTACGGTCTGGCCCTGGCCCGGACCGGGTCGGCCGCCGACGCGGACGACGTGTTTCAGGAGACCTTTCTGGCCTACTACCGCGCGGGAAAAACCTTCCGGGAGGAGGAGCACCGCAAGGCCTGGCTTCTCCGCACCGCCCTGAACCTGAGCCGCCGGATTACCGCCTCCACCTACCGGAGCAAGGTGGTGCCTCTGGAGGAGGGGGAGGGGGTGGCGCTGCCCTTCCGGGAGCCTGAGGAGAACCGGGTCTGGCAGGCCCTCCGGAGCCTTGCTGAGGACTACCGCCTGCCCATTTACCTCTTTTACTTCGAGGAGCTGTCCACCCAGGAGATCGCCAGGGTCCTGGCCATCCGTCCCGGCGCGGTGCGGATGCGGCTGAGCCGGGGGAGAGACCAGCTCCGCACCCTTTTGAAAGGAGACTATTTTCATGGAGAATGAACTGTTTGCCTCCATGCGGACCCAGCTATGCCCCAGCGAGGAGGCCAAGAGGACCCTCCAGGCCAAGCTGGAGCAGATAATGCCCAAAAGGCGGAGAAGCTCCCTGTGGAGCGGTCTCGCCGCCGCGGCCTGTGCCGCTTTTGCCCTCGGCCTCTATTCCGCCCTGCCCCTTACGACAGAGACCAAGCCCCACAGCTATATCACCCTGGAGGCCGGCGACCCGGCGGCGGTCAAGTCGGATTACCGTCAGGAGACCACCGCCCAGGGGGCGGACAAGGGCGGGGAGGAAGAGGAGGGCCCCAACACCGGGGACCTGCCTGGGGGGGCCTATATCGGGGAGGTCCCTGTCCAGCCGGGGGCCGACGCCTACCAGCTCCTCATGGACCACTTCGGTGGCGTCCGGCCCGACTGGTACGGCGGAGCCTATGTGACTGATAGAGGTTCCCTGATGGTCCTACTGGTAGAGGATAAGGACCCAGGGGATAAATCCCTGGAGCTGGAGGTGCTGAAGACTGTGGGGGACCTGCCTGTGGGCTTTACTTCAGCAAAATACAGCCGCAATGACCTGGAGCGGATGAACGGGGAGCTTCTGGCCCTTCTGGACGGCAGGGGGATCTCCGCCTCCTGGGGCATCTATGACGACCAGAACCGTATCGTTTTGGACGTTTCCGAGCCCCTGCCTGACGATCTTCTATCCGCCATCGCCAGCATCGACCCCGCCGATGACGCTATTCTGATCCGGGTCATGGAGGGGCAGGCCACGGTGACCCCGGACCTGATGAAGGGCCCCGATCCCATGGGCGATAGTGTTGACCCCGTTCCCGGCGGCGTGACGGCCCCCCATGTGGATGCCGTGGACCCGGAGGGGGAGGACCCCGCTCCCCACTTGGCCACGGAAGACACCGACGACGTTCCCGCCCCCGACGAGGACCTGGATGCCATCGAGCCTTATTATGACGGTGGGATCAGAGAGCTCCCCGATAAGCGCCCCGGGAAGGTAGAGTCCGCCCACCATGACCTTCTGCCCCCGGAAAAGAAATAAAGCGAAAGGACAGGCGGTTTTTCCGCCTGTCCTTTTCTGAAACATCAGTTTTTGTTATACATATCGCACCACTCCCGGACACAGCACTTGTCGCAATAAGGGGTGGTCCGGGCGGTACACACCGCCCGCCCGTGAAGCACCAGCCGGTGGCAGAAATCGTTGCTCTCCTCCGGGGGGAGGATCTTCCGAAGCTGTATCTCCACCTTCCCCGGGTCCTTGGTCCCGTCGGTGAGCCCCAGCCGCCCGGAGATCCGGATACAGTGGGTGTCGGCCACCACCGCCCCGGGGGTGTTGTAGAGGTCCCCCAGCATCAGGTTGGCCGTCTTCCTTCCCACCCCCGGCAGCTTCAAAAGGTCCTCCATATTGTCGGGCACCTTCCCGTCAAAATCCCGCAGCAGCATCTTGGCGCTTTCCACGATATCATGGGCCTTGCCCCGGAAGAAGCCGCAGGAGTGGATGAGCTCCTCCACCTCATGTACGTCAGCCTCCGCGAAGGCCTCCAACGTGGGGAACCGGGCGTAGAGGGCGGGGGTCACCTGGTTCACCCGCTCATCGGTACACTGGGCGGACAGCCGCACCGCGAACAGAAGTTCGTGGGGCTTGGGGTATTCCAGGGAGCAGATTCCCAAAGGATACTCCTGTTTCAACGCTTCGACGATAAAGGCCGCCTTTTCTTTCTTTTTCATGGTAGGATCCCCCTTGCAAAATCGGTAAGAATATCATATCATAGTAGAAGCAAAAATGCGACAGGAAAATCACGTAAGGGGGAACTGACCATGCTGAAAGAAATGATGGACTATATCGCGGCCCAGGATCCGGAGCTGGGAGAGGCCATTCGGGCCGAGTACGCCCGCCAGCAGCGGAACATCGAGCTCATCGCCTCGGAAAACTTCACCAGTCCCGCGGTGATGCTGGCCCAGGGCAGCGTGCTCACCAACAAATATGCCGAGGGCTACCCGGGAAAACGGTACTACGGCGGCTGCCAGTGTGTGGATCTGGCCGAGGAGCTGGCCCGGAAGCGGGCCTGTGTGCTCTTTGGAGCCGACCACGCCAACGTTCAGCCCCATTCCGGCGCCCAGGCCAACTACGCCGTTTATGCCGCCCTGTGTGAACCCGGCGATACGGTGCTGGGCATGGATCTCTCCAACGGCGGCCACCTGACCCACGGCTCCCCGGTAAACTTCTCCGGCAAGAACTACCGCATGGTGTTCTACGGAGTGGGGGAGGACGGCCGCATCGACTATGATAAGGTGCGGGAGATCGCCAAGAAGGAGAAGCCCAAAATGATCATTGCCGGGGCCTCCGCCTACCCCCGGATCATCGACTTCAAGACCTTTGGGGAGATCGCCCGCGAGGTGGGGGCCTACCTCTTTGTGGACATGGCCCACATCGCCGGCCTTGTGGCGGCGGGGCTCCATCCCTCCCCGGTGCCCTATGCCGACGTGGTGTCCACCACCACCCACAAGACCCTCCGGGGTCCCCGGGGGGGCCTGATCCTCTGCCGGGAGGAGTATGCCAAGAAGATCGACTCCGCCATCTTCCCCGGCAGCCAGGGCGGCCCTTTGGAGCACGTTATCGCCGCCAAGGCGGTGGCCCTGGGGGAGGCCCTGAAGCCTGAGTTCAAGACCTACCAGACCCAGATTGTCAAAAACGCCGCCGCCCTGGCCCAGGGTCTGCTGAGCGAAGGCTTCGACCTGGTCTCCGGCGGAACCGACAACCACCTGATGCTCCTGGACCTCCGGCGGATGGGCCTCACCGGCAAGGAGCTGGAGAAGCGCCTGGACGAGGTGCACATCACCGCCAACAAGAACGCCGTCCCCAATGACCCGGAAAAGCCCTTCGTCACCAGCGGCGTCCGCATCGGCACCCCCGCTGTTACCAGCCGGGGCTTCCGGGAGGAGGAGATGGCGGTCATCGCCAAGTGCATTTCCCTCACCGCCAAGGACTTTGATGCCAAGGCCGACCAGATCCGGGCCATGGTGGCGGAGCTTACCAGCCGCTTCCCCCTTTACGAGGGCTGAGTTTGGTTGCTTTTCCCCAGCAACCATGATATGATGGAGACAGCAAATACCGCTGTCTCCATCAGTTTTTGTCCCTTCCCTTAGGGGAGAAAGGAGCCCGCTATGAAACGTGCCGCCTCCTTCGCCATAATGCTCGCTATGCTCCTGGGCCTGCTTCCCACCGCCAACGCCGCCGGGAAGGAGCCCATCCAGGCTGCCGACCTGGATGTGACCTGGTATTCCGACTGGGACGTCCTCTCCCGCCTATACGGCACCGACCGGATGATCCTGGTGAAAGACAACCTCTGCGCCCTCTACGGCCTGGACGGGACAAAATACACCGATCCCGTCTTTGACGCCATCGGGGAATATGACGACCAGGGGTACGCGGTGGCCATGAAGAACGGCAAGTGGGGCGTCATTGACCTCGATGGGGCCACGGTCTTGGACTTCCGCTATGACTGGATGGAGCTGGCCCGCTCTGCCCTGGAGGCCGGGGTGGCTTTCGTCAGCCCCAGGTACGACGGTTCCACCTCCTACGCTCTGGCCACCCTGGACGGCAGGCTGCTCACCGACTACAAGTATTGGGGGATCACCCCCTTTGTCAACGGCTTTGCCCTGGTGGGGGATGGGGAAAACTGGACCTACCTCAACACAAAAGGGGAGGAGATCGTTCCATTGGGCCGCTACTTCATGATGACCAACAACTTTGGCAGCGATGGTCTGGTCATCGTGCGCCGCTTTGACGAGGAGACCAAGACGAGCTGGGAGAATGTCATCGACGGCTCTGGCCGGGAGCTGTTCCCGGAGGTCGCAAAGGAAATCTGGCGGGCAGGGGAGGGCCTGTGGGGATATCGGGACCAGGAGACCGGAAGGGTGGGCTTCCTGGACCAGGCCACAGGTCAGGTCGCTATTCCCGCTCAGTATGACTATTTGATCAAAATGTCGCGGCCAGGGGGTATGATCGGAAATACCTTTCAGGGTGGCGTAGCTTTGGTTTATGAGCCGGTAACGGAAGCGTTGACGGAGAGAAAGGGGATCTATATCGACACAAAGGGTAACCGCATGGAGGACAGCGCGGGGAAGGCGGCCATGGAGGCGGCGGTGGACTACCGGGACCCGGATACAGAGCTCCTGCAGTCCTTCTGGGAGGGACTTCGCTGGGTGGATTCTCAGGGAGAGATCCCCCTCAGCACGTTCAGCCTGGAAAGCGGCGGTCCCTGGGGCTTTGAGGATGAGACCGGGGAGCTGGTGATTCCCTGTATCTATGATACCGTGGGCCATTTTGACCACGGGTATGCCGCCGTAACGGTGGACGGGGTCTACGGCCTGCTGAAAAATCCCCTGAACAAGAAAACGGAGGAGCCCGAAGAGGATAAAGCGGAGGTTCCCGTTCCCGCCTTTGCCGACGTTCCCGCGGGGAGCTGGTTTGAGCGGGGGGTCATGACCTGTGCCCAAAACGGCATCATGGTGGGCACGGGGGAGGACACCTTCTCCCCCAACGCCACCCTCACCGACGCCGAGAGCCTGATGCTGGCCTACCGCCTCTACGACCAGGCCAACGGGGGCGACGGCTCCCTGCTGAAGATGCCGGAGGACTATGGCTATGTCAGGCTGGTCTCCGACGATGGCAGCCTTGTTCACGAGGGCTACATCGGGGACGGAAGTCTGTGGGAGATGCCCAACGTCTACACCTCCTCCGACGGCCATCGGCTGTGCCTGCGGGGTGCTGCCGACAGGAAGCCGGGGGGCGCCGCCCTGACCTTCGGCGGGAAGGAGTACCGGGGGGAGCTCCGGCGCATGTACCGCGGCTCGGGCCGCTATGAGCAGGATAATTTCTTCGGCTTCGAGCCGGAGGATCCGGCCCTCAACGACCTGTTGCTGGACGCCTACTTCCATACGGCGCCTCCCACCCAGTGGTGGGCTGACCTTCTCTACACCATTCGGGAGAAGGGCTGGGGAGGATGGGACGGCGTCTTTTCCGGCTCGGCACAGCTCTTTGGAACCGAGGATTCCCGGGGGCTCTTTGCCGATCTTTTGGGGGCGGTCACTAATCTGCCCAAAAAATTTGATGCACCTCCCATCCCGGATCTGGGAGCGCGGGGGGAAGAAAATTCCTATAGGGGCCATATTTACGAGATGTATGAGACCGGGATTATCGGCGGGGTGGACGCCTACGGCACCTTTGATGCGGAAAAGACCTTGACCCGGGCCGAGGCCGCCGTCATGGTGGCCCGCATCCTGGACGAGAGCCAGCGACTGACAACGCCTCCCAAGGCTATGCCGAAGGAGGGGGAGGGCTACACCCTCACCTACCTGCGGAACGGCATAGTGGACTCCGGTTTTGAGCAGGACACCTATCCCTACTATTTCGTGGCGGAGCCCATCACCGACCCCGACAGCTGGGAGCGGTCCCGGCGGGTGGGCTTTCTGAAGCTGGACGGCAGCTTCCTGCCCTGGCCGGAGAGCGACCTTCCCTATACCCTGGAGCGGTTCGGCGGCAATACCATCTATTGGACAAACATCTACAAGGCGGAGACTGACGAGGAGTTGGATCGATATGAGGTGGGGGTCCTGAACGACGACCTGAAATGGATCATCAAGCCCCAGTACGCGGAGCTCTGGCCCCGGAAGGGGGGCTATGCCGCCGTCTCTCAGGAGGATCGGTATCTGCTTCTGGACGAAAAGGGGAATGTGGAGGGGGAGGTGGCCAGCCGCCAGGAACTGCCGGAGCGGCCTTACTGGTCAGGGTATTACGAGTACTGGGCAGACTGGCAGAACTGGGGCGGACTGAGTCCTTTGCCGGACGGAACATACTACCGATGGCCTGACGGAAGCCCCGCCACCGAGTGGTTCGACTGGTGCGGCAGGATCGGCCCCGACGGCCGGGGCTTTGTTCAGAAGGACAGAAAGATCTACCGCATCGAATTTACCCAGCCAAAGACCTGAACCTTCCATTTCTTCCAAAGGCACCCTTTACAAACCACTCGAACATATGTTAGAATAGGAAGGCAATAGCCTTCCTATTCTTTTGCTTAAGGATGGAGAGGGGGAAGGGGGGATGTGTGGTGAAAGGAAAGGCTTGGCTTGGGGTGCTGTTGATGCTCCTTCTTGCCGGCTGCGCCGCCCGATCCACCGCCCGGGAGGAGCGGGCAGACCCCTTGCCCTGGCCGGAGGGCTCCCAGACCCTCTACGTCTCCGCCGACCTTCACTGGCAGGATTCTTCAGACCTGCGCCCCTCTCAGATCCCCTGGCTGGAGGAGATCCTGAGAACTCTGCTGGATCAGGTGGAGCGGGATCGGCCTGAGGCCCTGGTGCTTTGCGGGGATCTGACCAACAGCGGGCGTCTGGAGGAGCATCAAACTCTGGCCGCTTTGCTGGAGGAGACCCGGGCCGCCGGGGTGAACATCTTTGTGACCATGGGGAACCATGATCTGGATCGAGACCTGCCGCCGGAGACCTTGGAGGAGCTGTACGGGGCCTTCGGCTGGGATCAGGCCATTCGTCGGGACGAGGGCACCATGAGCTACTTGGTTCCTCTGACGGATGAACTCTGGCTTCTCTCCCTGGACTGTAACGTATACGGGGATCGGGACAGCACCATGGCGGGGGTGATAGAGGAGGAGACCCTGGCCTGGGTGGAGGAGTGCCTGGAGCTGGCAAAAGAGAAGGGGGCCATGGTGGTGCCCTTCAGCCACCATAACCTGCTGATCCACAATCTGAATGGGGATGGCCGCAGCTATAATATCGAGGGAGGGGAGGAGTTACGGGATCTCCTTCTCTCCTTTGGAGTCCCCCTCTACCTCAGCGGTCACCGCCATAACAGCTTTCTGGCGGAGGCGGAAACAGAGGCGGGGAAGCTGACGGAGGTGGTGACGGGCCTTCCCTCCTCCTTCCCTCAGACCCATGGGTCCCTTACCTTTCAAGGGGATGGGACGGTGAACTACGCCCTAAAGTCCCTGGACGTGTCGGCCTGGGCCAAGTCGGAGGGGCGGACGGAGCCCCAACTGCTGGCTTTCTCCGCCTGGACGGAGGAGGAGAACCGGAAACGGCTGGCGGAGATCGCCGCCCGGGTGGTGGAGGGAATGGAAGTCCCCCGGGATCAGGGGGAAGAGATGGAGGGGTTCTTCCTGGACTTCTACACCTGTTACCAGGGCCACGGGCTGTGGCGGGAGGCTTCCCGCCTCCTGGCCGACCCGGGGTTGTCCCTCTGGAAGGCCCACGCCAAGGAAAACATCTATGCCCGCTGGATGCCCTGGATCCTGGAAAACCAGACCAACGATGCCCCGGAGCAAATCCTGGGCCCATTCCGGTAGGCGGGAGATAGCCCTGGGGATAGGCGAAAGGTCATTTCGGGAACGGAGAGCGGAAAGCTTGTTTGCGGAAAGGGGGCCTCTGTGATGGTATATGGCGGGATCCTGGAAAAGGGGGAAGAGTATTACACCCACTTGAAAAAGCTCTTCTCCTCCATGGGAGATTTTCAAAAGAATTACCGTTGGCTGATCACAGACTGTACCTGTTATCCCACAGATCCGCAGGTAGAAAAACGGCTCCGGTGCGGCAAGTACTGCTGGTTGAGCGGAGAGGAGCTGACCGCCATTGTGGAGAGGGAGGACATTCAGTGGATCTGGGCCGTTCTCTCCGGTTTTTCAAAGGAGGTCTCTCTGGAGGAAGTACTGAAATACCCCCTGCCCTATGCGGACGGATACAGGGGCTTTTGGAAGGTTCCCCTCACCCTCCAGCACCCCCTGGCCAGGGTGGAGCTTGTCCCCTGGGACAGCTGCCTGACCCTGCTGCTGGGCAGGGATAAGGAACTGGTGGATACCTTCCGGCAGGTATTCCCCCTGAGCGAGGATCTATATGACTATAATGAAAGGCTGGCCCAGCGATGAAAACCGACCTGAAAACCATCCCCGGTGTGGGAAAAAACATGGCCGAGCGCCTGAAGGCCATCGGGGTGACCTGTGTAGAGGATCTGGTGGGGAAGGATCCGGAGGAGCTCTACCTCAAGGACGCCGCCCGCTTCCCCGGTCAAACCCTGGACCGCTGCTGCCTCTATGTCTACCGCCTGTCGGTGGCCTGGGCCGAGGGCCGCTGTGACGACCCGGAGAAACAAAAATGGTGGAACTGGACTGATGAGAAGGGAGGGAAAGCCCTATGACATACCGGCCCCTGGCGGACGAGATCCGCCCCGAGACCCTGGATGAGGTGGTGGGACAAAGGCACATCCTGGGGGAGGGAGGGCTCCTCCGGCGGATCATTGAGGGGGGGAGCATCCCCAACCTGATCTTCTACGGCCCCTCCGGCACCGGAAAGACCACCGTAGCCAACCTGATCGCCAAGCGCACCAACCGGACCCTCCGCCGGCTCAACGCCACCACCGCCAGCCTCTCCGACGTGAAGGACGTGATCGGAGAGGTGGGCACCCTCCTGGCCCCGGAAGGAGTTTTGCTTTACCTCGATGAGATCCAGTATTTCAATAAGAAGCAGCAGCAGTCCCTCCTGGAGGTCATCGAACGGGGGGACGTGACCCTCATCGCCTCCACCACCGAGAATCCCTACTTCTACGTCTATAACGCCATTCTCTCCCGCTCCAGCGTCTTTGAATTCAAGCCCCTCAGCGCCGAGGATCTGATCCCCGCCGTGGAGCGGGGCTTCCGCCTTATGGGGGAGCGGCTGGCGGCCAAGGCCAAGCTGGAGGATGGGGTGGTGAAGCACATCGCCCTGGCCTGCGGCGGCGACTGCCGGAAAGCCATGAACGCCGTGGAGCTGCTGATGAACGCTGCACCCCGGAAAGGGAAAACCCTTTCCGTCACCCTGGCGGACGCCCAGTCCGCCGCCCAGCGCTCTGCCATGCGCTACGACCGGGAGGGAGACGACCACTACGATATTGCCTCCGCCCTCATGAAGTCCCTCCGGGGCTCCGACCCGGACGCCGCTCTCCACTACCTGGCCCGGCTCCTGGAGGCGGGGGACATGATGACCGCCATCCGCCGCCTCCTCTGCTCCGCCAGCGAGGATGTGGGCATGGCCTACCCCCAGGCGGTCTCCATCGTGAAATCCTGCGTGGACAGCGCCCTCCAGCTCGGCCTTCCCGAGGCCCAGCTCCCCCTGGCCCAGGCCGCCATCCTCCTGGCCACCGCCCCCAAGTCCAACTCGGTGGTGGCCGCCATCGGAGGGGCTTGGGCCGATGTGAAGGCGGGCAAGACCGGGGAATACCCCCGCCACCTCCAGAATGTCCACGCCGACTCGGCGGGGATGGAGCGGGACCAGGGCTACCTCTACCCCCACGACTTCTCCGGCCATTGGGTCAAGCAGCAGTATCTTCCCGATATCCTCCAGGGCGCCCAATACTATATCTATGGCGACAACAAAAACGAGCAGGCCGCCCGGCAGTATTGGGAGAAACTGAAAGGGGAGGACCAGTGACGGAAAAAGGGCGGGACGCTTACAGCGTCCCGCCCTTTTAAGCGCTGTGACCGGGGGAGAATACCGTCTCCCCCCCCGCCTTCCGACACCCCTCCGGGGCATAATTCCACCGCTCCAAAACCGTCCCCTCGTCCACAAAATACCGGGGCTCCTCCGGCCCTTCTGTCTCAGGCAGCACGTCGATGATCAGCAGCTTCAGCTTCATCCGCTCGGGCAGGATGGACTTGATGTATACCGACACCCGGTCCCCCTCCCGGACCCCCGCCCTGTACTCGGCCAGCCCCGACAGGTTGGGGGACAGCTCCACAAAGGCCCCGTATTCCTTCAGTCCCCGCACATACCCCGGCACCGTCATCCCGGGCCGGAACAGGGCCGCGTTCTCCGCCCAGGTCCCCAGTAGCTCTCGGTGGGTCAGCACCACCCGTCCCAGCTCCCGATCCAGGGAGAGCACGGCGGCCAGGATCTCCTGCCCCGCCCGCAACCGGTCGGAGGGGTGACCGATCCGGGATACGCTGAGCCGTTCCACCCCGATCATGGAGGGCACCCCGCACCCGATATCCACAAAGGCCCCAAAGGGTTCCAGATGGGTCACAGTGGCGGGCACCACCTGCCCGGGGATCCAGTGGTCCAGGAACCAGCCCAGGGCCATCTCCTGGGCCCTCCGCCGGGAGAGCAGGAGGCTATCCCCCTCCATCCCCGTTACCACAAAGCTCACCGGCTTCCCCACCCGGGAGAGGATGGCGATATCCCGGGTGGTCCCCTCGGCAATGCCCAGGGCGGTCTCCTCCCGGGGGATCCGTCCCTGGAAGGGGCCGACCTTCACCAGCAGATGATGGTCCTCGTCACATAAAAGGGCGGTCCCCTCCAGCACTGTTCCGGCGGTCATGGCCCGGGCCAGGGACTCCCTGTCCCCACAGGCGGCGATATTTTCCGGCCTGTGGAGCAAACGGCCCTCGGGGAGAAAACAAGTCGTCAATGTCACCAGATCCTTTCTGTTTGCCTTAACCTTCGAAGCTATGATATGCAATGGGACAACTTGAATTGACAGGAAGCCCTCCGGCTTTTATAATAAATAGAAAGGAAAGGGGGCGGACCGCTTGGATGTCCGTGTAGGAGATATTCTGGAGCTGAAAAAGACCCACCCCTGCGGCAGCCGCCAGTGGCAGGTGCTGCGGGTGGGGATGGATTTCAAGCTTCGCTGTCTGGGCTGTGGACACGAGCTGATGACCACCCGGGTGAAGGCGGAAAAAAGCGTCAAACGGATCCTCCCCCGGGAGGATTGACCCCCGCCTTTTTTCGCGAACAATTTGTAAAAACTTTGGATTCCCCCTATGCAAAAGCGTAAATTTATATTAAAATAAAGGGAAGAAAAAGGGAGGTATCCCTTGAGTAAAACCAGAGCGGAGTGATGGGAATATGGCAAGCCCGGTATATCATAGAGTTCTGTTGAAGATCAGCGGGGAAGCCCTGGCGGGGGACGCGGGCCGGGGACTGGACTTTGACGTGATCGGCCAGGTCTCCAAGGTCATCAAAAAGTGTGTGGAGGCCGGCGTCCAGGTTGGGGTCGTGGTAGGCGGCGGCAATTTCTGGCGGGGAGTCAAGGACGGAGGCGACCGGATGGAGCGCACCCGGGCCGACCACATGGGCATGCTGGCCACCTCCATCAACGCCCTGGCCGTGGCTGATGTGTTGGAACAGCACGGGGTCCCTGTAAGAGTCCAGACCGCCATTGAGATCAAATCCATCGCCGAGCCCTATATCCGGTCCCGGGCCATCCGGCACCTGGAGAAGGGGAGGGTGGTCATCTTCGGCTGCGGCACGGGAAATCCCTTCTTCTCCACTGACACCGCCGCCGTCCTCCGGGCCGCCGAGATCGACGCCGACGTGATCCTCCTGGCCAAGAATATCGACGGGGTCTACTCCGCCGATCCCCGGAAGGACGCCAACGCCGTGAAATATGACCATATCACCTATGAGGAGGTCCTTGCCCAGCATCTGCAGGTCATGGATTCCACCGCCACCAGCCTGTCCATGGACAATCACATTCCCGTCATGCTCTTTGCCCTCAAGGACCCGGAAAATATCTACCGGGTGGTCATGGGGGAGAAAATAGGAACCCTTATCAAGGAGGTACAGTAAAATGCTGGATATTCTCAAAGACTTTGAAGACAAGATGAATAAGACCGTGGACGTGGTGATCAGTGATTTCGCCTCTGTCCGAGCAGGGCGGGCCAACGCCGCCGTGCTGGATAAGATCCAGGTGGATTATTACGGCACTCCCACCCCCATCCAGCAGGTGGCCGGGATCTCTTCCCCCGACCCCCGGAGCCTGATGATCACCCCCTGGGACAAGACCATGCTGAAAGCCATTGAGAAGGCCATTCTGGCCTCCGAGCTGGGGATCACCCCCCAGAACGATGGACAGGTCATCCGTCTGGCCTTCCCCCAGCTCACCGAGGAGCGGCGGAAGGAACTGACCAAACAGGTGCGCAAATACGCCGAGAACGGTAAGGTGGCGGTCCGGAACATCCGCCGGGACGCCATGGATAAGCTGAAGGCCGCCGAGAAGAAGAACGAACTCACCGAGGACGACCGGAAGCTGGGAGAGAAGGACCTCCAGGATCTCACCGACAAGATCTGCAAGAAGCTGGACGACCTGTGTGAGAAGAAGGAAAAGGAGCTTATGGCCGTGTAAGGCTCCTTCAAAAAGCCATATTCAACCGGATTTCCCGCCGTTCCCCGGCGGGAAATCCCTTGCTATCGGAATACCCCGGGGGATCGACCGCCCCAGCGTAAACAAGCCCGCTCCCGCCCTATCCTGTTTTCACTCTTCTTCCGGAGGTGACCCCATGCCCCTCTTCGCCAAAAAGGACGAGACCAAGGTGGACTACTCCCGCCTTCCCCAACACATAGCCATCATCATGGACGGCAACGGCCGCTGGGCCAAGGGCCGGGGCCTGCCCCGGACGGCGGGCCACGCCGCGGGGGCGGAGACCTTCCGTACCATCGCCACCTACTGCCGGGAGATCGGAATAAAATATCTGACGGTCTACGCCTTCTCCACCGAAAACTGGAAGCGTCCCATGGCGGAGGTCTCCGCTATCATGGGCCTGCTGAAAAAGTATCTCATGGAGGCCATCCGGGACATGGAGAAGGAGAAGGTCCGCTTCGTTTTCTTCGGGGACCTGACCCCTCTGCCTGCCGAGCTCCGGGAATTAGCGGAGGAGACCCAGGCCCGTTCCGCTGTGTATGAGGGCTGTCAGGTGAACATCTGCCTGAACTATGGGGGAAGGGATGAGATCCTGCGGGCGGCCAGGGCCTTGGCTGCGGAATGCGCGGAGGGAAAACGGAGCCCGGAGGAGCTGACAGAGGAGGACGTTTCCAACTGTCTCTGGTCTGCCGGGATCCCCGACCCTGACCTTGTGATCCGTCCCAGCGGGGAGGAACGGATCTCCAATTTCCTGCTGTGGCAGTCGGCCTACGCGGAATACTATTTTACCGATGTGTGCTGGCCGGATTTTGACAAAGAAGAACTTCGCAAGGCGCTGGCGGCCTATCAAAGCCGTTCCCGCCGGTTTGGAGGAGTGTAGGTATGGGAAAACGGGTGTTAGTGGCGGTGGTATGTATCCCGCTCATCTTTGTGGTCTTTTATTTTCTGCCTCCCATTGGTCTGCCCATTGCCATCTCTCTGCTCTCTATGATCGCGCTCCATGAGGTGCTTTGGTCCACTGGGTTTGTGAAAAATCTCTGGATATCCGGGTTGTCCATAGTCCTCTCCGGGCTGGTTCCCTTCTGGATCTATATTGGCGGGGGGATGAACTCCGCCCTGGCGGGGATCTTTGTCTACTTTGTGGTGATGTTCCTTATCGCGATCTCCAGTCACTATACGGTGACCCTGGAGAAAATGGGCGGCTCCTTCTTTTTTGCCGTACTCATCCCCTATTTTCTCTCCTCCTTTGTCCGGCTGAGCAATATGGAGCTGGGAGGGTTTTTGATCCTGCTCCCTCTGGTGGTATCCTTTGCCAGTGACGCCTTTGCCCTCTTTGCCGGTATGGCCTTCGGCAGGCATAAGCTGGCCCCCGCCCTCTCCCCGAAAAAAACGGTGGAGGGCGCCCTGGGTGGGCTTACGGCGGCGGTGGTGTTCTGTATGCTGTACGGCCTTATCCTGGAAAAGGGCTTTCAAGTGGAGGCAAACTATCTCCTGCTGGCCCTCTATGGCCTGCTGGGGAGCCTGGTGGCCCAGCTGGGGGACCTCTCCTTTTCCTATATCAAGCGGCAGTATGGGCTGAAGGATTTCGGCAATATTTTTCCCGGACACGGAGGGGTGCTGGACCGGTTTGACAGCGTCATCTTTTGCGCCCCTCTTATAGAGCTTCTCATCAGCTATTTTCCCGCCTTGGGGGGGTGAGACCATGGGTAAAGTCGTATCTCTGTTGGGGTCCACCGGCTCCATCGGCCGCCAGTCTCTGGATGTCATTGGAGCCTTGGACTATCAGGTGGCGGCCCTCACCGCCAACCGAAATGTGGAACTTTTAGAGGCCCAATGCCGGAGGTTTTCCCCCAAGCTGGCAGTCTGTATGGACCCGGAAGCCGCCCAGGCCCTGAGGATCAAGCTGGCGGATACCAACGTCAAGGTGTCCCAAGGGATGGATGGACTTCTGGAGGCGGCGGTGATGGAGGCCGATGTAGTCCTCACCGCCGTCATGGGTATGGTGGGCCTTCGCCCCACCCTGGAGGCCCTGAAGCTGGGACGCCGCGTGGCTTTGGCCAATAAGGAAACTCTGGTCTGTGCCGGAGAGCTGGTAATGGACGCCGCCCGCCGCCACGGGGGCGAGGTGATCCCGGTGGACTCGGAGCACTCGGCCATCTTCCAGTCCCTCCAAGGCTGCGGGGACCGGGGGGAAGTGAAGCGGCTCATCCTAACCGCCTCCGGCGGGCCTTTTTTTGGAAAGACCCGGGCGGAGCTGGAGAAGGTGAGGGTGGAGGACGCCCTCAAGCACCCCAACTGGTCCATGGGGGCCAAGATCACCGTGGACTCGGCCACCATGATGAACAAGGGCCTGGAGGTCATCGAGGCCATGCGCCTTTATGATATGCCCTTAGAAAAAATTTCTGTGGTGATCCACCGGGAGAGTATCATTCACTCCCTGGTGGAATACTGTGATAACGCCATCCTGGCCCAGCTTGGCACGGCGGATATGCGTCTGCCCATCCAGTACGCCCTCACCTGGCCGGAGCGGGTCCCCGGTCCCGCCGAGCCTCTGGATCTGCTCCAATGTCCCAGCCTTACCTTCCGTCCCCCCGACTTGGAGAACTTTCCCTGCTTGGGGTTGGCCATGGAGGCGGCAAGTGTGGGCGGTACGCGGACAGCCATCCTGAACGGGGCCAATGAGGAGGCTGTTTCGCAATTTTTGGAGGGGGAAATCCCCTTTTTAACAATCTGTTCACAGGTTGAAAAGTCCCTTAACCGGGTCTCAGTTGTACAAAGTCCGTCTCTGGAGGACATTTTGGAGGCCGACCAGGCCGCCCGGAGGATCGCCCGGGAACTGTAAAACAGGCAGAATAACCCAGGTTTTCCGCCTGATTCCTAAAGGGGGAACAGTATGCTCTACATCCTTATTGCCAGCTTAATGTTCGGAATTCTTATCGCTCTCCATGAATTCGGTCACTTTGCCGCCGCAAAGCTCTGCGGGGTGAAGGTGAACGAGTTCGCCATCGGCATGGGCCCCCTGGTGCTGCACAGGCAGGGGAAGGAGACGGAGTACTCCCTGCGCCTTTTCCCCATCGGCGGCTTCTGTGCCATGGAGGGGGAGGAGGAGGGGAAATCCTTGGACCCCAGGGCTTTCCCCAACCGGCCCTGGTGGCAGCGGATGATCATTTTGCTGGCGGGAGTCTTTATGAACTTCCTTACTGGCCTTATCATTATTTTGGTTCTGCTGGCCCCGGCGGAGGGCTTCCGGACGGCGGTGATTTCCGGCTTTTCCACGGATGTGACCGTTCAGGCCCAAGGGGTTCTTCAGGCGGGGGACAGGATCATCCGGGTGGACGGTCACGCCGTCTATCTTCAGCCCGACGTGTCTTTTTTCCTGAGCCGTATAACGGGAAGCCAGGTGGATCTGGAGGTGGAGCGGGAGGGGAAAAAGCTCTCTCTCCCGGGGGTTCCCCTGACCGCTGTGACCCAGCCGGACGGCTCGGAGCGGCTTATGCTGGGGATCTATATGCAGGAATTTGAGAAGGCCACCCTCCTGGCCAAGCTGAGATATACCTGGCTGGAGGCGGCGGACAATGTACGCATGGTCTGGTACAGCCTGAGTGAGCTTTTGCGGGGGGCTGTGGGCCTGCGGGATATGTCCGGCCCTGTGGGTATCATCGATATGGTGGGCCAGGTGGGCCAAGCGGGGGCCTCGGCCGCCGAGGCGGCGGGAAGCTCCGCCTTCCTGGGGGCCTTGCAGGGGATCCTCAGCTTTACTTCCTTCATCTCCATCAATCTGGCGGTGATGAACCTGCTACCCATTCCAGCCCTGGACGGCGGACAGATCTTTTTCATGGGGGTGAATGGGGTCTATACCGCCTTCACCAAGAAAAAGATGGATCCCAAGTATCTGGGGTGGGTCTCGGCGGCGGGGTTTGTCTGCCTGATGGCCCTGATGCTGGCGGTGACCATCAGCGATATTCTGAAAAAGTTTGGGGTGTAGCGTCATGACGAGACAGATCAGGGTGGGGGACGTGCTGGTGGGAGGAGGCGCCCCCGTCTCCATCCAGTCCATGTGCAACACCCCCACTCAGGACGTGGAGGCCACCGTGGCCCAGATCAAGAGGCTGGAGTCCGCCGGGTGCGAGATCATCCGGATGGCCGTCCCCGATATGGCGGCGGCCCAGGCGGTGGGGGAGATCCGGAAAAACATCTCCATCCCCCTGGTGGTGGATATCCACTTCGATTACAAGCTGGCCCTGGAGTGCGTCCGCCAGGGCTGTGACGCGGTGCGGATCAACCCCGGTAACATCGGCGGACCGGAAAAGGTGGCCGCCGTGGCGAAGGCTTGTAAAGGGAAAGGGCTTCCCATTCGCATCGGGGTCAACGGCGGCTCCCTGGAGAAGCCCCTGCTGGCCAAATATGGGGGTGTGACGGCGGAGGCTCTGGTGGAAAGCGCCTTTGGGCATATCAGGCTGTTGGAGGAGTGCGGCTTCTCTGATATCTGTGTCTCCCTCAAATCCTCCTCGGTGCCCATCACTATGAGGGCCTATGAGCTGATGAGCCGAGAAAGTGATTTTCCTTTACATATTGGAGTGACCGAAACGGGAACTCCCAAGATGGGGATCTTGAAGTCGGCTGTTGGTATCGGGGGCCTTCTGGCCATGGGGATCGGGGATACCGTCCGGGTGTCCCTCTCCGCCGACCCGGTGGAGGAGGTCTATGCCGCCCGGGATATTTTGAAGGCCGCCGGGGTGCGGAAGGATGGGCCGGAGCTTATCTCCTGCCCCACCTGCGGGCGGACACGGATCGACCTTATCGCCCTGGCCCATGAGGTGGAGGAGCGGCTGAAAACAGTGGACAAGCCCATCACGGTGGCCGTCATGGGCTGCGTGGTCAATGGCCCCGGGGAGGCTTCCGCCGCCGACGTGGGCATCGCCGGGGGCGTGGGGGAGGGCCTTCTCTTCAAGAAGGGGGAGATCGTGAAGAAGGTCCCCCAGGAAGTCCTGGTAGATGAATTGTTCAGATTGATCGAGAGCCTGTGATAGGGCGGGTTTGGAACCCGCCCCTACAAAAGAAAATTACTTTCAGGGGGGAGAGAATGAAAGGGATGGGAAGAGTCGGGGCTGTGATTTTTGGAATGGCCCTTCTTTTGTCTGCCTGCACCCTCTCCCCGGGGGTGGAAACGCCCCTTCCGGTTCCCAGTCCTGCCCCGGTGGAGAGCCCTGGGACCTCGCCGGATAGGTGGGAGATGGGCGCTGTGCGGACGGGATACTTTGGGGAGAACGGCTGGGAGGACAGAAGAAGACTGGAGCCGGGAGAGCTGGAGGAGCTGTTTACGGAATGGGGCTTTTCAGAGGATGAGTCCTTTTACCAGCACCGCACCCCGGAGGGAGAGTTGGACCTGACCCTCTATCTGGACGAGGAGGGGGAGCGGGGGATCGGATTTTGGGGCGACCTGGAGGAAGGAATTGGCCGTAGGGACGGCTTCGCCTTTGAGGGGTTCTCCTCACCGGAGGGGTGGGGGGACTGGTACGGCTGGCGGGATCCCTACGCCCTTCCCCCGGTGGAGCGAAACGATGTGATCCTGGACTGCTGGGAGGAGTGGGAGTACAGCGGGAGCCGGAGGATGGAGGGCTGCGTCTACGCGAAGGTGGACGATCCCCGTTTCAACGACCCGGACCGGGTCCCGTTGTATGAGGCAAGCTATACCTATGACGAGGAGACCCGGACCCTGGAGCATAGGGGGCTGTGGCACAATTTCTCCCTGACGGGAAGTCCCAGAGCTTACGACAGCTGGTATGACGAGCAGGGGCGGCTCTGCTGTGAGGAGGGCTATATCACCCACGGCAGTCTGGACTATTATTACATTTATAGGGATGGAAGCATGGCCCCGGTTTACTGCCTCTATGTGGATCACTACGGGGATTCCCTGGAGACCTACCCGGTGCTGATCCGCTACCCGGAGCCCCTTGTCCCCCTGCCTCTGCCCGAGGGGAGCCCCCTGATCCTGGCGGGGGAGGAGCTGGAGTCCGCTATTATGATGGACATTCCCGGCGGTGGGTACGGCTTTTCCAAGGACGCCGCCGCCAACCTGGAGGGCTGGTTTCAGCTGTTGGGATTTCAGGAGGAAGAGCCCTTCTATGAGGATCACGACAGGGATGGATTCCTGCGCCTGCGGCTCTGGTATGACGAGGAGAGCGGTATGGGGCTGGGGATCCGATACCGGGACTATGGGGATCCCTAGGGGATCTGCCTCCGAGGCTTTGGATTCACCACCACCAGCTGGGCGGAGCGGGATCCGGAGGCGGAAAAATCTGGCTTTGGCTGGTACCGCTGGGAGGATCCGTATACGCTGCCTGAGGATGCGGAGGAAATATCGGGCTATGAGGAGCGAAGGGAATATGACCAGACTGGGCGTCTGATCAGCGTAACATCCTATGGTGTGCTCGAAGAGGGGTCGGATACGGTGGAGCAGCCGATGGAGATCTACTTCATGAAATATGAGTATGACAAGGCAGGCGTGCTTTTCCATCGCCAGTTTGGGCATAACCTTCTATGGGGCGCCACAACCAATCCCGGTAGGGACGGTTATTATGATGACCGGGGCCGCCTTGTCTATGAGTACGGCTACATCACCCACGGAAGCACGGATACCTATTACATTTACGAGGGGGAGGAGGAAAAGCCCTCCTATGCCCTCTATCTGGATGATAATCTGGGGGCCGATTTTCCCGAGTTTGTCCGATACCGATAGAGGCCGATACACAAGAAATTTGGAAAAGGAACCGAGGAAACCATGGCGAACAAAGTACCCTTTCTGAAATTGTTTTCCGCTCTGGATCCGGAGCCTCTGGTGCTGAGCCAGGTGGCCTCCTGGGAGGTCCTTGGGGCGGCTATCGACAAGAAGGCCCGGGCCATCAAGGCCCAGGTCTGCTGCCCTGTTCTGCCATCTCAGGAGCTGCGCCAGGCGGTGGAGGCCGCTTTGGCCAGGGCCTACAATGTGGAGCGGGTGGAGCTTTGTATCTCTGCGGCCCGGAGGGAGGCCGCGGAGGAGATCCCCCTGCCGGAGGAGCCGCCGGAAGATATTCCCTTGCCGGAGCCTCCGCTGGAGGAGGATATCCCTCTGCCTGAGCCGCCCCCCGAGGAAGCGCAGCTCCCCCAGCCTTTTGACCCGGCGCAGGAGGCCTTCCGCCGGACGGAGGAGCTGCGGCGAAAGGCCATGGCCAGCATCCAGACCGCCCAGCCCCGGGAGCGGAGCGCCGGGGGGGGAGGGAAGAAGTCCGGGGGACTGATCTATGGCCGAAGAGAGATCAAGGGAGCCCCCATCCCCATGTCCCAGCTGGTGCTGGATATGGGGAATGTGGTCATTGAGGGGGACGTATTTGACATCAGCCACCGGAAGATGAAGAACCGGGAGGCCTGGGCCATCAACTTTGACGTCACCGACTACACCGGCTCCATCCGGATCAGCAAGTTCTGCCAGGGGGAGGAGGCCAAGCCCTTCGTCACCCATATTGAGGTGGGCCAGCACCTGATCATCCAGGGGCGGCTGAATATGGACCGGTATACCAACGATATGGTGCTGGAGCCTTATGCGGTGCAGATCGGAGAGAAGACCAAGCGGAAGGATACCGCGGCGGAGAAGCGGGTGGAGCTCCATCTCCATACCACCATGTCCTCCATGGACGCCCTTACCCCCACCAAGGAGGCGGTGAAGCGGGCGGAAAGCTGGGGACACCGGGCCATCGCCATCACCGATCACGGGGTAGCCCAGTCCTTCCCGGAGGCCTGGCACTCGGCCAAGGGAATCAAGGTCCTGTACGGGGTGGAGGCCTACTTTATCAACGACATGGATGACCGGGTGGTGGTCCATGGGCAGGCAGACGGGGACTTCCATGGGGAGATCGTCTGCTTTGACATCGAGACCACGGGACTGAATAAGAACAAGGACCTGATCATTGAGATCGGTGCGGCTATTCTGCGGGACGGGAAGGTGGAGGAGACCTTCAATACCTTCGCAAGCCCCGGGCGGATGCTTCCCCGGGAGATCGTGGAGCTTACGGGCATTACAGACAAGATGCTGGAGGGGGCCCCCGGTCAGGAGGAGGCGGTAAACGCCTTTTTGGACTTTGTGGGGGACCGGCCCCTGGCCGCCCATAACGCGGAGTTCGACATGGGCTTTATTGCCCAGGCCTGCCGGCGGATGGGAAGGCCCTTCCCCAATACCGCCATCGACTCCCTGATCCTGGCCCAAAACCTGCTACCCGATCTGAAAAACTTCAAGCTGGACACGGTGGCCAACCACCTGAACCTGCCCGCCTTCAACCACCACCGGGCCAGCGACGACGCGGCCACCGTGGCCTATATGCTCATCCCCTTCTTCAAAATGCTGGAGGAGAGGGGGATCGCCACCCTTCAGGCCATCAACCCGGCCATGATCCCCCTGCGGAAGGAGGGGAAGGCCCGGCGGCAGCCCAAGCATCTGATCGTGATCGCCAAGAATCAGCTGGGACTGCGGAATTTGTACCGGCTGATCTCCGACTCCTTCCTCAAGCACTATAAGCGCAACCCCATCATGCCCAAGAGCGAGATCGAGAAATACCGGGAGGGGCTGATCATCGGCTCGGCCTGCGAGGCGGGGGAGCTTTATCAGGCGGTGGCCGCCCGGAAGAGCTGGGCGGAGCTGAAACGGATCGCCTCCTGGTACGACTATCTGGAGATCCAGCCCTTGTGCAACAACGCCTTTATGCTCCGGCCGGACCGGAAAACGGGGCGGCCCCAGGTGGAGGACTGGGAGGAGCTTCGGGAGTTCAACCGGACGGTGGTGGCCCTGGGCAAGGAGCTGGACAAGCCGGTGTGCGCCACGGGGGACGTCCACTTCCTGGAGCCCTCCGACGAGCAGTACCGGCATATCCTGCTGGACTCCAAGGGCTTTGAGGACTGTGACGAGAGCCTGCCCATCTACTTCAAGACCACCGACGAGATGCTGGAGGAGTTTGCCTACCTGGGGGAGGAGGACTGCCGGAAGGTGGTCATCACCGATCCCAACCGGATCGCCGACTGGTGCGAGCGGCTGGATCCGCTGCCCCAGGGGCTCTTTGCCCCCAAGCTGGAGAATTCCGACAAGGAGCTGGAGAGCCTGGTCTACAATAAGGCCCATGAGCTTTACGGGGAGGATCTGCCCCAGATCGTCCAGGCCCGGATCGACCTGGAGCTGCCCGGCATCATCATGCGGAAGTATGACGTGATCTATATGTCGGCCCAGAAGCTGGTGCAGAACTCTTTGGAGCACGGGTATCTGGTGGGTTCCCGGGGGTCGGTGGGCTCCTCTCTGGTGGCCTTCCTCTCGGGGATCACGGAGGTCAACTCCCTGCCCGCCCACTACCGTTGTCCCAAGTGCAAGCATGCGGATTTTGAGTACGGGGAGAAGAACAACTTTGGCTGTGGGGCGGATATGCCCGACGCGGTGTGTCCCATCTGCGGGACGCCCTATCAGAAGGACGGGTTCAATATCCCCTTTGAGACCTTCCTGGGCTTTGGGGGAGATAAGGTGCCCGATATCGACCTGAACTTCTCCGACGAGTATCAGGCCAAGGCCCACCGGTATACCTTTGAACTGTTCGGAGAGACCCATGTGTTCCGGGCGGGGACCATCGGCACGGTGGCGGCCAAAACCGCCTATGGGTATGTGAAGAAGTACCTTGAAAAGCGGGAGGTCAGGGCCAACGGGGCCGAGGAGAACCGGCTGGCGGTGGGCTGTACCGGGGTGAAGCGGACCACGGGACAGCATCCCGGCGGCATGGTGGTCATTCCCCAGGACCGGGAGATCTATGATTTCTGTCCCGTTCAGCACCCGGCGGACGATCCCAACAGTGACATTGTCACCACCCATTTTGAATACCACTCCATGGAGTCCAATCTGCTGAAGCTGGACATGCTGGGGCATCAGGATCCCACCATGATCCGGATGCTGGAGGATCTGACGGGGGTGAACGTGCGCACCGATATCACCCTGGACGACCCGGATACCATGAGCCTGTTCACATCCTCGGAGAAGCTGGGCTTTCTTGACGATCCCATTCTGGGACCTACGGGAGCGGTGGCGATCCCCGAGTTCAATACCCGGTTTACCCGGCAGATGCTCATGGATACCCAGCCTCAGGATTTCAACACCCTGGTGCGCCTGTCCGGCTTCTCCCACGGTACCGACGTGTGGCTGGGCAACGCCCGGGATCTGATCGTCAGCGGGACCGCCTCCGTTCTGGAGACGGTGGGATGCCGTGACGATATTATGATCTACCTGATGCAGATGGGCCTGGAGCCCAAGACGGCGTTTAAGATCATGGAGGCGGTGCGGAAGGGGAAGGTGAAGAAGGGGGGCTTCCAGCCCGGGTGGGAGGAGGATATGCGCTCCCACAAGGTGCCTGACTGGTACATCGACTCCCTGGCCAAGATTGGATATCTGTTCCCCAAGGCCCACGCGGTGGCCTACGTGATGATGGCCTTCCGGATCGCCTGGTTTAAGGTGCACCGGCCTTTGGCCTTCTACGCCGCCTTCTTCTCCATCCGGGCTAAGGCCTTTGACGCCACCCTCATGTGTCAGGGGATGGACGTGGTGAAGGCCAAGCTGAAGGAGATCAAGGCCAAGATGGACGACAAGCAGGCGGCGGCGGTGGAGGAGGATACCTACACCACCCTGGAGGTGGTCTATGAGTTCTATCTCCGGGGGCTCACCTTCCGGAATGTGGATATCTACCGCTCGGAGTCCACCCACTTCATCATGGACGGGGAGGACGCTCTGATCCCGCCCTTCACCGCCATTCCCGGTCTGGGAGAGACGGCGGCCCAGTCCATCGTGGAGCAGCGGGTGGGAAGGGAGTTTATCTCTATTGAGGAGTTCTCCGATGCCTGCCCCAAGGTATCCAGTACCCATATCGGCAAGCTGAAGGAGGCGGGGGCCTTCGATGACCTGCCTGACACCAGCCAGATTACGCTGTTTTGATATTGTGATCCTGTTCGGGAGAAAAAAACAAGCAGAGAGCCATTAAGGGCTCTCTGCTTGTTTTTTTTCTATCTGTAGAGAAGGGAGCTGATCTGCTTTTTGGAAAGAAGGGGGGAGAGGAGACGGTGGAGTTCCGCTGGGGAGGAGGGGAGGGAGGAGATCTCCAACTCCCAATATTCAGAGGGAGCCCAGAGGAAGGTACACCAATTTTCATTCAGGGTCCGGTCCCGCCTGACGGCGGTGACCAGCAGCTCTCGGATAAGCTGGTCAAGGTTATGTCCCGAAATGAGAGCCCCAGAGAGGAAACAGGCACTTCAGTTCCTCGGTCCCCATAGGGGCTGTCTGGCGGAGAAGGGATAGAAGCTCCCGGGCCTGGGGGGAGAGGCGCTCCTCCCGCCGGCGGAGGGGCTTGACGTGGTAGTAAAACTCCCGGGAGAGGTAGGTGACCCGGCCTTTGTATAGCTTGGAGTAAAAAACCTCTCGGTTCTCCATCAGGGCTACGATATCGTTCCACTGTCCGCCGATGGAGGAAAGGGAGGGAAGCTCCCGGTTTTCGTTGTAGAGAAGGATGCCGTTTTGGGCGAAGTAGCCCCGGAGCAGATCCTTGGTGTCAGTCATCCCGCCGCCCTCAAAACCAAGCCGCTTTCTCTTCCCGGAACCGGGGCTCCGGGCCGGCGGCATAGGGGTCGTAGCGGTCCAGGTTGCAGCCGAACTCCTGGAGGCGGGCGATCTTCCCCTCAGGAGACCAGTGGATGAGGGTCACGCCGTCAAAGGCCTCGGGGGTGCCCCCGTCCTGAACATTCTGGAAGTACCACTCTACCATGGTCACGCCCTCCCCGTGGAGAAATCTCTTGATATCCCAGCGCAGGACGGTGGCCCGGCTGTTCCACTCGTGAAACCAGTGCCGGATCTTTTCCAGTCCATGGTATTCCGGTCCCCAGCTCTCAATATAGACGGCGTCGGGAATGAAAATAGCGTCCATCCCCAGATCCTCCTTTTGAAGCCACATATCAAACCAGAGATGGATGATCTGCTCCTGCCTATTCATGTCAGATTCTCCCTTCCTGTGTGAGATTTGATCTGCTTTGAAACAAATCTATTTGAATGGAACAAATATACTACTCATAAAAAACTTTGTCAATCCCGCCGTTGACCGGGGAGGGGATTTGTATTAAAATAGGACTACTGCGGAAAAGAGAGTAGGAGAAGATTTTATGCTGAACCCAAGCGAACAGGCCCGATTTTGCAAGGCCCGCCGGGCCGTTATCGAGAAGGATTTCGCCCACCTGAACCCGGAGCAGAGACGGGCGGTATTGGCCACCGAGGGCCCCCTCCTCCTGCTGGCGGGGGCGGGCAGCGGTAAGACCACAGTGCTCATCAATCGGGTGGCCAACCAGATGAAGTATGGTCGGGGCTCCGACTGTGACGAGGTCTCCGACCTTGTCACAGCCGACGACCTGACCTTTTTGGAGAGTTACGCTGCCAAGCCTACCCCTGAGGGGAAGGACCGGGCGGAACGGCTGTGCCGGGTGGATCCCGCCGTCCCCTGGTCTATTTTGGCCATCACCTTTACCAACAAGGCCGCCGGAGAGCTGAAGGCCAGGCTGGAGCGGATGCTGGGTCCCAGCGCAAATGACATCTGGGCTTCCACCTTCCACTCCTGCTGCGCCCGGATCCTGCGGCGGGACATTGATAAGCTGGGATATGCCACCTCCTTCACCATCTATGACACCGCCGACTCCGAGCGGGTCATCAAGGATATTTTGAAGGAACGGAACATTGACGATAAGGCATTTCCCCCCAAGACGGTGCTGGGGTATATCTCCAGGGCCAAGGATGCTATGAAGCCGGCGGCGGACTATGTGGAGGAGTGCAATAAGACGGGGGATTACCGGCTCCAGAAGATTGCCGGTATCTACGCCGAATATGAAAAGCGGCTCAAGGCCGCCAACGCCCTGGATTTCGACGATCTGATCTTCTGCACGGTCCGTCTCCTCCAGCAGGACGAGGAGACCCGGAGCTACTATCAGCGGAAATTCCGCTATGTGCTGGTGGATGAGTATCAGGACACCAACAACATGCAGTACCAACTCTCCTCCCTGCTGGCGGGGGGCTATGAGAACTTCTGCGTGGTAGGCGACGATGACCAGTCCATCTATCGGTTCCGTGGGGCCACGATCGAGAATATCCTGTCCTTCGAGAACCAGTATAAGGACTGCCGTACCATCCGTCTGGAGCAGAATTACCGCTCCACTCAGAACATCCTGAAAGCGGCTAACAGCGTCATTCAGAACAATACCGGCCGGAAGGGAAAGGAGCTGTGGACCCAGCACGGGGAGGGGGACAAGCTCCAGCTCTATACTGCCATGAACCAGGATGACGAGGCCCGGTATGTGGCCTCCGAGATTCTCTCTGGCTATTCCGGCGGGCGGCACTGGAAGGATTTTGCCGTGCTCTACCGGATGAACGCCCAGTCTCGAGAATTGGAAATGGCCTTCAAACGCAATGGGGTCCCCTACCGCATTATCGGCGGTACCCGGTTCTTTGATCGGGCGGAGGTGAAGGATATGCTGGCCTACCTCTGTGTTATCAATAACCCCGGAGATGATCTGCGTTTACAACGCATTATCAACAACCCGCCCCGTGGGATCGGGCAAAAGACAGTAGATACCGCCCAACAGCTTGCAGTTCAGACTGGGCGCTCCCTCTGGGAGGTCATCAGCCATGCCCGGGATTACCCCGACCTGCAGAAGGCGGCGGCCAAGCTGGCGGTGTTTACAGGCCTTATCACCAATCTGCGCCAGCAGGCGGGGGAGATGTCCCTGACCGAGTTCTATGACGTTCTCTGCGCTGACAGCGGGTATGCCATCGCTCTGGAGGCTAAGGATACCGTGGAAGACCGGACCCGGCTGGAGAACGTGCGGGAATTGCAGAGCTCCATCCAAAACTATCTGGATAACGCAGAGGAGCCCTCTCTTTCCGGTTTTCTGGATGAGATCGCCCTCTATACCGACCTGGACAACCACGACCCAAACGAGGAGAGCGTGGTGATGATGACCATGCACTCTGCCAAGGGCCTGGAGTTTCCCGTGGTCTTTGTGGTGGGAGCAGAGGAGGGGATATTCCCCGGGATCCGTTCTATCGGGGATGCCGAAGAGATGGAGGAGGAGCGGCGGCTTTGCTACGTGGCTATGACCCGAGCCAAGGAGCGGCTCTACATGGTCTGCGCCAACCAGCGGATGCTCTATGGACGCACCTCATCTAACCGGCCCTCCCGGTTCCTGGAGGAGATACCCGAGGAGCATGTGGAGAGGAGCGGTCAGGCTCCCATGTCCGGTCAGTGGAGGATCGAGGAGAGTTCCTGGCGGCCCGAGCGGGAGTTCTATGATGAGGAGGAGAGTGGATACTCCTATGGGGAGGGGCACCGTTCCGGTGGTTACTCCTATGGGGGGAGCGGATATCCCTCCTCCGGCGGCTATTCCTCTGGCGGAGGTTATCAGAGTCGCCGTCCTGCCTGTGGGCAGAGCCGTCCAGGAGGGGGGAGCCCCGTATCCCGGCCTGCCCGGAGCAAGCAGTCCATTCTGAAGGCCGCGGCAAAAGCGGCTCCCCCCTTGCCTGACTTCCAGAAGGGGGAGATGGTGATGCACAAGGCCTTTGGTAAGGGGATGATCCTGTCCCTGTCCAAGATGGGCGGGGACGCCCTTGTGGAGATCGCTTTCGACAATGTGGGGACCAAGAAGCTGATGCTGAAATCAGCGGCCCAGTACATGGAAAAGCTGTGATGTAAGGCTTGAGAGGTAGAGAAGTTTTTCGTATGGGCTTTGGGCTCAAAAAAGAGTGGGCGGATCAGCTCCGCCCACTCTTTTATGGAAGGTCGATCAACTCCGACAGACTTCTCACCGCTCTGTGACTGTTAGCCACTACCTTATCCCAACTGTCCTTGTAAAAATCATCGTAAACTCCCACCACCTGGAAGCCTGCCGCCTTGGCGGCGGCGCAGTTGTGGGGCGCGTCCTCCACCAGAATACAGGCGGCGGGAGATACTCTAAACCGCTCCGCGGCAATGCGATAGACCTGAGGATTTTTCTTTTCCAGTCCCACGTCCTGGGCGAAGAAAAGCCCTTGGAAGTAAGGCTCCAAATCATGTCGGGTTACCGCCGCTTTCGCCAACTCGGGGAGACTGGCGGTGAGCAGGGCCATGTCCCGGCCTTCCGCCGCCAGCTTGTCCAACAGCTCCCGGGCTCCGGGCTTCAGGGGGATGGTGTGGGCGTAGGCGTCGTAGGCCAGGGACCGCCATTCGGCCATGATCTCCTCGCGGCTGTCCTCCAGGCGGTAGTAATCTCTGGTAAACTGAGCCGCCACCGGGAAAATGGAGTGGCCCACAGTGTATGTATATTCCGGGGTGATCTCCAGTCCCCGGCGGCCCAGAAAGGCGTGGTCCACCTGGAGCCAGACCCCGTTGGAGTCGATGAGGGTGCCGTCCAAGTCAAAAAAGATCATAGATAAAACCTCCAAGGGAAATCCACCGCCTCTTGGGCGTAGTCAATGCCGATGCGTTTGCTCACCTGAATGTTCCTGGGGCGTTCGCCGCTTTCCAGAACATAGAGGGTGTCCCCGGTGAGAGAAAGGCCGTTTTGCTCCTTGGTAAGGGATAGACCTTTACATAGTTTTCCGGGCCCGTTGAGGAAATTTTTCCGCTGATAGGGGGACATCCTGTCCGCCGGATAGCCGAACCGTATATTGGCGATGGCCTCCGCGTCGGCGGAGGAGATGGGTTCTCCCGCCCGAATGAGGACGGCGGCGGGTTCATTCTCCGGTTCGGTGACAAAGTTGAGACAGTGATACATGCCGTAGATCAGATAGATATAGGCGGTCCCCGGTGGGGCAAACAGGGTCTCAGTCCGTTTGGTCCGCTTGTAGCCATAGGCGTGACAGGCTTTATCCAGCCGACCGATATAGGCCTCCGTCTCGGTAATGCGAAGGGTGAGGGGGACCCCATTCATCACCCGTACCAAGTGCTTGCCAAGCAATTCCCGGGCCACCGTCAAGGTGTCCCGGCTGTAGAAATCTGGGTTCAGCTTTTCCATTGTCCCACCTCTTTTTATCATTTTATCATACATAAGGAGCCGTGACAACCTTGAACGAGACCTTGATGCGCCGCCTTGCCAAGCCCATGCTCTTTGCCGCCGCCCTGATCTGGGGATCCTCCTTCTTTATCATGAAGGGGGCGGTGGATGTGATCCCCACTTTCTTTCTTCTGGCGGTCCGCTTTACCGGAGGGGCGGCTCTCCTGGCTGTAGTATGCTGGAAAAAGTGGAAGGAATTTACCCCCGATTACCTTTGGCGGGGGGCCGTGATCGGCGGCTTTCTCTTTGCCGCCTATTCGGTCCAGACCTTCGGTATCGCCCTTACTACCCCCTCTAAAAACGCTTTTCTGACGGCGGTGTATTGTGTGCTGGTCCCCTTTCTCTATTGGCTGGTGATGGGGAAGAGGCCTGATATTTACAACATACTGGCGGCGGTCCTCTGTGTTGCGGGGGTTGGTCTGGTGTCTTTGAACGAGGGCTTTTCCATTACTCCCGGGGATAGCCTTACCCTTGTGGGGGCGGTTTTTTACGCCGCCCATATCGTGGCGGTGGCGAAGGTGTCACCCGGTAAGGATATCTACCTGCTGACCGTGTTCCAGTTTGCCTTTGCCGCCCTTTATGCCTGGGTAATGGGCTTCCTGTTCCAAACGCCCCCTACCGCTGCCTTCCTTGGACCGGATCTGATCGTGCAGATGCTCTATCTGACCATTATGTGTACCACGGTGGCCCTCCTATTCCAAAATGTGGGGCAGGTCTGGTCCGACCCCTCCTCTGCGGCCATTCTCCTGTCCCTGGAGTCGGTGTTTGGGGTGCTGTTTTCGGTGATCTTCTATGGGGATCCGGTGACTGTTCGCCTGCTCCTGGGCTTTGCCGTCATCTTTCTGGCGGTGGTCTGCTCCGAGACCAAACTGGCGTTTTTGAGGAAGCCGGCGGAGAAAACGTGATTTCCCTTGACTTCTGACTGAATTTTGCGTATACTGAACAAAGATTTAAAGGCAGAGATGGGGAGGAGTACGTCCCAGGGAAAGCGGAGAGAGGAGCCGGCCGGTGCAAGGCTCCATGACCCTGGAGCGGAAGGTCGCCCCTGAGCCGCAGGACTGAAGGATAGTAAGCCTTGCCGTCTCCCGCGTTAAGGGATAATGAGAACCAATTCAGGTGGTACCGCGGATGAAAGGATTCGCCCTGAGCCAAATGGCTCAGGGCGTTTTTGTGTCAGGAGGAGAGATATGTACCAGTTTCAATACGACTATACCCTGGAGGATATGAATGCGCTCAGCCGGGTGACCGCCAAGACCTACCGCCGAAAGAGGGCGCTGGTTTACCGAGCGGTGCTGACCCTGCTGGGTGCGGCCTATTTGGCTATGGGGTGGTTGCTGTTTTCGTCCGGGAGCAAGCTGGTTGGGGTCATACTTTTTGTGGCGGGAGTGCTTTTTCTGGCCCTTTCTCTTTTTTATCACCAGGGTACCGCTTGGCGCATCAAACGCATGATGGTGGAAGGTGAGGGGGAGTTCACGGTAACGCTGGAGAAGGAGAGCGTTCATGGGAAAAGCGTGAAGGGAGAGAGCTCCTATCCCTACTCGGCGGTTGTCGGGGCCTTTCACTATCGGGAACGGTATTTTCTTTTCTTGGATAAACGCCACGCAATGCTTCTGCCGGAGCGGGCGCTGACCAAGGGTGACCGGGCTGGCCTGCGGAGTTTTTTGACGGAAAAATTGGGAATGGAGATCAAGGAACTATAAGGGGAAAGATGGTGGGCAGAGATGCGCTTTCAATTTCAAACCACTATTTGGCAGTTTGCGGAGGACTCCATATGGGCGGCCTGGATCTATCAGACAGATGCAAAGCGAAAAATTAACTGCGGCTTTACGATTCTTTTGGCGTTGCTCTTTGCAGGGCTCACGGTTTTCTTGCGTGTGGTCTGGGAGGATGATTCCTGGATGATGGGAGGATTCACTCTGATGATGATTCTGACCGCTTTGGTTACGACCTGGCGCAATATGAACTGGATGACATGGAAAAAACAATTTCTCCGGGTGGAACAAATGCCGATGGGTCAGGAGGATGGCTCCCTGACGGTGGAATTGACGGATCAGGGCTGTACCCTGCATCTACCGGGAGAGACCATAGAACGGTTTCGGTGGGAGAGGGTAGAGGCAGTACGGACCTGGTCAGAGGGCTGGGATATACTGGATAAGCCGGGGTTTTCTGGGATTTCCCTGCGCAGAAGAGATCTGACCGGAGGAGAAGAAAAGGCATTTGAGTCATTCCTGCGGCAGAAGGTCCAAAAACCTATAAAGCCCCGTGCCATCGAACTGGATGAGTTGAAGTGCCGGTATGATACACATAAATAACAAACAATAGATAAGGAGTTGTGAACTATGAGTAAGGAATTGCCCAAGGCCTATGAACCCCAGGAGGTGGAAGGCCGTATTTACGAGATGTGGGAGAAGGCTGGCTGCTTCCAGGGCCACCGGGACCCCAGCAAAAAGTCGTTCACCATTGTCATGCCGCCCCCCAACGTGACAGGCCAGCTCCATATGGGCCACGCCATGGACTGTACCCTCCAGGACATCCTCATCCGCTTTAAGCGGATGGAGGGCTATGCCGCCCTCTGGGTCCCCGGCGCCGATCACGCCGGCATCGCCACCCAGGCCAAGGTGGAGGAGAACCTCCGGGAGACCGAGGGCCTTTCCCGCTACGACCTGGGCCGGGAGAAGTTCCTGGACCGGGTTTGGGACTGGA
Organism: Oscillospiraceae bacterium; assembly: GCA_022799035.1. Classification (GTDB taxonomy): domain Bacteria; phylum Bacillota; class Clostridia; order Oscillospirales; family Oscillospiraceae; genus Vermiculatibacterium. The sequence goes on from JAAWNQ010000013.1 coordinate 38,964, forward strand.
AGCACAAGTATGGCGCCCGCATCGTGGAGCAGCAGAAGAAGCTGGGCGTCTCCTGCGACTGGGACCGGGCCCGGTTCACCATGGACGAGGGTCTTTCCAAGGCCGTCCGCCACGTGTTTGTAAGCCTTTATGATAAGGGCCTTATCTACAAGGGTTCCCGGATCATCAACTGGTGCCCTCACTGTGTCACCGCTCTCAGCGATGTGGAGGTGGAGTACCAGGACAAGCCCGGCCATCTCTGGCATATCCGCTACCCCATTCAGGGGGAGAAGGATAAGTATGTTATCGTGGCAACCACCCGGCCTGAGACCATGCTGGGCGATACTGGCGTGGCGGTAAACCCCGATGACGGGCGCTATACCGATATCGTGGGCAAGAAGTGTATCCTTCCCCTGGTGGGCCGTGAGATGCCCATCGTGGCTGACGAGTACGTGGACCTGGAGTTTGGCACCGGCTGTGTGAAGATGACCCCCGCCCACGACCCCAACGACTTTGAGGTGGGGCTCCGCCACAACCTGGAGACCATCCGGGTCCTGGACGACAGTGGAAAGGTGGTGGAGGGCTATGGAAAGTACTCCGGAATGGACCGGTACGAAGCCCGGAAAGCCATTGTCCGCGACTTGGAGGACCAAGGCTTCCTGGTGAAGGTGGAGGACCACCAGCACAACGTGGGTACCTGCTCCCGCTGTCACCACGATGTGGAGCCTCTGATCTCCGCCCAGTGGTTCGTGAAGATGGAGCCCCTGGCCAAGGAGGCCCTCCGGGTGGTAAAGGAGGGGGAGACCAAGTTTGTCCCCGACCGGTTCTCCAAGACCTATATCAACTGGATGGAGAACGTCCGGGACTGGTGTATCTCCCGTCAGCTTTGGTGGGGCCACCGGATCCCCGCCTGGACCTGTGACGAGTGCGGCAAGTTGACCGTCTCGGAGACCGACCCCACCGAGTGCTGCCACTGTGGAAGTAAGCACATTCACCAGGAGGACGATGTGCTGGATACCTGGTTCTCCTCCGCCCTGTGGCCATTCTCCACCCTGGGGTGGCCGGAGGAGACGGAGGATATGAAGTTCTTCTATCCCACTGACGTTCTGGTCACAGGCTACGACATTATCTTTTTCTGGGTGGCCCGGATGATCTTCTCCGCCTGTGAGCACACGGGGAAGCCCCCGTTCCACACCGTCCTTATCCACGGCCTGGTCCGGGACGACAAGGGCCGGAAGATGTCCAAGTCTCTGGGCAACGGGGTGGACCCCCTGGTGGTGGCTGAGCAGTACGGCGCCGACGCTTTGAGGTTCAATCTGGTGACGGGCAACTCCCCCGGTAACGATATGCGTTTCCTCCCCGAGCGGTGCGAGGCCATGCGGAACTTTGCCAACAAGATCTGGAATGCCAGCCGCTTTGTGCAGATGAACCTGACTATCGACAAGGTGGAGCTTCCCAAGGAGTTGACCCAGGAGGACAAGTGGATCCTCTCCAAACTCAATGCCCTCATTCCCGGGGTCACCGAGAACATGGACGCCTACGAGCTGGGCGTTGCCGCTCAGAAGGTCTATGACTTTATCTGGGACGATTTTTGCGATTGGTATATCGAGTTCACCAAAGCCCGGCTCCAGGGGGAGGATCAGACCGCCAAGGAGAATGCCCAGAACGTGCTGTGCTATGTCCTCATTGAGACTCTGAAGCTCCTCCATCCCTTCATGCCCTTCCTCACTGAGGAGATCTGGCAGTCCCTGCCCCATGAGGGGGATTACCTGATGCTCCAGAGATGGCCGGAGCAGCGGGCGGAGCTGAACTTTCCCGCTGAGGAGAAGGCGGTGGACTTGCTCATCGAGGTGACTCGGGCTGTCCGGGGCAAGCGGGCGGAGCTGAACGTGCCCCCCTCCAAGAAGGCCCACCTCACCATCACCACCCTGGAGACGGCGGTCTTTACCCAGGGGATCCCTCTCCTGAAGCGTCTGGCCTATGCCAGTGATGTGACTGTGACGGAGATCTCCGATGGCCTTTCCAGCTCCGATGCGGCCAAGCAGGGTCTGGTGGAGGTCATCACCCATGCCGCTCGGGTCTTTATGCCTCTGGCGGAGCTGGTGGATCTGGAGAAGGAGAGGGCCCGGATCCAGAAGGAGTTGGGGCAGAAGAAGGGGCAGTTGGCGGGCCTGGAGGCCAAGCTGTCCAACCCCGGCTTCCTCTCCAAGGCTCCCGAGCAGGTGGTGGTCGCGGAAAAGCAGCGGTGTGAGGAGCTGAAGGCCCTCATTGCCAAGCTGGAGGAGTCAGCCGCCGCCATGGGCTGAGCTGTAATCATTTGAAAGCTTTTGTCATAATTTTGTTGTTGTGTGTTTGCCCCTGGTCGGATAGAATAGGATAAGGAGAGAGGATCGTCCGCCCAAAGGAGGGGCATTAACATGAAAAAACGATCCATATGGTTGACAGCCGCCCTGCTCATTGGGCTGGCGGCTTGCAGCCGGGCTGCGGTGGAGGTCACCCCTTCCCCTCAGCCGACGACAGCGCCCACAGTGGAAGTGACGGCCACCCCGGTTCCTGCGGCAACGGTCCCGGCCGTCCCTGTGCCCACCACCCCGGAGCCGGTCCCTACAGCAGCCGAGACTCCGCCCTCCACTCCCACGCCAAAACCCAAGCCCACCCCAACGTCTGCACCCACCCCGGACCAGACGCCGGAGATCATTGCCACCCCGGAGCCCCTTCCCGCAGAGCCGGAACGTATCTCTGATGAGGAGGTGCTGGCGGCCTACCGGGAGGCGGAGGAGGCATACAGTTGGTTTGCCGGGTACAGTGACGCCGGCCTTATGCTGGATATGGAGGATGTAGAGGTCCGGCCGGACCTGACCTTTTATCGCGTGAGGAGACCGGGGCTTGGTACGATGGATGAACTGCGTGGATACTTGAAAAGCTTATTTTCCGACGAGATCGTAGACCCTCTGTTGGCCGAGAGCCCCGGTGTACCCCACTTTGTGGAGACGGAAAAAGGGCTTTACGCATTGCCTGCGGGCCGGGGAAGCGATATTACCAAGGGGGCTGTGACTCTGGAGGTCCAGTGGCCCCAAGAGGGGGAGCAGAGCCTCTGTACCGTCCGGGCCAGAGTGGAACAGTTGGCTCCCAACGAGGAGGGGACGCTCCTTCCTGTGGGGGAAACGGTCTACGAATTCCCCTATCAGAAGGTGGGGGATAAATGGATATTCACTCATTTTGAATCCATATTCTGACAGAAAATGTGAAAGAGACAAGCTATAATCACGGTATACCAAATTTTGGTATACCGTGATTTTTTATGTTTACGAAAGAGAGGGGACCCATATGCCGGTAGACTGTTTGGAGGTGGGCCAGACCCTGACGGCCAGGGTCGCCGGAGAGGTGGACCATCATGCCGCCAAGGACCTGATGGCTCAACTGAGCCGGGAGATCGACGCCGCCCTGCCCACCCGCCTGGAACTGGATCTGGGAGGGGTCAGCTTTATGGACTCCTCCGGCATCGCTGTGGTGCTGAGGACCTGGAAGCGGATGAAAGAATTGGAGGGCTCCATGACCCTGCGTATGGTGCCACCACAGGCGGCCAAGGTGCTGAAAGCGGCCGGTGTGGACAAGTTGATTCCCTTTATAGAATAAGGAGGACATACATATGAAGCCTGTCAATGAGGCAAAACTGACGTTCCTGAGCCGCAGCGCCAACGAGGGCTTTGCCCGGACGGCGGCGGCCTGCTTCGCCGCCCAGCTGGACCCCACTCTGGACGAGGTCAACGACATTAAGACCGCCGTCAGCGAGGCGGTGACCAACTGCATCGTCCACGCCTACCCGGACAGGCTGGGGACAGTGACCCTGCGCCTGCGGCTGTTTGAGGACAACACGCTGGAGATCGTCATCAAAGATTCCGGGGTGGGGATCCCGGACGTGGAGGAGGCCCGGAAGCCCCTCTTTACCACCGGAGGGGCGGACCGCTCCGGCATGGGCTTCACCATCATGGAGAGCTTTATGGATACCCTGAAGGTCCGGTCCATCCAGGGAAAGGGTACCACAGTGACCCTGCGCCGTCGGGTCTCCCGGCGGCTGGGCGGTTGAGCGGGGCCACCCTGCCGTTGCTGGAGGCCGCCCGGGAGGGGGATAATGATGCCTGTGGCCGTCTGTTGGAGGAGAATTCCGGTCTTGTCTGGAGCGTGGTGCGCCGCTACTTTGGTCGGGGGGTAGACCCGGAGGATCTGTACCAGCTTGGTTGTCTGGGTTTTGTAAAGGCGGTGCGGGGCTTCGATCCCAACTTCGGCTGTCAGTTTTCCACCTACGCCGTCCCCAAGATCGCCGGGGAGATCCGCCGGTTCCTCCGGGATGACGGGGCGGTGAAGGTGAGCCGGGGACTCCGGGAGCGGGGGGGAAGTATCCAGAAGGCCCGGGACAAGCTTCAGGGGGAGCTGGGGCGGGAGCCCACCCTCTCAGAACTGGCGGTGGAGACCGGCCTGGAGCCGGAGGACATCGCCGCTGCCGAGACCGCCAACGCTCCTGTGTCCTCCCTCCAGATGGATCTGGGGGATGGCTTTACCCTGGAGCAGGTCATGGGAGACGAGGGGATGGAGGAGGGAGTCCTGGAGAAGATGGCGCTCCGGGAGGCCATCGCTGCCCTCTCAGACCGGGAACGGCAGGTGGTGGAACTGCGCTACTTCCGTTGTCTCACCCAGGACAAGACGGCTAAGATCCTGAAGGTGAGCCAAGTCCAGGTCTCCCGCATCGAGCGGAAGGCCATGGAGCATTTGCGGAAGATCTTGCTGGAATAGGAAAAAAAGGGAACCTTCGGGTTCCCTTTTTCGTCTAAAAAAGGTATAATAGAATTACCATAAAAAGGAGGAAGTGTATTCCATTGAAGGATATTCTATATATCGTGGTACCCTGCTACAATGAGGAGGAGGTCCTGCCCGAGACCTCCAAGCGGCTGAAGGAAAAGGTGGAAAGCCTTGTCAGTCAGGGGAAGGTGAGCGAAAAGAGCCGTATCCTCTTTGTCAATGACGGCTCCAGAGACCGGACCTGGGAACTGATATCATCTCTCCACCAGACTGACCCCATCTTTTCCGGGGTGGATCTGACCCGGAACCGGGGCCATCAGAACGCCCTCCTGGCGGGTCTCATGACCGCCAAGGACCGCTGTGATATGGCCATCTCCATGGACGCCGACCTCCAGGACGACGTGGATGCGGTGGATCGAATGGTGGAGGAATACTACGCCGGGTGCGATATCGTCTACGGCGTCCGCTCCTCCCGGAAGAAGGATACCTTCTTCAAACGTTTTACCGCCGAGGGCTTCTACCGGGTGATGAACTGGATGGGAGCCGAGACCGTCTTCAACCACGCCGACTACCGCCTCATGTCCAAACGGGCCTTGGAGGGCCTGTCGGCGTTCAAGGAGGTCAACCTGTTCCTCCGGGGCATCGTCCCCATGGTGGGCTACCGCACCGGCACAGTGGAGTATGAGCGGGGGGAACGGTTCGCGGGGGAGAGCAAGTATCCCCTGAAAAAAATGCTGGCCTTCGCCATGGAGGGCATCACCAGCCTGTCCACCAAGCCCCTGAAGTGGATCACCAGCCTGGGCTTCCTTATCTTCCTGGTGAGCATCGCCATGCTCATCTACTCCATCCTCCGCTGGGCTATGGGGGAGACCATCATCGGCTGGGCCAGCGTGATCTGCTCAGTGTGGGCCATTGGGGGCCTCATCCTGCTGTCCCTGGGGGTCATCGGGGAGTATATCGGCAAGATCTACCTGGAGACCAAGGCCCGTCCCCGGTTCCTCATCCGGGAGGTGCTGGACGATGAAAAATAAGTTTTTGGACGCCTCCATCCCCAAATTTCTGCTGGTGGGGGTGGGGAACACCCTCCTTTCCGCTGTCCTCATGATCCTGCTGGAGGGTTTGGGCTACTGGCCCTCCACCGCCATCGCCTATGTGGCCGGGGCGGTGATGAGCTTCTTCCTCAACCGGAGATTCACCTTCCGGAGCCAGGAGACCATGGGCCGCTCGGCGGTGAAATTTGCCCTCAACGTGGCGGTGTGCTATGCCCTGGCCTACTCCATCGCCCAGCCCCTGGGGGGGATGGTGCTGGGGGCTATGGGCTTCACGGGCCTGTGGCTGGAGCGGCTCACCAAGCTGGGCGGCATGGGCCTCTATACCATCCTGAACTACTTCGGCCAGCGCTTCTTCGCCTTCCACAAAAGCGCGTAGGGCGGAGGCTGCCTCCGTCGTCCCTTCCACCCAAAGAGAAAGGAGCCGCCCATGAAAAAGAGATGGTTCGTCACTGCCCTCTTTGCCCTGACCCTCTGCGCCGGCACCACCTCCGCCCAGGCGGCGGTGATTAGCGGGGGAACGGAATATGTATGGTATACCGACATGGGCCGGGGAGAGAGCAACGAGAACAATCAGTTTGTGAGCAGCGAGGGCCAGCGGCTTTACCTATCCGCCGACCAGGGCGGCAGCTACGCAGAGCTGCCCGGACTGCGGGAGACCCAGAAGCAAACCGGACTGTCCTATGCCATTACGGTGCTGCCCAACGCTGCCAACGACGGTGGGCTGTCGGTGAAGGGAAGGGACACATGGAGTAGCGAATACACCTGGTTCCGGGACTACTCTGCCCAGGAGATCGCCGCTGCCCTGAAAAACGCCGTGCCCGTTCCTGTGGAGGTCTTTGCCACCAACGGTACGGTGACGGTGGGGACTCGATACGTCAAAGACTGGAGCAACGACGACCCCACTCAGCCTAATTACTATGGAGGAAACCATGGCAGAGGCGGCTACAATGGCGACCGCATCGTTTACTCCACCGACGGCGTGACCTGGCTCCCTGCGGATCAGGAGAAGGAGGAGTATTATTCTTCCATCGGGAGCGGCTGGTGGGACGGAAGCGACTTCCACGCCGGGGACTATGTCTCTACCGACGGTATCCGTTGGGCCCAAACGGAGGAGGAGCAGATCGACCCCACCTTTTCCCTGGCCTGCGAGCTTGGCCCCTACCGCTTTGAGTATGCTGAGAACGATGCCGGAGAGATGGGGGTCTATCTGATGGATCACACCGCCCCGGACACCGGGGTGCTCCTGCCTCATATGACGGAGGCGGCCAGGGTCAAAGGGGTCAGCATTGGCAAGCTCCGGGCCTGGTATGGGCCAAACGACACGGTGATTTTGGCGGCCTATGACATTTACAGCAAGGAGCGTCTTATGGTCTCCATCGACTACCCCATCTCCTCTCTGGACTGGTGTCTGGAGAATTTGAAAACCCAGTTTCGCTATCCCTCTACTCAGGCGGAGAAGTGGGGGGAAAACGAGTATATCGGTCTGGCCCTGGTGGAGCGCCGCTATGAGCGGGAGCTGCTTCGCTACGGAGACGGCGACTGGCGGTGGGCCGCGCCGCCGTTCCACGGAGTGCAGTACCTCTACCCATACAACGGTAAGACCTTTGTGGTACGGGCCGCTGGAAAGCTCTACGCCTCGGAGGACGGCCTTTCCTGGGAGTGCCTGGAGGGCAGGGGCCTGGGGGAGGAATGGGATCGACGGGAATACAGCTTTGCCTGGACCGGGGACCGATACATCAGCTGCCGTCGGACGGTGGAGGCCTACTCCGGTCGTTTTGGAAGCTGGGGAGAGAAGTACGACCCGGCCTGTACCCGGGTGAGCTTCCTCAACGAGAAGTTTGAGGCCATAGGATCCTATGACTTCGGCCGCCAGGTGGTGGCGGTGGGGTATCTGGACGGAACCTACTACGCTGAGGTCTCTGATTCGGCAGGGGTGTCCGTCAACGACTATGTGGACACTGAAAGCACTCTCTACTGTTCTGTGGATGGCAGGACCTGGACCTCCATGCCTGATTACTACTCCATAGATAGGGAGGAGTTGCTGCTGGGTCAGAAAGGTTCCACTGAACCACTTTACCAGCCCACCAACGATCCCAACAAGCCCCACCGCTCCATCGCCCAGCTTGACAGCTGGCGGTTTGTGCTGGACGATTATGCCTGGGACTACGAACGGAACCGTTGGGAGGAGAAGCCCACCTACCGGGTGTGCCTCATGGGGGACGTGGCCACCGACTGGGTGGAGCTGCCTCATCTGGGAGAGGCCATCCAGACCCAGGGTATTGAAGCCTGGGAGCTGTCGGCGGCCTATACCCCCGACAGCTCGGTGGAGGTGAAGGTCACAGACAAGAGCGATGAGAATAAGTATATCTCCATTGTTTATCCCATTTCCTCGCTGGATTGGGTGAAGGAGAATTTGATGCAGGTGGCAGGCCGTGATCTGCCCCATGAGTGGCTGGAAGACAGGTGGGACTATTCTATGGAGAGCAACCCTGGGGTGGCCGACTTGGTACTTATGAAACTGGCCAACGGGGAGAGCGAACTTGTCTGCCGTGCTCCTGTTACCGAAGGCCGCTGGAGGTATTTTGACCAGGTGCCCTGGGGCAATGAGATCGAGCTGCTGGAATTCAGCGGCAAAGACTTCATGGTGTTGGATAAGGCCGATGGGAAGCTGTACCTATCCTCTGACGGCACGAGTTGGCACGAGGCTACTGGGGAGTGGTACCGAGAGCAGCAGAAAGGGCATTATCGCCAGGTGAGCGGCGAGACGGAGAACGGTGTCGGTTGTTATGAAGCCAAATACGCCATGAAGTGGATAGGGGATAAATATATGGCAGTTTGCTTCTGGCGTCCGCCAACTTTCACCGTTTACACCAAGGTCGTCTGGGGTATTCCCAGTGACCCGGTTATGGCAAAGGTGCTCTATTTGGACGAGGAGCTGAACCTCATCGGCTCCCACGACTTTGGGTATATGATGACTGGGGTAGGATATCAGGGGGGGAGGTATTTTGCCCTCACCGATGGACACGTCTACCAGGGCAATTTTAACCTCGGCGGCCCGGAGCGACTGTTTACCTCCACCGATGGGGAGAACTGGACGGAGAGCAGCTTGCTGAGTGTCCAGGCTTGCCTGGTGAAGCTGCAATGACGGACTATATCCCCGCCAAACACATCCTCACCCGCAACAAGTCCACCCAGTGGTTCGGCGCCGACCACACCATGAATCTCTACCGGGGCTGCCCCCACGGCTGTATCTACTGCGACAGCCGCAGCGAGTGCTACCGGGACGACGATTTTGACCGGGTGAAGGTGAAGGAGAAGGCCCTGGAGCTGCTTCGGGATGAGCTCCGCCGCAAGACCCGTCCCGCCCTTATCGCCATGGGCTCCATGTCCGACCCCTATAATCCCATGGAGAAGGAACTGGAGCTGACCCGGAAGGCCCTCATGCTCATCCATGCCTATGAGCACGGGGTAGCGGCCTGTACCAAGTCGGATCTGATCCTCCGGGACGCCGATCTGTATGCGGACATTCAGGCCCGGGCTCCGGTGATCTGCAAACTGACAGTGACCACCACCGATGATGCTCTGGCGGCCAAGCTGGAGCCGGGAGCCCCCAGTCCCTCGCGGCGGCTCAAAGCCCTGGAGGGCTTGTCCAAAAATGGGATCTTTGCCGGGGTGGTGCTCATGCCTGTGCTTCCCTTCATAGAGGACGGCGTGGAGAATGTCCTGGCCGTGGTGGATGCCGCCGCTGACGCCGGGGCCCGGTTCATCTATCCCGCCTTCGGTATGACCCTCCGGGACCGCCAGCGAGCCTACTATTATGAACAGCTTGTCCACCGATTTCCCGGCGTGAGGGAGAGGTACGAAAAGCAGTACGGAGACCGATACTGGTGCGTCAGTCCCAGGGCAAAGGAGCTGTGGGCGGCCTTCTCCCAGCGGTGCGGGGAGCGGGGACTTCTCTATGAGATGAAGCATATCATCTCCGCCGCCAAGCGGCCCTACGGGGATACCCAGCTTACCTTTTTTGATATGTAGCGGGGACGGCTTTTGCCGTCTCCGCTTTTGCTATAAGCGGAAGCGATGGCAGGGAAGATCCTGTAACGCTTCCTTCCTTTGTTAACCCAGCGCCTCCACCTGAGAGATACAGACAAAGTAGATCCGTTTTTCCTCCTCACTGGCCAGAACCAAAACAGAGCCTACACTGCCCAAAACAGTCACATCCTGAAGGATAAGGGGACCTACAGTGAGGGAGACCTGACGGCTCAGGTTCCGGGTAGCCAGTTCCGTGAGCAGTCCGGCGTCACAGCAGCAGTCATCACAGTCACAGTGGGAGCCGCAGGCGGCACAGCTTCCGGTGGAGCCGCCCTCAGAGCGGATACTCCTGCGAAGCAGGCGAACGGCTCGACGATAGACGGCGTCCTCACAGCTTTCGGGACAGTCGGGGTCATCCAGATCAAAGGCTGCCGCCTTTACAGAACAGAGGGAAAGCTGCTCCACGTCCTCCAGAGCCGCACAGGCGGCGCCGGGATTAGCGAAATAGGCAGTGCCGTCTATATCGACGAGATCGCAGTTACAGGGAGAAAACCGCCGGAAGGAGGCCTCAGGGCATTCAATGTTGTCCGGTTTGGAGCAGGGGATGGTCAGGGCGCTGCCCACAGCCAGGGAGTCGGTGAGAAAGAAGAAGGCGTCAAAATCCACCAGAGAAGCCAACTCCGTACCGCAAAGTAAGCGCAGTGCCTCCACCATAGAGGCTTTACAGCAGCAAGTGGGAAGGGGGGCGGGGTCTGGATCGGTCTGGCTGCGGCCGCAACCGCAACTCTCGCGTCCAACCTCAGCGGCAGCCAGAGGACAGGAGGGGAACAGCTCTTCCGCTGTCACAGCCGTCTCCTCCTCACAGCCGCAGCCGGTGTGATACCGGCGCATATAGGTTTCAGGGGTCATAAAAAATCACTCCCATTCGATTTGAGCGGGCAGGGAGCCCGCCCAAACCATTGTATGGAAAGGGAAGGAGGGGGGTGAAGGGGAGGAAGTATGAAGAGATTTTTAATTTCCTTCGATTTCACTTGCGCCCGGAGAAAAAAGAAGGTAAAATAGAGCCAGGATTCCAAAAATAATAGGAGGTACGACCTATGGCATTTTTTGATTTTGAGACCATTAAGGACAAGGCCAAGGATCTGGCCCAGACCGGCGTGAGCAAATCCAAGCAGTTGGGTGAGATCGCCAAGCTGAACCTTGCCAATGTAGGTGAGGAGGACGCCATCAAGAAGGCTTACATTGAGATCGGCAAGCTCTATTACGCCGAGCGCGGCATGGCCCCTGAGGCGGCTTACACTGCTCTGTGTGAGAAGATCACCGCCGCCAAGGTGAACATTGAGGAGAACAAGAACCGCATTGAGGAGATCAAGGCGGAGGGCAATATCGTTGATACCGACGTGGAGCCCGCTTTTACTGTGGAGGAGACCCCGGTGGCCGAAGCTGCTGAGATCGTTCCCCAGGCTCCCGTGGAGCCTCTGGCGGAAGAGGATAAGCAGGAGTGAGAAAAAAGGGAGGCCCTGGCATAGAGCCAGGGGCCTTTCGTGGCAAAAGGGAAGAAAAATACCGCTATCCTTGCAGGATAGCGGTATTTCACATTTTTCTCAGTCGTTTACGATCCTCCGGGCGCCGATATAGATATTGAGGTAGTAGCCCGAAAGATTGCTGATCTCCACATTATAGTGATTGGTGGAGGCGTGGATGAATTGTCCATCCCCTATGTACATTCCCACATGGGAGGCGGCGGTGCGGACCCGGCCATTGTTAAAGAATACCAAGTCTCCGGGCTGGAGCTCCTCCAGCGAGACCTTTCTGCCATTGCTCATCTGAGCGCTGGCCGTGCGGTTCAGGCCATAACCAAAGTGGGCGTAGACGTACTTGGTGAAGCCGGAACAGTCAAAGCTCTTGGGACCGTTTCCACCCCAAACATAGGGAACGCCTAAAAACTGTTTGGCGTAAGCGGGAAGCTGTTCTGTGAGAGGGGAGACGATATCTCCATCCCCCCGGGAGCCGTCGGTGTCCAGGCAGGGAACGATATAGTCGCTGGAGGCATACCCCACCAGGTCCTTCCAGCCGATCTTATACCAGCCATTGTCCATCCCCAGAAGGGAGACCACATTACCGCTGTGGAGGGTGGCGATCTGTTCCTCCTCAGTGCTGGGACCGGAGCGGATATTAAGGGTGGCGCCGTTTGTCATGACCCGGCCATATCCCAGGTCCACATCAGCCACAACGGCCAGATCCAGAAATTCCTGAAGCATATAGCCCTCAATGGTATTATAGTCCACCCGGTACCAATTCTCGTCCACTTCCTCCAGGATGACCACCACATCCTCCTTGCTGGCGGTAGCCAGGATGGAGCTTTCGGCGGTGGCCTCCTCCCGAAGCCGGAGGGCGTCTGCGGTAACAGTCCCTACCCCAAGACCTTCGGCACAGGCGGAACCCATGCAGAGAAGGGTGAGCAACGCACCCACAGCGACAGAGCGAAACAGCTTTTTGGTCAGATCCATGGGAGCCAGACATCCTTTCTCTTTCTAAATCTTTTGTAAGGGGATATTACTTGCCGGAAAGGGCCCGCTCCAGCCAGATAGCGCCCACATCCATAGCATCATAGAGGTTGGGCTTCTCGCTCTTTTTTACCACCCGGTCCCGGCTTTTCAGGTCGGGGTCCGTGAGCTGAAGCTGGACGGAAACCTTACTGGCTACGTCCATGTCGCCCTCTTTCCGGGTGGCCAGGATCTGCAGAGCGATGATGTATTTATCGGCCATGCTGCCGTAGTAGATCAGGTTATCCTTCCGACGGAGAGGGTGTCCCTTGTAAGTCAGAGGAATGTCGTTCTTCTTTTCAGCCATGAGTTGCCTCCTTGAAATGTTACAGGTATGTTTCAAAACTTGTAACCAAATTGTAACAGCTTGATACCGGTTTGTCAACAACAAATGGAAGAAAAGAGGGAGAATTATTTGCGAAATTCGGACCTGCGTGTTATACTGTAAAGCATTGGAGGTTTACGATAATGATTCTGTGGGATTTGATAGGAACGATAGCCTTTCTGGGGAGTTTTGGAGTTCTGGTGCTTCGCTGGCTGGCCCAGGGAGGAGCGGCGCTGCCCGCTCCCTTTTCTGCCCCTTTGCCCCGGCGGGAAGGGGAATTTTCCGGGGTGGAAACCTGGTGCAAGGTGTTTTTGGCAGCGATTCTCTTTCGCTTGGCGGCGGGGCTGGGGAGTGTGGTCCTCTACGATCTGCTCTCCGGGGCCGGGGTGGGAATGACCGATCTGCCGAAGCTTTGGCAGCGGTGGGATGCCCCCCACTATATCCATCTTGTAGAGTTGGGGTATGGCGGATACCTGGAGGAAGGGAAGCCGCTGTTTCTGGTGTTCTTTCCTCTTTACGTATGGCTGACCCGGGGGATGAGACTGCTGGTGCCGGACACAGCCCTGGCGGGGATGCTGGTGAGCTGGCTGTGTTTTGCATGGGGAAATGTTTATCTGTATCGGCTGGTATCCGAGGAATACGGGGAAAGGGTGGCCAGGAGGACGTTGCTTCTGTTATGGCTATTCCCCTTCTCATTTTTCTTCGGCGGGATCATGACGGAAAGCCTGTTTCTCCTCACCACCACGGCGGGACTTTATCACATCCGCCGGCATCAGTGGGGAAGGGCGGCGGTGTGGGGGATCCTGGCCGCCATGACCCGGATGCAGGGAGTACTGCTCATTGGGGCGGCTTGTGCAGAGCTGTGGTGTGAAGTAAAACCGCTTGATAAAGAGGGAGAGGAGAGAAAAGCCTCCTTTTGGGAGATGGGAAAAAAGCTGCCTGTGCTAATAGCGCCCCTTCTGGGGGGGGGAGGATATTTTCTTCTTAACTACCGGGTGGCGGGGGATCCCTTTGCCTTTGTTAAGATGCAGGAGCATTGGAGTCAAGGGTTCCAGTGGTTCCCCGAGGTATTGGGATACCTGGCAAAGAATGCGGTCACCTGGCCTAAGGTGAGTACCCGATGGGAAATGTGGATCCCGGAGCTGGTGCTGTTTCCGGTCTTTGCTCTGCTTTTTTGGAAAAGCTGGAAAAAGCATAGAAGCATGTTTGTCCTCTATGGTTTTGTCTACTTTATATTGAACTATTGTCTTTCCTGGCTTCTGAGTGCGGGACGATATCTCTCCTGCGCGGTCCCCTGCTTTTTCTTTGCCGCCGACGAGCTGGAGGGAAAATCAAAAACAACGGCCATCCTTGTAGGGGGCATGGCGGTGCTCCAGTGTGTGTTTTGCTACCGTTACCTCTGCTGGGGACAGGTGATGTGAAGGAAGATCAGGGGTTTGGGGTTTTGAAGAACAAGGGCTTGCAATCCGGCATAAAATAGGTTACAATATGGTAACAAAAGTTGCAAACCGGATACAAGGAGCGGATAGTATGAGAAAGCGCGTTTGTTCGGGGCTGTTGGCCCTTTTCACCCTCCTCACCCTGGCCCTTCCCGCCATGGCGGCGGAGGAGCCTTCCACTGCGGAGGTGACGGTGAATGGGGAGGCGGTTTATTACACTGCCGAGGTCTATGACGGTACGGCCTACATCCCCTTTTATGGCGGGGTCCAGACCTTGCGGCCTGACGCTGAGATCACATGGGAGGACGGGGTTTTCACCGCCTCCGCTGAGGATTTTACCATGACGGCAAGCATTGGAGACCATTACATCGTCATCAATGACCGCTATCTCTATATCTCCGACGGGGTGAAGGGCTGGGATGACGGTACCGCGCTGGTGCCCGCCCGGGTGCTGGCCACCGCGCTGGGGGCCTGGATCGGCTGGAGCGGGAAGGTGGAGCTTTGCTCTGGGGGCGTACCCCTTGCCGCGGAGGGGAAGCCCTATGACGAGGAGACTTTGGATCTGCTGGCCCGGGTCATCACCCATGAGAGCGGGAATCAGCCCTTGAAGGGGAAGATGGCGGTGGGGAATGTGATTCTGAACCGGGTGAACAGTTCCAAGTTCCCCAATACGGTGGGGGAGGTCATATACTCCCCCAATCAGTTCCCTGGGGCCACCAACGCGACCCCTAACGCCGAGTCTATTCTGGCGGCCCGGCTGGTGCTGGAGGGGGCCAATGTGGTTCCTGGCGCCTACTATTTCAATGGGGTGGGGAAGTCCTGCTGGGCATCCAGAAACAAGGCATTGATCTGCACCATCGGAGGACATTCCTTTTACGGATAAAAAAGACAGGAGATATGGAGGGACCTTGAGGGTCCCTCCATATTTTTTATGAAAAAGAAGGGAAAAGGAAAAAATCCATCCTTTGCTTTTGGTGGATAGTATGGTAAAATAAAAAAACAAAACGCAAAAAGGGGAGGATGAGAATATGGACCAGTGGGAGGCTTTGCGGACGGAGTGTATGGCCTGCCGCCGCTGTGCGCTGGCGGATACCCGGCATAATGTAGTTTTCGGGGAGGGGGTACCCACCGCCGAGGTTCTGTGTATCGGGGAGGGCCCCGGTGAGAACGAGGACCTGACGGGGCGGCCTTTTGTGGGCCGGGGAGGAAAGCTTCTGGACGATATGCTGGAGATCATTGACCTGAACCGGGAGAGGAATATCTATATCGGCAACATGGTCAAGTGCCGTCCGCCCCAGAACCGGGATCCGCTGAACGTGGAGCAGGAAGCCTGCGCCCAATGGCTGGACCGGCAGATCCAGCTTATCAAGCCTAAAATCATCATCTGCCTGGGGCGGATCGCCGCCATGAAGTTTATCAAGGAGGACTTCAAGAT
>JAAWNQ010000053.1 GCA_022799035.1 Oscillospiraceae bacterium
CTACGTCATGCGGGGCGGCCGGGAGATGGACAACCACTTCGAGGTCATGTGGGACCTGTTCCACTCCATCCCCTCCATCGAGACCGAGGGGGTCAGCGTACTGGACGAATACTATTGGCTCAACAAGCGGGACCCCAACTACTCCCTGTGCCGCGCCACCCAGGACCGGGGCCGGGACGCCCACACCGACGGGAAGTTCGCCGTCTCCGACAAGGCGGCCATGGAGATCATGAAGCTCTTCTTCACCCCGGACGAGGACCTTTACGACAAGCGGATCACCGACTATTTTGACGACGAGGTCCTGAACTCCAACTTCTGGCTTTACTGGCGGACCATGTTCGCCTTTGAGAACTGGCATTCCGCCCTGGAGATGAAGCGGTATATCAAGCGGTTCATCCACCACATCGGCGGCCTGCCCGACTTCAAGGCCCTCCGGTTCACCAAGTATAACCAGTACGAGTCCATGATCCTTCCCATGATCAAATATCTGGAGAGCCACAACGTCCAGTTCCACTATAACGTGAAGGTGGAGAACGTCCTCTTTGACTGCTCCGGCGGCAGAAAGCTGGCCAAGCGCATCGACCTTGTCCAGGAGGGGGAGAGCCAGTCCATCGACCTCACGGAGAACGACCTGGTCTTTATTACCAACGGCGGCTGTGTGGAGAACTCCTCCATGGGCAGCCAGAACGCCCCCGCCGCCTATAACACCGAGCTGAAGCCCGGCGGAGGCTGGGACATGTGGCGGCGGATCGCCGCCCAGGACCCCTCCTTCGGCAACCCCGATAAGTTCTGCTCCGACCCGGAGCAGACCAACTGGATGAGTGCCACGGTGGAGACCCTGGACGGGCGGATCATCCCCTATATCAAGAATATCTGCAAGCGGGATCCTTTCTCCGGCGGGGTGGTCACCGGGGGTATCGTCACCGTCAAGGACTCCTCCTGGCTTATGAGCTGGACCATCAACCGCCAGCCCCAGTTCCGGGACCAGCCCAAGGACCACTGTCTGGTGTGGGTCTATTCCCTGTTCACCGACCGTCCCGGGGACTATGTAAAAAAGCCCATGCGGGACTGCACCGGCAAGGAGATCTGTATGGAGTGGCTGTATCATTTGGGCGTGCCTGAGGATCAGATCGAGGATATGGCGGAGCGCAGCGCCAACACAGTGCCCGTGATGATGCCCTATATTGACGCCTTCTTCATGCCCCGGAACGATACCGACCGGCCCAAGGTGGTGCCCGACGGGGCGGTAAACTTTGCCTTCCTGGGCCAGTTTGCCGAGATCGCCCGGGACACCATCTTTACCACCGAATACTCCATGCGCACCGGAATGGAGGCGGTCTACACCCTGCTGGACATCGACCGGGGGGTCCCCGAGGTCTGGGGGAGCACATACGACGTGCGGGACCTGCTGAATGCCACCGTCAAGCTGCGGGACGGCAAGCCCATCACCGAGATGGACCTGGGACTTAAGGAGAAGGTGGTCCTCCACGAGGCGTTGAAAAAGATCGCCGGAACGGATGTGGAGAAGCTTTTGAAGGAGTACCACGTGATCTGAGGATAAAAAGAGAGGAAGGCCGGAGTATCCGCCCTTCCTCTTCTGCTGTCTCTTATAAAAGCAAGGAACGGGGGGCTATTCCTGGGCCAGCCGGAGCCTCTCCGCCCTCCAGGTCTGAAACTCGGGGGTGCCGGGGATCCGGTCTCCCTTGCTGGCGTTGCAGCTTCCGCAGGCCGCCACCAGGTTGGCGGGATCGTTGGCCAGCGCCACCGCCACATACCTGGGAAGGACCCCCAGACTGTCTACCCCCAACTGCCGTTTCATATATTCCGCCCAGGGGATATGGTGGTCCACCTCCATAGCGCCCTCCGCCGCGGAGGAAAACTCCCTCCGGCAATAGGGGCATCTCCACTTTTTGCCCCGCCTGAGCTTGGAGTACACATCCCGTTCTTTGATATGGCTCCATACCCGGCTAAGGGAGGCGGGCCTGTTCTCCGCGTGCCCGTTCCAGACCTGTTCCCCATACCCGGGGATCAAAAAGGTGGAGTCCACATTCTTTACCCGCCTCACAGCGGCCTCCACCGTGGACAGCTTGGCAAGCCGTCCCATGCGGCAGCTCGGGGCGGACAGCTTACAGCTTCTGTCCCCGCACCACCTGCAAAACTGTATGGCGGGGGTGGGCAGGGCCGGAGGCCGGGGAGCGGGAGGCCGCTCCAGCCGGGCCTCGATCTCCAGGAGCTCCTCCTGCTCCCGCCCCAGGGCCGCCCGCCCCTGCTTCTGCTGGACCACATGGACCAACTCGTGGAGGAGAAGCCCTTTTCTCCCCGGAGCCAAATAGATATCCGGCCCTACAGCCATGGCCTCCGCGCCCCAAAAGCCGGGGAGGGAGGACCCCTCATGGACCCGCACGTCCCCCAGGTCCACCCCGCTCTCCCGCTCCCAGCGGCGGCGAAGCCCTTTGGGAAGGGGACGGACCCGTCCCCCTCCCAAGCCCCATACCAGCCCTCTCATCCTCAGCCGCCCTTGGCGGGGGTGATAGGCTCGATGACCGAGGCAAAAATGCTGGTCAGCTTTGCCATTCCCTCGGCGGGGGGCTGCTGGACAGCCCGGGCGTAAAGCTCGTACTTGGCCGACTGGTCGGTGCTGCGGGTGCGCTCGCTGGAGCTGGCCACTTTGCCGCTGATGCTGGCCTTGAAGCCCCAGGCGGAAAAACTGCCGGAGGTCTGACTCTCTGCGCTGGAGGTATCCTTGCTCACCTCCTGACTCTTCACCTCCATATTAAAACGAACCGTGGTCTCGTCCATGGTGAAGGAGGGGACAGGCACCAGGGACAGAAGGGGTGCCTGGACCTCACACTGGGTCATCTGGGTGTTGCCCTCCTCATCCACCACCGGCCGCTGAAGGGTAAACTTGATGGTCTTGGCCTCCCCGTCCTTGCCGTTGACAAAGGCCAGCTCAAACAGGGTGTTCAGATAGACCCGGCAAAGCTCCGCCTGGCCCTTGGCCACCTCAATAATAGGCTGAGAGATGAGCATTCCCAAGGGAAGACCCACCATACTTTTAACTGTGTCCGCCATGCTTTATCCTCCTTTTGAATAAAAATAAGGGTCGCTTACAGCTTTTGACTGGCCGCCCCGTTGAGCCGGGCGGCGCCCTCCCCGGGCTCCCCCGCCTGAAACAGCAGCTCCAGGCTGTCTCCCCCCTCCTCCGGGGGAGCGGCCTCCACCTCCACCGTCCCCCTCCCGGTCAGCGTGGGGGCGATGTTCAACCGTACCCGCACCTGCTCCAGGCGCATAGGGGCGTGGTTCACCAGCGCCACCAGAGGAACGGGGAGAACAGCCTCCTCCCCCTCCCCGCCGGGGAGGGCCACCTCCACCGTCTGGGGGATCAGTGCCCCTCTCAGGGCCCCCTCCCCCTCCTCCGCCGGGGGGTGAAAGTAGCGGAGGTACTCCCTCTCCGCCGTCCTCTCCACCAGGACCTGAGCCTGCTGCACGCAGGCTCCCACCGCGCCGATCAGATCTGAAAGCTCCATCTCATCACCCCCTCGCCAGCGCACATACCCGCCGCAGGGGGATGTGATACTTCCACCGCAGCAGGTCCAGGTCCGCCCCCACCTCCACGATGCGGTGCCGGTCCTTTTCCGGGATCCACACGGCGTAGCGGTTCAGGGCTGTTTTTACGCCCTCCACCTCCACCTCCCGACTCCCGCCCAGATCGGTCACAAAGACCTGTCCCCGAAATTCCTCATCCCACCGGTCCATAAAGCCGCCTCCTTAAACCTGTTTTCACCTATGGGGGGCGGAGGGGAAAAGTGGGACGTTTTCGTACAACTAAATGAAAATTTATATAAAAAACGCGGCCGGAGATTCTCCGGCCGCGTCCTGTTTATAGAAATCAAATATTCTTACCTGTCCAGCCATTGGCAGGCGGCGGTAGCCGCCACCGACCCGTCGGCCACCGCCGTGGTGAGCTGCCGCAGCTCCTTGGCCCGGCAGTCTCCCGCCACAAAGATCCCGGGGGTCCCGGTCCGGCAGTCCTCCCCGGCCTGGAAATACCCCCCCTCGTCCAACTGGGCCAACTGGGAAAAGAGCCCGTTGTCCGGCTCCTGCCCCACCTCGATGAACAGGCCCTCCGCCGCCAGCTCCCGGCGCTCCCCGGCCCTGTTCTCCAGGACAAGCCCGCTGAGGGCATTCTCCCCCAACAGCTCCACCACCTGACTGTCCAGAGCCAGGGTGATGTTCTCCCTCTGCCGGACCGCCGCCTCGTTGGCCTCCTGGCCCCGGAACTCCCCCCGGCGGTGGATCAGGGTCACGCTTTTTGCCACCCCGGAGAGGAACAGCGCCGCTTGGAGGGCGCTGTCCCCGCCCCCCACCACCGCGGTGTCCCTCCCCTTGAAGAAGGCCCCGTCGCAGACGGCGCAGTAGCTGACCCCCCGACCCGTCAGCTCCTCCTCCCGGGTCACCCCCAGCTTCCGGTGCTTGGCCCCGGTGGCCAGAATAACGGCACGGCCCTCAAACTCCTTTTTCCGGACGGTGAGGACAAAGCCATCCCCCTCCCGCCGAAGGCCGGACACCCGTCCAAACTGGGTCTCCGCCCCCAGGGCCTTGGCCTGGGCGGTGAGGGCCTCGGAGTAGTCCGCCCCGCTCACCGCGGGGATGGCGGGATAGTTCTCCACCAGATGGGAGGAGGCGATCTGCCCTCCGAACCCGGTCCCCTCCAGTACCAGCACGCTTTTTCCCGCCCGCCGGGCATAGACGGCGGCGGTAAGCCCCGCCGGCCCTCCGCCCACGATCAGAATGTCATACATAAAAATCCCTCCACACATTTTAGGATCCCTGGGTCCTCTCTGTCAGAGAGCGCCCTTCGGTCTGGGCCGGCCCCAGCTCCGCCGGGGCGTCCCCATCAGTCATAAACTCGGTCATCACATGCCGGTATCGCTTGGGCAGATGGGTGGACTGGCACTTGGGATTGATCCGCCCCTCGATGGCGATGGCCCTGTAGTATTGCCGCCACATGGCCCGGAACCCTCTCTCCTCCGCCCCGGCGGGGCCCATGGAGAACTCCTCCACCGGAATGATCCTCCACCTGCCCTTCACGGAAAAGAAGGCCTCCCGGTGGGTCCGGTCATAGAGGGCCAGCCTTTCCCCGGAAAACCGGGCGGCAAAGTGGGGGGCCAGGATGGGCAGCACCCGGTTTTTGGGCTCGATCTCCCCCACCAGGGCCCCCTCCAGCTCCGAAAACCGCACGAAGCCCTTCAGATGGTCCTGCTCGGTGGCCAGCTTCTGGTAGGCCAGCATCACCCTGGCCATCACCGGGTCACTGAGATCCATGGCCGCCCGCTTTCCCTGGGTCATCCCCCGGCGAATAAGGGTGAACAGGGCCAGCTCCCGCTCCGGCAGGCAGGTGAGGAACCCCCAGGCGATAAAGTGGCGGAACCGCCCCGAGGTCCGTTTCCCCAAAGCGGCATAGAGCCGTCTGGCCCTTTCCTGGTCTGTGGCCACCTCCCGCTCCACCCAGAGGGTAGGCCCGTCCTCAAAAAGCAGAAAGGCCGCCGGCTCGATCCCCTTCTCCAGGGCGTCCCACACGCAGGTGAGAAATCCGGCAAAGCTGCCGTCATATCGGTATGCTGTCATCTCAGCTCACATTCCCGTCAAACAGGGATAACTGCCGCCAGCCCTCCCCGCCCAGCTCGGCCTGCTCCAGTCCCGTCAGGCGGCGGTACACGCCCTGGGGACTGCACCGCAGTCCCGGCAGCATCCGCCCGGAGCAGGTGATAAAATACTGGGCCCGCTTCATCACGATCCCCAGCCGCTTCAGCCCCTCGAAGGTGAGGGGTCCGCACCGCCGGGCCGTGACGATCCGCTGGGCCCCTCTCACCCCGATGCCCGGGACCCGGAGGATGGCCTCATAGTCCGCCCGGTTCACCTCCACCGGGAAGAACTCCGGGTGGCGCAGGGCCCAATCGCTCTTGGGGTCCAGGGCCGCGTCGAAGTTGGGGTGGCTCTCGTCCAGGATCTCCCCGGCGGTAAAACCGTAAAACCGCAGCAGCCAATCCGCCTGATAGAGCCGGTGCTCCCGCAGCAGGGGGGGCTTGAACCCGGCGGGAGCGGGCAGGCTTCTGTGGTCGG
This sequence comes from Oscillospiraceae bacterium, assembly GCA_022799035.1. GTDB lineage: Bacteria > Bacillota > Clostridia > Oscillospirales > Oscillospiraceae > Vermiculatibacterium. The sequence continues at coordinate 6,124 of JAAWNQ010000053.1, forward strand.
ATACGGGCATATAGGCGGAGTAAAACACCCTTTTCAAATGATACTTCTGATACAGCCCCTCCGTCAAGGATAAAATATGCCGGTCGCTCTCGGGGGTGGCCCCCACGATCATCTGGGTGGACTGGCCCGCCGGGGCAAACCGGGGGGCGTGGCGGTAGAGCTTCAGCTCCGCCCGGGACTGCTCCGACCCGTCCCGGATCTGGGCCATGGGGGCAAAAATGGCGCTCTTGCTCTTGTCCGGGGCCAGCAGTTTGAGGGAGGATTCCGAGGGCAGCTCAATATTCACGCTCAGCCGGTCGGCCAGCAGCCCCAGTTCATAGGTTAGCCCCGGATCCGCCCCCGGGATGGCCTTGGCGTGGATATACCCGTTAAAGCGGTACTCCCGCCGGAGAAGTCCCAGGGTCTCGATCATCCGCTCGGTGGTAAAATTGGGGTCCTTCAACACCGCCGAGGAGAGAAACAGACCCTCAATATAGTTCCGCCGGTAAAACTGGATGGTGAGCTCGGCCAGCTCCCGGGGGGTGAAGGCGGTCCGGGGCACGTCGTTGGACCGCCGGTTCACGCAGTAGGCGCAGTCATAGCAGCAGTGGTTGGTATACAGTACCTTCAGCAGGGACACACACCGCCCGTCGGCGGAGAAGGTATGGCAGCACCCGGAGTTGGAGGCGGTGCCGATGGTCCCTCTCTTTCCACCCCGGCTCACCCCGCTGGAGGTACAGGCCGCGTCATACTTGGCCGCGTCGGCCAGTATGGTCAGCTTCTCCGTCACATCCAACGCCTCTTCCCCCTTTCACAAGGCCCCGGTCAGGCCAGGACCTCCATGGCCCGCTCATATTTTTCCCGGCAGTACCGCCGGCCCTCCGGCGATAATTTTTCAAAGCTTCTTCTCAGCTTCCGCTGCACGAACGCCTTCCCCTCGTAAAGCCCCATACCCTTCTGCACGTAAGCCAGATAGAGCAGACCGGGCACACTGTCAAAGTGGGAGATGGCGTCCGCGTCGGCCACACAGACCTCCTCTATGCTGCTCTTTCCCAGCGGTACGCTTCCCCGGTGGCTGCGGATGCAGGCCTGGACCAGAGGGATCTTCTCCCGGTCATAGCCCATCCGGGTCAGGATATCCCCGGCCATCTCCGCCCCATGCTCATGGTGCAGCTCATAAAGGCTGTGATCGGTGACCGAGGCGATGTCGTGGAGCCAGGCCGCCACAGCCACGATCTCCTCATCCCCTCCGTACCTCCGGGCCAGCTCCACCCCATGCTTCACCACCGCCGCGATGTGATCGTAGCACCCCATGCCAAACCGGTTGGCGGGCTGTTGGCATCGCCGGTACACCTCCCGCTCCAGGGCGTTCAATATTGCCTCTCTCACGCCTCCACCGCCTCCAGCAGAAAGGTCACCGGCCGCACCCCGTCCAGACAGCAGACGATGTTTACCCCCTCCCGCTTTTGCCAGGGGGTGCAGGTCCCGCCCGCGGACAGGGCCGCCACCCTGGAATAGATATCCACCCAAGCCCAGGGGCAGAACCCCTCCGGCCTCTCCGCCCCGCCGGTGTAGAGAAAGGAGTCCCCCTCCTGAAAAAAGTCGCACTCCACATCGGGATAGTCTGTCAGATATTTCTCTGCGATATCCTTGTGGAGGTGTTTTCGCAGTACGGTGATTTTGACCTGCTTCATGGGAGGGCCTCCTATCGAACGTTTGTGTTTATATTATAGTACATTAGTTCGATTTGTCAAGAGGGAAGTGGGGATGTGTGTTTTCTCCAGCTATGGCAAATTATTCTGTTTCCTTGTACCCTTTTCCCGGCCTGCCCAGCCGGGGGGATTTTCCGCCTTCCCGGCGGGGGGCCAAAACCGCTTTAAAAGCGGTTCTGGACTCCGAATCTTTAAGGGCGTAAGACCAGTGGAAGGAAGAAGGAGCTACGGTACAACCGTAAAGAGCCCAAATCCAGGAATGTTATCCCTCGGATGAAAACCCTAAGGTTACGCCCACTATTGACCGGCGGCTTCCTAAGGGCGACCCGCCGTCCCTCTTGCGCCGCTGCCGCTGAAAATATCGTAACCTTTGGGTTCTTCGCTGCCATCCCCGCCGCCTGGGTGGGTAGTGGCTGGGAGAGGATGGACAGGATGGATGGGATGGACGGGATGGGTGGATGGGATAGTGTGGGGCGCGACGACCCGACGCGCCGCCCTTGCCCTCGACTGCTCCTGACCCTGGGACCTTGCCTTTGGACCCTGACCTCGGAACCTTGACCCTGAGACCTTAACTTCGGGCCCTTGCCCTCAGGACCTTCGTAGGGGCGCATAGTATGCGCCCGCGGGGGCAAGAACGCGGAACGT
>JAAWNQ010000014.1 GCA_022799035.1 Oscillospiraceae bacterium
AGGGGGAGATCTCCCCCTCTTTATCGTTGCAAAAATCTCCCGGTGTGATATACTGTTGATAGTTTCCTATGTCTCAGGACCCATTCAAAAAAGTTGGAAAAGGGGACTTACCCATGAATGAACCTGTAAAAGCCATCGTACTTGCCGCCGGAAAGGGGACCCGCCTGCGTACCGAGGGGGTGGACCTGCCCAAGGTGCTCCGGGTGGCCGCCGGGCGGCCCCTGCTGGGCTATGTGCTGGAGGAGCTGGGATTTTTGAAGGAGCAGGATATCCTGCTGGTGGTGGGCTACGAGGGGGAGAAGGTCACCGCCGCCTTCCCGGGCTACCCCAAGGTCTTCCAGTGCCCCCAGCTGGGTACCGGCCACGCCGTCCAGTGCGCCGAGGGGGCCATGAAGGGCTTTGAGGGGGATATCCTCATCGCCGCTGGGGATATGCCCCTGCTGCCCCGCCGGGCCTATGAGGCCCTGGTGGCCCAGCACCGGGCCGAGGGCAACGTGTGCACCATCCTGGCCGCCGTGGCCGAGAAGCCCATGCCCATGGGACGGATCGTCCGCAACCCCCAGGGGGGCTTTGCCCGCATCGTGGAGGATCAGGACTGCACGGCGGAGGAGAAAAAGATCTGTGAGATCAATACCTCAGTCTATGTATTTGACGCGAGATCCCTGTGGCGGTCCCTCACCACCCTGCGGCCCAATAACGCCCAGGGGGAGTATTACCTCACCGACGCCCCGGCGTGGCTGGTGGGCCAGGGGGAGAAGGTTGGGGTCTGCGCCGCCTGCACGGCCCAGGAGATGCTGGGGGTCAACACAGTGGAGCAGCTTCAGGAAGTGGAAGACTACATTGAGAAGAGAGGACAAAAGGGATGAATGTATTTATCAGCGCGGATATTGAGGGGACCTGCGGCATCAACGCCTGGCCGGAGACCGAGCGCTCCACCCCCCAGGATTACGTCCCCTATCAGAAGCAGATGACCCGGGAGGTGGCCGCCTGCTGCGAGGGGATCCTGGCCGGGGACAAGACCGCCCAGATCCTGGTGAAGGACGCCCACGACTCCGCCCGGAACCTGGACCCCGCCGCCCTGCCTGAGAGCGCCCGGGTCCTCCGGGGCTGGGCGGGGGACCCGTTGAGCATGATGAGCGGCCTGGACGCCGGGGACTTCGGGGCGGCCCTCTTCACCGGCTACCACGCCTGGGCCTCCAGCGGGGGGAACCCCCTGAGCCACACCATGAACCTGCGAAACGAATATATCCTCCTCAACGGGGTAAAAATGAGCGAGTTCATGATGAACGCCCTCACCGCCGGCTACTACGGGGTCCCCGTGGTCTTCCTCTCGGGGGACAAGGCCCTGTGCGACTTCGCCGCCGAGTGGATCCCCGGCATCACCACCGTCCCCGTCAACGAGGGGCGGGGAGGCTCCACCCTTTCCATGCACCCCGACGCGGCGGTGCGGGCCATCCGGGAGGGGGCCAAAAAGGCCCTGAAGAACGCCAAGAAGTGTCAGGTCCCCATGCCCGATTTCTTTGAGATGACCGTCCGGTTCCGGGACCACAAGATGGCCTATTCCAAGAGCTTCTATCCCGGAGCGTCCCTGGAGGATGAAAAGAACGTGGTGTTCTCCTCCGACGACTGGTTCGAGATGCTCCGGTTCAGCCACTTCGTCATCAGCGATTAAAGGGGGAAACATATGGAAAGCTTCCGTATCGCCGTTCTTATCGACGGGGACAACGCGCCCCGCACCGCCATCAAGGAGATCATGGAGGAGTGCGTCAAGTACGGCACCCCCACCATCAAGCGGATCTATGGGGACTGGGCCATGAACAACATGGAGTCCTGGAAGCCCCTGATGCTGGAGAACGCCCTGATCCCGGTGCAGCAGTACAGCTACACCACGGGGAAGAACTCCACCGACTCGGCCATGATCATCGACGCCATGGATATCCTCTACTCCCAGCCGGTGGACGGCTTCGTGCTGGTGAGCAGTGATTCCGACTTCACCCGTCTGGCCCTCCGCCTGCGGGAGGCGGGAAAGAAGGTCTACGGTATCGGAGAGAGAAAGACCCCCCTGCCCTTTATCGCCGCCTGTGACAAGTTCATCTATGTGGAGGTGATCCGGAACAAGGAGGAGAAATCCGGGGTGAAGGAGAAGGAGAGCCCCGCTCCCGCCTCCCGGAAGGCCATTCCCCAGAAGGTGGTGCGGCTTATCGCCTCCGCCGTCCAGGACGTGTCCGACGAGGACGGCTGGGCCTTCATGGGGGAGCTGGGGAACATCCTGCCCCGAAAGCAGCCGGACTTTGACCCCCGGAACTACGGCTTTGAGAAGCTGACCACCATGGTGAAGTCCATCGACCGGTTCGAGATCGACGCCCGTCCCACCAGCGCCCCCAATGTGAAGCACATCTATGTGCGGGATAAAAAGGCGCGGAACATGATGTAAGGAAAAAGGAAAAAGGAAAAGGCTGGGCCGCGTGGTACGTCGTACCACGCGGCCCTTTTTGCGGGGACTTTTCAACTTTGATCTTTGGCTTTTGAGCTTTTCCATCCACTTCCATTGACAAGGGGGGAGGGGAACGGCTAAAATGGGAGAAGATTGTCGAATCCTCCAAGGAGTTTTTCCTATGAAAAAGTGGACGAGCTTTTTTTGCGTTTTGTTTTTGTTCCTGACATTGGCCGGTGTGGCCCAGGCCATCACCCCGGACCGGGTGACAGTGGCCTTTCATAATGAGGAGACCATGACCTACGGCCCGGAGGAGGCGGTGGAGGTAGTGAACGTCCTGCTGGACGGGGCGGAGATGGTCTCGGACATGCCCGCCATCTCCCAGACCGTGGACGGGCAGGACCACCGGACCCTGGTTCCCGTGCGGCCCATCGCCGAGGCATTGGGGGCTCAGGTGAGGTGGCTGGCCGGAGAGCGGCAGGTGGAGATCGTGGCCGGGGAGGACCGGGTGGTGCTGACCCTGGGCTCCAATCTGGCCCTGGTGAACGGGCAGAAGCTGACCCTCCCCGGCGGGGTCCCGGCCATGGCGGTCCGGTGCGGGGGGGCGGAGCGGACCCTGGTGCCTCTCCGGTTTGTCTCAGAACAGCTCCACGCCAAGGTGGAGTGGGATAATGACGCATACGCCGCCCTGGTCACCGCCCCCACCGGGGAACTGCGGCCCCCCCGGGGCCGGCTGACCCAGATCGCCGCGGATGACAATGCCCAGACCATCACCCTCTACCTCTCCTCCGCCCCGGAATACCGGGTCACCGATCTGGGGGACCGGGTGGTCATCGACCTTCCGGGGGTGGTCATCGGCAGCGGTCAGGACGGCTCTCTGCGGCCGGAGAACCCGGTGATCAGCCGGGTGCGGTACGCCCAGCACGGGGATGACATCGACCCCCGGGAGGAGAAGCTGACCCGGGTGGTGCTGGATCTGGTCCGGGGCTGCCGGTATGAGGAGAATGTCACCGTGCTGGGGGACGCCAACCTCCAGGGGGTGGTGGTCACCGTGACCCCGCCCGAGACGGGGGCGGAGCTGCCCGAGAACCCGGAGATGGACCCCACCGCCTTCACTGTGGTGCTGGACGCGGGCCATGGCGGCAGCGCCTGGGGCGCGCGGTATGAGGAGGTGGATGAGAAGGACCTGACCCTCCCGGTGACCCTGCGGGCAGCCCAGCTCTTGCGGGAGAAGGGCTTTAATGTGGTGCTTACCCGGGACAGGGATATCTATGTGGACCTCTATGACCGGTGCGACATCGCCAACAACGCCCGGGGAGATATCTTCGTCTCCATCCACGCCAACGCCAGCGAGACCAACCTGGACTTTCAGGGGACCTTCACCTACTCCTATCCCAACAGTACGGAGGGGGCGCGGCTAGCCGGATACATCCAGCGGGCGGTGGTGGAGGAGGCGGGCTCCCTGGACCGGGGACTGCTGACAAACGATTACGTGGTCCTGCGGGAGACCTATATGCCGGCGGCCCTGCTGGAGATGGGCTTCATGTCCTGCCATGAGGAGCTGGAGCTGCTGGTGAAGCCGGAGTACCAGGAGAAGATGGCCCAGGGGGTAGCCAAGGGGGTGGAGCGGTACCTGTCCACCCTGCCCAAAAAGGAGGAGAAAGCCCCCGGGGTGGAGGAGGTATTCCGCCCTCTGGGGAGACTGGAGGAGAAATAGAAAAGCAAAAGCTGCCCGGGAGGGATCCCGGGCAGCTTCGTTTTTTACCGGCGGAAAAACCTGGGGAGGGGCCGCCCCGGGGAAGGGGGTCATCCCCAAAAAAAGGAAAGCTCAAAGCCGCCGCCGTTGAAACAGCAGGGCCAGGCCAAAGCCCGCCGCCAGATAGAGGGTGATGGAGGCCCCCGCCGAGGAGCCGATGTAGTAGGAGGTCATCAGCCCCGCCACCCCGCAGACCACCGCCCCCAAAACGGAGAGGAGATGGTACTGCCGGCAGTTTCGGGCCAGGTTTCTGGCCCCCGCGGCGGGGAGGACCAGCAAAGAGTTGATGACCAGCAGTCCCACCCAGGTCATGGACAGGGTGACCACCACGGCGATGGCGGCATGGAGCACCGCCTCCTGCCAGAAGACCCGGATCCCCCGGCTGTCTGCCAGAGCGGGGTGGAGGGAGGAGAGAAGAAGGGTGTTGTAAGCGCAGACCCACAGCACCAGAATGACCCCCAGGATGGCGGCCAGAAGGGCGGTCTTCCGGGGCTCCACGCTTAAAATGTCCCCGATAAGCAGGGAGTTGAACTTGGTGAAGGACCCTCCGTCCAGGGTGGCGATAAAGATGCCCAGGGCCACCGCTGTGGAGGAGAAGACCCCGATGACCGTGTCGCTTGCCAGGGAGGAGCGGCGGCGGACCCAGGTAAAGAGGAGGGAGAAGATCAGGGCGAAGGCCACCGCGGCCCACAGGGGCTGTGAAAGGCTGCACAGCGCCCCGATGGCCACACCGGTGAAGGCCGAGTGGCCCAGAGCGTCGGAAAAGAAGGACATCCGGCTCTGCACCACCATGGTGGACAAAAGCCCGAAGAGGGGGGAGATGACCAGGATAGCCAGCAGGGCGTTCTTCATAAAGAACATCTCCCCCGGCTGGGCCCACTCAAAGGGGAGCAGGTCTACCAGGGAATACCACAGGGACATTCACTCCACCCCCTTTCCCACCCGCAGGTGGAATACGTCCTGGAATTCCCGGCTTCCCAGCACCTGGGCGGGGGAGCCCAGCTTGAGAAGGGTGTTTTTCAGCAGGATCACCTTGTCCGCGTACTGCTCCAGGGTGGCAAAGTCGTGGGTGGACAGGAGGATGGAGAGGTCGTAGGTCCGCCGCAGCTCGTCCAGCATGTCCAAAAGCTGCTTCTCCCCCTCCACGTCCACCCCGGACAGGGGCTCGTCCAGGATGAGGATGTGGGGCAGGGGCTCCAGGGCCAGGGCCATGAGGACCCGCTGGAGCTCTCCCCCCGAGAGGGAGCCGATCCGCTTGTCCAAAAGCCCCTGGGCGTGGGTCCGGGCAAGGCAGTCCCCCACCCGCTCCCGGAGCTTTTGGGGGATGGGGAGGAACACAGGCCAGTCGGAGATGGCGGCGGCGAAGAAGTCCAGAACGCTCACCGGGTCCCCCCGGTCAAAGGCGGGAGACTGGGGCACATAGCCGATGACGGGCCGCCGCTTCTCCCCGTCGGACCGGCGGAACTGGATGGATCCCGAGTGGGGGAGCTGGCCCAGGATGGTCTTGAAAAGGGTGGATTTTCCCGCCCCGTTGGGGCCGATGAGGGCGGCGATCTCCCCGCAGTGAAGGTGGAGGGAGACCCCGTGGAGCAGCTCGTCAGAGCCCACGGTGACCCCCACGTCCCGAAGCTCCAGACAGCAAAGCCCCTCGCAGCCGTGACCGGCGCAGTTGTCGTGTTTGTGTACGCTCATAGGAGAGCCTCCAAAATGGTATTCAGGTTTGCGGTCATGGCGTCCAGATAGGGGTCAATGCCTGTCCCCTCACCGGACATGAGCATATCCAGCTCGTAGATCTCACACCCCGTCTCCCGGGCGATGACCTCCGCCGTGGCCCGGGAGCCATTTTTCTCTACGAAAATAGCGGGGATGTCATACTCATGGATAAGGGCCACGATCTCCTTGATCTCAGCGGCCGAGGCGGTGGAGCCTTCCTCCTCCTCAATGGCCTTGAGAAGCTCCAGGCCAAAGGCGTGGGCAAAATACTGGAACCCGTCGTGGAAGGTGATGAACCGGGTGGTGGAGCAGAGGGCCTCCAGGGGAAGGGCACTTCCCGTGGCGTTAACGAGCATGAGCTGGGCCATGTCCAGGTCCTGGACGGTCCCCCCCATGCGGTCATAGAGGGAGATATACCTCTGCCCATAGGTATCCCCATGGGCAGGGTCCAGGGCGGAGAGCCCGTCGGCGATGGCCCTGACCATCCCCGCCGCCCGCCGGGGATCCATCCAATAGTGGGGATCCTGCTCCACTGCGTGGTCGTGGCCCTCATGTCCGTGGTGTTCCAGGGCAGGGAGCAGGTCCATCCCCTCCGAGCAGTCGATGACCGCCGCGTCGGAGGCGGCCAGGGCGTCGGCCATAAACTCCTCCAGCCCCGCCCCGTTCAGGATGATCACGTCGGCCCCCTCGATGGCCTTCATGTTCTTCACCGTCAAGGTGTAGTCGTGAAGGCAGGAGGTCTGGGCGTTCACCAGCAGCTCCACCTCCACGCCCTCTATCCCCTGGGTGAGGGCTGTGGTGAACAGGTACACCGGGTAGGTGGCAGCTAAAATATGTAATTTTTCCTCCTCTGCCGGGGCCTGGGCGCAGCCGGTCAGCAAAACCGCCGCCAGCAGCAGGGGGAGAAGCCGTTTTCTCATAGGGACCCTCCTTTGAATGGGGAGGCTATTATACCCCATTTCTTATGATTTGTAAAATGGTCTTCCCTCCCGGGGATCAAAGATTACAAGTAGTTACAAATAGTTACAAAATGGAAACAAAACGGGGAGCGCCGACCTTCCAGCGGCGCTCCCCGTTTTCTCTTTTTTATCCCAGCAGTCCGGGGAGGTTAAAAACCTGAATGGCGGCCCAGCAGGCCAGAGCCAGAGAGAGGGCCGCCTTGCAAAAGGCGGTGAGGGCGGGGCCCGCCACCGTCCGGAGGGGGGACAGGGCCCGTTCCGCCTGAAGGGTGGCCCGGTGGCAGTCGGAGCCCCGGCCGCCCCGCTTGCCGCTCTCCACATAGCGGCGGGCGCCGCTGAGGACTCCGGCGCTGAGGGAGAAGGCGGGGTCCAGCAGGACCGCCAGGAGAAGGAGACTGCCCAGAAAGCCCAGAAGCCCCTGGGGCCCAAGGAGGAGACCCGCCCCCAGGGGGGACAGGACCGCCAGCAGGAAGGGGGGCAGGGAGCACAGGAGAGAGCGGGTGCCGCAGCGCTTGACACAGGCGGCATAGTCGGGGTCCTCAATGCCCTCCAGAAGACCTTCGGAGGCCCGGAACTGCTGCCGAGCCTGCTCCGCTGTGGAGTGGGCGGTCCGGCGAAGCCCCCGGAGAAGAAGCCCCAGAAACAGAAGGACGGTCAGTCCCCCCAGAAGAAGCCCGCAGAGGAGGGGGAGATCAGGCTGGGGGAGACCCTGTCCCTCCCGCCGGAGAAGGAGGACAAGGCCGGCTGGCAGAGAAAGGCCGGTGAGGGCGGTGAGGGAGGAATCCAGGCATTTTCCGCCGTTGGAGGCGGCGGCGCCCAGGGCGGCCAGACTGTCCGCCCTGCGGCGGGGGACCTCCCCGTCGTCGATGAGGGAGAGGGTGTGGGCCGCGTTATCCCCCACAGGGCCGCAGAGGGCGGCGGCCAGGGAGAGCCCCATAGTGGAGGCCATTCCAAGCCCGGCCAGGGCGGCGCCATAGAGGCCCCTGGAGGGATCGGCGATCCCTCCCAGAGTGAAAAAGGCGGCGGCCAGGGCTCCGGCGGCCAGGAGACCGGGAAGGAGGGAGGCGGTAAAGCCGGTCCCCAGGCCCCCCGCCACGGTGGGGGCGGCGCCGGCGTCGGCGGTTTGGGCCAGGGAGCGGGCGGGCTTATAGGTGTCGGCGGTAAAATACTCCCCCAGCAGGCCGGACAGGAGTCCGGCGGCCAGTCCCGCCGTCACCGCCCAGCAGAGGTCCCAGCTTCCGGTGAGAAAGTAGGACAGGGGGAAGGAGACCACGGCGATGAGCAGGGAGGACAGAAGCTGGGAAAGCCGCAGGGACCAGGGCAGAGAGTAACGGTCCCCCCGCTCCCGGGCGGGGACGGCGAAGGAGGCTAAGATGGCGCAGAGGACTCCGGCGGAGGCGGTGACCAGGGGGAAGAGTATGGCGTTCCAGCCCAGGTCGTGGGGGGAAAAGGCGGCGGCGCCCAGGGCTAAGGAGGCCAGGAGGGCGCTTTCAAAGCCCCAGTGGAGCCCGGCGGCGGTGTTGGCGGCGGCCCCCACCCCGTGACCGATCCGGAGGGCGATGGCGGCGGGGTTCTGGGGGGAGTCGGGGGGGAGGCCCATCTCCCGGTCTATCATCTCCCCGGCCAGACCGGCGGAGCCGGCGAAAAGGTTTCCCATGTGGAACAGCAGGGTCATCAGGCCGCTGCCCACCCCCAGGGGGAGCAGGGTGAGGGCCATCTCCTCCGGACCCTGTTGGAGGGAGTATTTCAGAAAGAAGGACCAGCCGGTGACGTGGAGCAGGGCCAGCCCCACAGCCAGAAAGCTCACCGCCGAGCCGGCGCAGAGGGCAGCATTGAAGCCCTTGTCCAGCCGGTCTCCAGCCGCGTCGGCAGCCCGGGGGCCGGCCACGGCGGTGAGCTTGGCCCCCGCGACGCCCACAAAGAGACTGCACAGGCTCCCCGACAGGAAGGCGGCTATGGTGAGAGGCTCCAGGACCCTTCCATAGTACAGCCCTGTGAAAAGACCCAGGACCAGAAGGAGAAAGCCCCCGGACAGGAGAAGTTGCCACTTGAGATAGGCGTTGGTCCCCTTGCGCAGGGCGGCGGCCAGACCCTGAGCGGGGCTGCCGCCTTCGGGCAGGGGAAGGACCCGGCCCAGTTGGACCAAGGCGAAGAGGAAAGCCAGAGCGCCCCCCGCGAAGCCGATCCAAAATAGATGTTCAATCAACAATCCACCCAACTCCTTTGCCTCCCCAAAATGGAGACCGGGATACAGATATACCCAATTCTACCAATATTCGCCCCTTTTTTCAAGCACCACTTTTTTCGGAGGCTTCCCCACTTGCGGAACGGGGAAGGGTAGGGTATAATCAGGGGAGAAGCCCTGAAAAAAATAAGGAGAGGTGACCAGTATGCAGGAGCATGAACTTCAGTTTCACATCAAATGTAAAAAGGGGGATGTGGGCCGGTATTGTATTCTCCCCGGGGATCCCGGCCGGGTGGAGAAGATCGCCGCCTATCTGGACGACGCCCACAAGGTCCAGCAGAACCGGGAGTATGTGGTATGGACCGGTTCCCTGCTGGGGGAGAAGGTGAGCGTCTGCTCCACGGGGATCGGCGGCCCCTCCGCCTCCATCGCCATGGAGGAGCTGGCGGCCATCGGGGCGGACACCTTCGTCCGGGTGGGGACCTGCGGGGGCATCAACCTGAAGGTCCAGTCCGACGACGTGGTCATCGCCACCGGCGCGGTCCGCCACGAGGGGACCAGCCGGGAGTACGCCCCCATCGAGTTCCCCGCCGTCAGCGACTATGAGGTCCAGCAGGCCCTGGTCCAGGCGGCCAAGAACCTGGGCAAGAGCTGGCATGCCGGGGTGGTCCAGTGTAAGGACTCCTTCTACGGCCAGCACTCTCCCGCCCGGATGCCGGTGGCCCAGGAGCTGCTCTACAAGTGGGAGGCATGGAAGCGGCTGGGGGTGCTGGCCTCCGAGATGGAGAGCGCCGCCCTGTTCTGCTGCGCCGCCTCCCTGGGGGTTCGGGCCGGGTCCTGCTTCCATGTGATCTGGAACCAGGAGCGGGAGGCCGCGGGACTGGACCAGAAGGAGAGCCACGACCTGCAGGCCGCCATCCAGGTGGGCGTGGAGGCGGTGAAGGTGCTCATTCAGGAGGACCGAAGGAAGGGCTGAGCCGCATAAACAAAGTGAAAGGGGAGTAATGTATGCTGCCGAAGAAGTTTTTGGAGTGTCTGGACCGTGAGGGTATTGTGGCCATTGGCTCCAGTTCCGCCAAGGGTGAGGTCCATCTGGTGAACACCTGGCACCGGTTCGTGCTGGTGACGGAGGATGAAAGGCTGCTGATCCCCGCCGGGGGAATGACCAGGACCGAGGAGAACGTGGGGGAAAACCCCCGGGTGGAGCTGACCCTGGGAAGCGGTGAAGTCATGGGGGAGAAGGCCCCTGGCGTGGGCTTTCTGGTGGTTGGAAAGGCGGAGTTTCTGGATCATGGGGAGGAGCTGGAGGCCATCCGGGCCAAATGCGGCTTTGGAAGCCGGGTCCTGGTGGTCACTCCGGAGAGCTGTACCCAGACCATGTGAGGGGGTGGCCCGGGATGAAGCGGTTGTTTGACAGCGGGGATGAGTTTCTGCGCAGGAGCACGTGGAAGGATCTGGCTTTGGTAAAGCTCTGCCTGTTCTCCCTGGGGTTTTTGTTTGGCACCAGGGTCCCGAGAGGGAGGAAGCTGGGGGCGCGGTTTTTGGCAAGGCTGGTGTTTATCCTCACCTACATTCCCTTGATGGGCAAGTACATCAGCGTGGTGATGGGGATGAGGAGGGAGGAGCGGCTGGCCCGAAAGGCCGCGGCTTCGGAATAAAAGAGAGCTCCGCCCCGGGAAGGCTCCCGGGGCGGATTTTTGGCTCCGGCCTACATGCGGGCGGCCAGGGCCTCCTTTTTGAGGATGTGGTAGCCGTCCGGCTCCTTTTTCAGAAGGCCGTCCTCCTGAAGGCCGCTGAGGATCCGGAGCAGGTGACGGTAGCTGAGGCCCAGGACGGCGGCGGTGTGGGTGAGGGGCTGGCGGAAGACGCCGCCGGGGGACTCCTCCAGCAGGTAGGCGGCAAGGCGCCGCTCCCCGGTGCCCAGGGCGGCGGCCCGGCCCTGGAGGGATTCCACGTCCCGCTTGGCGAGGATCTGGGCGATCTTGTTGGAGAAGCGGACGTCAGTGAGGAAAAGGACCTCCAGAGTCCGGTAGGGGATGGCCAGACAGAGCATATCCGTCTCGGCGGTCACGGAGTTCTGGAACTCCCGGATCCCGAGGGCCAGCTCCAGATCCCCGATGAAGCCGGAGAAGGCGGCGGAGGAATGGCGCATGGCGAGGAATTTGCCGTCCTCGGTGTAGTAGCGGACATGGGCGCTGCCCTTTACGATAAGGTAGAGGTGCTCCCCAAGAAAGCCCTGGCGCACCACCACGTCTCCGGCCAGAAACCGGAGGGGCCGGCAGGCCTCCATGGGGATGCCGTAGGGACGGATGGCCTCCTCACAGAGGGCTTGCTCCTGTGGCGTGATCACGACGGCGGACACTCCGTTTCTAAAAAAGATATATGACTTATGTCACATGAGTAGTATGACATAAGTCATACCCCTTTGTCAAGAGGGGTGGTATGATAAGGCCATCTTGATTGGGAGGTGTAAACCTATGTATTATTCCGTACGTTCCCTGTTCTTTGACCCGGCAGGCTGGTTAGGGGCCTGGCGCCGCGAGCGCAGCCTCTCGGTCCGGGCGGGGAAGAAAGCCCTGCGCCAGGAGGAGGAGCGGCTCTATCAGGAGCGGCTGCTGCGGATGGAGCGGGAGTATGTCGGGCAGGCCATGGCGGCCTATGCCAGACGGAGGGCCTGATAGGCCCCATTCCGAGGATAAGGGGAAGAAATTCCCGTAAGTCCGATATAAGAAGACGCGGGGACTCTCCTGCACAGGCGGCCACTCCTGCCTGTGAGAGGGAAGGGTCCCCGCGTCCTGTTTTTTTGTGGGGAAAGGAGAACGCCGGTCCGCCGGCGGTCCTGGGGCATATCCTGGGGAAAGGGGAGATGGAAATGAGGAACATGATCACATATGCGGAGGAGACCCTGGCCTGCTTTGACCGTTTGCCCTTCAACCGGGTGGACAGCCTGATCCTCTCTTGGGCGGCCTATCTGCGTCTGCCGGAGGAGTGTCTGGAGGCCCACGACTGGCGGGGGGTCCGGCTGGGGGAGCTGCTGCGGGCGGAGGACTTTGGGTGTTTATTTCAGCGGCATTGGGATGTGGGAAGCAGCAGACGGCTTTTTACCGCCCTGGCCGCCAGCCCCCGGTTCCGGGATATTCGGGTGATGGGCTATACCCAGCAGGCGGACCGGGAGCTGGAAAAGCAGTTTTCGGCCATGACCTTTCAGTTAAACGGGGATATGGGCTATGTGGCCTTCCGGGGCACCGACTCCACCCTGGTGGGGTGGAAGGAGGACTTTAACATGGCCTTCCAATATCCCGTCCCCTCCCAGGAGGAGGCGGGGCGGTACCTGGCCCAGGCCGCGAAGCACTGCAGGGGGGAGCTCCGGGTGGGGGGACACTCCAAGGGGGGCAATCTGGCGGTGTACGCCGCGGCCCACAGCGCCGGGGAGGTCCAGGAGCGGATCGCCCGGGTCTACTCTCACGACGGCCCCGGCTTTCTGGGGGCGGTGCTTCGGAGCGGGGAGTTCCAGGCCGTGACAGCCAAGATCGACAAGACCCTGCCCCAGTCCTCCCTGGTGGGGATGCTGTTGGAGCAGCAGGAGAAATTCCGGATCGTGAAAAGCGGCCGGGGGGGCCTTTGGCAGCACGACCCCTTCTCCTGGGTGGTGGAGGGGAATGATTTCTGTTTCCTGGAGGAGCTGACCCCCGACGCCCAGTACCTGGATAAGACCCTGAACCGGTGGCTGGGCTCCCTCACCACAGCGGAGCGGGAGCGGTTCGTGGATTCCCTTTACGGGCTGGTGGACGCCGCCCACATCGAGACCCTGGCCCAGCTGCGCTCCCGGTGGCAGGAGAGCGTTCCCGCCATCCTCCGGGCCGCCTCCCAGCTGGACCCGGACACCAAGGAATTTTTGTTCCAGACGGGGATGGCGCTGGTGTCCCTGGGGGTGAAAAATTTCCCTGAGATGCTGGAGGGGTAAGGCGGCGGGACAAAAGGAGGTCTTCCGAAAGATCCTTTCGGAAGACCTCCTTTTGTCTATAAGGGGATATGGGAGATCCCGTTTTATATCTCCAGGCTCTCCGCCACTTCCTTCAGAGTCTGGGCTGATTTTTGGAAGGCGGAGCGTTCCTCCCGGCTCAATTCGATCTCCAGCACCTTCTCCGCCCCGTCCCGGCCTACCACCGCGGGGACGCTCATGCACAGGTCCTCTACCCCGTAGAGCCCTTCCAGGTTTACCGACACGGGCATTACCGAGCGCTCGTCCCGGACGATGCATTGGGCGATCCGGGCCACGGAGGCGGCGATGCCGTAATAGGTGGCTCCCTTTCGCTGGATGATCTCGTAGGCCGAGTCCCGCACATCCCTGTAGATGAGGTCCATCATGTTCCTGTGATCTTTCTCTCCCCGGAGCTGGCAGAAGTGGTCCAGGTCCACCCCGGAGATATTGGCGCCGCTCCAGACGGGCAGTTCGCTGTCCCCGTGCTCCCCGATAATAAAGGCGTGGACGCTGCGGCTGTCCACCCGCAGGCGCTCCCCCAGAAGGTATTTCAGGCGGGCGGTATCCAGCACGGTGCCCGAGCCTATGACCTGCCGGGAGGGAAGGCCGGAAAGCTTTTGGGCCGCCCAGGTGAGGATGTCCACCGGGTTGGAGACGATGAGGAGGATGGCCTGCCGGTTGACCGCTGTGATCTGGGGAATAATGGTGCGGAGGATGGACACGTTCTTCTTCACCAGGTCCAGCCGGGTCTCCCCCGGCTTTTGGTTCGCCCCGGCGGAGATGACGATGAGGGCGCAGTCGGCCAGGTCGCTGTAGTTCCCCGCGTAGATCTTCATGGGGCGGGAGAAGGGGAGGCCGTGGGCGATGTCCATGGCCTCCCCCTCCGCCCGGCCCTGGTCCACGTCCAGCAGGACCAGCTCGGAGAAAACGCCGGTACGCATCATGGCGAAGGCGGAGGAGGACCCGACGAACCCGCAGCCGATCATGGCGGCTTTTTGAATATTGACCATAGAAAAATACCCCTTTCTAAAGTGAGAGTAGTTTCAGTGTATCCGTCCAAGAAAAAAATATGAAAGCTGCCCCTTGACAACAGGGAAAAAAGAGGTATAATAGCAACAGTAAAACATATGAGCAATTGTTCATATGATAAGGAAGGGAGGGACTGCGATGGCGTTGAAAGACCTGCCGGAGGTGGAGAGCTGTGAGTTTATCCACATCCATGAGGACATTGTGAAGAAGGTCAAGGGGGCGATGCCGGGGGATGAGACCCTGTATGATCTGGCGGAGCTGTTCCGAATCTTTGCCGACTCCACCCGGATCAAGATACTGTATGTGCTGTTTGAGGCGGAGATGTGCGTGTGCGACATCGCCCAGCTTTTGGGGATGACGCAGTCGGCCATCTCCCATCAGCTTCGGGCGTTGAAGCAGGCCAAGCTGGTGAAGTTCCGGAGGGAGGGGAAGACGGTGTTCTACTCCCTGGCCGACGACCATGTGGTGACCATCCTGGCCCAGGGGATGGAGCACGTGACGGAATAATGCTTGCCCTATATAAAAAAGGAGGAATAAATTATGAAGAAGAAATTTGCCATTGAGGTCGACTGCGCCAATTGCGCCCAGAAGATGGAGGATGCTGTGTGTAAGATAGAGGGCGTCACCGCCGCTACCGTCAGCTTCATCCAACAGAAGATGATCGTAGAGGCTCCTGACGGCACGGATTTTGACGCGTTGATGAAGGAGGTCGTCAGGACCTGTAAGCGGGTGGAACCCGACTGCGTCATCAACCTGTGAGTCATGACATTCTGGGATGAGATCGCCGGGGTCTACGATTTGGCAGAGTGGACCAACAAAAAAGCCAATGCTGAGACAATTCGCCAAGTGAGGGAGCTGGTGCCCCAGTGGTCCTCGGTGCTGGACTGCGCCGCGGGGACAGGGGAATTCTCCCTGGCCGCGGCGGAGCGGGCGGGGGCGGTGATGTGCACCGACCTGTCCCAGGCCATGCTGGACAAGGCGGAGGCCAAGGCCGGGCGGCGGGGGATCACCAATATCTCCTTTCTGGTGCGGGATATGAATGCCCTGCCCGACGGGGATGGGACCTACGACGTGGTCATCGCCGCCAACGTGCTCCACCTGCTGCCCCATCCCGAGGCGGCCCTGGGGGAGCTGTGGCGGGTCACCGTCCCCGGCGGCAGGCTCATCCTGCCCACCTACCTGCAGGGGGAGGCCACCCCCTTTGCCCGGCTGCTCATCGGACTCTATCAAAAAATGGGGTTTCGGTATCAGAAAAGATTTACCCTGACCACCTACCGAAAGTTCCTGCGGGAACAGGGTCTGCCCGCCCGGGTGACCCGCGTTCCCGGTCAGGTCCCGGTGGGGCTGGCGGTGTGTGAGAAGCCTTTGTGAATGTACCGCACGCCGGGGGGCTGTGCCCGCCCACTTTACCTAAGGAGGAATGCTCTGTGACAAAAAAGCAAAAAAAGACCCTTGGCCGCATCGGCGCCGCCGGCGGACTGCTGGTACTGGCGGTGGTAGCGGCGCCCCGCCTGTCCGTCCCGGCTATCCTGCTGTTCCTTGTCCCCTATTTTATCATCGGGTGGGATATCCTCTGGAAGGCCCTGCGGAACATAAAGAACGGGCAGGTCTTTGACGAGAACTTTCTTATGGCCATCGCCACGGTGGGGGCCCTGGCCATCGGGGAGTATCCCGAGGCGGTGTTTGTCATGCTCTTTTACCAGGTGGGGGAGCTGTTCCAGGCGGTGGCGGTGGGCAAGTCCCGGAAGTCTATCGCCGCCCTGATGGATATCCGTCCCGACAGCGCCAATGTGGAGCGGGAGGGACAGGTGGAGACGGTGGACCCCGAGGAGGTGGCGGTGGGGGAGATCATCCTCATCCGTCCCGGGGAGCGGGTGCCCATCGACGCTGTGGTGGTGGAGGGGAGCTCCACGCTGAACACCGCCGCCCTCACCGGGGAGTCCTTGCCCCGGGATGTGGGGGTGGGGGATGAGGTGATCTCGGGCTGCGTCAACCTGTCGGGGCTTATCCGGGCCAGGACCACCAAGGAGTTTGGAGATTCCACCGTGGCTAAGATCCTGGATCTGGTGGAGAACTCCTCCACCAAGAAGGCGAAAACCGAGCAGTTCATCACCCGGTTTGCCCGGTGGTACACCCCGGCGGTGGTGGTGTCGGCCGTGCTGCTGGCGGTGCTGCCCCCCCTGCTGATAGACGGGAACTGGATGGGGTGGTTCCGGCAGGCCCTTATCTTCCTGGTGATCTCTTGTCCCTGCGCGCTGGTGATCTCGGTGCCCCTCACCTTCTTCGGGGGCATCGGGGGCTGCTCCAGGGCGGGTATTCTGGTAAAGGGCAGCAACTATCTGGAGGCCCTGGCCCGGGCGGAGATCGTGGTCTTTGACAAGACCGGGACCCTGACAAAGGGAGTGTTCCAGGTGGCCTCGGTCCACCCGGAGGGGGAGAGTGAGAGGGGATTTTTGGAGCTGGCGGCCCTGGCGGAAAGCTATTCCAGCCACCCCATCGCCCGGTCCCTTCGGGAGGCATATAACGCCGAGATCGACGAAAGCCGGGTGACGGGGGTGGAGGAGCTGGCCGGCCGGGGGGTGAAGGCCCATGTGGACGGGCAAAGGGTCTATGTGGGAAACGATACCCTGATGGAGGAGGTGGGGGTGGCCTGGAAGCCCTGCCATAAGGCGGGGACCACCGTCCATGTGGCGACGGAGGGGGAGTATCTGGGGTATATCCTCATCTCCGACCAGGCCAAGCCGGACGCCAAGGCCGCTGTGGCCGGACTGAAGGCGGCGGGGGTAAAAAAGACGGTGATGCTCACCGGGGATGCCCGGGAGGTGGGCCGGGCCGTGGGGGAGGAGCTGGGGCTGGATGAGGTCCACGCCCAGCTTTTGCCGGCGGACAAGGTGGACCGGGTGGAGAAGCTGCTGGGGGAGAAAGGGGGAAGGGGGACCCTGTGCTTTGTGGGGGACGGGATCAACGACGCCCCCGTCCTCTCCCGGGCCGACGTGGGGGTGGCAATGGGGGCCCTGGGCTCTGACGCCGCCATCGAGGCCGCCGATGTGGTGCTGATGGACGACAAGCCCTCCAAGCTGACCCAGGCCATCGCCATGGCCCGGAGAACGGTGAGGATCGCCAACCAGAACATTGTCTTTGCCCTGGGGGTGAAGGGCCTGTTCCTGCTCCTGGGGATCCTGGGAAGGGCCAATATGTGGCAGGCCACCTTTGCCGATGTGGGGGTGAGCGTCATCGCCATCCTGAACGCCACAAGGGCGCTGAAGGAGAGATAAGGACAAAAGAAAACCCGGCCCCCTGTCCGTGGACAGGGGGCCGGGTTTTGTTATGGGGAGGGTCATTTCCCGCTCCCGAGAACCACCGGCTTCTTGGGGGAGTTGGCGGTCCGGGCGGAGGTCTTGCCCTCGGGGGAGATCTCTCCGGCGGCCATCAGGGACCGCTTGGTGAGGGTGGGACCCACCAGCTCGTAGATCAGGACCGAGAACAGGATCACGTTCCGGACCATGGCCCCGTCCGCCAGGTTTTGGGCGGTGAGGGCCATGCCCAGGGCCACCCCGGCCTGGGGCAGGAGGGTGATGCCCAGGTGCCGCTTGATCTTGGCCTCGCAGCCGGTGGCGGCACAGCTCAGGTAGGCGCCGGCGAATTTGCCCAGGGAGCGGAACAGGATGTAGACCAGGCCCACCAGCAGGACCAGGGGCTGGGAGAGAACGCCCAGGTCCAGCTCGGCGCCGGAGAGGACGAAAAATAGGATGCTCAGAGGGGCGGTCCAGTGGTCGATCCGCTCCATGATCTCCTGGGAGGTGCGGCAGATGTTGCAGAAGACGGTGCCGGCCATCATGCAGGTCAGAAGAAGGCTGAAGCCCACATGGATCTCTCCCACCTGGAACTCCGCCATGGAAAGGCCCACGGTGAGCAGGACGAAGCCGATGGAGAGGCTCCGGCGTTTGCTCCGGGAGTGGAAGAACTGCTCCATACAGTGGAGAAGGAAGCCGGCCAGTCCGCCCAGGAGGAGGGACAGGACGATCTCGATGACAGGCTCCACCAGCACGCTGATCACGCTGATGGCGCCGCTCTCCATGGCGGCGGCCACCCCGTAGGAGGCGGAGAACAGCACCAGGCCCACCGCGTCGTCAATGGCCACCACCATCAGAAGAAGGTGGGTCAGGGGACCGTCGGCCTTATACTGGCGGACCACCATGAGAGTGGCGGCGGGGGCGGTGGCGGCGGCGATGGCCCCCAGAGTGATGGCGGAGGGAAGGCTGATGAGGGCGGGGTTGAGATAGTGGAGGGCGATAAGGGCCCCGTCCACCACGGCGGTGGTGACCACCGCCTGGGCGATACCTACCACAATGACCCGGGAGCCCATGCTCCGGAGCTGTTCCAGCCGGAACTCATCCCCGATGGCAAAGGCGATGAAGCCCAGGGCGGTCTGGGAGATGATATTGAAGCCGGCCACCTGCTGGGCGGAGTTGAAGCCCAGACCGGAAACCCCTAGGGCACCCAGGCAGAAGGGACCCAGGAGGAGGCCCGCGATCAGGTAGGCGGTGACGGCGGGGAGGCCCAGGCGTTTCGCGGGCCGGGAAAGGAGAAGGCCCCCCACCAGGGCTGTGGACAGACAGATCAGGATTTGTTCCATGAAAATACACCTCGGTTTGAATTTGCCGCAGTGTAGGATAGCACTTTTTACTAAAAATCGCAAAGGGTTTTTGGCAAAAAGGTCAACAAAATGGGCCGGGAGACCCGGCCCATTTTTTGTGATTATTCCATTGTATCCCGCTCAGACCAGTATTCCGCCGCCTGGGCCTCCCAGTACAGCCGGTCCTCCCGGGTGATCTTCCGCAGGACCCGGCAGGGGTTGCCGGCGGCGATGACGCCGCTGGGGAGGTCCTTTGTCACCACCGAGCCGGAGCCCACCACCACATTGTCCCCGATGGTGACCCCGGGATTGATAACCGAGTTGCCTCCGATCCACACGGAGGAGCCGATCCGGACGGGCTTGGCGTACTCCAGTTCCGAATTCCGGACCCCGGCGTCGATGGGGTGGGTGGCGGTGTAGATGGACACCCGGGGGGCCAGGAAAACGTGGTCCCCGATGGTCACCTCCCCGGGATCCAGGATGACGCAGCCGTAGTTGGCAAAAAAGTGGTCCCCGATGTGGATATTGCTGCCGTAGTCGCAATAAAAAGGGGGCTGGATCCAAAAATTCCGGCCGATGGAGCCCAGAAGCTCCCGGAGGATGGCCCGGACTTCCTCCGGGGCGGTGGTTTGGTCCAGACGGCGGGTCAGCTCCCATTTTCGCCGGTCCCCCGCCAGCAGCTCCGGGTCGTTGGCCCGGTACAGCTTTCCTGCCAGCATCCGCTCTTTCTCTGTCATGTGAAATCCTCCTGAAGAGGAAGCCGGGAGGTGTCTATGATCACGTCGGCCTGCTTTTCCACGGCGAGGCCGTCAAAATAGGCCTCCTCCATGGGGATCCAGCGGTCTTTGAACCTTTCCAGGCTCTCGGGGCTTTCCCGCTGCTCCAGCCGGGAGAGCTGGATCTGGGGGGAGCAGGTGAAGAAGATGTGGAGCTGGGTATAGCCCGCCAGAGCGGGGTGGAGGGCGTAGCTGCCCTCTATCAGATTGAGTCGCCGGAAGGGGATGCCCTGGGGCCGGCCCATGGTCATGGTGTGGCAGTCAAACCGGCGGTGGGCCACCGCCTCCCCGCGGAGGAGAGGCTCAAAAAGCTCCGAGGCGGCCCGCTCATAGTCCACGTTGCCGCCGGGGGCGGCCAAACGCTGGGGGGTCCGCTTCTCCGGAGGGAGGAAGAAGTCGTCCATGTGGAAGACATTGCACGCCTCGAAAAGCTGGGCCGCCTTTTGGGCGAAGGTGGTCTTGCCGCTGGCGCAGCGGCCGTCGACGGCGATCAGGACGGGGCCCTCCCCCTGGCGAAGGAGGCGGTCAACAGCCAGGAGGGCGGGGGCGTAGAGGGACAGGTCCCGGTCTATCACCCGGTAGTGGGGGCGGTAGGTCTCCTCATAGGCGTCGCTGTGGTGGAGGGGAGGACAGCCCTGGCTGTCGTAGAGGGCCAGAAACAGGTCTACCTCCCTGGGATCCAGGGGCAGCTCCCCCGCCCAGGCCATGGCGGAGAGGGTCCCCAATTTCCGCCACAGTCCCGCCAGGGTCCCCCGGGGCTGGGAGGAATGGACAAGGCACCGGGAGAGGAGGGGCAGGTCCTCCCGGCTGAGGAGCCGGGGGTCCAGGTGACTGCGGCAGAGACCGCCGCCAATGGCCTCCGCGGCGTACTCGGGGGCATAGGATTCCCGCTGGGCCAGAGCGAGCTCCTCCTCCAGGGATTCCAGGGCCTCCTGCAGGGATACCGGGTGGCCGGGGCCGAACTCGCTTTGGTAGAGGAGTCTGATATAGTCCCGGAGCTCCATGGCGGGGTACCGCTGGGCGTGAAGGGATAATATACGTCGTAAAACAGGCATGGTCCTGCCTCCTTGAGGGAAAAAATCAGATTCATTTTAACACAAAGGGCGGGGTTTGGGTAGGGGGCCTCCGTGGGAACAATAAAAAAATTTTTTTCAACGCGGCAAAGTTTAGATTGTATGTGGAACCTGGAATATGATACTATAATATTGGTCTTTATGACCAAATGAAAAGGGAAAAACAGGAAAAGAAAGGAGTAATCGTAAATGAAAAAAAGGATCACCGCCCTCGCGCTGGCCTTTGTTATGGTCCTGGGGACCGTGGCAGGAGCCGCCGGCGTGGAGAAGACCATTTCCGTCACCCCCATGGAGATGACGGTCAATGGACAGAAGGTCGCTCCCACCAAGCCTGACGGCACCCCCATTGAAGCCTTTGCCCATGAGGGGGTCACTTACGCCCCCGTGCGTTACCTGTGCGACCTGCTGGGGATCGATGTGGAGTGGGACAAGAACGAGCCCAACACCGCCAAGCTGGTGGGGGTGCCCAATATGCCCTCGGCGGAGCTGAAGGCCGGTACATACTATGGGCAGGCCCAGGGCTTCGGCGGCCCTGTGAACGCTGAGGTCACTGTGGACGCCAGCGGCATCGTGGACGTGAAGCTCACCGGAAAGGATGAGACCCCCGCCATCGGCGGCGCGGCCCTGGAGGCCCTGGCCGCCTCCGCTAAGGAGAAGGGGGCTGAGCTGGATATCGTCTCCGGCGCCACCTATACCTCCAACGCCGCCCGGGAGGCTGTGAAGGCCGCCCTGATGGGGGTGGCCAGCCCCAGCGGGACCGTGGCCGACGGGAAGTATACCGTCAACGCCGTGGGACATGAGGGGACCATCGTGGTCACCACCATGTTCCAGGGAGGCAAGATCAAGTCTGTGACCATCAACTCCCAGAGCGAGACCGAGGGCGTGGGCACCTACGCCATTGACTGGATCCCCGGGCGGATCGTGGAGGCCCAGAGCGTCAATGTGGACGCCGTGGGCGGCGCCACCATCACCTCCACCGCCATCAAGCAGGGCGTGGCCCAGGCCATCACTATGGCCGGGGGCCAGGTGTCTGATTTCTCCGCCGCCCCCGCCAAGGCCGAGGTGGTCCCCACTGAGGTCGAGGAGGATGTGGACGTGGTCATCGCCGGCGCCGGTACCGCCGGACTGCTGGCCGCCGCCCGGCTGCTGGAGGCTGGGGTGAAGAACGTCATCCTCTTTGAGAAGCAGGAGATCCCCGGCGGCTCCATGCCCATGGCCTTCGGCGGGTTCAACGGCGTGGGCTCCCAGACCTTCCAGAATTGGCTGGCGGGCCGGGAGGTTCCCCGGGCCAGCCTTACCATGAGCTCCTGGGAGAATATCGGCGATCTTCTGGGGGCCAAGTACGGCAAGAACAAGGACACCCTGCCCTGGCTCCAGCAGATGTATGAGGGGGGCGGCAAGCTCTACGACTGGATGAACAGCATCGGCGTGGGCTTCATGTCCCTGGGCACCGAGCCCGCCCTGGCGGGCAGCCCCTATTTTGCCCCCGGCTGTTACTCCGGTGGCTGCGGCTACGCCATGGAGTTCTTTGTGGACCGGATCACCGCCCAGGGCGGCCGGATCATCTACAACACCGAGGTCACCGAGCTCATTCAGGATAAGAGCGGCGCCGTCACCGGTGTGAAGGCCGTGGGTAAGGACGGGAAGAACTGGACCGTCAGCGCCGACGCCGTCATGCTGGCCACCGGCTCCTTCGCCAAGAGCCCGGAGCTGCTGAAGGAGTATCACGCCGAGTGGGCCGACGAGTTCTTCATCTGCCCCGAGACTCTCACCGGCGACGGCCTGAAGATGGGCCTGAAGGCCGGCGGCGTGGTGGACTATGCCGACTCCTACATGCCCGGCTTCCTGGCCACCTACGCCAGCCACTTTGAGTTGGCCTTTATCCACTACATGAACGTGGGCCTGATGGTCAACGTGAAGGGCGACCAGTTCGCCAACATCATGGTGAACAACCACGCCACCATGGCCGCGGCCAAGGCCGACCCCGCCAACGGCAACACCTTCTACTATGTCTTTGACGACGCCGGGGCTGCCACCATCAAGGATTATGAGGACCGGAAGTTCACCTACAAGGCCATTTTTGAGAAGAACGAGGCCCTTCACTTCGACACCGTGGAGGAGGCCGCCAGGGTCCTCAACCTGCCTGATCTGGCCCAGACCATCGCCACCAACAACGAGCTGGCTATGAACGGCGGCACCAGCGAGTGGGGGCAGGGGAACCTGCCCTACCTGGACACCAAGGACGGCATCTGGCTGGTCCGGGTGGAGCCTGTGGTCTACCTGACCACCGCCGGTCTGCGGGTGGATCTGGACGGCCATGTCCTCACCGAGAAGGACGCCGTGATCCCCAACCTGTGGGCCGCCGGCGATGTGATCGGCTCCTACGAGCAGCGGGAGACCCGCTACGGCAACGGCTTTGACGCCGCCGTGGTCTTCGGCGCCATCGTGGGCGACGGGATCGCCGAGGAACTGAAATAAAGAAAAGTCTCCTCAGGAGATGGAAGGGGACCCGGCTGAAATCAGCCGGGTCCCCTTTTGTTGTCCTGGGCGGGTCTGGGGTGGACCTGGAGTTCCGCCGGGGGCTTTTGGAGCCTGCCGCGGGACCGGAGGGGGAAAAGAAAGCCGCCGGCCTTTGGCCGGCGGCTTATTAGGTGGGTCGGTTTTGAAATGAGGAGGGGACTCCAAAAAGACTTTCTTAGAACACCATGGCCAGCAGACGGGCCACAGAGCCGGAGATGATGCCCCACAGGGAGAAGTCCTGACCGCCGTAGACCAGCATCCAGTCGTTGATGGTGTTGATGAAGAAGTAGGAGCCAAAGCCCACCAGCAGGACCATGATGACACCGTTGACCAGAGAGGCGATGATACAGCCCCGCAGGCCGCCGTAAGCGTTGGCGATGATGGCGGCGGCGCCGGCCTCGAAGAAGCAGGTGAAGGCCAGAGGAATGACCACGGTGGGGAAGATGCCCATGGGCAGGGTGATCAGGATGGTCAGGGTGGAGGTCACCAGAGCGCACAGGAAGCCGATGATCAGGGCGTTGGGCGCCATGTTGAAGATCACGGGGCAGTCCAGAGCGGGGATGGCGCCGGGGACCACCTTGGTGGCGATGCCCTGGAAGGCGGGGACGATCTCCGCGATGAGCATACGCACGCCCATGAGCAGGATGGTGGTGCCCACGCCGAACATCATGCACTTGGTAAAGTAGTAGGTGAAGGCGCCGCCGGCCTCATAGCCAAAGACATCGCCGGGGACCAGGCCGTTGACCTTGAGAATGACGGCCATGACCAGGTAGGTGATAAGAATGACGATGGAGCCGGTGATGGAGATCTCCCGCAGGAAGTTCAGGCCCTGGGGGAACTTAATGTCCTCGGTGGACTTGCTCTTGTCGCCGGTAGCCTTGGCCACGCCGGCCGCCACCAGGGAAAGGGTGGTGGTGGGGTGGGCCAGGGAGAAGGAATCGGTGCCGGTGACCTGCTTCACCAGAGGCCGCATCAGGTTGGGGGCGGCCACCATGTAGATGGCGGTGAAGGCGCCGGCGAAGAAGACCAGGGGAGCCCCGGTGAGACCTGCGCCCACGCCAGCGGCGATGAACACGTAGGGGAACCAGTAGAGCATGTGTCCGGTGAGGAACACGCACTTAAATTTGGTAAACCGGGCTACCAGCAGGTTGACGCCAAAGCCGATGATCATCACAAGGCCGATCTGGGTGCCGTACTGACCGCCGATATCCACGGTGGTGGAGGGCACGGCCTTGGGCATAAAGGAGCTGAAGGCGGCGCCGATGTCACTGACGGTGCCGGAGACGATGCTG
This sequence comes from Oscillospiraceae bacterium, assembly GCA_022799035.1. Classification (GTDB taxonomy): domain Bacteria; phylum Bacillota; class Clostridia; order Oscillospirales; family Oscillospiraceae; genus Vermiculatibacterium. The sequence goes on from JAAWNQ010000014.1 coordinate 24,356, forward strand.
ACGCCCTGGTTCAGCACAAAGTAGCCGATGGCAGTCATAAAGGTGCCGCGGATGACCTCTCCGAAGGACTTCTTCTGGAGAAGCAGGCCGATCAGGGCGATTAGAGAAATAAAGATGGCGCCCTGGCCGAAGATCTGGGTAATGATAAAATCAAGAACAGCGTTCACAATAAAACCTCCCTCATACTATGTTGCGGTTTTTCTCTCTTTTTCAGGCTTCTCTGCTCTGGAAAAAGGCCAGCACCTTCTCGGTGACCTCATTCTCGTCCATGAAGCTGTTGATGACCACGATAGGCACGTTGGCCCGCTCCTTCATCCGGTCGGCCAGCTCAGGGGAGGTGAAGATCACGTCGCAATCTGCGGAGCAGGCGGTGCCCACGTCGCCGCAGAAGGTACGGGCTTTCAGGCCATGCTTTTTCAGCACCTCGTCGATCTTGATGCGCAGGAAAAGCGAAGACCCGCATCCAAAGCCACACACTGCCTGAATTTTCAGTTCTTCCATAGCCACTCCTCATTTCATAACTGGATTTTATATCAGGCCAAAGCCTTGATACCAAAAAGATTTTCTTTGCCCCTTAAAGGCTTCTGTGGTGGAGGATGTCGAACAGCTCATCCACGGTGCCGGCCGCCGCCATCTGGGGGAAGATCTCCTCCGAGTCCAGGGCCACCGCCACCTTCTGCAGGGCGTTGAGGTGGGATTCGTGGTCGATGCAGGACACGCACAGCACCACCAGCACAGGGTCGTTGGGGCTGCCGAAGTTCAGGGGCTTTTCCAGGGTCACCAGGGCGATGTCCTCTTTCTTCACCGCCGGACAGGGGGCGGCGTGGGCGATGGCAAAGCCGGGCATGATGACGATGTAGGGGCCGAACTCCTCCACAGCGGCGATCATGGCGTCAATATAGTCGTGAGTGACGCTGCCGGCCTCCTCCAATACGGCGCCGGCCTGGGCGATGGCCTCCTGCCAGGTCTGGGCGGGAACATGGACCCGGAGCTTATCCTTTTCTACCAGAATGTGTTCAGCGGACATAGGATCACCTCATTTGTGTGGTAACGGAAACTTCCAATATGATAATACCACTTGTCTTGTCTAAATGCAACTAAAATCCGGAAAAAATATAAAAAATTTTTGCAAAAAACAAAAAAGAGATTGAAAGTTAAGAGAGCAGTTGGTATAATGAATACAGACCAAAGGCTTGTTGTGTATGATGAAGGGCCGAAAACTGCTGAAAAAGAAAGAATGGGAGAGAAGTAATACAAGTGGTATTAAAAGGACAAGTTGTATTGCTTTCTCTGGAGGGAGCGGGAGATGGAGAAAAAGCGGGTGAGCGGGCCCAAATATACCTATCTGATCGGGGAACTCCATGGACTGATCCGGGAGCTTCAGTACGGGGCGGAAAGCTGTCTGCCCACTGAGCGGGAGCTGTGCGAGCGGTATGGGGTGAGCCGGGTCACGGTCCGTCGGGCTCTGGAGGAGCTGGAAAAGGCGGGGGAGATCTATCGGATCCAGGGAAAGGGCGGGTTTATCCGCCGGGATCAGATCCAGCAGTCTCTGAACTATCTCACCAGCTTCTCCCAGGACATGGAGGCCCGGCACATGAAGGGGAGCTCCCAGGTGCTGGCGGTGGAGACGGTGCTGGCCTCGGCCCGGGTGGCCGAGCGGCTCCAGGTGGCCGAGGGAAGTCCCGTTCTCCTGCTGAAACGGCTGCGGCTGGCCGACAAGGTGCCGGTGGCCATCGAGACCTGCTATCTGGAGTATTCCATCGGCTGCGTGGCCAAGGAGTACATCAGCGACGACGCCTCCCTCTATGAGATCATGTATCAAAAGTGCGGGACCAAACCCATGTCCGCCGAGCAGAATATCAAGGTGGGCCTTCTTCAGTCCTGGGAGAAATCCCTGCTGGGGGAGGGGGTCCCCACCCACGCCCTGTGCATCACCCGGCAGAGCCGGGACCAGAACGGGCGGATCGTGGAGTATACCGAGTCCAAATACCGGGGGGACAATTATTCCTACCGGATCAATATCAGCGTAGAGTAAAGGAAATCAAGGAAGGAGAGGGGAATGGATATGTATTATCAGGAGTATTTCAAGAATGTGGGGGACACCCTGGAGACAGTTTTGAAGGAGGAGGCGGACAAGATCCAACAGGCCGGCGCCGTCCTGGCGGAGGTGCTGAAGGGGGACGGCTTGCTCTATGTCTTCGGCTGCGGTCACTCCCATATGCTGGCGGAGGAGCTGTTCTACCGGGCGGGAGGACTGGCGGCGGTGTACCCTATCTTTGAGACATCCGCCATGCTCCATGAGGGGGCGGCCAAAAGCAGCCAGATCGAGCGGATGAGCGGCTATGGACCCCTGGTGATGGAGCGGTATCCCATCTCGGAGAAGGACTGCCTGCTGGTGGCCTCCACCTCGGGGATCAATCCCTTTGGCATGGAGGTGGCCGAGTGCGCTGCCGCCAAGGGGGCCAAGGTCATTGGCATCTCCTCCTTCGCATACAGGGAGAAGCCCTCCCGCCGTGCCGACGGCAAGCATCTGCCTGACGTGTGCGGCCTTTGCATCGACAACCATGTGCCTGTGGGGGACGCCACCATCCAGGTCCGGGAGGACGGGACCAAGGCGGGGCCGGTGTCCACCATCGCCACCCTTGCCATTGCCAACTCCATCGTGCTCACCGCCTGCGAGCTGCTGAGGGAGCAGGGGATCGAACCCCAGGTCTTCCGCAGCGGAAACTGCCCCGGCACCGATGAGTATAACGCCCACATGCTGGAGCTGTATATGCCCCGGGTGCGGCATCTGTAAGCGGATGATCCGGGCGGTATTTCTGGACGTGGATGGGACCCTGGTGAGCACCAGGACCCATCTGCCCTCCCCCCGAACGGTCCAGGCCCTTCTGGAGGCCAGGGAGCGGGGGATCCTCCTCTTTGTGGCCACCGGGCGGCATACCCGGATCCCGGAGGAGGGGTACATTATGGACCTGCTTCCCGACTGCTTTGACGGCTATGTGTGTCTCACGGGCCACTACTGCTTTACCCGGGAGGGGGAGGTGGTGCTGAAGCACCCCCTGGACCCGGGGGATGTGGCCCGGACCAAGGAGCTGAGCGAGGAGCTGGAGGTCCCCTACACATATGCCTATGAGGACCGGGTCCTCATCAGCCGGGTGAACGAGCGGGTCCGGGAGCACAACGCCAGCATTGAGCTTCCCATTCCGGAGGTGGGGGAGATGGATCCGGAGCGGGATGTGTATGCCATCACCCTCTACATGGACCGGGAGGCGGAGATGGGACGGCTTCGCCCTCTTCTCCGCCACAGCACCACCGTGAGCTGGACCCGGGGGATCACCGATGTATGCAGTCTGGAGGGGGGCAAGAAGGCGGGCATCCAGGCCATGATGGCCCGGTTCGGTCTGAGCCCTCAGGAGGTCATGGGGGTGGGGGACAGCGAAAACGACCTGTCCATGTTCGAGTGCGTGGGGACAGCTGTGGCGATGGGGAACGCCACGCCGGAGGTGAAGGCCGCCGCGGGATATGTGACAGGGGACTGCGAGGAGGGCGGGATCTACCAGGCATTCTCCCATTTCGGACTGATTTGAAAAAACGGAAAACCGTCTTTGGACGGTTTTCCGTTTTTTTCTCCAAAAAAGTTTTAGGAAGGCATACCATTTTTCTGACGGATGTGGTAAAATGAAAATAACTAAGCATTTTGACAGGGGAAGGAGGGGACGGAATGAAAAGAGAGAAGGGCAGAGTCTTGGGGCTGGCCTTTTTCCTGTGCCTGCTGCTCAGTGGCTGTTTCTTCCGGCCGGTGGAGGATCTTTACGCCGTTCCCCAGCCCCCAAAGGATTATGAGGCTCTCCAGGCCCGCCTCAGTGAGGTGGTGGATATGGGCGGCGAGTATGCCGCCCCCCTTACTGGAGAGATGATCCAGTCGGTCCAGCTCCAGGACCTGGACGGGGACGGAAGGCAGGAGGCCATCGCCTTCTTCCGCCTGCCCGGTGAGGAAAAGCCCCTGAAGATCTATATCTTCCGTCAGGTGGGGGAGGAGTACGAGACCCAGGCCGTCATTGAGGGGGCGGGGACGGCCATCAACTGTGTGGACTATGTGCAGATGGATGACGAGCCCTTCAAAGAGGTGGTGGTCTCCTGGCAGATGACCGCCCAGGTCCACGCTCTGGCCGCCTACTCCGTCGGCCCTGAGCAGGTGGAGGAGCTGGTGCGTACCGACTATGACGGCTACCGGCTCTATGACCTGGACCAGGACAATCAACAGGAGCTGGTGGTCTTCCGCACCGCGGGGGGGGATGTGCCCCAGGCGGAACTCTACGACTTTGACGGGGTGCTGACAAAGGTGGGGGAGGCCCCCCTGTCGGTTGGAGCCTATGTGGGGGAGGACGGGACGGTCAAAAGCGATTATCTCACCTCCATCCAGAACGGTTATCTGGCAGACCGGGTCCCCGCCATCTTCGCCACCTCCTCCTACGGGGGGAACGGGGCTATCACGGATGTGTTTGCTATCCGGGACGGAAAGCTGGAGAATGTGACCCTGGACGCAGAGACGGGGGAGAGCCTGGAGACCATCCGGTTCTATACCCAGATCGGAGCCAGGGACATCAACGGGGACGGGGTCATGGAGCTTCCCCAGCCGGTCCCCCTGGTGGATTACCGCATCACCTCCGACACGGTGAACTTCTGGTTGATCCACTGGCGGCAGTTCGACCTCCAGGGAAAGCCCACCCAGGTGTTTACCACCTATCACAACGACAGGGACGGCTGGTATTTCATCCTGCCCGATGAGTGGGAGAACAACCTGACCCTTTCCCGCAGCGACCTGCCCGGCGGGGGGGAGAGGAGCGTCACCTTCTCCTACTGGAAGGGGGATACCTTCTCCGATCCCCAGCCCTTCCTTACCATCTACAAGCTCACCGGCTCCAGCCGGGAGGCCCGGGCCAGGGCGGGGAACCGGTTCCTGCTCTACCCCATGAACGCGCTGGAACAGCCGGAGGAGGCGGCCACCATCTATGTGGCCGAGTTCCGGGACGGCTGGGACAGCGGACTTACCGAGGAGACGGTCCGGGAGCGGTTTTCCATTATCCGTACCGACTGGTACGGCAGATATTGACAGAATACATCAGATTTTAATTGACAGGGAGTGAAACGATATGGCAAAGAAAGTACTGGTATTGGAGGATGAGGCCAACATCCGGTCCTTCATCGTCATCAATCTGAAGCGGGCGGGATACGAGACCGTGGAGGCAGGAACGGGGCAGGAGGCCTTGGAACAGCTAAAGCGGAACCCGGATGTAAATGTGGCCCTCCTGGACGTAATGCTGCCCGACACCGACGGCTTTGAGGTCTGCCGTCGGATCCGGGCGGGGGACAACCGGATCGGGATCATCATGCTTACCGCCCGAACCCAGGAGATGGACAAGGTGACGGGGCTGATGACCGGGGCGGACGATTATGTGACCAAGCCCTTCTCCCCCGCGGAACTCACTGCCCGTATCGACGCGCTCTGCCGCCGGGCCACCGGGGAGCCCACAGTGGATACCGGGGAGATAAGCTGCCCCCCCTTCCTTCTCAACACCCGGAACCGGACCCTGGAGAAGAACGGTCAGCGGGTCAAGCTGACCCAGGTGGAGTATTCCATTGTGAAGCTGTTCATGGACAACATCGGCAAAGCCCTGAGTCGGGAGGAGATCCTGGACGCGGTGTGGGGGAAGGATTATTTTGGCGAGGTAAAGATCGTGGACGTGAACATTCGCCGTCTGCGGATCAAGATTGAGGACGACGCCACCAACCCCAGCTACATCACCACCGTGTGGGGATTTGGGTATAAGTGGGGCTTCTGATGGTGTGAAGGAGCAGAGCGGCCGCTAAAGTGGAGCCCACAGTGGGGCCCGTAAGGGAAGGAGGGGAACAAAATGCCAAAGGTGAAGGGGATCCGGCGTCGGTGGATGACCAACTCCATCGGCGTGGTGCTGTTTGTCATTTTGTTCGCCATCGCCGCCTTCTCCGTATCTCTGGGAAGCTACTACTACGCTACCCTCTCCAATGGGCTTCAGACCCGGGCGGAGTATGTGGTGGAATTTTTTGGGGACTACTCTACCCAGAGCGAGTATTACCAGCATGTGGTTACATATGTAAATAACAATTATGAGGGCAAGGACAAGGTGGAGATGCAATTCCTGGGGGCCAACGGGACCATCCGGTTTTCCACCTTTGGTCTGGCGGCCTACAGTCTGCCCGGGACCCCGGATATCGCCGGGGCTCTGGATGAGGAGAATCCCCAGACCACCCCCTGGACGGGAAAGGATCCCTCCACCGGGGAGCATATCATGGCGGTGACCGCTCCTGTGCTGGTCAACGGCCGCGCGGTGGCCGCTGTGCGGTATGTTACGTCCCTGCGCTTGGTGGACCGGCAGATGATCTTCATCGTCTCCATCACCGCCGCGGTGGGGCTGGTGATCCTGCTGCTGGTCTATTTTTCCAACCTCTATTTCGTCAAATCTATTGTGGAGCCGGTGGCGGGGATCACCGAGATCACCAAGCGGATCGCCGGGGGCAGTTATGGGGTTCAGATCGAGAAGCAGCACGATGACGAGATCGGCGACCTGACCGATGCCATCAACGATATGTCCGCCCAGATCGACCAGGCGGAGAAGCTGAAAAGCGAGTTTATCTCCTCGGTCTCCCACGAGCTTCGGACCCCCCTTACCGCCATCAACGGCTGGGCCGAGACCATCCAACGGGGGGAGGTCCGGGACGCGGAGGACGTGCGCAAGGGCATGGGTATTATCGTCTCTGAGGCCAAGCGGCTGACCAACATGGTGGAGGAGCTGCTGGAGTTTTCCCGAATCGAGGACGGCCGGTTCACCCTGTCGGTGGAGCCGGTGGACCTGAAGGCGGAGTTCGAGGATGCGGTATACACTTACCGGGAGTTCTTCCGCAAGGATGGCATTGAGCTGACCTATGAGGATGACGAGGAGGAGTTTCCCCCCGTGGACGCGGACCCGGAGCGGCTGCGGCAGGTGTTCTGCAACCTGATGGACAACGCCGCCAAGCACGGCGGCAGCGGCGGGCGTATCGACTGCGCCATCCGCCGGGAGGAGGAGTGGGCGCTCATCACCATCCGGGACTACGGCCCCGGAGTCCCGGTGGACGAGCTGCCCCACCTGAAGACCAAGTTCTATAAGGGTTCCTCCAAGGCCCGGGGCTCCGGCATCGGACTGGCGGTCTGTGATGAGATCGTGGGCCGCCACGGGGGGGAGCTGACCATCGGCAATGCGGAGGGCGGCGGATGTCTGGTCACCATCCGCCTTCCTGTGGGTATGCCTATGGCTGGAACATAAGTTCTACTTTTTGCCCGCACCCCTTGCAAAAGGGGCGCGGGTTTGCTACAATACAGGGTAGAGATTTTGTGAGGAGATATATCATGCTGAGACAATTGCTGCTCCTGGCTGCCGGGAGCTTTAAGACCATGATCGGCGGACAGGCTCTGATCGAGGGGATCCTGATGATGGGTCCTGACAAGAAGTCTGTCGTAGTTCGAAAGCCTGACGGGGAACTGGAGATCAAGACAGAGCCGCGGAAGGCGCTGAAGGATAGATATCCCTTTGTGGGGCTGCCCCTGATCCGGGGAGTGGTGAATTTCGGTTCCTCCATGTATAACGGGGTCACGGCCCTCATGTACTCGGCGGAATTCTACCCCGAGGAGGAACAGGGTGAGGAGGAGCCCTCCAAGCTGGAGCAGTGGCTGGACAAAAAGCTGGGCAGCGACAAGCTGACCAGTCTGGTCATCACGCTGGCGGTGATGGTGGGCATGGCCTTCTCGGTGGGACTTTTTATCCTTCTGCCCACCGCCTTGGGGGGCTTGGTGGTCCACTTTTTCCCAGGCTGTCCAGTATGGGGCCGGAATCTGGTGGAGGGATTTTTGAAGGTAGTGATATTCCTTCTCTATCTGATCCTCTGTTCCAAAATGAAGGACATCCGCCGGACCTTCCAATACCATGGGGCGGAGCACAAGACCATCTTCTGCTATGAGGCGGGGCTTCCCCTGACGGTGGAGAATGTGCGGAAGCAGCCCAAGCACCACCCTCGCTGCGGTACCAGCTTCCTCTTTGTGGTCATTGTGGTCTCCATTCTGCTGTCCAGCGTGGTCTTTTCCATTGTGAGGGTGGAGAACACCTTTCTCCGTATGGGGGCCCACCTTCTCATGCTGCCTTTGATCGTCAGCATCACATACGAGTTCAACCGCTTTGTGGGAGGTCACGACAACAGCTTCTGCCGCCTGGTCCGCACCCCCGGCATGGCCATCCAGCGCTGGACCACCTTCGAGCCCGACGACAGCATGATCGAGGTGGGGATCAAAGCTCTGACCGAGGTCCTCCCCGAGCAAGAGGGAGCGGACAAATGGTAAGAAAATAAGGGAAAAATGAAAAGTTAAAAGTGAAAAAGCTATGGGAAAAACCGGATAGAAAAACGGTGAGATCGCCCCCTGCTCTTTGGAGAACATCCCAGGAAAAGAGCCCATGGCCCTTGCCTTTTTCACTTTTCATTTTTAACTTTTAACTTATTAGCGGGGTGATTCCATGGCGACCACCTACAATAACCTCTATCTGGACGCCCGGCGGAAGCTGAAAGCGGCGGGGATCTCCTCCGCCCAGCTGGAAGCGCGGGAGATGGTCTGCTATGCCTCCGGGAAGAGCAAGGAGGAGCTGTACCGGGATCTGAGCTTATATGCCTCCGACCAGGTGGAGAAAACCGTGCTGGACCTGACCTGCCGCCGGCTGGCAGGGGAACCGGTGGCCTATATCATCGGGGAGTGGGAGTTCTATGGTCTCACCTTAGATGTGACCAGGGAGGTGCTGATCCCCCGGATGGATACCGAGGTCCTGGCCGAGCAGGCCATCCTGGCCGTCCGGGGAGCGGGAGAGGGCTGCCGGGTGCTGGACTTGTGTGCCGGAAGCGGCTGCGTGGGTCTGGCGGTGGCCGCCAACGTGCCCGAGTGCCGGGCGGTCCTGGCCGATGTGTCCGAGGGAGCCCTCCGGGTCTGCCGGCAAAATATTCGCCGCTGCGGCCTCAATGACCGGGTGATCTGCGCCTTCGCCGACGCCAAGCTGCCCCCTCTGCCCGCCCTGTGGGACTTTGATGTGATCGCCTGCAATCCCCCCTATATTCCCTCCCTGGATATCCTGGAGCTGGATTCCTCGGTGAAGGATTACGAGCCTCATCTGGCCCTGGACGGGGGGGAGGACGGCCTGGACTTCTACCGGGTGGTCTGCTCCAAGTGGAAGGGGGCCCTCCGGTTGGGCGGCCGTCTCCTTTTTGAGGTGGGGATCGGTCAGGCTCCCGATGTGGAGATCCTGCTGGGGCAGAACGGCTTTGAGGATATTCAGACCTTCCCGGACACCCAGGGCATCCTCCGGGTGGTCTCCGGGGCCATCAACGAGTGACAAAGTCCTATTTATGGGACTGCGGATGAGATAGAATAGACATGTAAAGAGGGTTCCAAGTATTGTGGCGGAGATGGAGGAGCCATGAGGGAAGAAAAGGTATATCAGATGGAATTTTCCCGGGTCTACCCTCTGCTTTTGAACAAGGTGGAGCGGAAGGGCCGGACCAGGGAGGAGTTGGACGCCGTCATCGGCTGGCTCACCGGTTATGGTCCGGAGGAGCTGGAGGATCTTTGCCGGAAGGGGATAAGCTACGGCTCCTTTTTTACGGAAGCTCCCCGGCTGAACGGGAACTGGGAAAAGGTGACCGGCGTAGTCTGCGGGGTCCGTGTGGAGGCCGTTGAGGAGCCTTTGATGCGAAAGATCCGCTGCCTGGATAAGCTGGTGGACGAACTGGCCCGGGGAAAGCCTCTGGAGAAGATCCTGTGAAATTGAGAGACAATATATTATGCGGCGGCGCCGCATACATAGGAGGAAAATGAAATGGCAGAGAAGAAGAAACCTATGGTCACCCAGCCCGGACAGGCCAGTGATAAGAAGAAGGCTCTGGACACCGCCCTGGCCCAGATCGAGAAGGATTTCGGCAAGGGGGCGGTGATGCGCCTGGGGGAGAACTCCCATGTGGTGGTGGAGGCCATCCCCACCGGCTCCCTGGCCCTGGACATGGCCCTGGGGATCGGCGGCGTCCCCAAGGGGCGGATCGTGGAGATCTACGGCCCCGAGTCCTCCGGTAAGACCACCCTGGCCCTCCATATCGTGGCCCAGGCCCAGAAGCGGGGGGGCGAGGTGGCCTACATCGACGCGGAACACGCTCTGGATCCCGTCTACGCCAGCGCCCTGGGGGTGGATATCGACTCCATGCTCATCTCCCAGCCCGACACCGGCGAGCAGGGCCTGGAGATCTGTGAGGCCCTGGTCCGCTCCGGCGCCATCGACGTGGTGGTGGTGGACTCGGTGGCCGCCCTGACTCCCCGGGCCGAGATCGAGGGAGACATGGGCGATACCCATGTGGGCCTGCTGGCCCGGCTCATGTCCCAGGCCCTTCGGAAGCTGGCGGGCGTGATCTCCAAGACCAACTGTATCGTCATCTTCATCAACCAGCTTCGGGAGAAGGTGGGGGTGGTCTACGGCAACCCGGAGGTCACCACCGGCGGCCGGGCATTGAAGTTCTATTCCTCGGTCCGTATCGATATCCGCCGGGTGGAGAGCCTGAAAAACGGCTCCGACGTCATCGGCAACCACGTCCGGGCCAAGATCGTGAAGAACAAGGTGGCCCCCCCCTTCCGCCAGGCGGAGTTCGATATCCTCTTTGGAGAGGGTATTGCCAAGGAGGGGGAGCTGGTGGATATGGCTGTCCAGCTGGGCCTGGTGCAGAAGTCGGGCTCCTGGTTCTCCATGGGGGAGGTACGCATCGGCCAGGGCCGGGACGCCGCCCGTCAGTATTTGAAGGACAATCCCGATATCGCCGAAAAGCTGGAGGCTGATATCCGGGAGAATGCCGCTAAGCTGATGCCTGGAAAGCCGGCTCCCCGTACCGCGGCCCCCGCCCCTGTGGCCCCTCCGGCCGCTCCTGCCGCCCGGCCTGTGAGCAGGGCTGTGGATGTGTCCGCCGAGGACTTTGAGGACGCGGACTAAGCCGTGCAGATCGTAAAATTAGAGCCTTCCAAGCATGTGGCGGAGCGGTGGCTGTGCTGGCTGGAGGACGGTTCCTGCATCCGGGTCACCGAGAGCGAGGTGGTCTCCTTCGCTCTCTATACCGGTATGGTCATCTCTGACGACCTTTACGACCAGCTCACCGCCGCCGCCGCCCGAAGCGGCGTGCGCAGTAAAGCGCTGGATTATATCTCAGCCCGTCCCATGTCCCGGAAGGAACTGGTGGATAAGCTCACGGCCCCACGACCCAAGGGGAAGGACGGCAGGGAGCGTCCTCCCCTTGCCACACCAGAGCAGGCGGCGGAGGCGGCCGACTGGCTGGAGGACCTGGGTTATTTGAACGACGCTGAATACGCCAAGACCGTGGCCCGGCACTATTCCGCCAAGGGCTACGGGGACAGAAAGCTGAAGGATGAGTTTTTCCGCCGGGGGATCCCCCGCCAGTATTGGGAGGCCGCCCTTCGGGAGGCCCAGGAGCCGGAGGAAGGCATTGATGCCTTCCTCCAAAAGCGGTTCCGGGGCCAGATCCCCGACCAGAGGGAGCTGAAACGGGCCTCCGACGCTCTGGCCCGCCGGGGCTACAACTGGAGCGAGATCCGGGAGGGCCTGAACCGCTACGGAGCTAATATTGAGGAGGAATAGGCCATGGAGGAACGGGAATACCGGACCCGCCTTGGGACCATCCGTTACTGGGTAAGCCCCGGGGAGGGGATCCCTCTGGTGTTTCTCCCCGGTCTTACCGCGGATCACCGGCTTTTTGAAAAGCAGATCGCGGCCTTTGAGGGGAAATATCCCCTTCTGGTCTGGGACGCCCCCGGCCACGGAGCTTCCCGGCCCTTCCGGCTGGAGTTCTCTCTGGACAGTAAGGCGGTATGGCTCCGGGCCATTCTCCGGCAGGAGGGGCTGGAAAGGCCCATCCTCGTCGGCCAGTCCATGGGGGGCTATGTGGCCCAGTGCTTTATGGAGCGTTTTCCCGGAACGGTCTCCGGGTTTATCTCCATTGACTCCGCCCCCCTGAAGCGGAAATACATTACGGCGGCGGAGCTCGGTATGCTCAAGCACACGGGCCTCATCTACCGCCCCTACCCCTGGAAGGCCCTCCGGAAGGCGGGACTGGCCGTGACCACCACCGACTACGGCCGGGACCTCATGGTCCGGATGATGGCCGGCTACACCAAAGAGGAGTACGTGGACCTGGCGGTCCACGGCTTCCGTATCCTGGCCCAGGCCATGGAAAAGGACCGGCCCTACGAGGTGGACTGCCCCTGTCTCCTCCTCTGCGGGGAGGAGGACCGGGCGGGCTCCGCCAAACGCTACAACCGCCGCTGGGCGGAGGGGGAGGGGCTGCCCCTGGTGTGGATCCCCCAAGCGGGCCACAATTCCAACTGCGACGCTCCCCAGCGGGTGAACGCCCTGATGGAGGATTTTATCCGCCGGAGGCTTACCGCTTCTATCTGAACAAAAGGAGACATTCATTTTGAAAATCGCCTTTATCTCCCTTGGCTGCTCTAAGAATCTCATCAACACCGAACAGATGATGGCGCTCTGCCGCGCCGCGGGCCATGAGGTGAGCGGGGAGCCTGAGGGGGCTGATGTAGCCGTCCTCAACACCTGCGGCTTCATAGACGCGGCAAAGAGCGAGGCCATTGAGCATATCATCTCCCTGGGGGAACTGAAGCAGGCGGGGAAGCTGAAAAAACTTCTGGTCTGCGGCTGCCTCTCCCAGCGTTACCGGGAGGATATTTTGGCCGACCTTCCCGAGGTGGACGGCCTTATGGGTACCGGCAGCTACGATGATATCGTCTCCGCTTTGGAGGAGGTGGCAAAGGGAGAGTTCCCCCAACGGTTTGGGGATATCTCCGCCACCAGCGAGGAGGGGGAGCGGCTTATCACCGGTCCCCAGTACACCGCCTTTCTGAAGATCGCCGAGGGCTGTGACAATTTCTGCGCCTTCTGTATCATTCCCTACCTCCGGGGCCGCTACCGCAGCCGCCCCATGGACTCGGTGCTCTCCGAGGCTAAGGCTCTGGCCGATTCCGGGGTGAGGGAGCTGATCCTCATCGCCCAGGATATTGGCCCCTACGGCAAGGATCTGTACGGGGAACGGCGTCTGCCCCAGCTCTTGAAAGAATTATGTAAACTTCCCTTTCACTGGATCCGGCTCCACTACCTGTATCCCGACCACTTTGACGAGGAGCTGATAGAGGTGATCGCCTCCCAGCCCAAGATCGTCAAATACCTGGATATCCCCCTCCAGCACTGCGCCGACCATCTTCTCAAGTCCATGAACCGCTGGGGGACGGAGAAAGAGCTTGCCGCCCTGCTGAAAAACCTGCGGGAGAAGATCCCCGGCCTGGTTCTCCGCACCTCCCTGATCTGTGGCCTGCCTGGGGAGACGGAGGAGGATTTTGAGGCCCTGTGCCGCTTCGTCACCGAGACAGGCATTGAGCGGGCGGGGGTGTTCCAATACTCCCGGGAGGAGGGGACCCGGGCGGCCCAGATGCCGGATCAGGTCCCGGAGGAGATCGCGGCCCAGCGGGTGGAGCGGCTGGTGGAGCTCCAGTCCGCCGTTCTGGACCGGTACAATGAAAGCCGGCTGGGTACGGTGATGGAGGTCCTCTGCGAGGGCTTTGATCCCCTGATGGGCAGCTACGCCGGACGGACCTACGCCGACTCGGTGGAGGTGGACGGCCGGGTGTTCTTCACCGCCGCGGGCCTTGTCCCGGCGGGAGAGTTCGTCAACGTCCGCATCACAGGGGCCGAGGACGGCGACCTGACGGGCGAGATCGAGGAGTGAGGATATGAATACACCCAATAAACTGACCCTTCTCCGGGTACTGATGATCCCTCTGTTTCTGGGGGTGCTGTACGCGGGCTTTCCGGGGAGCAACTATGTAGCTTTGGTCATCTTTGTGCTGGCAAGTCTTACCGACCTGCTGGATGGCCACATCGCCCGGAGCCGGAACCTGGTCACCGACTTTGGAAAATTTATGGACCCCCTGGCGGATAAGGTGCTGGTGGTGACTGCCATGCTCTGGTTTGTGGAGTGTGGAAAAATGCCCGCCTGGGCGGTGGCTATCGTTATTTTCCGGGAGTTTGCCGTGTCCGGGATGCGGCTCATCGCCGTGGAGGGGGGACGGGTCATCGCCGCGGGCTGGTCGGGGAAGGTAAAGACCGCCTCTACCATGATTTGCCTGATCCTCATGTTCCTTCCCTTCCTGCCTGGGTGGGTGAACACCGCCTGCGTCTGGGTTATCGTGGTCACCACCCTCTACTCCGGGGCGGAGTATTTTGTAAAGAACCGGGATGTGTTCGATTGGAGCGAACTGTAATACAAAAGGAAAATGGAGAGGTAGCGGATTTTATAAAGGGAGATGTTGGAAGTGGCTGGGTATAAGGTAAATATCACCGTGTTTAAGGATGCCAAAGGAAAAACCATGAAAGGGCTCAGCTTTCTCCACTTTTTGGGAGATATCTGTCAAGCCCTTGGTCTGATAACCATTTTGGGTGGTATTGCGTTCATGATGGATGGGAAGCTAAGTCCTCTGCAGATCGGTATTTTTGTGGTCTTTACCGTTGCCGGCTTTGTGGGCGGGGCTATGATCCATAAGATAGCCAGAAAAAAGGGCCAGGTCCGTTATCTGGAGTCCTTGGTTGAGATGGAGAACTCACAGGAGGGAACAAAGACTTCCTGAAAGCGAAAAGAAGGGGATGGCCATCCAGCCATCCCCTTCTCTTATACCCGTTTCCAAGTGGTTCCTTCCTTGGTGTCGATCAGCTCGATCCCTTGGGCCTTCAATTCATCCCGGATCCGGTCCGCCTCGGCCCAGTTCTTGGCGGCCTTGGCCGCTGTCCGCTGGGCGATGAGGGCCTCAATCTCCTCAGCCCTCTCGGCGGGGGCGGCCTCCCTCTCCTTCATGGCGGCGGCGTGTTCCAGCAGCCCCAGACCCAGCACCTCATCAAAGCTGGCGATAAGGGCCCGCTTGGTGGCCCCGTTGGTCTCCGCCTTCAGCACATCATAGAGGGCGGTCACCGCCAGGGAGGTGTTCAGGTCATTGTCCAGAGCCTCCCGGAACTGGGCCTTGTACTGGGTCAGGACAGGTTCCTCCACCTGACCCTCCTCCTCCAGGGCGGCCACCCGGGCGATGAGCTTCTCGTAGGTGGCCTTGGCGTTGTCCAGGTTCTCCCAGGAGAAGGTCAACGCCTTCCGGTAGTGGCTCTGGAGGCAGAACAGCCGGTAGCACAGGGGGTCGTACCCCTTCTCCTCCAGGAGGGAGACAGTCAAAAACTCCCCCTTGGACTTGGACATTTTGCCCCCGGCGGTGTTCAGGTGGTGGACATGGAACCAGTGGGAGCACCAGGGATGGCCCAGGCAGCTCTCCGACTGGGCGATCTCGTTGGTGTGGTGGGGGAAGGCGTTGTCGATACCTCCGCAGTGGAGATCCAGATACTCCCCCAAAAACTTCATAGAGATGCAGGAGCACTCGATATGCCACCCCGGGTAGCCCACCCCCCAGGGGGAATCCCACTTCAGGGCCTGATCCTCAAATTTGGATTTGGTGAACCAGAGGACGAAATCGTTTTTGTTCCGCTTGTTCACATCCTCCTCCACGCCCTCTCGGACCCCGGTAGCCAGATCCTCGGCGTCATGGTCGTTGAACACATAATATTTTTCCAGTTTGGAGGTATCAAAATATACATTTCCCCCCGCCAGATAGGCGTAGCCTGTGTCCAGCAGCCGTGTGATGACCTGAATGTACTCCGGGATCATCCCCGTGGCGGGCTGGACCACGTCGGGGTAGCGGCAGTTCAGCTTGCCGTAATCGGCGAAGAAGGCGTCGGTGTAGAACTGGGCGATCTCCATCACCGTCTTGTGCTCCCGCTGGGCCCCCTTCACCATCTTGTCCTCCCCGGTGTCCGCGTCGGAGGAGAGGTGTCCCACGTCGGTGATGTTCATCACCCGTTTTACCTCATACCCCTCCCACCGCAGGGCCTTCTCCAGCACGTCCTCCATAATGTAGGAGCGCAGGTTTCCGATGTGGGCGAAGTGGTAGACGGTGGGGCCGCAGGTATACATGGACACCTTTCCCGGCTCGTGGGTCTTAAACTCCTCCTTCTTGTGGGACAGGGAATTGTAAAGCTGCATGGTATTTTCCTCCAATCTCTTGATTCAGTCGTATCCAAAATAGGCGAAAAGCTGGTCGATCTCTTCCTCTGTAAGCGTGTCGCTGCGGCCCACAATCTTACCTTCTACAGTCCACTGCCAGACCACATCCCCATCATTCTCTTTGGTGGGCTGCCAGTCGGGGGCGGGTTCCTCGGTCAGAAAGTGGGTGGGGACAAACTCTCCGTCCCGGAATTCGTATATTCCCCAGGTGTGGGAGGCCGCCGAGTTCCGATGAAAGCTCAAAATACGCTTATTATCCGAATCAATGGTGGGGAACCAGATATCCGCGTAGCTGGGGCACTCCTCAAAGCTGCTATCCCTTTGCAGATAGCAATCATAGGTCAGGAAGCCTTGATTCCCGTGGTGTCCCGTACAGGCCAGCAGATCGGGCAGACCGTCGAAGTCCACGTCCTCATCATAGAGGAGTTTCTCCTCTGGATCCACATCCGGCCAGCTATAATCCCACATCTCAAAGACTTGGCAGTCCTGTCCGCCCTCCCGGGAGATGAGGACCTTCTCCTCCTGATAACTCATCTCCGGGGTATTATTATAATAGTCGGATTCCAGCCACTCGAACACCCAGCCGTCGGCACGGATACGGGCATAGCCCACAAGGTTGCCCAACACAGCCTCCTCCAAGGGGATAGGGGCCAGCAGAAGGTCGGGGGAAAGGATCTCCCCCTCCTCTGCCCGGAGGGCCAGCCGCCCCTCAGCCTCGGCCCGCCAGACTTCCCCGGTGTGGAAGTAGGTCACAGTGCCCACATCCCCGGAGACCACCTGGATGTCATACCCCTCCCCGGACCAGCCGATGTCCTTCAGGTCCATGGTCCGCCAGGAGTCCGGGCAGGTGTAGACCACCGTTCCGTCCTCCGCCAGCACCCGGAAGGAGGCCATGGCCGTCTCCGCCGTATCCCGCCGAAAGCTCTCCAGAATGTGATCCCCTCTGGGGGTCCGCTCTCCCTCCCAATCGTGGGCCGACTCCCGGATGCTGCCCTGAAGGAACAGGAGGAGAGCAAGGCCCACTAACAGCAGAAGGGAGAATCCTGATAGAAGGAATACCGCCCTCTTTTTCACCGTCTCACCCCCACAAGATAAAAAACGCCTCCCATGCCCGTAGGCATGAGAGGCGTAGTTACGCGGTTCCACTCTCGTTTTCACTCAAAGGCCGCTAACGGGGCCGAACCGGAAGGCATTACCCTCCGCGCTCCCGGACGCAATTCACGCCCGGCCCTTCCCTGAGTCCGCTCTCAGCCGTTGGCGGACTCTTTCTGTCGGGGACTGCGGGGCGTTACTTTTCCGTTCATGGCGCATGGTGGCTTTGTGCTAGTATATTATCACGTTGGAAAAAGAGTGTCAAGAGGGGGGCATAGAGAAGACCGCCGTCCATCAAGAGATGGACGGCGGCCTCTTTCAGGTGCGATCCTCCACCGGGTCGCTCTCCCGGAACAGCAGGGAGATACACCAGATGGCGCCAAGGCCCACCAGGGTGTATACGACCCGGCTCAGGGCGCTGTCGGCTCCGCCGAAAAGAAAGGCCACCACATCGAAGCCGAAGATCCCGATGCTGCCCCAGTTGAGTCCGCCTACAATGGCCAGAGTCAGGGCGATCTTATCCATGATCATAGTCCTCAGAAACCTCCTCAAAATGGACTTCTGGAACAGTGTAACCTTTGTTTCCGGTTTTTATACGAAAAGAGGATAAAATTTTCAAAAATGGCCTCTTACATTGTATCACGTGATACAATTTTTCTTCTCCAGGATCCGGCGGGCCTGCCAGGTGAGGCCCAGGCAGGCGACCAGAGTCAGGAGAGGGGGCAGGTAGGGAGGAAACCGGTCCAGAAGAAGACCCTGGAGCCCCTGACCCAAGGGCATGGCGCAGGTGGCCGCCGCCGTGACGAAGGAGCCCACCTTTCCCAGCAGAGGGGCGGGGGTGACGGTCTGGAAATAGGTCTGGGCCAGAATGGAGAAGATCCCGGCGCAGGTCATGCCCAGCAGGGCGGAGAGGAGCAGGACCAGCCAGGAGCCCAGGGGGACGGAGAGGACAGCCACCGCCGGGACCATGGCCGCCGGGGAGAGAGAGGCCAGGAGAAGATACCGCCAGGACCGGGGGAAGGTGAGGCGGCTTCCCAATATCCCCACCAGGACGGCCCCCAGGATGGTCCCCAGGCCCATGGCGGCCTCCACCAGGGAGTAGAGCTGGCTGGACAGGCCCAGGGTGACCTTGACGAAGTAGGGAAGCCCCACAATATAGAGGGAGGAGAGGAACAGGTTCATCCCCGCCACCACCCCCAGAAGGGGGAGGAGACCCGAGCGGGAGAGGAAGGAGCCGGCCTCCTTCAGGTCGTTCCAGGGGGCGGACGCTCCGCCCTTGGCGGAGGCGGGGGTGAAGGGGATCCGGAGGAAGCATTCCATCACCGCCGAACACAGAAAGCAGAAGGAGCTGACCAGACAGAGGGGACCTATTCCCCAGAAGCCGTAAACCGCGCCCCCCAGGACGGGGCCAAGGAGGGAGGACAGGGCGGCCACCTGGGTGGCCAGGGCGTTGGCCCGGGTCAATTCCTCCTGGGGGACCAGCAGGGGCAGGGAGGAGAGGACGGAGGGCTGGTAGCAGGCCTGGATGGCGGACAGGGTCAATAGAAGAAGGGCGGGAGGAAGGGTGGAGCCGTTCTGCCCAAAGAGGGCGAAGTTCCAGACCGCCAGGGCGGTGAGAAAGTCCAGAGCGTACATGATCCTCTGCCGGGGAAGTCGGTCGGCCAACACGCCTCCCATGGGGGAGAGGAGAACGGTGGGGACCATGGAGGCCGCCAGCACCCCGCCGAAGACGGCGGCGGAGCCTGTCAGGTCCAAAACATAGAGGGAGAGGGCGAAGCGGACCATGGCGTTGCCCAGGAGGGAGACGATCTGGCCCAGGAGCATGAGGGAGAAATCCCGGGAGAAGAGCTTTGCTTTCATAGGTTGACCTCGATTCTTGGTTTTTATAGATACCGGCAGTTGGTATGTATATAGGGAAAAGGATCCGCCCCAGGGGTGGGGCGGGAAAGTTAAAAATGAAAAGTTAAAAGTGAAAAATTACAATTTTATTGGCTGGAGAGCTTGGGGGCGAGGCGGGTGTAGTAGGCGTCCAGGGTGTCCATGAGGGCCTGGTCGAAGACGGGGACGCCCAGGGTGTCGGTCATGGCCTTGAGAAAACGGAATTTGGACAGGAACTCCTCCCGGGTATGGGAGAAGACGCCGGCCCACAGGTTCAGCAGGAGGAGACAGCTCTCGGCCAGCTCCCTGGGGTAGGCGGTGGTGATGGAGCCGTCGGCGATCCCCTCCTCCAGAAGCCGCTGGATGATGGGGGCGGCGTCCCGGATGGAGGTGGTGAGCATGAGGTGGATGAGCTGGGGGTTATTCTGGAAGGAGACGGAGATGTTGTCAATATCCAGCTTTCCCGGGTCGGCCAGCTGGCGGCGGAGGAGCTCCCGGAGCTTTTCCAGGCCGGAGAGGGAGGAATCCTCCATGACGTCGAACATGTGGGAGTCCACATAGTACTGGTCGTAAAGGTGGTCCAGGATATCCTCCTTGCTCTTGAAATGGTGGTACACCGCCCCCTTGCTCATGCCCAGGGCGGTCACGATATCCTGGAGGGTGGTGTGGTCATAGCCCTTTTCGGAGAAGAGGCGGAAGGAGACCTCCAGGATCTTTTTCCGGGTCTGCTCGGGATATTTGTTGCGGGACATGGGGTCGCCTCCTCTCCTGCTCACATACATACCGTTGGTATGTATAATAAAATAGCAGAAGGGGGGAGGAATGTCAAGAGGGGGAGCGGCGGAATTTTTTCCGGCGGTGGTCGTCCCAGCGTTTTTGCTCCAGGGCCTTCCGGCGCCAAAAGCGCTTGAGGGGGAGAGAGGCGGCCCTGGGATCCCGCCGATCCATGGCATTCAGGTATATCCCAAATTTCTGGGCCCACTCCAGATTGGAAAGGCGATGATCGTTAAGGACCCGTTTCAGCTTTTGCTGATAGACCTTGAGCCGGGCCTCGTACCAAATCTGGACCTGCTCCTCCAGCCACCGGTCCTCCTTCGGGGTCAGTGTGGGGACGCGGCCTTGGGCCTGTAATTTGGATAGGGTGTCGCGGTATTCCTCGTGGAAGAATTGCATGAAATCACCTCAACCCCATTATAGGTCAATATCACCCTAATTTCAATAGGTCAATTTGCCATAATATGCGTGGGTGATGTTATGTCCAGATTAAAAGACCTGAGGAAGAAACGGCAGTATACGCAGATGAAAATGCAGATGCTGACCGGGATCGACCAGAGCGATTATTCCAAAATCGAGAGCGGGAAGCGGTATTACAGCTTTGAGCAATGCCGGAAGATTGCTTTGGCTTTGGATACCAGTATGGATTATCTGGCTGAGCTTACCGATGAGGAGAAGCCTTATCCGAGGAAGAAATAGGTGGTGCCGTTTGTTTGGTGGTTGTCATCAAACTTATCACTGGGCAGTGTGGGGGACTATTCTTTGTTGGGCCAAAGAATAGCCCCCCACGCCCCCCAAGAAAGCCCTAAGGTCAAGACCAAGCGTTCTAACGCTCGGCTCTAACGTCTTTACGCAACAAATCCCGCTTGCCCCGCACCCGTGCGTACGTCTGAGGGACACTGAAAGAGACATTGCTGAAAGTACGCCGCCTCTATCCTACCCAGCTTAGGCCTGGTTCCTCTCAGGCGGGCGGGTTTGGAACCCGCCCCTACGAGACCGTGCCGTTTTATTATACCTGGGTGGGCGGCAACAAGGGGCACCCCTACGGAAGGAAGCGAAGCCATTCCTTGTGGGGGCGGTGCCAGCCCTTGACCTTTGTCTTTGGGACTTTGGGGGAGAGAAGGCGGGACATGAAACGAATAATAAACTGAACCCCCACGGCGTTACGAAGTAAGCCGTGGGGGTAAACTTTTTTGTTAGGACAGCCATGGGAGGGATCCAATGGGAGGGGGCCCGCAGGCCCCCTCCCTTGGTCGTTGAGAGAGGGGGTCCAGGGGGAGAGAGAGTCGAAACTCTCTCTCCCTGGCGGTTTCTTGGGGGGTCTGGGGGGCTATTCTTTGCCGCTCAAAGAATAGTCCCCCAGCTTCACCCAGTGAAAGGAGAAGAAAAACCACCCGAGGAGGATCCCTTACCAATAGAGCCGGCATCCGGGCGATTCCTGAATTGTCCCTACGGATGTGCTGTTTTGTCAGAAAAGTACCATGCCCAGGTGGCGCGCCGGGTCGTCGCGCCCCACGAATGAGAAGTGAGAAGGTCAGGGTCAAAAACAAAGGGCCAGGGACAAGGGACAAGGGACAAGGTCAAGGGTGGGTGCTTTGGATAAAGAAAAGGCCCCCGGGAACCGGGGGCCTTTCGCTCAATTCAGGGATTTGGGGCCAAAGCCCATGGGGAACAGGTCGGACAGAGAGGTCTTTATGAACTCCCGGTCCTCCCGGCCCAGAAGGAGCTCCAGGTTGGGGGCGAATTCATAGAGCATCTGGCGGCAGGCCCCGCAGGGGGCGCAGAAATCGGAGCAGTTGCCCACGATAGCCAGCTTGACGAAGTCATCCCGGTGGCCCTCGCTCACCGCTTTCACCAGGGCGGTGCGCTCGGCGCAGATGGTGGAGCCGTAGGCGGCGTTCTCCACGTTGCAGCCGGTGAATACCGTGCCGTCGGCACAGAGAAGAGCGGCGCCCACGGGGAACTTGGAGTAGGGGACGTAGGAGCGGGAGAGCATGTCATAGGCCAGATCGGCCAGGGCCCGGTCGGTCATGGGGATCCCTCCTTAAACTTATTTGCTGAAGTCGTAGCCCAGGTTGGGACGTACGTCCAGGTCGATGATATCCTTGGCGTCATAGAACTGGAGATAGCGGGAGCGGGACCAGCGCAGGGTCTTGCCGTCGGGATGGAGCCGGTCGCAGATGACGGCGGAGATGGTCTGCTTTACCTGAGAATAGGAGCTGATGCCCACGCTGGCGAAGATGCGGAAGCCCTGGCTCTGGAGCCATTTGAACTGCTCGCCGTAGTTCTCCCCCTGGTCGTGGTCCCCGTCGGGGCGGGCGCCGTGGGGATAGAACAGGATGTTGGTGGGACCCACCAGACTGCCCACCTCCTCGGCCCAGCGGAGGGTGTCCCGCTGGATCTGGGCCATGGAGCGGGTGGAGAGGTTGATATGGCCCCAGGTGTGGGAGCCAAAGTACCAGCCGGTGTCCTTCAGCCGCTGGATGATGGGCTTGACCGCCTCCTACTCCGCCTTCCGGTTGGCGTCGAAGGCGGGGCGGCGGGGATCGTCGGGGCCGATGTCGATGTCATTCTGGGTGCGGTAGCCCAGGATGCCCTCGTAGCCGGTGAGGGAGAGGCAGCCCTTCACCCCGAAGGGGGAGAAGTCGGGGTGCTCCCGGATGAATTTGTCCAGGATGGTGATGGCGTCCAGGTCCTGGGTGAGGAAGGTCTCCTGGGTATAGGGGTCGGTGCACTCGGCCCAGAGCTCCCCGTCCTCCCCGATGACCAGCTTGGAGGTGAAGCCCTCCTCCAGCATATAGGGGTAATAGTTGGTGTCATCATAAGAGATAATGAGAGGCTTTTTGCCCTCGGGGACCTTTATGGTGTTGCGCTGCATCCGGGGGCCGGAGGCGGTCTCCACCTCGCTCCACACGTCGGTCATGCTGACGATGACATAGCCCTTGTCGTAGACATTCTGGAGGATCTTGTTATACTCGTCCACGGTGACCATCCAGTCGTCCAGGCCCTCCTTCTGGGACTGGGAGGAGGGGCAGTCGTGGAAGCCCCACTGGGGATAGGCGATGACAGGGTGGAAGAAGATGTGCTCCACCACCTGGTCGGGGCCCCAGTCCACCAGAGGGACGGCGGGCATGGTGGGGGTCGGCTCGGGGGTGGGGGTGGGTTCCTGGGAGGGCTCCGCCGACTGGGTGGGAGCGGAGCTTCCCTGGGCGGCGGGGTTGTCCTTGGGGTCCTTTTTGCCGCCGCAGGCGGAGAGGGAGAGGAGAGAGGCAAGAACGAGGGAGAGGGCAAGTCCCCGTTTTACGGCATGTTTCATGGCGGATTCGCTTCCTTTTCTTTAGTATGTGATTTCATTATACTGGAGCGGGCTCAAAAAACAACAACAAAAGTCTTACAAATTATTGACAACTTTCCGTTGGTATAAAAATCTCCCGGGGGGAGGAAAAATAGGATACTTTCTTTTTTTCTGTTGCAAATCCCGGGAGAATCTGGTAAGATAAGCGGAGACTATATTGCCCGTCCCAAAGAGACGGGCTTTCGCAGGAGATGTGCAAATGGACAACAACACAAAGAAAAAAAGGGCGGAGAAGGCCAAAGCAGAGGAGGCCGCCCTTAACCGTATCCTGTGCTGGGTGACGGGAGGAGCGGTGCTGGAGTTTCTTCTGCTGTTGCTGAGCCGTTGGTGGACCTACTATACGGTGGATCAGATCGACTTCCGGGTGGCGCTTGGCACCGCGGTGAAGATCCTGGCGGTGGCGGCTCTGGCCTGTGCCGCCGGCGGGGCCTACTGGTGGAACAACGCCCGGCGGAGCGGGAAGGGGACCAACCTTCCCGGGACCCTGTGCCTGTTCATGGCGGGGGTATCCCTGAGCTGTTTTGCCGCCTGGTTTGTGTCCGGGACGGGACTGCAGCTTATGAGTTACGCTGTGCCCGCCGTGGTGGTGCTGGCCCTGATCTACTACCTCTATCAGCACGAGTTCTTCCTTATCGCCTGTCAGGCCACCCTGGCCTTGCTGGGGATTTGGTTCTGCTCCAGGACCGGGGGTGGAAGCTATCAGATCCTGGGCTATGTGTACGTGGTGGGGGCGGCGGTGCTGGTATTGGCCTCCGCCTGGCTGTGCCGGAAGGCCCAGGAGGAGCAGGGGAAGGTGGAGCTGGGAGGCAGGACATGGAACCTGTTTTCCAAGGACGCCAACTACGGGGTCCTGTACGCCGGCGCGGTGGCGGCCCTGGTGACCCTGATCCTGGCGGCCATCGGGATCTCCCAGATGATCCTCTATGGGGTAGCGGTGGCCTGGCTGCTGATCATGGCGGTCTACTACACTGTGAAGCTGATGTAAAAAAGGATAAAAGGCCGGGGCGTATCTGTAGGCCCCGGCCTTTTTGTCTGTGCGGTTTCCGCTTACGGTAGGTCGTCCAAGAAGGCTGCCGGGAGGCGGGTCATAGACTCTCAGCCACCACGCGGCAGGGGAGGCCGGTCATGCCGGCGTAGTTCATGGGGAGGG
This sequence comes from Oscillospiraceae bacterium, assembly GCA_022799035.1. GTDB lineage: Bacteria > Bacillota > Clostridia > Oscillospirales > Oscillospiraceae > Vermiculatibacterium. The sequence continues at coordinate 48,871 of JAAWNQ010000014.1, forward strand.
TGTATAGGGTGAAGGAGCTGTGGGGGAGCAGCCGCTCCAGACCGCAGAGATTTTCGATGATAAAAACGCCCTGGTCGGCGCAGTGCTGATCCTTTGGAGTGTGCTCTTTTCCGCGGCGGACTCCGGCGAAATCAATGCCGATGAGACTGATCTTTTTTTCCAGCAGCTTTTCGATCAGTTCATCGGACAGCTGAGGATGGTGGGAAAAGTATTCCTTGCTTCCGTAAGGGACCTTTTCGATATAACCGGAGTAAAAGAGGACGAACATATCCTCTTTTACCTGTTCCAGGGGGATATCCGTCACACCGATGTCCCGGTCCTGGATCCCGGAGACATTGAACAGGATGCCCCGGCGCTTGAAGTAGTCCAGGGGGAACTCCCGGTCCATCACGTCAAAATGGGTCCCCAGATGGCCCACAAAGGCTTTTTGCTCATTGCCCTGGGCGTCCCGGGCCAGGGCGGGGGTGATCTTCAAAGTGATATCGATCAGCATGTTCTTTCCTCCCATATAGAAAGAGCCGCCCCTGGCCGGCAGAGGGAATTTTGCCGGTGGGGATCTGTGGAAACAAGTATAGCGGAATTCGGCCCCGGTATCAACAAGATTTTGGAAAGGAGGGGGAAGGATCTGAACGCATACTTTTTGCCATCTATGGAAAGATAGAAGCAAAAGGGAGGCGTGAATCATGGATATGACAAATACGGATTACGGCAAATATGTGAACAGCAAGTCCCAGCCCTCGCCCATCGGGAAGGACTGCCTGTGGGCCTTTTGCGTGGGAGGGCTGATCTGCACCATAGGGCAGGGGCTGCTGAACTTCTATATGAACTGGGGAATGGAGAAGGACGACGCGGCGGCGGCGGTGTCGGTCACGCTGATCCTGCTGTCGGCGGTGCTTACCGGCCTGGGGATCTTTGACAAGATCGCCAAACGGGCGGGGGCGGGGACCCTGGTGCCCATCACCGGCTTTGCCAACGCGGTGGTATCTCCGGCCCTGGAGTTCAAGAGCGAGGGGCTTGTCATGGGCGTGGCGGCAAAAATGTTTGTGATCGCCGGTCCTGTGCTGGTCTTCGGTATCAGCGCCAGCGTGATCTACGGGTTGATCCTGCTGCTGTTGGGATTGGCCTGAAGGGTTGGAAATACAAGGGTTTCAGGGGGCCTGACAGGGTGTCGGGCCCCCTGTTCTTTCTGTGGAAAATATTTTTAGAAAAATATAATAAAAACTCTTGACAAAACCGGGAGCCTGTTGTATAGTATAGACAGAAAGAGGTGAGTCCAATGGGCTAAGAAGTCCAGACAGAAAACCCTTTCTGGAAAGGGACCGAAGACCGATCCCGGCTAAGCGAGAAGCAGGACCAGTCATTCCACGCAAGAGCAAGTTCCAAACAGTCTCACACGATGTGAGGAAAGAGCACGAAAGAGGCTCCACAAAGTTTTCGGCAACTGCGAAGCAAGGACAATGACCCGGACCACATCTCGGCGAAGCGAACACCCTGTAGGAAGTGAGGTAAACAACATTGGTAGAGCCCAACCAGAAGTGACCCCCCGGTCTCGATGGAAGGCCGGGGGGTTGAACTATATTCAGAGGGTTTTACAGATAGATAGTAAGGTGGGTGTGGATCAGGGGGATCGGATGCAATTGGGCTGGAGCGGGGAAAACCACTCTGCAAGAAGAGGTTTAAGATGCTTAGATGGCCCTGTTGGAAAAATTTTTGAAAAAAGTGAAAAAAGGGCTTGACAAAGCGGCGATGGGGTGGTATCCTATCAAAGTTCGCTACGGACGGCGACGCACCGAGCGATACAGTGTGCACCTTGTAAATTAAACAACGTGAAGAAACGAAAAAGACCAGACGAGGACGGAAGTCCTTTTGGCAAGTGTAGCTTGTTAAAAGGTCTCCGG
>JAAWNQ010000015.1 GCA_022799035.1 Oscillospiraceae bacterium
CCGCTGCGGCCCATGATGATGCCGCTGGTGGGGAAGTCGGGGCCCTTGACGCACTCCATCAGGTCGGGAAGGGTGACCTCCGGGTCGTCCAGCACCTTGATACAGGCCCCAATGACCTCCCGCAGGTTGTGGGGGGGGATGTTGGTGGCCATACCTACGGCGATGCCCGAGGAGCCGTTCACCAGCAGGTTAGGGAACCGGCAGGGGAGGACCCTCGGCTCCTTCCGGGTCTCGTCAAAGTTGGGGTCCCAGTCCACCGTCTCCTTCTCCAGATCCCGGAGAATTTCCTCGGAAATTTTGCTGAGCCGGGCCTCGGTGTACCGGTAGGCCGCCGGGGGATCGCCGTCCACCGAGCCGAAGTTGCCGTGGCCCTCCACCAGCATATAACGCATGGAGAAGTCCTGGGCCAGACGGACCAGGGCGTCGTAGACCGACTGGTCCCCGTGGGGATGGTACCGGCCCAGCACGTCGCCCACGCAGGTGGCGGACTTCTTGAAGGGCTTGTCGTGGGTCAGGTTGTCCTCGTACATGGCGTACAGAATACGCCGGTGGACGGGCTTCAGGCCGTCCCGCACGTCGGGGAGGGCCCGGCCCTTGATGACGCTCATGGCGTACTCGATGTAGCTCTGCTCCATCTCAGGAACCAGAGGGGACTCCTGAATGATCTGATCCGGATAGCGAAATTCCTCCGGGTCCACATGGTTTCTCTGCTTGCTTGCCATTGGTCATTCGCCTCCTTAGTAGTCCAGATTGACGGCGTACTTGGCGTTACGCTCGATGAATTCTTTTCTCGGCTCCACCTTCTCGCCCATGAGGACGGTGAAGGTCTCGTCGGCGGCCACCGCGTCGTCCAGGGTGATCCGCCGGAGAGTCCGCTTCTCGGGATCCATGGTGGTCTCCCAAAGCTCGTGGGGATCCATCTCGCCCAGGCCCTTGAACCGGGAGATGTCCACCTTGGCGTTGGGGTTGTCCCCCCGGAGCTCGGCGGAGATGGCGTCCCGCTCCTCCTCGGAGAAGGCAAGGCGCACCGTCTTGCCCCGGCTGAGCTTAAAGAGGGGGGGCACGGCGGAGTAGACATAGCCCTCCTCCACCAGAGGCCGCATGAACCGGAAGAAGAAGGTCAAAAGCAGGGTGCGGATGTGGGCGCCGTCCACGTCGGCGTCCGCCATGATGATGATCTTGTGGTAACGGAGCTTGTTGATGTCAAACTCCTCCCCGATCCCCGCCCCCAGGGCGGTGATGACGGGCTGGAGCTTGTCGTTGCCGTAGACCTTGTCCGCCCGGGCCTTCTCCACGTTGAGCATCTTACCCCACAGGGGAAGGATGGCTTGGAACTGGGAGTCCCGGCCCTGGGTGGCCGAGCCGCCGGCGGAGTCGCCCTCCACGATGTAGATCTCGGTCACCGTGGGGTCGTTGATGTTGCAGTCCCGGAGCTTGTCGGGCATGGCGGCGCCCCCCAGGGCGGTCTTGCGGCGCACCGACTCCCGGGCCTTCCGGGCCGCCTCCCTGGCCCGGTTGGCGGTGAGGGCCTTGTCCAGGATGGCCCGGCCGATGGCGGGGTTCTCCTCCAAAAACTCGGTGAGTTTTTCCGTGACGATGGCGTTGACCAGGGTGCGGATCTCGCTGTTGCCCAGCTTGGCCTTGGTCTGGCCCTCGAACTGGGCCTCGGTGAGCTTGACCGAGATGACGCAGCACAACCCCTCCCGGCAGTCCTCGCCGGAGACCTTGTCCTCGTCCTTCAGGATCTTATACTTTTTGCCGTAGTTATTGAGCACGGTGGTGAGGGCCCGCTTGAAGCCGTCCTCGTGCATACCGCCCTCGGGGGTGTGGACGTTGTTGGCGAAGGAGAGGATGGTCTCGTTATAGCTGTCGTTATACTGGAAGGCCAGCTCCGCCATGGCGTCGTCCTTCTGGCCGGAGACATAGATGACCCCCTCATGGAGGGCGGTCTTGTTCCGGTTGAGGAAGGTGACAAACTCCCGGATACCGCCCTCAAAGCACATGGCCTCGCTCACCGGCTCCTCCCCACGCTGGTCGGAGATGGTGATATGGAGCCCGGCGTTGAGGAAGGCCTCTTCCCGCATCCGGGTGTGGAGCACGTCGTAGTCGTACTCGGTGGTGTCGGTGAACATCTCCGGGTCGGGCTTGAAGACCACCTCGGTACCCGTTTTGTCGGTGGAGCCGATGATGGTCATCTCCTGGGTCATAGCCCCCCGGGCAAACTTCACCTCGTAGATATTGCCGTTCTTGTGTACCCGGACCTCCATCCATTCGGACAGGGCGTTGACCACGCTGCCGCCCACGCCGTGGAGGCCGCCGGAGACCTTATATCCGCCCCCGCCGAACTTGCCGCCGGCGTGGAGAACGGTGTACACCACCTCCAGGGCGGGCCGGCCGGTCTGGGGCTGGATGTCCACGGGGACGCCACGGCCGTCGTCGGTGACCTTGATGACATTTCCAGGCAGAATATCCACGGTGATGTGCTTACAGTAGCCCGCCAGGGCCTCGTCAATGGCGTTGTCCACGATCTCATAGACCAGGTGGTGGAGGCCCGAGGCCGAGGTGGAGCCAATGTACATGCCGGGCCGCTTCCGCACGGCCTCCAGTCCCTCCAGCACCTGGATCTCCGAGCCGCCGTACTCATGCTCGGTCTGGGTGACGCTGTCCTCCCAGTCCTGTTCCTTCTGCAGTTCTTCCTTTGTCAGTTCGTCGCTCATAGTAACCTCCTACTATTCTCTTGCCGGGAAGCACGGGAAAATTCCCCTTTCAGGGAACTTTCCCCCGCTTCCCGCCATTTGCCAACTTGATTTTTATTCTACTCCATCCATCCGCTCTCCGCCCGGCCTTTCAGGGTGGCGGAGGAGAGCTGGGAGAGATATACCGCGCTGCTTCCGTCCCGCTTCTGCCGCAGGACGAAGGATTTTGGCAGGTCGCTGGCGGCGTTCACCACCCGGCCCTCCCTCTCCGCCCTCTCCAAAAACTGCCGGGTTCGGGGAGACCAGGAGGCGTTGTCCAGGTCAAAGATACCGATGATCTCGCCCTCGGGGACCACCACGGCCTGACCTAAGTGTAAGTACATGGCCTCACTTCCTTTCCAGCGGCCCCGGTATCGTAGGTCCCTTCTTGCCGTCCCGGTAATACCAAGGTCCTCCGCGGATCAGCCTCATCTCCCGTCTGGCGGGAAAGAGGGGGGATGGGGGCCCCATTAGCCCCTCCGCAAACCGGGCCGCCACGGACTTCTCCTCCTCTGAAGTCTCCTCCGTCCTCCCCGGTACTATCGGCTCCTTATCATACCGCGCCGCGGCCAGATGGCCGCAAAAAACAGTGCTCCAAACCGACCCCAACAGCCTCAAAAGCTGTACCCCAACCTGGCACAGGAGGATTGCCTCATCCCTGCCGGTCCGAAAAGCCACATTGACCAGCAGGGTTCCCATAAACCCTGTGCCCACAAAAACAGGGACTACGAATTTCAGGTAGGGCCAGACCGTCCCGGACCACTTTTTGAGTCCTTCCTCCAACCCAAAGCCCACCGCATGCCAGAAGCCCTGCTTCGGAACGCGAAGGTAAGCCGTTTTTATCGACAAAACCAGCAGACTGACCATAAGCAGAGAGAGAAGGGTCAAAACCACATTGACATACGCCTTTCCCGCGAAAAAAGACTCGATCTGCCTGTAGTCAAGCTGACCTACCACCAATGAATCCAGGAACCTCTGCCCAAAACGCCAAAGGATGGAAAGGACCGCGGTCCACAGCACCCAGCCGATATACCGCCGCCACTGGGGCAGGATGGACCAGGGCATGGCCCCAGGTTCTCCCTCCCCCCGTTCAAGGCAAAGGCGGAAAGCCCCCAACCGCAAAAGGTCCGCCATACCGCACAGAAGGATCCACACCGCCAGAAGGAAAAGGAGGAGGCCAAACCGCTCCCCTATGTTTTCTTCCTTCCCAAAAACCATGGAGAAAAGGGCCCTGGGGAAGATCTCCGCCATAAGCCAGCTCACCAAAACCGTCCCCAGCAGTGGCGGGGCCAGGGAGGGCAGGCTTTTTACCGCTTTTTGAAACAGTTCCCGGTCGGTCATATCCTCACTTCCTATCCTCCACTACCCGGGGAAGCCACAGCCGCCGCCACAGCTTCCAGCCCAGCCACAGGCCCAGAAAAGCGCCCAGGGCGGGGATGCCGGGGATAAAAAGGAGGGTCTCCCAAGGGGCCTTCTCCGCCCCGTCGCTCCAGCCGTGGTAGCGGTAGAGAGTCACGGCCAGAGTCCCCAGAAGGGTCAGCAGGGGAGGCGCCCACCGCCACAGCCGTCTCTTTGGAAAGCGGCAGGCGGCGTACTCCGCTACCAGCCCTATGATCATGGGAACGGCCAACAGGATCAGAAATATCATGGTCTCCCCCCGCTCTTTCCTCTGGCTTTCCGGGCAGGATCAGGCCGTCACCGACCCGTCCCTTACCCGGAACCGTCTTCCGCTCACGGGTACACTCTTGTCCTCCTCACAGCAGGTGATGAGGACCTGGCCCCCGTTGATCCGCTCCAGTACAAAGGTCTGCCTCCGAGCGTCCAGCTCGGAGAGCACATCGTCCAGCAGCAGCACGGGCCACTCCCCCGTGTCCTCTCGAAAGAGTTCCCGGCAAGCCAGCTTCAAGGATAGGGCCGCCGTCCGGGTCTGTCCCTGGGAGGCGAACTGCCGGGCGCTTCTCCCGTCCACCTCCACCGCCAGATCATCCTTATGGGGCCCGGACAGGCATTGCCGTGACTCCAGCTCCGCCCTGCGGTGGGACTGCTGGTGCTCCAAAAGCTGTTCCAGGATAGCCTTGGGCGGGGCCTCCGGGTCGGTGACGGTGCTCACTGTCTCATACCGCAGGCCCAGCTCTTCCCGCCCTCCCGAAAAGTCGGATTGGATGGGGGGAGCCAACTGGCTCATCCTTCTGACAAAGTGGGCCCTGTAATGGATCACAACGGCCCCCACCTGGGCCATACGAAGGTTGAAATCATCCAATGTATCCAGCAGCGAGGGCTTCTCCTCCCAATCCCGGAGGATCCGGGTCTTTTGCTCATAAAGCCGCTTATATTCCGCCAATGCCGCGGCGTATTTGGGCCGAAGCTGGCAGATGGCGTCGTCCAGAAACCGCCGCCGCTGATTGGCCCCTTCCCGGATGAGGGACAGATCCTCCGGGCAGAAAAGGATGGTGTTGAATACCTCCCCCAGCTCCCCGGCAGTCTTCAGCTTCACCCCGTTGGAGAAAAGCTGCCGCCGCTCCCCCCGGTGGAGCCGGGCCTCCAGGGTGAACTCCCGCTGATGGGCGGCTACCTCCCCCTTGAGAAAGGCATGTTCCACCCCAAACTGGATCAGCTCCCTGTCATACCGGGCCCGGTGGGACCGGCAAGAAGAGAGAAACCCGGCAGCCTCCAACAGGTTGGTCTTGCCCTGAGCATTCTCCCCCCAGATCACATTGACGCTTGGACTCAACTCCACCTCGGCGTGGACGTAGTTCCGAAAAAAATCCAGCTCCAGTCGTTTCAGGATCATGTGACCAGGATCCTCACTCCGTCCAGCTCCGTTGTGTCCCCGGGTCGCATCTTTTTCCCCCGCATGGTACAGATCTCTCCGTTTACCGAGACCTCCCCATCCTGGATGACCTGCTTGGCCTCCCCGCCGGTCTCCACCGCGCCAGCAAATTTCAGCAAGGCGTCCAGCTTGATAAACTCTGTTGTGATCTGAATGGTCTTTTCTTGCATGGTGTATCCTCCAGGTTGTTGCGTTGAAAATGGGGGCTTCAGGCTGTCACGCTGCAAACCGGGCTGGTCGTAAAAGTTCTAAGCCGTCCGACTCCGCGAAACGCGCGCCGGGGGCTTGCCCCCTCTGGCCGTTTCGCTTCGCTCCCGTCTTAGCCCTTTTGCAGCCCGCTTCTCCACCCTTCTTTCTTATTTATCCCAGCTTGCGCTCATCCGCACCGGCAGGACCATAAAGAGGAAGGACTCCTCCCCCTCAGCCTCGTCGACAGGCACAATGATGCAGGGGGTGGAGGGGGTCCCCATAAGCAGCTTGGCCTGCTCGGTGGGTACCGCCTTCAGGGCGTCCATCATAAACTTGTGGTTAAAGCCGATGTGCAGATCGTTGCCGCTTCCCTCCACCGGACAGATATCATAGCTGTTTCCATCGGCGGCGGTGACCGAGGACAGGTACAGCTCCCCGTCTCCCACAATGCACCGCAGGGGATTCTTGCTGTTCTCCTTCAGGATAACGCTGGCCCGGCTGATGGAGGTGATCAACTGCTTCACATCGGCGGTAAGGTTAATATCGCTCTTCCAGGAGATGGATTGACGGTAGTTGAGGAACTCTCCCTCCAGTCTCCGGGTCACCAGCAGGGTATTGTCCGCCTGGAACAGGATATGCCGGGTACCGATGGAGATGGAGACGTCCTCCCCCCCGTCCCCGCAGATGCTCCGCACCTCCTTCAGGGCTGTTCCGGGCACCACGAAGGACAGGTCCGCCGCCGGGGCCTTCTCCAGCTTTTCCCGCCGGAGAGCCAACCTCTGTCCGTCTACCGACACCACAGTGAGAAGGCCGTTCACCACCTCAAAAAGGGAACCGGTGAGGATAGGCCGGCCGTCGTTGCTGGCAACGGCGAAGATGGTCCGTCCGATCATATCCGACAGAATCCCCCGGGGCAGGGTGAGAACGCTCTGGCTCTCCACATCGGGCAGCTCAGGAAACTCCTCCGGGTCGGTGGCGGGGATATTGTACTCCGTGGCCCCACACTTGATATGGACGGTAAGTCCCTCGGTAGTCACGTTCACCACGTCGTCGGGAAGCTGGCCTACCACGTCGGCAAACTTCCGGGCGGAGAGGACCAGGGATCCCGTTTCCCCGATCTCCGCCGGTACGGTGGTCCGGATCCCGGTTTCCAGATTATAGCCGGTAAACCGCAGGTCATCCCCGGCCTCCAACAGAATTCCCTCCAGAGCCGGAATAGGGCTCTTGGGGGCGGTGGCCCGGGAGGAGGTGGAGATAGCGGTCTGAAGCAGGGCCTTTTCACAGGAAAATTTCATAAGGAACCTCCGTTCTGTTTCTCTCCTTAAGAGGAGAAGATTATTTTTATAGCATCAGTATTAGGGACGGGGTATATGTGGAAAACCCATCAAACCCCTTGAAAGGACAAGCTTTTATCCTCCACAGGCGTTGGGGACAATTTCCGCTGTTTTCCACCGGAAAGCCCAAAGAAGAAACAGCCCTCTTTTTCCTTGTCCACATTTCCCCTTTTTCCGGTGGATTTGTGGAAAGTCCGCCCACTTTTTTATTCGTACCTGGCGTTGATATTGGTATTGATGTCCTTGATGATCTCGCTCATCTCGGGGGAAGTCTTCACCAAGGTCTCCACCCGGCGCAGGGAGTGCATCACCGTGGTGTGGTCCTTTCCGCCGAAGACCTGACCAATCTCGGGCATGGACAGGTTGGTGAGCCGACGGGTCTCGTACATAGCCACCTGCCGGGCCAGGACGATCTCCTTGGTTCGGGCCTGGCCTTTGATATCCGAGACCGAGATGTTATAGAACTTGCCCACCTCCTCAATGATCACGTCGGCGGAGGGGAGAAATTCCGATTTGTCCTTGAACATGTCCCGCACCGCCCGGGTCACCGTGTCGGTGTCCACCTGGGCCCCCATCAGCTCCTGGAAGGCCAGGATCTTGTTTACCGTGCCCTCGATCTGCCGGACGTTGGCGGTGATATTCTCCGCAATGTACCGCAGCACCGGATCGGGCAGATTCATCCCCCGGCGAATGGCCTTGTTCTTGATGATGGCCACCCTGGTCTCATAGTCCGGGGGCTGGATATCCACGGGCAGGCCCCATTCAAACCGGGTTTTCAGCCGGTCGTCCAGCCGCTGCATCTCCTTTGGGGGGCGGTCGGCGGTGAAGACGATCTGCTTGCCCTGCTCGTAGAGGGAATTGAAGGTGTGGAACATCTCCTCCTGGGAGGAGCCCTTGCCGGCGATAAACTGGACGTCGTCCATCAAAAGCACGTCGGCAAACCGGTATTTGTCCCGGAACTCCTGCATATCCTTCTGCTGGCGCAGATTTGCCACCAGCTCGTTGACAAACTGCTCGCTTTTGATATAGACAATATGAAACTCGGGATGGGCCTCGTGGATGGTGTGGGCGATGGCATAGAGAAGGTGGGTCTTGCCAAGGCCAGACTCCCCGTAGATAAACAGGGGATTGTACCCGTCCGGCTTCCCGGGGGCCTCCGCCACCGCCTTGGCCGCGGCAAAGGCGAACTTGTTGGAGGAGCCCACCACAAATTTGTCGAAGGTGTACTCCTCCGTGCCGGGAAGGAAGCCCTCCACCTTTCCCTGGGCCAGGGCGTCCTTCTCCCCCTCCCCCAGGAGCTGGATCTGAAAATCGGCGGAGAACAGCTCCTTCAGCGCCTTTTGGATGTTGGGGAGGTACCGGGAGAGGATAATGTCCTTCTTGAAATCCGAGGGGGTATACAACACCAGCCGGTCCTCCTCCAGGGAGATGACCTCGGCGTCGTCAAACCAGGTATTCAGAGTTGTGGCTGTCAGGTCGGCCTCCATAAGGGAGAGGACTCTCTTCCAGATCTCAGGGGCGGAATGCATCTCTGTTTTCACTCATTTCTATAATTAAGGTTATCTGATCCATTATACCAAAAAATTCGTTTGATAGCAACGGAAAGTCCCCTTTTTTCAAAAAATTTTTCCACCGAAAATCATGTGTTTGTGGATAAAATTTTTCAAACCACAACATATGGGAGTGCTCCTTCCCCCTGAGAAGAAAAATCACAAAAGACGGTTGACGGGGGGGGCTTTTTCCAGTATAATATCCTCTGCGTCTTATGGCGTACAAGCATTGACGACCGCGTCGGGGGCTCCCCGGCGTTGTGGTACCGGGGGGAGACCCCCGCTGAAATGAGTACAGGAGGTGTACCAAATGAAGCGTACCTATCAGCCCAAGAAGCGTCAGCGCAGCAAGGTCCACGGCTTCCGCAAGCGGATGGCCACGGCCAACGGCCGCAAGGTGCTGTCCCGCCGTCGTCGCGCCGGCCGGGTCCGCCTGTCCTACTAAGGTGGAGCTCCAAATCAAATAGGGCGAGATCAATGGGGGCGGTGGAATTTTTCTGCCGCCCCATAAGTGCATGGAGAGAAAAGGGGTGGAACAGATGAGACATACCGTCTCCTTAAAGGAAAACCATCTGTTCCGCCGGCTTTACGCCAAAGGAAAGACCGCCGCGGCACCCACCCTGGCCCTCTACGTCCGGGGAAACGGAAGGAAGGGGAACCGGCTGGGGCTGACGGTGGGGACCAAGGTGGGCAAAGCGGTCCGCCGGAACAAGGTCCGCCGCCGGATCCGGGAGGCTTACCGGATCCACGAGAGCGCCATCCTCCCCGGCTTCGACCTGGTGGTGGTGGCCCGGACAAGGGCGGCCTTTGCCTCTTACGCTCAGATAGAGCGGGACCTTCTCCGCCTGCTGGACAAGCTGGGGGTCCTTTCCCGGGGAGGCCGGACAGGGTGAAAACCTTTTTTCTATGGTGTATCCGGTTTTACCGGAAGAATATCTCTCCTCTGCGCCCGCCCTGCTGCCGGTTTATTCCCACCTGCTCCCAGTATGCCCTGGAGGCGGTGGAGAAGTACGGCGCCCTGAAGGGGGGCTTTTTGGCTCTTCGGAGGGTGTTTCGCTGCAATCCCCTTCACCGGCAGAAGTCCATTGAGTATGACCCTGTCCCCTAAAAAAATCTGTGGAGGCCAAAAATGGATATTTGGTACTATCTGATGACCCCTTTCACCTGGCTGTTGAAAACCTTCTACACCCTTTTTGGCAACAGCTACGGTCTTGCCATCATCCTGTTTGCCCTGGTGGTGAAGGTGGTCACCTTCCCCCTGTCCCTGAAAGGGAAGCGGGGCATGATCCAGATGAACATGCTCAATGGGGAGATGCAGAAACTCCAGAAGCGGTACGCCAAGGACCAGCAGCGGTACCAGCTGGAGGTGCAGAAGCTCTATGAGAAGGAGGGGGTCAACCCCATGGGCGGCTGCCTGTGGTCCATGCTCCCCCTGCTGATCCTGTTCCCGGTGTACGCCGTGGTCCGCCGGCCCATGAAGTATTGGCTGGGCCTTAGTGACACGGTCATCAACGCCGTCACCGCCGCCGTCACCGGAGCGGGGATCACCCTGAACCGGGGATATCCGGAGATCTCTATGGTCTCCCACTTCTTCCAGGATCCCTCCTCCTTGACCGCCGCCCAGGCCGCGGCGGGGGAGGCGGCCTCCTCCCTCTACGGTATCAACTTTAACTTCCTGGGTATCGACCTGGCCGCCACCCCGGAGCTGAAATTCTGGGTAGGCGGGATCAGCTGGGCCTCCATCGGCCTTCTTCTGATCCCCATTCTGACGGCGGTCACCGCCTTCCTCAGCTCCAAGATCATGATGAAGACCAACCAGATCAACCAGAAGGAGGGGGAGGATAACCCCGCCGCCAAGCAGAGCAAGATGATGCTGTGGATGAGCCCCCTGATGATGCTCTATTTCAGCTTCGTCATGCCCGCCGCCATGGGTCTGTACATCATCGCCAACAGCGTCTTTTCCGTGGCCCAGGAGATCATCTGCGGCAAGATGCTGAAGAAGGATTACGAGCAGGCCGCCGAAGCCGCCCGCCTCCGGGAGATCGAGGAGAAGGAGGAGGAGAAGCGCCTGCGCCGGGAGAAGGCCGAGCAGCGGGCCCGGGAGGCCGAGGAGGCCCGGAAGAACAAGGGGAAAAAGAAGGAAAAGGACCCCGACGAGGACAAGACCACCGCCCAGCAGAAGGCGGCCAGCCGGGTGGGGATGCGCCAGTATGCCCGGGGCCGGGCCTATGACCCCGACCGCTTTGGCGGAGTGACCCCCTATCACGAGGATCTGACCAAGGCTGTCCCTGAGGAGGAGCTTCCCCAGGAGGAGCCGGAGAAGACGACTGTGGAGGTCCCTCAGATTCCCGAGGCTACCGCCGGGGAAGGGACAGAGAGCACCCTGGATGCCGACCTGGAGCAGGTCAACGCCCAGCTGGACGCCGCCATAGAAGAGACTCCCGACGAGGAGCCCAAGGAAGACTGATCACCCTCATGGGAAGGAGAGAATGACCATGCAGAAATACATCGAAAGTACCGGAAAGACAGAGGATGCGGCCATCGCCGCCGCCCTGGACAAGCTGGGGCTTGCCCGTGAGGAGGTCTCCGTGGAGGTGCTGGAGCTGGCCAAGCCCGGGTTCCTGGGCATCGGCGGCACCCCCGCCAAGGTGAAGGTCAGCTACGAGGCCCCCGACGAGGAGCCTGTGGAGGAGACCCCCGCCCCCGTGGAGGAGCCCGTAAAGGCTGCCCCCATCGCCCCGGCGGACAAGGCCGCTGAGGACAAAAAGCCTGTGGAGCGCGCCGACCTCGCCGTACCGACCGCCGTCCCCGCCGATGACGACGTCTCCCGCCGCATCACCGCCTTCCTCTCCGGCCTGCTGGCCCAGATGGAGGTGGAGGCGGTGGCCCAGGTCAGCGTGGACGCTGAGGGCAACTATCTGGTGGAGCTGGTGGGCCATGATCTGGGCTGTGTCATCGGCCGCCGGGGAGAGACCCTGGACGCCATCCAGCAGCTCACCGGCTACGCCGTCAACAAGGGCCTGACCCACCGGGTCCGGGTCCGCATCGACGCCGAGGGCTACCGCTCCAAGCGGGAGGAGTCCCTGGAGCGCATGGCCCGCCGCACGGCGGAGAAGGCCATCCGCTTCCGCCGGAACGTGACCCTGGAGCCCATGAACGCCTATGAGCGCCATGTGATCCACACCGCCCTTCAGGACTACCCCGACGTGAGCACCTACTCCATCGGCACCGAGCCCAACCGCCGCACCGTGGTGGCCTACACCCCCGGAGGGAAGAATTAAAAGTTAAAAGTGAAAAATTAAAAAGCTAAAAGCTGTGAAACGGGATACAGAGTGGGCTTATGCCGCTCTGTATCCCGTTTTTTACCCGGTCCCGCCTTATCCCACCATGTAGGGACCGCTGTCTCCAGCGGCAGAGCCTGAAAGCAAAAGATACGGGGCGGCGTAAAGGCCGCCCCGTATCAGTGATCACAGCTTTTTCACTTTTCATTTTTAACTTTTCACTTAACGCTTACCATCCAAACATCCCGCCAAAGGGCCAGGAGTATCCCTGCTGGGGCTGTTGGACCTGCTGTTGCTGCTGCTGGCGGCTCTCCTGGAAGCTCTGCTGCAGCTGGTCCATGGCCTGCCCCCGCTCCACGTTGCTCTCGTCCAGAACGACCTCCAGGGTCTGGAGCTGCTGGTCACGGTAGATGGTGAAGCTTACCGTGTCCCCGGCCTTATAGTTCTTCACCGCGGAGGAGAGCTGGTTGGAGGTGGTGACGGCGCTGTCCCCCACGGCGGTGATGATATCCCCGGCCTTCAGCCCGGCCTTCTCCCCGCAGGAGCCCTCCAGTACCGCCTCCACATAGGCCCCCGCCGGGATGCCGTACCGCTGGGCTTCGGCGGACACGTCGTTCATCAGGATCCCCACATTGGGCTTTCCGGTGACATAGCCCTTCTCAATGATATCCTTCACCATGTTCTTCACATCGTTGATGGGGATGGCAAAGCCGATCCCCTCCACGCTGGCGCTGGAGCTGGAGGAGCTGGAGTACTTGGCGGTGGTGATGCCGATTACCTGACCGTACATGTTAAAAAGAGGACCGCCGGAGTTACCGGAGTTGATGGCGGTGTCGGTCTGGAGCATATTCATGATCTCCCCGCTCTCCATGGTGATGGAGCGGTCCTTGGCGGAGACATAGCCGGAGGTAAAGGTGAAGGTCAGCTCCCCCAGGGGGTTGCCGATGGCGCAGACCTGCTCTCCCACCACCAGGTTGTCCGAATCCCCCAGCACCACGGGGGTGAGGCCCTGGGTCTCGATCTTCAATACGGCAATGTCATTGGGCTCTTCGCCCCCCACCAGGGTGGCGTCGTAGGTGGTCCCGTCCACAAAGGCCACCTGGATGGAGGAGGCCCCCTTGATCACATGGTAGTTGGTAAGGATATATCCGTCCCGGCTCACCACAAAGCCGGAGCCGGCGGCGGCCCCCTTCACGGTCTGGCCCCAGAAGTTGGTGGTGACCAGTTCGGTGGTGATACCCACCGTAGAGCCCACATTGGAGGCGTAGACCTGGGAGCAGGACATGGGTTGGTCGGTGGACACGTTGGACAGCTCCACCGCCACAGGAGGGTGGGCTCCCTCATATAGAGTGGTCCGCTCAGCCAGCCCGGGGATATAGCGGAAGGCGGCGCCCCCGGCCACCCCGCCCACCAGGGCGCAGACAAGGCACAGGGCGGTGATCTTCAGCCCGGTCCGCTTCTTTCGGGGGGCGGGGAGGACCTGCTCCTGCCCATCCACCAGAAATTCGTTGGTGACAATGGGCTCCTGGTTGATGCGGTTATAATCGTTATAGTACATGATCTTCGCTCCTTTGCGTAGACATTCTCTTGGGAACAGCCTTAGGATACCCCGGAATTATGTCTAAAGCATGAAGAAATATGGGGAGATTTTTGAACTTTTTCCAAAGACTGAAAAAATAGGGTTTGAGAAAAGCCTTCAGCGCTCCTCCCCGCCTCTCAGGATCGCCGAAATATCCCAAAAGGCCGCCCGCAGGTCGCTGAGGGACCGGTCCAACACCCCGGAACGGACCAGGTTGAGGGCCACCAGGCAGAGCACCGGTCCCAAGATCATTCCGGCCACGCCCCCCATCTTCATACCCACATACACACTGGCAAGAGAGAGCAGGGGAGGAAGCCCCGTCTGGTCCCCCAGGATCTTGGGCTCCCCCACCCGGCGGAACAGGGCTACCAGCCCCCAAACCGCCATAAGCCCCAGGGCATGGCGGTAGTCTCCCAGGATCACGTCCACCGCCGCCCAGGGGACCATCACCGTCCCCGAGCCGATGATGGGAATAAAGTCCAGCACCGCCAAAGCCAGGGCAAGGAGAAGGAAATAGGGCTGCCGTATCAGCAAAAACCCTCCTATCAGGATAAAGAATACCCCGATGGACAGGATGAACTGGGCCTTGATATATCCGCCGAAACCGGCGGAGGCCGCCCGCCGGACCTGGACAAAGAAGAACCTGGGCCCCTCGGGCAGCCAGTCGGAGACCTGTCGGCGAAGATGGGGGAATTGGGTGGCGAGGAAATAGGCGGCCATAATAAACACCACCGTGGCTACCGCGAAGGAGGGCAGCGCCCGGGCCACCTCCGTGGCCCGGTCCATAGCCAGAGAGAGCAGCCGGGGAATGGCGGTCTCCAGCCAGGCAAAGCTTTGCTCCACCAGGCCGTCCACCCCCTCCCGCAGGGAGGCGGGGAGCAGGGCCATCCCCCGGGAGAACCGCTCTCCCAGATCATCCACCAGGGTCTGGAGGGAGGCCAGCAGCCCCTCCCAGTTCCCCGCCAGGGAGGCGATCTCTCCTGCGGCGGCGGATACCAGCCACCAGATCACCCCGCCCATGGACAGAAAGACCAGCCCCAAAAGGGCCAGGGTGGAGACCTGACGGGGAAGCCCCAGCCGGTCGTGGAGCCAGCGCACAGCGGGGGAGAGGCCCCAGGCCACAAAAAAGGCCAGCAAAAAGGGGGCGAAGAGGGACACCAAAGGGGGCCCCAGCCGGACCAAAGCCCAAAGGCTCACGATCCAAAGGACCAGCCGGAGTCCCAACCGCAGCCAGAGCCGCCCCCGCTCCCGCCAGGAAAGTTCCTTCATGGAAAGACCTCCTTTGTAAAAGTAAAAAGAAAAAAGCATGGCGACAGGGTAACAGATAGTATACCACATGGGAGGAAAAAAGAAAGTAAAAACCGTGACCTTCCCCCCAAAAACCCGTAAAGACCGCTGTCCCGAAGGCTGAGCCCCCGACCTTTTCCTCCGTCCCCGCCAGGGCCGCGGCCTCCCCAACGCTGGTTTTATTTCTCTGTTCTCCGGAATAAAAAAGGGGCCGCCGATCCCGGCGGCCCCCAATGCTCAACCCTGTGCTGACGGTCCCTTTCCCTTTCCGCCCCCGCCTCTGTGGCGGCGCCGGTTCCGGGAACGGCCCTCCTTGGCCTTGTCCCCCTGGCCGGAGGACCCTCCCTCCTGCCGGGGCTTGTCCTGCTTGGGCCGGCCCTCCTGCCGGGGCTTGTCCTGGCTTCGGCGGGCGGCTCTCCGCTCCCCCTCGCCCCGGCTCCGGCGTTCCTCGGCGTAGCTGGCCGTCTCCCGGACAGGCTCGGGCTGGACCAGCCGGGGGGTCACCTTCCGCAGCTTCTCCAACTCCGCCTGGGGGGGAGCCACATAGCCCTCGGGCCTGGGCCCCTTGCCGCTGCGGATCACCCGGATCTCCTCCCCGGTATAGACCTGCGCCTCCTCGGGGATGCTCTCCAGCCGGATCTTCACCGTCTCCCGGAGGAAGTTTACCTCGCTGACCGTACCCGCCCCGTCGGGGGTCTCCACAAAGGACTCCTTCTTGGGCAGCCGCTTCACCGCGTCCTCATAGGCGTCCTGCTCGTACTTCAAACAGCACATGAGCCGCCCGCAGGCCCCGGAGATCTTGGCCGGGTTCAGGCTCAGGCCCTGGGTCTTGGCCATCTTGATGCTCACAGGGTGGAACTGGTCCAAAAAGGCGTTGCAGCAGTAGGGCCGTCCACAGATCCCCAGGCCGCCCAGCAGCTTGGACTCGTCCCGGACGCCGATCTGCCGAAGCTCAATGCGGCTGTGGAGGGTGGTAGCCAGGTCCTTCACCAAGGCCCGGAAGTCCACCCGGCCCTCGCTGGTGAAGAAGAACAGCAGCTTGTTCCCGTCAAAGGAGCACTCGCACCGGACCAGAGCCATGTCCAGCTTGTGCTCCTCGATCTTCTGGGCGCAGACCCGCATGGCCTCCTTCTCCCGCTCCCGGTTCTGCTCCAGTCCCTTCAGGTCCCGCTCTGTGGC
This sequence comes from Oscillospiraceae bacterium, assembly GCA_022799035.1. Taxonomy (GTDB): domain Bacteria; phylum Bacillota; class Clostridia; order Oscillospirales; family Oscillospiraceae; genus Vermiculatibacterium. The sequence continues at coordinate 15,965 of JAAWNQ010000015.1, forward strand.
GAGCCGGAGCAGGGGGCGGAGGGGCTGGACCACCTGGTCGTCCTCCACCATGGTGTTCCCCCGGCAACAGGTGCCGAACTCGGGGCCTTTGGCCGTCTCAATGATAACAGCGTCCCCGGGGTGGACCGTCATACCCTTGGGGTCAAAATAGTATTCCTTGCCGCCGCTTTTGAAGCGGACCGCGATGATCTCAGTCATAGGCTACCTCCGTTGACGCCCGCCGCCAGGGCTCCGGCCAGGATCCCGGCGCTCACATAGAAGTCGGCGTCTTTTCTCAATTTTTCCAGCAGCGACACCAGCCGCAAAAGCTCCCTTCCCTCCAGTCCGGCGGCCTTTTCCGCCGCCCGGACCTGGGCCTGCCCCTGGGTCAGGGCCTGTCCCCCCCGTTGAAGGGCCAGGGCGTCCCGCAGCAGGGCCGTGGCCCGGCCCAAGGTTTGGGCCAGCCTTTCCCGGTCCCATTTCTCCAGGGCGGTACACCAGACCGCCGTCTCCAGCTCGTCCCTCCGGCACAGTAGCTCCAGCAGCTCTACCGCCCCGGTCCAAAGCTCCTCGTCCTCCGCGCCCCCCTCCAAAAGGGCCACCGCCTGCCCCAGCAGGCCGCCGCAGCTTCGGGCGGCGGCGTGGCGCTGCTCCCGGGGAAGGGAGGGGAACCGCTGGGCCAGATAAAATTCCGCCTCCGCCTGGGACACGGGGGTCAGGGCCAAAGCCTCGCACCGGGACCGGATGGTGGTGAGCACCCCTCCCGGGTTCTCGGTGAGAAGAAGGAAGGCGGCATAAGCCGGCCCCTCCTCCAACAGCTTGAGAAGGGCGTTTTGCGCCGAGGGATTCATATCCTGGGCGTTGTGAAAGATATAGACCTTCCGGGAGCCCTCGTTGGGCCGCACATAGGCGTCGCTCCGGGCTTCCCGGGCCTGTCCCACGGTGATATCCTTCCCGTCGGAGCCCACCTGGATCACATCGGGGTGGATGCCTCCCATCACCTTCCTGCAGGCGGCGCACCCCCCGCAGGGCTTCTCCCCCTGCCCGGTGCAGACCATGGCGGCGGCCAGGAGCCGGGCCAGGGTCCGTTTCCCGGACCCCGCCGGGCCGCTGATGAGGTAGGCGTGGCTCAGCCCCCGGCCCTTCTCCTGGGCGGAGAGCTGTTCTTTCAGGGCGGCGTTGCCCGCCAGCAGGGAAAAGTCCATACCCTCAGACCCGCTCAAACCGCTCGATATCCACCACAAAAATGGTGGCGCCCCCCACCGTGACCTCCACCGGGGCGGAGGGGAAGTATCCGAACCCCGCTTCCGTGGCGGCGTTGGTGGGAATGAGCTGCTTCCGGGAGTGGGAGTGCTCTTTGACAATGTCGATGACGGTCTGGACCTTCTCCTCATCCACGCCGATAAGCAGGGTCACATTCCCCGCCATGAGAAAGCCGCCGGTGGTGGCCAGCCGGGTGGAGGAGAACCCCTTTTTGGTAAGGTTGACGGTGACCGTCCGGGCGTCGTCCCGGTTGATAATGGCAAGGACCAGTTTCATACAAATCCCTCCAAATACAAATACACTACTTTATTATAGCGCAAAAACCCCAATTAGGCTACACCTTTTTTCTCCCAGCAACAAAAAAGAGACGGGAGAGCTTCTCCCGTCTCTTTCTCGATTCAGTTAAGGCAGATAATTGTAGGGGCTGACCGTGGTGCCGTGGAGCTTCACCTGGAAATGACAGTGGGCGCCGGTGGCCCGGCCGGAGTCGCCCACCCGGGCGATGGTCTGACCCTGATACACCCGGTCTCCCGTCTTCACGTTCAGGCTGGAGCAGTGGGCGTAGATGGTCTGCAGGCCGTTTTCGTGGTCGATGACCACATAATTTCCGTAACTCCAGGTACTGCCGGAGCCCCTGCCGGAGAAGATGACCTTGCCGCCGTCGGCAGCCACGATGGAGCTTCCGTAGGAGGCGGCGATATCCAATCCGGAATGGAAGCTGTAGGACCCGAAGATATACCGGGAACCGTACTTGGAAGTGATCTTGCCCCGGAGAGGCCAGACGAACTTGCCGGTGGCCATGGTCTTGGGCCGGGGCTTGGTACCCACCGCCACCACCTGGGTGACCGGCTGGGTGTGGACCTGGGTGGAGTTGATGACCCGCTCCTGCTCCACGCCGTTAACGTAGGTCACATCGGCGTTGTAGGTTGCGGTTCCCTCCACACCGGGAGTGCGGATCTTGGTCTGACCCTGGTAGATGGAATCGTCGGGGACCTCTTCCACCTGGAAGGGGACGGCTCCGTCGTAGGTCACATTGTCCACCGTCTTCACCGACAGGAAGGGCACCGCCTGACTGATGGTGAGGGTCTGCTCCACCCACAGCTCGTTGATATCAATGCCGGGGTTCAGGGCCTCCAGCTCGCTGACCGTCATACCGTGGCGGTTGGCGATGGCGGAGAAGGTATCGCCCGCCTTTACTGAATAATCCACCTGCTCCAGACTGTTGGAGGTGAGCAGGCTCTCCATCTCGGTGATGTCCCGCAGGGCGGTGGTGGGGGTGTACTCCCTTGTCACCGACAGAGGCTGGACAAAATCGGCGGAAACCGTATTTTCTGTGATATAGGGGGCCTTGATGGCGTCCAACATGGCCCGGAGAGCCCCGTCGTCATCGGCGGCGCCCACCATCTGTCCGTTCACCGTCAGCACCGAGGTCTTCATCACCTCGCCGATCTGGTCGAACAGGTAGGTCTCCACCCGGGAAACGGGGATCTGGTCCTCTTTGAGAGCCAGGGTGTACTCGTAAGCCATATCGTGGGTCAGGGTGTATTCGTAGCCCAGGATCTCGGAGGCCCGGGTCTCCACCCGGTCCATGGCGCTCTCCACAGCCTGACGGCTGTTCACCAGACCCAGATCCACCCCGTCCACCGACACCCGGTAGGCCGGGGCGTAAAGGCTGCCCAGCACAGCGGAGGCGGAGACGGAGAGAGCCAAAGTGAGAAACAGGGCGGGTCCTACCCCCCGGCGCCGCTCCAGAAAATTGGGGAAGGAGGGGACCGGGATACGACCCAGGGAGGGAAGTCGGAACCGGGGCAGATCTTGAGACCTCTCCCTGGGCGGGGTAAGGACCCGCCGGCCGGGGGATGGCAGCAGTTCGTCCACGCAGTTCCCTCCTTTCCTTCCCTGAAAATGGGATGTCTCTCTCGAATGTTACAGACCTATTACGAGAAAGAAACAAAAGATTACAAATGGTTACAACAGAGATAATACACGCTTTTCTCCGTCCCGTCAAGTGTTTTCAGTATTTTCGGCAATTTTTTCTGTCTATTGGAAGAAAAAAGCCCATATCTTGTGGTGGAAAAATAGTTACAAAACCAGATAACCCACCCCGATCCTGTAATAATTCAGTAAAAATAGCCAAAAGAGAAAAGCGGCCCCCCAAGCCCCGCCAACACAAAAAACGGGACAGCCCAAAGGCTGTCCCGCGTCGGACAAGGGTTTTCCGTTTAATATCTCCGGATCACCGCCACCACCCGGCCCAGCAGGGCGGTGCCCTCCCCGTCGATGGGCTGGTACTCCGGGTTTTCCGGCAAAAGCCAGATGTGACCGTTGTCCCGGTGGAGGGTCTTCACCGTGGCCTCGTCCTCAAAGAGGGCCACCACGATGTCCCCCTCCCTGAAATTTTCCTGCCGGTGGACCACCACCAGGTCGTCGGGGAGGATGCCCGCATAGAGCATGGACTCCCCCCGGACTCTCAGAGCGAAGTGCTCCCCGGTAAGTCCGCCGGTGTCAAAGGTGAGATACTCCTCAATATGCTCCTCGGCTAGGATGGGGCTTCCCGCGGCCACGTTGCCCAGCACGGGGACCTGGTCGGCCCGGGGGTCCAGCTCCTCGGCCACCGCCTCCCGGGGCAGGGAGATGGCCCGGGTCTTTCCGTCGGCCTTCTGGATATAGCCCTCGGCCTCCAGCTTTTTCATGTGAAAATGAACGGTGGAGGGGGACTTGAGATTCACGGCAAGTCCGATTTCCCGCACCGAGGGGGGATAGCCGTGCTCTTTCGTGAATTGAAGAATAAACTCATAGATCTCCGCCTGCTTAGGGGTCAGGGGCGCTGCCATGGCGATCCCTCCTTTTAGATAGTTGTATCATATCACAGGGCTCCCCAAATGTCAAACATTTGTTCTAAGAATGTTTACAAATTTTTCATTGACATGGGGAGTGGGGAGGAGTATACTACAAAACTGTCAGCATACGAACGATAAACATACGAACGGTTTGAGAAGGGAGCGAAGACCATGTATGATAAAAGCCGGCCCAGCGCCCTGTTCCACGGCCTTCACCACGCCCACAAGCGGCGGGTGGCGGAGGAGCAGGCCGCCCGGGGTCTGGGGGACCTGGGGGCCCCCATGCTGCTTCTGAGCCTATTTTACGCCGAGACGGCGGGGGAGCGGTGGTCCCAGCGGGACGTGGCCCGGACCCTCCGGATCTCCCCGGCCACGGTGGCGGTATCCCTGAAGACCTTGGAGCGCAACGGCTATGTGGCGCGCAGCGCCGATGAGCGGGACGCCCGGCGCAACCGGGTGAGTCTGACGGATAAGGGCCGGCGGGCGGTGGAAAAGTGCGGGGAGAGCTTCCGGGCGGTGGATGAGCGAATGCTCAGTGGCTTTTCCCCGGAGGAGAAGGCCCAGCTGACGGGATTTTTTCACCGTATGATCGAAAATCTGGGCGGAATGGAGCCGCCGCCCTTTGTTTCCCGGGAAAAGGAGAGTGAGGATTGATGGTCAAAAAATTGCTTGGCTACATTGGACGGTATCGGAAACTGGTCATTCTGACCCCCATCTTGATGATCCTGGAGGTCATCTGTGAGATCATGATGCCCCGGCTCATGGCCTCCATCGTGGATGTGGGGATCGCCACCGGCGACATGGCCCACATCATAAGGATGGGCTTTGCCATGCTGGGCCTGGCGGCGGTGGGGATGGTGTGCGGCATTGGGGGGACCAAAGCCGCCACCGCCGCGGCCCAGGGCTTTGGGGCCAACCTGCGAAACGCCATGTTTCAGAAGATACAGGACTTTTCCTTTGCGGACATCGACCGGTTTTCCTCGGCCTCCCTGGTCACCCGGACCACCAACGATGTGAACGTGATGCAGATGACCCTGGCTATCTCCACCCGCATGGTGGTCCGGGCCATTACCATGCTGATCGCGGCCTTGTTCATGGCCATCTCCATCAACGCCGAGCTTGCCGTGGTGCTGCTGGTGACCATCCCCGTGCTGCTGCTGGCGGTGGGGATCATCATGAAGGTGTGCAACAAGCTTTTTGAGACCCTGCAGCAGAAGCTGGACAGTCTCAATAACGCCGTGCAGGAGAACCTGGTGGCTGTCCGGGTGGTGAAGGCCTTTGTCCGGGCGGGCTATGAGAAGACCAAGTTCCAAAGGGCCAACGAGGACCTCTGCCAGGCGGGTATCACCGTGGCGATGCGCATCGTGGCGGTCATGCCCGTGATGACCCTCTGCCTCAACGGAGCCACCCTGGCTGTCCTCTATCTGGGGGGCGGTCAGGTCATGGCCGGGAATATGCTTTACGGGGACCTGAGCTCCTTTGTGAACTATATCGCCCAGATCCTGATGAGCATTATGATGGTGGGCATGAGCCTTCTCCAGCTGTCCCGCTCGGTGGCCTGCGGGCGGCGGCTGGTGGAGGTGCTGGACACCACCCCGGATATTCAGGATAAGCCCGCCGGCCTGCCCGGGGAGGAAAAGGGGACAGTTCTCCCTGCGCCCAGGGGCCGGGTGGAATTTAAGGACGTATCCTTCAAATACCGCTCCGGCACCGGGGACAATGTGCTGGAAAAGCTGAATTTCACCGTGGAGCCGGGGCAATTCACCGCCATTGTGGGAGGGACCGGCGTGGGCAAGTCCTCCCTGGTGAACCTGATCCCCCGGTTTTACGACGTGACCGAGGGAGCCGTGCTGGTGGACGGGGTGGACGTGCGGGATTACCCCATGGAGGAGCTGCGCTCCCGCATCGGCATGGTGCTCCAGAATAACGTCCTGTTCTCCGGAACCATCCGGGAAAACCTCCTCTGGGGGCGGCCCGACGCCACCGAGGAGGAGATGATCCAGGCCGCGAAGGACGCCCAGGCCTACGACTTCATCCTGTCCTTCCCCGATGGGTTCGACACGGTGCTGGACCAGGGGGGCACCAACGTCTCCGGAGGCCAAAAGCAGCGGCTGTGCATCGCCCGGGCCATGCTGCGCAAGCCCGCCATCCTGATCCTGGACGACTCCACCTCGGCGGTGGACTCGGCTACCGAGGCCGCCATCCGGGAATCCTTCGCCAAAAACCTGAAGGATACCACGGTCATCATCATCGCCCAGCGCATCTCCTCGGTGCAGTACGCCGACCAGATATTGGTGCTGGACGACGGGACTATCGTGGGCCAGGGGACCCACGATGAATTGATGAAAACCAACGAAGTCTATCAGGAGATCTACAATTCCCAACAGGAAGGAGTGAGCGAATAATGGCGGGACCTCACGGACCGAAAAGCTTTGCCAAGCCCAAGGACGTCAAAAAGACGGCCTTCCGGGTCCTTGGCTACCTGTCCAAAAGCAAGCTGCCTTTGGCGGCGGTCTTTGCCTGCCTTCTCCTGTCGGTGGGAGCCAACATCGGCGGGTCTTACTATATGCGCCCCCTCATCAACGACCTGGTGGGCGGGGTCTTCCACGGCCCCGGGGACCTGCTGCTGGCCCTGGTCCCCCTGGCGGGGATCTATCTGGTGGGGATCCTGGCCTCCTACGCCCAGTCCGCCGTCATGGCAGTGCTGGCCCAGAAGGGGGCCAAGCGGCTCCGGGAGGACCTCTTTGACGCGCTGCAGCGCCTTCCCATCTCCTATTATGACCGCCACACCCACGGGGAGCTGATGAGCCGCTTCACCAACGACGCCGACAACGTACAGATGGCCCTGGAGCAGTCGGTGGTGTCCATGGTGTCCTCCGCCCTCATGTTCGTGGGGGTGGTGGCGGTGATGATCTTCATCAGCCCCATCCTGTTTGTCATCACCGCCCTGGTTTTGGCGGCTACCTTTGTTGTCATCCGGTTCATGGGGAACCGGTCCCAAAAGTACCACCGGGAGCAGCAGGCCGCCCTGGGCCGGGTCAACGGCAACATCCAGGAGATGATCGAGGGGCTGAAGGTGGTCAAGGCCTTCACCCATGAGGACCAGGCCAAGGCCCGCTTTGCCCAGCTCAACGAGGAGTACCGCCAGGCGGCCTCCAGCGCCCGGTTCTACGCCATGGCGGTCATGCCCATCGCCGGGAACCTGAACCATGTGGGCTACGCCGTCACCGCCATGGTGGGAGGACTGCTGGCTATCTTCGGCGGCTTTGATCTGGGCGGCTTTACCACCTATCTCAACTATTCCCGGCAGGTGAGCCAGCCTCTGAACCAGATCTCCCAGCAGCTGACCACCATCCTGGCCGCCCTGGCGGGGGCCGAGCGTATCTTTGAGGTCATGGACGCCCAGCCCGAGGTGGACGAGGGGACGGTGACCCTGACGGCGGTGCGGAAGGAGAATGGGACCCTGACCCCCGCCGGGGAGGGAGAGCGCACCGGCTGCTGGGCCTGGAAGGTCCCCAAGGGCGGAGCCCTGACCCTGGTCCCCGTGGAGGAGGGACCGGAGGGCCTCGCGGAGCTTGCCGCCCCCACCGGGACCTCCCGCTGGGCCTGGAAATATGCCGGCGGGGAAAAGACCACCCTCCACCGGGTCCGGGGGGCCGTCCGCAGCGTGGAGGGGGAGGAGTACTATTATACCGAGCTGAAGGGGGCGGTCCGCTTTACCAACGTGGACTTCTCCTACGTCCCCGGCAAGCGGATACTGAAGGACGTGTCCGTCTACGCCAACCCCGGGCAGAAGATCGCCTTCGTAGGCTCCACCGGCGCGGGCAAGACCACCGTCACCAACCTTATCAACCGTTTCTATGAGATCGAGGACGGGCTCATCACCTACGACGGCATCGACGTCAAGCAGATCAAAAAGGACGACCTGCGCCGCTCCCTGGGGGCCGTTTTGCAGGATACCCACCTCTTTACGGGAACCGTGATGGAGAACCTCCGCTACGGCCGCCTGGAGGCCACCGACGAGGAGTGTATCGCCGCGGCCAAAACGGCGGGGGCCCACTCCTTCATCCGCCGCCTTCCCGACGGCTACCAGACCCTGGTCACCGGGGACGGGGCCAACCTGAGCCAGGGCCAGCGCCAGCTCCTGGCCATCGCCCGGGCCGCCGTGGCCGACCCTCCCGTGATGATCCTGGACGAGGCCACCTCCTCCATCGACACCCGGACCGAGGCCCTCATCCAAAAGGGCATGGACGCCCTGATGGAGAACCGGACGGTCTTTGTCATCGCCCACCGGCTCTCCACGGTGCGAAATTCCGACTGCATCGTGGTCATTGAGCACGGCGAGATCGAGGAGAAGGGCAGCCACGCCGAGCTTCTGGACCAGCAGGGCCGCTACTACCGGCTCTACACCGGCCAGTTCCAGCTGGAGTGATCCCCGCCCTCCCCCAAGTCCCGGATCACCCCCGCTTTGTCCTGTTCAAACCCGGGGAAATATGGTATCATATCCCCATCCCCCGGCAAATGTAAGGGAGGTGCCTCATATGATCCGAGTCCAACTTCGGGAAATGAAAGAGAAAAGCGGCCTGAGCAACAAGGAGCTGGCGGAGCGGTCAGGGATCTCGCTGCCCACAGTCAACCGGATCATGTCGGGCCAGACAGATATCCCCAACTACCAGACCGTTTGCGATCTGGTGATGGCCATGGGCGGCTCCATGGACGAGCTGGCCGGCATTCAGCGAAAGCCGGCCCCGGGGCAGGAGACCTCCGCCGAGGGCTATATGGCGGTGATCCAGGACAAAAACCGTATCATCGGGGAGAAGGACCGGTGGATCAAGCGGCTGTTTGTCATCTCCCTGGCCCTCCTCGCCCTCCTTCTGGGCATTCTGATCTACGATTACCTCCACCCCATGATCGGTTTTATCCGAACATAACCGGAAAAACCAGGGGCAGGCCCCAAAAAATCAAAATTTTTCATATCAAGGATGATCGTTTTCGCGACAGACATGTATGTCGCAAAAACGATCATCCTTGATCGCGTTTTAGGGCCAAAACTATCACCGGTGATAGTGGGTACTATCATCGGTGATAGTGACCTTGGGCGGCAAAGCCCCGGCCGCTATCATGGATGTATATAAAAACGATCACCGATGATAGCGGGCACTATCAAGCATGAGTATTGACGGTTTCGGGAATCGGGTGTACGTTGACGCCGGAAGCAGAGCTCAGGCGTCTTCAAACAGCCCCATCGTTTTTCAACTTGAGCGAGAGACAAAAAATAATTCCTGCCCAAACAGGAACCGCCTTTCAAAAACAGAAACGGAGGAGAGTCCCATGTGGCAAGAGACAAAGTAAATATAAAGGAAGACAGCACAAAGGAAATATAAAATTAAAACTATGGAGGTGTGCTTTATGGAAGGGAAACTTCTTCTTAAGGAGCCTGCTGTATGGTTCTGGAGGCCAGAATCGGAGATAGGCGTAGATGTTTTAAAGGACAACGAGTCGGGACTTCATATTGCACCTGAGGAGGGTGCACACTACTATGTGTTTACAAAGGATTTAGGCCAAAGTGTGGGCTATGAAGTTTACACAAAGATACGAGCAACAATAAAGCTTCCTACGGAAATTGATTGGGGACCCAAAGGGAGAGAAAGAATTGCCTACATTTCATTTGCATTTATGAATACGCTAAATGGGATTTCTGTTGATCTTGGCTTAAGAAATGAGCATGGGACAGGATGGACGCTTTACCGTGGTGGCACTGAATTTGGGACTGCTATCCCAGGCGAAAAAATTCCGAAAGGAACTGAAACGTTGACACTAATAGCGGAAGAGGTAGAAAATATATACGGAGTTGCCTCTAAATTGAAGCTTACGGCATACAACGGTGTATATGATGGATTGTCCAATGTGACGCCAATAGCAACCATGGAGTATACGACTAAGGAATACTGCCGGTGGAACCGAATTTGCCGCTTTGTGTCTCTTATGTATAATCAAACTGATAATCCCTATAATGATGGAAGTAAAATGGAGGAAGTCCAGTTTTCCAATTTGGCACTTTACAACTCAGAAGACAAAAGATTTGAAAACTGGGGCCTTTATAACCCTATTAATGAATTTGCATGGATCATAGGCTATCCTTGCGGTTCGTTTTCAGATAAAAGCATTGATGGGGCGAAAGAAATTTTCAATATTAATAACAATTGGTCTGGGCCCATCATTGTAAAAGAATAATGTTTTGTGATAAAATAGGCTGAGTAAAACTCAGCCTATTTTATCAATTGGAGGGAAAAGAAATGAGGGCAAGGGTCAGACATGGGATAGCGGTCTTGCTTCTCAGCGTTGCGATAGGGAATACTCTTGCCTTCGCTGATTACGTTGAAAAGATAGAGGAACGGCCTGAATTCATTTGCTCGCCGTGGGCGGAAGAGATTTTACAGGAAAGCTATGACATGAAATTCGGGCCCAAATATCAAGAAAGCTATATGGATATGACAAAACCCCTAATTCGCAGATGGGCCTTTATTTATACCGAAAGATTTATTGCTATGCAGTACGGGTGTGGGGCAGGGGCGTTTTTTGAGATCATCAATTGTCGCAACGCCGAAAAATTTTATACCAGCAGCGACCCGAAGTCTGTTTTTTCCGATGCCAACCCCACCGGGGAGGAAAGCGACGCACTATATTATTTGGATGTTGTCAAGGGCCGGGGCGAGGGGATTGTAGATTGGTTTGGAACACTGACAAGACAAGAGGCAGCCACGGTTCTCAAGCGAACCTATGAATCTTATGGGGGCGTACTGGCGGAGCCGGAGGGGGTTCCCCCCTTTCTTGATGATGAGGGCATTGCGTCTTGGGCGAAGGAGGCCGTTTACGCCTTGGCGGGTGTGGGGATCTTTTTGGGATATGACGATGGGCGGTTTGCCCCCCTGGATGAGATAACCGGGGAACAATATATAGCGGCACTTTATCGGCTTTATGCCAATTTGCCAGTAGGTGTCAAGAACAATAATGTGCCAAGCCTCTTTACCTATGATGAACTTGTAGCAATGATAAAAACATGGGATACAGATTCCCGATACATCCGGGCTGTTGTCCGCGGGCCCATAGCCGATTATTACGAACTTGAGGTCGGGCGGGGAAGCCGGTACGCCCACATAAGTCCTGTGCTTGTGTTCCATTCCGGGGCGATAAAATATATTGAGGATTTAGGGGTTTGCAATGATGGGAACGGGGCACTAAAGGCATATGCGGACATAGAAGATCCCCATTTTTCGGAGGATGGCAAAACCCTTTATTATACGGTCTCCTTGCCGGATGCGGTGGAAGACTTCGGAAATCGGGATAATTATAAATATGATATGCGGCATGGCCACCAAGCCGGGACATATAACATAGCAATAAAGGTAGATTCCCTCTCTGTAAGTGTAAAATTTTTGCCGGTTTCTGAAGGTTAGGATACCGTGTTGATAAACGAATTAGATTAAGGCACAAAACACAGAGGAACCGTTCTTTTGCGTTTGCCGGTAGTCCAAGCCGAACACAAAAGAACGGTCCTGCTCTATCAGGCGGGGATCCTCCGGGGCAGCGATGCACTGGGGACCTTCCACCCCGATGAGCCGATTACCCGGGCTGAGGTAGCCGCCATTGCGGTGAGGGTGGCGCTTCCTGAAAAACGAATTTCCGAGGGATAAGGCAGGGGGAAGGCGAAGGGACGGATGATATTTAAGAGGGGAAGCCCACAGAAATTCCTTGCCCGGACAGAAAAATGTCAAAAAAATATCAATCTGTCCCTTGCACTTTTTTGCCCGGTGTGATATGATACAAAAAGAAGCCATTGGGCCTGGAAATGGGCAAAAAATTAACAGGGGGTCATAAAAATGGGATTTTTGACAGGGAAAACAGCCATCATCACCGGCGCGGGCCGGGCTGTCCTCAGCGACGGTAAGAGCTGTGGCTCCATCGGCTACGGCATCGCCACCGCCTACGCCAAGGAGGGTGCCAACATCGTCATCACCGGCCGGAACGTGAAGAAGCTGGAGGACGCCAAGGAGGAGCTGGAGCGGCTCTACGGGGTGAAGGTCCTCATTGTCCAGGCCGACGTCTCCGCCGGCACCGACAACAAGGCCACCGTCCAGCATGTCATTGACGAGACCATCAAGGCCTTTGGCCGTATCGACGTCCTGATCAACAACGCCCAGGCCTCCGCCTCCGGCGTGACCCTGGCCGACCACTCCACCGAGCAGTTTGATCTGGCCGTCTACTCCGGCCTTTACGCCGCCTTCTACTACATGCAGGCTTGCTACCCCCACCTGAAGGAGACCAAGGGCTCCGTCATCAACTTTGCCTCCGGCGCGGGCCTGTTCGGCAACTACGGCCAGTGCGCCTACGCCGCCGCCAAGGAGGGCATCCGGGGCCTTTCCCGGGTGGCCGCCACCGAGTGGGGCCCCGACGGGATCAACGTGAACGTCATCTGCCCCATCGCCTGGACCGCCCAGCTGGAGAATTTCCAGAACGCCTACCCCGACGCCTTCAAGGCCAATGTGAAGATGCCCCCCATGGGCCACTACGGCGACCCCGAGACCGAGATCGGCCGGGTCTGCGTCCAGCTTGCCAACCCCGATTTCAAGTATCTCACCGGCGAGACCCTGACCCTGGAGGGCGGCATGGGCCTGCGGCCCTGATCCGGAGGGGCTGTAACCGTTTTGTAACCTTTTGTAACCGGTTGTAATAAAAAAGAGAGTGATACCCGAAGGTATCACTCTCTTTTTTTCAGCGGTGGGATGGGGGACAAAATCAGTCCTCGTCGGGGTTGAAATAGTAGGGGCGCATCAGGCTGCCCTGCTGCTCGGTGGAGTCCTTCTGGCTGCCCAGACGGAGGGTGGGCTCCATGGGGCCCCGGCGGCGGTCCGGGCGGCGCTTTTGCTCCCGCTTGGGGGACTCCTTGGGAGAGGCGGGGCGGGCGGGTTTGGAACCCGCCCCTACGGAGGCAGAGGTGGTCCGGCCGCCGGTGGGGGATCTCTTGGCCTGGGTGGGGCGGCGGGCCGGGTCGTCGTGTGCCGCAGTCGGGGAACCGCGATCCGCGGAGGGGGCGGTGGTCCGGCCACCGGCGGGGGATCTCTTGGCCTGGGCGGCGCGGCGCGCCGGGGCGTCGTGTGCCGCGGACGGGGAACCGCGTCCTGCGGAGGGTGCGGTGGACTTGGGGGCCAGGAAGCGGGCGGTGGCGTCCATGATAGTATCGCCCGCCAGGGGATCGTCCCGGAACCGCTGGGCCTGGATGGCCCGCTCCTCGGCAAGCCAGGCCTCGTAGGCCGGGTCGTGCTTGGGGGAGGGGGAGCGGCGGGCTTGGTCATCCCGGCCTGGGGCGGGGCGGCCCTTGGGACTCTTGGGGGACATGGCGGAGAGGGCCTGGTCCAGAGTCTTGCTGGGGCGGTAGCCGGCCTGCTTTTTGACGGAGGCGGTGGAAGTGGGGGCGGCGGGGGCAAGCCCCCGCCCTACGGAGGATTTTTTGGGGGTTTGGCGCGCCGGGGCGTCGCGGCCCACAGAGGGGGCCTTGGGGGCAGCGGCGGTCGCGGGGTGGGCGGACTTGGCGGCGTCCCGCTGCTTTTTCCGCTCCCGGGCGGCCTGACGGGCCTCCTGGTCGTCGGGGTTGACGATCTTGCCGTGCTTGTCCCGCTTGGGGGCCTCGAAGTTCTCCATGGGGTAGGGGTGGCCCTCCACCACGGGGATGGGCTTTTTCAGGAGCTTTTCAATGGGGGCCAAAAGCTCCTTTTCCCCAAACTCGCAAAAGGACACCGCCGTGCCCCCGTGGCCCGCCCGGCCGGTGCGGCCGATGCGGTGGACGTAGGTCTCGGGCACGTCGGGGAGGTTATAGTTGAAGACGTGGCTCAGCTCTTCGATGTCGATGCCCCGGGCGGCGATATCGGTGGCCACCAGGGCCTTGATCCGGCCTGACTTAAAGTCCGCCAACGCCTGCTGGCGGGCGGTCTGGCTCTTGTTGCCGTGGATGGCGGCGGAGGGGATCCCCGCTTTGGCAAGATCCCCCGCCACCTTGTTGGCCCCGTGCTTGGTGCGGGTGAAGATAAGGGCGTTTTTTACCTCCGGGTGCTTTACCAGCATGGCCAGCAGCTTGGACTTGTTGGACCGGTCCACGTAGAAAAGCCGCTGGTCGATGACCTCCACCGGGGAGGACACCGGGTCCACCGCCACCTTTACCGGGTCTACAAGGAGGGAATCCACCAGCCCCTGGACTTCCGGGGGCATAGTGGCGGAGAAAAAGAGGGTCTGCTTCTTTTTGGGAAGCCAGGTCAGGATTTTCTTCACATCGTGGATAAAGCCCATGTCCAGCATCCGGTCGGCCTCGTCCAGCACAAAGATCTCCAGCTTTTCCACATGGATGAAGCCCTGGTTGTGAAGGTCCTCCAGCCGTCCGGGGGTGGCGACCAAAATGTCCACCCCGGCCTTCAGCTTGTCCACTTGGGGCTGCTGGCCCACCCCGCCAAAGATGACGGCAGAGCGGAGGGGGAGGTTTTTCCCGTAGGCCTCGAAGCTCTCCTGGATCTGGAGGGCCAGCTCCCGGGTGGGGGTGAGGATCAGGGCACGGATGGGCCGGACGCCGAAGTGGGGCTCCGGCTTCCGGCCGTGGAGCTGCTGGAGGATGGGGGTGGCGAAGGCACAGGTCTTGCCCGTGCCTGTCTGGGCGCAGCCCAGTACGTCCCGGCCCTGGAGGGCGGGGGGGATGGCCTTGGCCTGGATGGGGGAGGGCTTTTCGTAGTCCAGGGCCCTCAGGGCGGAGAGGATGGGGGGACAGAGTCCCAGGTCTTGAAAGGTCATAAAAACGTTCCTTTTTGTCGAATGTCCCACCCACGGCAAAACGGGGGCGCGTCCTGTTTGGCGCGTCCCAAGGGGGGAAAGCGGAACATATAGCGGCAAAGCCGGCCTCCGCCTTCCGCTGGCGGGGGCTTATACACGGACGGGCCGTGTGAACTATTGAAAAGATCTCTATTCCATAGTATACCACAGACTGGGAAAAATTACAACTCCAACACACGAAGGATCTCTGCCGCCGTGTCCGCGGCCCGGGGCCGGTCGGCGGCTACCGTCACATCGGCATACCGTTCATAAAAAGGCTTCCGCTGGACGTACAGGTTTTGGAGGGTCTGCCCCGGAGCCAGAGGGACCCCCCGGCTTTTCAGGTTCCACAGCCGCTTTTCCAACACGGCGCAGGGCAGCTCCAGATAGACCACCGGCCCCAATTCTTTCAGGCGCAAGGCCCCTTTTTCCCGCAGCACGGCGGACCCGCCGGGGGAGAGGACGGTATTTTCGCAGGAGAGGGAGGAGATGACATCCGCCTCCGCATCCAAAAAGCCATCTCCGCCAAGGCGGTCCAAAACCTCCTGCAGGGTGGCGGCGGCGTGGCGCTCCACAATAAGGGGGTCCACATCCAAAAAGGCATAGCCCAGCCGCTGGGCCAGCAGACGGCCCACCGAGGACTTCCCCGAGCCAGGCATTCCGATGAGGGTGATGTTCATGGCCCGGACCTCCTCAAAATCCTTTGGAAGAATTATAACAGAGGCCGGGACAAATGGCAACCCCGGGTCACTCCTCGATCTCTGCCCGGGTCACCGCATCCCGCAGCAGCAGGTTGATGACCTCGTTTCGGGAGCGGTTGCTCTGGGTGGCCAGAGCGTCCAACTGGCCCAGCAGGTCCTCCTTGATGCGGATGGAGATGACCTTATTCCCGTCCTCTCCCCGCAGGGGGGAGCGCTTTTTGATGGTGATCCTGTCGCTCATACTCTCACCTCATCAAAATTGTATGTTGACAGATTTTATAAATATATGTTACACTTCCAAATAGCAAATAGTATTCTGTTCAAGAATACATATAAAAATACAAAAAGACAGAGGGGCGGCGCCATGGACACCATTCGGCCCGGCCAAGAGACCCCCTTGGCCCAAGTGCAGGAGCTGCAGGAATTAAAGAAACGGTACGGCATTTTTAACGATGAGACGCTGCGCTGCTGGATGGCGGCGGTAAAGGGGCCCCACCGGCGGGCCATGGAGGAGATCTTGCGGGAGCGGGGAGAGGGGGGGCCCCTATAAAACAGAAACGGGGCGGGGCCGCATTGCGGCCCCGCCCCGTGCCTTTTGGTCGTCAGAAGCAGGCTTTGTCCACCTGTCCCGCCTCAAACTGGTCCCAGAAGCGGAGGTATCCGGCCCGGTCAAATTTGGGGGTAAAACCGGACTTGATCTTTCGGGCCTGGGCGGCGTGGTCCCAGAGAAGGTCGATGACGGTCAGGGCCATGGCCTTGGCGGGCATGACGTAGGCCATCTCCTTGTCGCAGATGGTGAAATCCTTGCTGTGGGCGTCCCCCAGGTAGCCCCCGGTGGACATGTGGACAAAGGGCATCAGGCTGCTGATATCCCCGGCGTCGGTGGCCCCCATCAGCTCCTGACCGTAGATGTTGCTGCCCGGGCCGAGAAGGGCTTCGCCGTTTTGGGCAAAAAGCTCCGAGATATGGGGATCCTGGATGAGGGGCAGGTAGCCGGGCAGCTCCCGAATATCCACCGTGGCCCCGATGGCGTAGGCACAGCCCTGGAGGCAGCGGTTCACCTTCTCCGAGGCGTCCAGGATCCCCTCCAGGTTGGTGCCCCGGACGTAGGTCTCCAGCCGGACGTCGGCGGGGACGATGTTCACCAGGTCGCCCCCCTTGGTCATGATGGGGTGGATGCGGATGCGGTCCTTCTCCCGGAAAGTCTCCCGCTGGGAGTTGACGGCCAGGAGGGAGAGGCAGGCGGCGTTGAGGGCGTTGATCCCGTCGAAGGGCCGGGCCCCGGCGTGGGCCTCCTTGCCGGTGAAGCGGATGAGCTTGCCGATAAAGCCGGAGCTGTCGCAGCCGATGAGAAAATGCCGGTCTCCCACCCCGGCGTGGGAGTGGATCATCATGCCCATGTCCACGTCGTCCAGGACGCCCTGGCGGATGAACTCCTGCTTGCCGCCCATGAAGTGTATCTTTCCCTCCTGGCGCAGGCGCTCCCGGTACTCCAGCTCCACATATTCCTCGGCGGGGACGGCGGCGAAGACCACGTCCCCGTCCAGTTCGGCGGCCAGGGGGGCCAGGCCCATAGCCGCCCCCAGCATGGAGGCGATCTGGGAGTTGTGGCCGCAGGAGTGGGCGGCCCCGGTATTGGGGTCGGCCTGGGGATGGAGGGGGCAGATCACCGCGTCCAGCTCCCCCATGACCATGACCCGGGGGCCGCTCTCCCGGCCCTTCAGGACCCCCTTTACCCCGGTGAGGGCCAGGTGGTCCTGGTGGGGGATGTGCAGGCTGTCCAGGGTCTCCCGGACCAGGGCGGAGGTGCGCTCCTCCTTGAAGCCCAGCTCCGGGTGAGCGAAGATGTCCTCGCCCAGGGCGATGATCCGGTCCCTGTTTTCGTCGATCAGGGCGGCGCAGCGCCCTTTCAGCTCTTCTTTTGTCATAGAAATACTCCCTCTCCGGGCCCCTGGAAAAATCGTGAATTTTCACAGGGGAAATTGATCCGTGCCCCCCTATCATATACAAAAAGCCGTTTTATTTCAAGCGGTCTTGACAATTTTCCGGGGAAAAGATAGACTTTATAGCGTAAAAACTCGACAGGCTCCAAAGGCGGGGCCGAAAAGACGGGAGGACGCTTATGCTGACTGCTGTGGTACAGGCTGTGCGGGGAAAGGCCCCCTTTGACCTCCTGATCCGGAACATACAGATCGTGAATGTATATAACTCCTCCATTGCGCCCGGGTGTATCGGGGTGGTGGGGGAGCATATTGTTTATGTGGGGCCTTTGGAGCCGGATCTCCACGCCCGGCGGGTGATAGACGGGCAGGGGCGGTATGCCCTGCCCGGGTTTGTGGACAGCCACATGCACCTGGAGAGCAGTATGCTGGCCCCCGCCCACTTTGCCCGGATCGCCCTGGGCTGCGGCACCACCACGGTGGCCGCCGACCCCCATGAGATCGGCAATGTGATGGGACTGGAGGGAGTGCGGGCCTTGGTGGAGGCCTGCGAGGGCCTGCCCCTGCGGACCCTGGTCATGGCTCCCTCCACCATCCCCTCCGCCCCCGGGTACGAGGGCTCCGGGTATGAGGTGGGGGCCGGGGAGATGGACCGGCTTTTGGACCTGCCCGGGGTTTGGGGCCTGGGGGAGGTCATGGACTTTAACGCGGTGGCGGACGGCGAGGAGCGTATTCTATCGGTGATAGAGCGGGCCCGCCGCCGCCATTGTCTTTTGGACGGACACGCCTCCCTGCTGACGGGGGCGCGGCTCCAGGCCTTCCGGGCCACGGGGATCGACAGCGACCACACCACAAACTCCCCGGAGAAGCTCCGGGAGGAGCTGGCGTTGGGCTTTACGGTCCAGGTGCAGGAGTCCATGCTCTCCGAGGAGATGGTCCGGGCCATGAACGAGGCCCCGGTCCAGGACCGGATCTGCCTGGTGACTGACGACGTGCCTCTCCACCGGCTGATGCGGGACGGGCATCTCAACCATGTGGTGGAGAAGGCCATTTCCCTTGGGCTGGAGCCTGTGCGGGCCATCCGGTTCGCCACCATAAACGCCGCCCAGCGGCTGCGGCTCTATGACGTGGGGGGACTGGCCCCGGGGATGGCGGCCGACGTGCAGCTGGTGGAGGATATCCGCCGGCCCAGGCCGGTGTTTTTGCTCCGGGGCGGGGAGGTCATTGTGGAGGAGGGGCGGTTTTTGCCCCGGCTTCCGGTGGTGATCCCCCCCATCCTGCGGGAGAGCACCATGGACATCGGCCCGGTGAGGGAGGAGGACTTCCGCATCCGGGTGGAGGTCCCCAACCGGTTCCCGGGGGGACGGGGGAAGGCCAACCTTATCGGCCAGGACGGCGTGGGAGTCCGGACCAAGCGGGTGGAGCGGACGTTGAAGCTGGAGCCGGAGGAGAATGGATCATCTGAGGTCCGGACGGAAAAGCTATTGAAGATGGCGGTATTCAACCGCTATGGGAAAAACCGCCGGGGCCTGGCCCTGGTGGACGGGATGGACGGGGTGACCGGGGCGGTGGCTTTGACCTACGGTCACGACTGTCACAACCTGACGGTTTTCGGCGGCAACGACGCCGACATGGCTCTGGCGGCAAACGCCGTCATTGAAGCCGGGGGCGGACTTTGCACCGTTCAGGGGGGTAAGGTCCGGCACCGGATATCCCTGCCCCTGGCGGGGCTGATGTGCGACCTGCCCCCGGAGGAGCTGCTGGGACAGATGGAGGAGCTGCTGGAGCACTGCCGGGAGATGGGCTTCCGGCACAGGAATCTGCTGACCTTCCTGACGGTGATGCCCCTGGCGGTGTCCCCCGAGATCAAGTGTACCGATATGGGGCTGCTGGACGTGGCCCACAAGAAATTTCTGCCCCTGGTGGAGGGGATAGAGGAGGATGGGTGATGGAGCGGAGACGACAGGCCGTCCTTCTGGCCCTGCCCGCGGCCCTGGCCCTGCTGGTGTTTTTTCTCATCCCCATGGCGTACATTCTGCTTCGGACGGTGAGGACCAACGGGTTTGCTGATTTTATCGACTTTTTTACCGACCCCTTTTATCTGGATATCCTGTGGACCACCCTGCGGGTGTCCCTGATCTCCACGGGGCTGTCCCTGGCGCTGGGGTATCCGGCGGCCTACTATATGGCCCGGACCCGGTCCCGGGCCAGAAAGTGGATGATGATCGTCATCCTCTTTCCCTTTCTGGTCAGCGCGGTGGTCCGGTCCTACGGCTGGATGGTCATACTGGGGGCCAACGGGCTGCTGAACCAGGGCCTTCTGGCGTTGGGGATCATTTCTCAGCCCCTGAAGATCCTGAATACGGAGACGGCGGTGATCGTGGGCATGATCCATCTGCTGATCCCCTACATGATCCTGTCCCTGGTGGGGGTGCTTCAGAGCATCGATCCCAATGTGGAGTACGCGGCCTACAGCCTGGGGGCCACCCCGGCCCAGACCTTTGCCAAGGTGGTCTTTCCCCTGAGCCTGCCGGGGATCCTGTCCGGGTGCGTGTTGGTGTTCACCATGAGCATGACCTCCTACGTGACCCCCAAGCTGCTGGGGGGCTCCAAGTTCCGGATGATGGCCACCATGGTGGTGCAGGAGATCAACGTGAACTTTGATTGGAGCGCCGCCTCCGCCGTGAGCTATATCCTGCTGGCGGTGATATTGGCGGTCCAGGTGGTCATCGTGCTGTTGACCTCGGGCTATATGAAGCGGATGGGAGGCGGAAAGAATGGATGACAGACGGGTCAACTGGGCCTGCCGGGTTTTGGCGGGGCTGGTGATGGTCTTTTTGCTGGCCCCCCTGGTGGTCATCGTTATCGCCTCCTTTACCCCCACGGCCCTGATCACCTTTCCCCCCAAGGGGTTTTCTCTGAAGTGGTACGCCAATATCTTTCACGCCTCCACCCACTTTATAAATGGATTGGTCAACAGCCTGAAGCTGGGGCTTATCGCCACGGGGGTGGATGTGTTTCTGGGGGTCTTTGCCGCCCTGGCGGTGTGCCGGTATGATTTCAAGGGGAAGAATGTCCTGCTGAATTACTTTACCTCCCCCATGTATGTGCCCAGCGTGGCCTTTGCCTTTGTGCTTCTCCAGGTATACAGCCAGATCGGGGGGATCCCGGGGATGGCGCGGCTCCTCATCGGCCATCTGGTGATCATCCTGCCCTATATCGTCCGGAACACCGTATCGGTGCTCCACGTGTTTGACTGGACGTTGGAGGACGCGGCCACCTCCCTGGGGGCTGCCCCGGCCCAGGTATTTTTCAAGATCACCCTGCCCCTGGCAAAGCCCGGGGTGCTGGCGGGGGCTCTGCTGGCCTTCCTCTACTCCTTTGACGAGGTGGCGCTGAGCAGTCTTCTCTCCACCCCCAAGTTTGTGACACTGCCCATCCGGATCATGAATTATATGGAGCTGACCTTCGACCCCACTTTGGCGGCCATCTCCACCCTGCTCATTCTGGCTTCCCTGATCCTCATTGTGCTGATGGAGAAGCTGGTGGGGCTGGATATGTTTGTAAAGTAAGGAGGCAACGGTATGGCGACGTTGGAACTGAAAAGCCTGGTCAAACGCTTTGGGGATTTTACCGCTGTGGATGGGATGGACCTGCAGGTGGCCCAGGGGGAGATGATCGCCCTGTTGGGCGGCAGCGGCTGCGGCAAGACCACCACCCTGCGGATGATCGCCGGGTTTACCGAGCCCACCGGAGGCACCATTCTGGTGGATGGGGAGGACGTGGGAAAGATCCCTCCCTACAAGCGGAATATCGGCATCTTCTTTCAGAATTATGCCCTGTTTCCCCATATGACCGTTTTTGAGAACGTGGCCTTTGGACTGAAGCTCCAGAAGTGTTCCAAGGAGGAGACGGCCCACCGGGTGGGGGAGATCCTGTCCCTGGTAAAGCTCACCGGGCTGGACGGCCGGTATCCTCGGGAGCTGTCGGGAGGCCAGCAGCAGCGGGTGGCCCTGGCCCGGGCGTTGGTGACAAGACCCTCCATCCTGCTGCTGGACGAACCCCTGAGCAACCTGGACGCCAAGCTCCGGGTGGAGATGCAGGTGGAGATCAAGCGGATCCAGAGGGAGCTGGGGATCACCACCATCATCGTCACCCACGACCATGAGGAGGCGGTGTCCCTGGCCGACCGGGTCATTGTCATGAACCAGGGGCGGATCCAGCAGATCGGCACCCCCCAGGAGATCTTTGACCATCCCGCCAGCCCCTTTGTGGCGGACTTTATGGGCTTTTCCACCTTCCTCCACGGCAAGGCGGGGGGAGCGCCCCGGGGAGGGAAGCGGCCCATCCTCTGTGGGGGGAGGACTCTTTGGGTGGCCCAGGAGGAGGCGGAGGACCTGGACGAGGGGGAGAGCTGCCTGCTGGCCCTTCGCTCAGAGAGTATGACCCTGGTGGAGGCCCGGTGGGAGAACGCGTTCCCGGGCCGGATCGAGAGTATGACCTACAAAGGGCATACCACCCGGCTGGAGGTCTCGGGATGCTTTGACGAGCCGGTGTTCCCGGCCCTGGGAGAAATCCCCGGATCCGGGGTGGGGGATGAGGTGCTGGTACATTTCCCCTACCGAAAGATCTGTGTATATAAGGTATAAAATAAAACGGATGAGGAGAATGAACATGAAAAAGAAGATGCTGGCTCTGGTCCTGTCCACCGCGATGACCCTGTCCCTGGCCGCCTGCGGCGGCAAGCCCGCTGAGACCCCCACCGCCGGCGGCGACGGCAAGGACTTTGGCGGCGCGGAGCTGGTGGTGGCTACCTGGGGTTGGGCTGAGGCCGGACTGAAGGCCCTGGCCGCCGACTTTGAGAGCGCCTACAACTGCACCATCGTGGTGGATCCCACCAGCGGCAACGGGGACCGGCTCAACAAGCTGATGGCCGAGAAGAACGACCCCACCGCCGACGTGGCCCTGCTCACCAAGAGCTTTGCCGAGGTGGGGATCCAGGCCGACCTCTTTGAGAAGGTGGACACCGGCGTGGTCACAAGCCTTGGGAATCTCTACGACTTCGCCCAGGACAAGAACGGATATGGACCCTGCTACTCCGTGTGCCGCTACGGGATCATGTATGACGCCGCCGCCCTGGAGAAGGCCGGGGTCCCCGCCCCCACCTCCTACCAGGACCTGTTTGACGACAAGTACGCCGGCATGGTGGCCCTGCCGGACATGACCTCCACCGCCGGCCCCTATATCCTGGTGGCTATGGCCGAGGCCATGGGGGGCAGCCAGGAGGACGTGAGCGCCGCCATGACCCTTATGCAGGAGAAGAAGGACAACATTGACCTGTGGTACAGCGCCTCCTCCGACGTGGTCAACGCCTTTACCACCGGGGAGGCCTGCATCACCGTGTTTATGGACATCAACATGCCCGGCCTCATTGACAGCGGGCTGGACATGGTATGGGCCGACGCCGCTGAGGGCTCCTTCGCCGCCCCCGCCACCGTCAACGTGGTGAAGAACTGCAAGAACCCGGAGCTGGCCCAGCTGTTTGTGGAGTACCTGGTTTCTGACGAGACCCAGAGCAAGATCGCCGAGGCCATGAACGAGGCCCCTGTGAGCAAGAACGCCACCATGCCCGAGGAGCTGAAGACCTATCTGGCCTTCGGTGAGGAGGCCATCGGCGCCCTGAAGGAGTTTGACGAGGGGTTCATTACTAACGCCAAGGCCGAGTGGATCGACACCTTCCAGCGCACGGTGAATGTGAAGTGATCTTCCTTTCTGAATGAAATGGGACAGCCCGCCGGGAGCCGGCGGGCTGTCTTTTTTTGCCCCGGGAGAGGGTATGCCACCCGCCTCCGCCACATATAAATGGCACACAAGGAGGGGTTTTGATGAACCTGAATGTGAAGATCTTCCATTTGAAGCGAAAGCCCATGACGGTGCTGGCCTGCGCCCTGGCGGCGACGGTGATGTTCGGGGCGGTGAACGCCCCGGCGGTGGTGGCCTCGGCCACACAGAGGCAGCTTCCCATCTACTGCGTCCAGCGGGACCAGAAGATGATCTCGATCTCCTTTGACGCGGCCTGGGGTGATGTTATAATACGGTCATTGACGCCCAAGGGTTACAGGGCGCCAATGACCGTATCTTATTAAAAGACTGATTGCTGCTTGTTATTATATTGCATAAGCACAGGCTTGTCAATTTTAATTAAAATATTAATGTAAATAAGTTATAAAAATTAATATATAAAATAAATTGAAATTTTAATGACAACCAAAAAATAATGTGCTACAATGATAAAAATGTCAAAAGGGGGGGTGAGGAATAATGCGGCGAAGTGACCCAATGGATCACATGGTTTCCATCAGTGCCCTAAGCCAAGGACAGGCTTCTAAGGTGTTAAATAAAGTGACCGATGAGCATGAGATAATCATATTAAAAAATAACCAAGCCAAAGCTGTCATTATCTCTCCCGACCAATTTAGAAGCTACGCTGAGCTGGCGGAGATTTGTAATGCAATTATTGAGGAGAAATTGATTCCTGAAGATAAAGAGAAGAAAATCCGTGCTTTATTAAAGAGGACTAAACTTTATACAGAAGAGTAGAGAGGTGTTTATGGGACATCGGTTTGCTTTATACTTAACTATGAAGGGAGGCTAACGGCGTGGTAGAAATCTTTGATTTTAGCCAGTGGCAAAGGCCGGAGGGGGTATCTGAAGGAAGTGGAGCCAGTGAAAAGATATGGCTCCAGTCACCCGATGGAGATAAGACAGGCCTCTTCAAATTTCCTAAAACCAGGAATTATCCTGGAAAACCGGAAACAACATCCACAGAGCATGTATCAGAATGGCTGGCTTCCCAGCTGGGAAAGATTTTTGGGGTCCCCTGTGCCGATGTTAAGTTGGGGAGTTATCATGGGCGAAAGGGTAGCTTAAGCGTCTTGATTACCGACAATAAGGAGGAACACCTTGAATTAAACGAAGGCGTGGCATTTATCAAGGAATTGTACCCTCAATACGATGCCAAAGAGATGATTAACAAGGCAAATGGAATCTATTATTGCCTGGATCAAATCCTGCTGGCAACGAAGGAATATCTCCCTACGCAATTTTGGATCGAGGTCCTTCTATTTGATTTCATGATTGGCAATACAGATCGCCATCAAAACAACTGGGCACTGCTAAAAGAGGAGTCTGGACAGTATCGGCAATGTCCGCTCTATGACAATGGCTCTTCCTTGTGCAGCTATGTGGAAGAAGAACAACTTGAGAGACTGTTTTCTAAAGATGCTGGTCCAATGAAAAGTCTAACGGACACCAAATCCCGATCCAGAATCCGTATAGACGGGACAAAGAAAAAGGAGCCTACACACAAAGAAGTTATCCGTTATATTCTGGATACGTATCCACGCAGTGCGATACCTACAGCCCGTAATTTTTTGGAGCGGCTTACCCAAAATGAGATAGATAGGCTTTTGAATGAATTACCTGAGGAGATTTTTCCGGAAAATCGCAAAATGCTTGTTTCTTACTACTTGAACGAAAAGAAACATATTTTGTCTCAGCTACTGAGAAAGGAGTAACCAACTATGGCTAAGAAGAACGGATTGGATTATATTTATGTTGTGTGGCAAGATCCTAAAAGTCGGAACAAATATGTAATTGGTACCCTCACCCGCAACGGTCATTACGAGTTTTCCTATGGGATTGAACTGGAGCAGGCAAAGGCATGTGATTTTATGCCGTTGGTAGCCTTCCCATCGTTTGAAAAAAAATATGAAGAGGACACTGTGTTCCCTACCTTTTCCTGCCGACTCCCCGATGTAAAAAGGAAAGACATCCAGCGCATTTTGGCCGATTACGGACTAACAGAATATGATGAATTTGAACTGCTGAAAAGGAGCGGGGCACGGCTTCCTACTGACACATTGGAATTTGTTGACCCTATCTTCGACGAACAAGAGGTGGTAAATCGTACATTCCACGTTGCGGGTATGCGATATTACATGGAATGCAAAGGAGAGAATTGTAAAGCCATTTCGCAGCTTTCTGTTGGTGCTGATTTAGTTCTTCGGCCTGAACCGGAGAATCAATACGATCCCTATGCAGTCCAAATTATGACTAAAGATGGGAAGAAACTGGGATATTTGCCTCGATACTATAGCGAGGCGGTCTCTAAGCGATTGAAAAAAGGAATGAGTTACACTTGCCAAGTAGTCGAACATAGCCCACAAAAAATGTGTGGTGAATGCCTAAAGGTAAAATTGCAAATGCCGGTGTTTACCGAATGAAAAAAGGAGGCCATTCCCTGAAGTTGGGAATGGCCTCCTTTTATTTATCTTTTTTACCCACACAACAGCCCCAAGTCATCAGAGAAGTTGTATGTGATCTCCACATGGTCCTCATAGACCAGGATCTCCTTAATGGTTTCGGCTACGGTGGCCCGGTCAAGCTGGGTCAGCTTGCCCAGCTTGAGCAGCTCTGCAATCCAGGGAGATTCTGTGGGACTCTCCTCCCGGATCCGCAGGCGCTCCAGTTGAGTACTCAGCCGATCCTCCTGACTCTGATAGTCTTCCCGGTAACGCAGATAATCCTCCTTGCTGATTAGCCCGTCCTTGTAGTCCTCGTATGCCTCTTTCCGAAGCCGCCGCACTCGATTTAGGCTACCTTGTAGGCGTGCTGTTTCTACTTTCTGATCCGAGGACTTTGCATCCTTCTGGGCCTCCTGAGCCATGGCATGCAAGTCCTCTACAGAGGCAATAATCTTGTTGAGATCGTCCAGCACCATTTGCTCCAGATCCCGGTGAGCGATTCCATGCCGGGTACAGACGCCGGGCCCATATCGCTTGTAAGAGCCACAGCAATAGTAGACGCCGCCAGAATGGTTGGTCTTGCTCATGGCTCGTCCGCAATCGCCGCAGCGAAGAAAGCCAGCGAAAGGGCTCACATTCTGCTCAAAATCCAACGTGCGGGTGTCCCGTTGCAAAAGGGATTGTACCCGCTCCCACTGCTCCGGTTCGATGATAGCCTCATGGGTCCCCTCTACCACCGTCCACTGCTCCCGGGGGAGCTGCCTGGCCTTGCCGTGCATCCCCTGCCGGGGGGCTCGGCCCTGCTCCATCCGTCCGGCGTACATCTGATTTTTCAAAATACGGTGGATGGTGGCGTAGGTCCAGTAGGAGGTACCGCCCAATTTTTGGCCGTTGTGGTACTTTTCTCCGTTCAGACGTTTGTACTCGCTGGGACAAGGAATTTTTTCCTCATTTAACATTTTTGCGATTCGGATTTTTCCCATACCCTGTTCATACAGGGCAAAGATTCGCCGTACCACTGCTGCGGCAGGGGGATCAACGAGGAGCTTGTTGTGATCCTCCGGATTTTTTCGATATCCATAGGAGGCAAAAGCCCCGACAAACTCCCCATTCTGTTGCTTGACCTGGAAAGAACTGCGGACCTTTCGAGAAATATCCCGGGCATACTGCTCGTTGACCACGTTTTTCACGGGAAGAGTGATGTCATAGGCACCCTTCTCACTGTCGATGGCATCCCCCAGAGCGATAAAGCGGACCCCCTGTTCTGGGAACCATCGCTCCAGGTAGTAGCCCATATCGATGTAATTTCGGCCAAATCTGGACAGGTCTTTGACTACGACACAGTTGACCCTGCCAGCCTTGATGTCCTCCACCATCCGCTGAAAATCTGGACGATTGAAGTTATAGCCGGTATGGCCGTCATCGACATAGACATCGGCCAACTCCATTTGGGCCTGTCCGGCTAAAAATCGCTCCAGGAGTTTCCGCTGGTTGGCAATGCTGTCACTCTCCGGCTTGTCTCCGTCATCCCGGGACAGCCGGGCGTACAAGGCGGTACGCCAGACCGCCTTGTCGTTCCCAGCCTGTTGGCTCCCGGGTATTCGCTTGGTACGAGCCATCTGGCGTACCTCCTTTCTTTTGTATTCTTATGATATTATGCGACTGCTCCGTGAGCTTTGAGAAGGTTACGAACTGCATCGTGACACTTACGCTCACCAGCAAAAATGCGCTGAACATAAAAATATTTCAGATGATTAAGATTTTCCCCATAAGACTTGTTTCTTTGCTTGCTCATATTGATATCACCCCTCTTTTCCTTATGCCGTAAGATGTTCAAAAAGAACTGTGGCAAATCGAATTGACTTTTTCTTTGTTTTTTACTTCGTATTCTATCTTAGATATACGGTGTTTCTTAAAAAAAGTCAAACGAGGAGCAATTTCCCGCTTATTCTTGTCAAATTGCGGATAGAGTGACTGATATTAGTAAAGCTGTTGATAGTAGAACTGTTGATAGTAGTGTCCTGTTTTTCCGTGTCCGATTTTTCCATGTCCGGTTTTGCCGTGTCCGGTTTCACCATGTCCGATTTCACCGTGTCCGGTTTTTTACCGTGCGGTCGCATCCCTTCTAAATCAATGGAATCCACCGTGTCCTGTTTTTTACCGTGCGGCAAAGCCGATGTACCTGTCTGCTATCGCATATAGTTGGCCACTGTGACATCGGCTCGCCAGTGGGCCAGGTGAAATACACTGACCGCCATCAGGGCTACCCGGTCATAGCGCAACGCCCGGTCGTTGGCCGCCAT
This sequence comes from Oscillospiraceae bacterium, assembly GCA_022799035.1. Taxonomy (GTDB): domain Bacteria; phylum Bacillota; class Clostridia; order Oscillospirales; family Oscillospiraceae; genus Vermiculatibacterium. Next base: position 44,148 of record JAAWNQ010000015.1, read on the forward strand.
GCTCCTACGAATTGACTTGCGGGTAAAATAAGGTGTGTCCAGACGGCACATATCCTTACTTTTCCTCCAGTCCTTCCCGGCCTCTGCGAAGGCTTGTTTAAGAGCCTGAATCAGCTCTTGGCGGTAGGTAGGGCTCTCCTCCATCCGCTCCACATAGCGGAGGTACATTTCTTGGGCCTGTTCCCGGCGAAGGAGATGCAAATTGAGTTTGTTGGTCATATCTTCCCGGCGGAAGACCAGCTCATCGGAGGCGATATCACTAAAGCAGGCCTTGACCGCAGGTGCATCCTCGGCATCCACCAGCTGCCATTGCTCCCGGCCTCCTTTGCCTTGCAACACATGGACATAATATCGCCCATCCCTGCATACCAGATCCCGGCCCCGAAGCCGGGCATACTCTGCCCGGCGTAGGCCCACCACCCGGGCAAAATCCACCAGCCGCTGATAGCGGGCATCAGCCATATTCCCATCGTGCCGCTCTGTCATGCTGGCAGCTTCCTCCCGCCCCTTGCGAGGGGCGGAGTCTCGCAGGGGCTTGCTGTAGTCCTCCATCCGCAGATCGAAGGCCTTGCAAAGCGCCGCCAACGCCGTATGCACTGTATAGGGTGATTTGCCCTGAGTTACAAGATCATCCAAGTACTCTTGGACGTAGGTCACCGCCTCGGCCTCCTTGGCCCGAGATTTGACCCCATGATCCCGCAGCCAAGCGGCGAACAAGTCTACCTGTTGGAGATAGGTTTTGAGTGTGCCCTGGCTGTGGATATACAGGTGCTGGGGATCTTGCATTTTGGGCATACCTCGCCCCCGACGGTACATATCGTGTAGTTTGGTTTCCATTCGATTTTTCAAGCTGGCCATAATATCCTCCTGATTTATGCGCCAAAAGCGTGGCACCCGCCCCCGACCTCTGTGGCCGTGTTAAGAGAGTAGCAATTTCGCCCATTGGGGCCGCCGTTGCAATCCGACGTGGAGCTTGGTCATGCGTTTAGATCAGTTCTTTTCCTTTCTCCTGCATCACCTCCTTTCTTGTCTGATTACCCCTAAGGACTTACATTAGGGACTTAGAGCTACATGGTTATTTTCCATCGCTCTCGCTTCGCAAAATAACCATGTAGCGGCCCGGATAGCCTTGGCAGGCAATCGTTTTAGGGCGTAAAAATGCCAGAGACCACCATTTGTGTCTCTGGCTCTGTGTGTGGTATGGGGCAAAGATGCGTTGCCTGTTGTTCTTGCCTCATACAGTCTTCGTTTCCTTTGGTTACTTCATATTTGTATTTACTATATACGGTATTTCCGCCCAAACGTCAAAAAATGGCCTCCGGCTACTGCCGGGGGCCATTATCTTGTCAAATTTTAATCCTCTTCAACGAGCTTGCTGAGGGGAACTTGCAGGGCATCAGCAATCCTAAAGAGGCTTTCCAGGCTGATCCCCATCATCACTCCTGGAGCCTCCACCTGAGCAAGAAAAACGGTGGACAGTTTGACCTGCTCTGCCAGTTGCTCCTGGGTCAATCCCGCCTTTTTACGGTAGTAGGCGATTTTCAGACCAAGTGTACGGTATCGCTCGGGGTAATCAGTCTTCATAGGCAACACATCCTTTATGATATGTTACCATTTTGACCGCTATATGAACATTTGGCATTTCGCTATTTATATATGGTAATACCATATATAACACTTGAAAAAATTGCAAAAATATGGTATAATAGAAATATCAAAAGAAAGGAGGTCCTACTATAAATCACGTCAATGAAATGCCTGATACTGGTAAAGACAAGAAGGATGTGTCTCTGCTGGAGTTTGCCAAGATCATCGCACGCTATGTCATCCTTGGCGTGATGATTTTCCTATGCGTGGTAGCCTATGTGGGAAGGTTTGCCGTAGTCGATGGTAGGTCTATGGAGCCCTCACTGCATAACTTCGACGTCGTTATTGTTTCCCGGAGCGTAAAGGATCTGGAGAGAGGCGACGTGATTGTATATACCATGCAAAATCGTGATTCCGCTCAGGAAGGGGATAACATGCAGCGGATCAAGCGGGTCATCGGACTGCCTGGAGATGTGGTCGAGGTGGACGAGAATACCTCTGCGGTGTGCGTGAACGGAGAGCCTCTGGAAGAGGACTACATCATAGAGGGGCGTTCCAGGACAAGTGACATGACTGGGCCTGTGACAGTTCCTGAGGGCTACTGCTTCGTTCTTGGCGATAACCGTCCTCATAGTGTGGATAGTCGTCACGACCAGAACGGACTGGTTTCTTTTGATGAGATCGATGGGAAGATGCTTTTCCACCTTTTGTCCTGGCAGTGAGGTGTGAATACACCTATAAGAGATGAGAGGCTAATCTCTTAAAATAATCTAAAAAAGCGAGGTAATTTGTATGGAAGGGAAGAAGTACAGAGTACTGAACATCATGCTGTGTGCATGTTTGTTGATCGGGCTCTTTTCTGGTATCCAGACCCCCAAAGCGGCTGTTGATGATGACCGGTATCAGGTCATCTACGACAAGTTTGAGGAGCTACACCGAACTCCGCCTATGGCTCCCAGCAAGGTCTATGAGGAGTATGGGGACATGAATGGTGATTACTACGTGATCGCCATGGAAGAGAACCTGATGCGCCTGAGCGGGAACTCCGATGTGAGAGCGGTAGATCTGATTGTCATTAACGACAATCTGAAAAAGAACGGCTCTCTGCCGGAAGCTCTCCGGAAGAGCCTTCGGGAAGACATCAAGGAATACGGCTTGGATTGCACTATGCCCAACGACCCTGATTTCATCGACGGTACAGCGGAGACGCCGAAGCCCACTGGATCCTTGAACAACAGCGGGGGAACGACCGGTGGGGATTCTGCCGTGATCGACATGATGGAGAAGGAGCATGAGTATCTGGAGAACAATCCCCAGGGAACCCCTGCTCCCACTGAGCCTGAGAAGCCCGTGAACACCACGTTTGATGACGTGGATCCTGACGCTTGGTACGCTGACGCTGTGGCAGCAATGGTAGAAGCTGGTCTGCTCAAAGGCAAGGACGACGGGCTGTTTCACCCTGATGACATCATCACCGTTGCCGAGTGGTGTACCCTGATCCACCGGATCACCTACAAGGATCCTTGGCTTACTGAGGGTAAGTATATTCAGGTGAGCACACATTACGATCATTGGGCTGCATCTCAGATTGCAAGAGCCAATATGCATGGTCTAACTGAGATGTATTTGGCAACCGATGTCTATCCTGAAGGTGGGAAGGTTTGGGACGCCATTGCCCAGCGTGGGGAGGCCATCACGGCCGTAGTCCGGATTCGGGAGAAGATGGAATTGGGGTTGTATGCTGACTCTTCCAATCATCCTGGTGTTGTGATGGGTGATGGTGATTGGACCTGGGATAAGATCCCTGATGGTGAGATTATTCTTAACGGGGTGGAACCTCGGAGAATCACAACCATGGGAGATGGTTCTCAGGTAAAGGTTTTCCAAAGCACTCATTATTGGAATGCCCAGGACATTCTGAATGCCTACAATTTAGGCATTATTGATGGGGTGGACTCAGCAGGAACCTGCAACCCCACTGGAACCATGACCCGTGCTCAGGCTTGCCAGATGATCTATAACGCTGGCCTGGCCCGGAATGTTGGCCTTTACGGTGGTAGCTCCAGCGGTGGCATCATGTAATTGATTCTTGGTAAACAAGCAAAGCCCCTCTCTGCATATTTGCGGAGAGGGGCTTTATATTTCTAATAGCAGTCGTTTATTGTCGTTTCTGTCGATAATTCCTTTATTTTGTTTTATTCTGGAATCATTCTAAAGGAAAGGAAATGATTCCCATGAAACAAATTCAAGCGGCAATTCTTGAAATGTATGGCGGTTTGAGCAGAGAGGAATTTTCTTCCCTTTGCTATGCCATCCATGAAATGCAAGTCCACTTCCCGGATCTACCTCAAATGAAAGAAATCTGTTGTAGTATCAAGGTAAAAACTCATAAATCATCGGTTGGAGCCGTTTCAAAATGCCTGGAACGGGCAATCCGTCACATTTTTGAATATGGAGACAGAGAAGTTCTTGGAACCTATCAACGAAGCTGGCTTTATGAGCGGCCATTTCCGAATCAATTTATCCGAACCGTTGCTATTCAGCTTTGGAATGAAAAGGAAGAGATTTCTGGACAAGCTGGATAAAGAGTATTTTGAAGATATTGGTGGATATATTACTATACGTGCTCATGAGCGGGCTCACTTCGGTGGGCCCGCTTTTTTTATTTGCCTAAATTCGAAAAAACACTGTATTAAATAAATTGCAGGGATCGTAGGCGGCTGCTGTAGTGGAACTAACACCCTCAGGCTGTAAGAGGGCGGGAAGAGCCACCTGCTGCGAATAGATGGCTCTTCTTATAAAAGTGAGTAAGTTTGCTCTATAGACTATGGGGTTATTCGGATATTCTTCTATAACTATTAAACGATATGTCTATATGTTTCTATAGTTCTACATCCCCAAATATCTCTCTACACAACGCTGTAGGGAGATATTTTTTATATACTTCGGTTCATTATTTGACGCTTTTTGAAAAACACCGTATGTATATGCAGACACGCTAAAAAGTCAGTTTCCGCAAGTATCCATCTGACTTTTTTGACGGAAATCTGGAAACACGGTATATAAAGGACAATCGAAAATAAGGAGGAATTTCCCAATGCCCAAAGGCAATCAAAAAGATGCATACTATTTTCCGCACGACTGTAATGCCCGTAATGACCCCAAAATCCTGGCTCTCCGCTCCTTTTTTGGGGCGGAAGGCTATGGAGTCTATTGGATGATGATTGAGATTTTACGAGAGCAACCAGATTATCGGCTCCGAGTATCAAAGTACTTGTACAATACCCTCACTATGCAGATACAAATGCCCAAGGAGCGTCTACAGGAAATTGTTGAGGCATGCTGCAACGAGTTTTCTCTACTAATCAACAATGGTCAATATATTTATTCTGCATCTCTTCTCCGGCGCATGGAGCGGGTAGATGCGGTATCCAAGACACGGCGTGAGGCAGCCCAAAAGCGGTGGGGAAAGAAGGATTGCCAGGATTTAGCGAGCAAATCAAGTGCAAATGCAAAGCAAATGGGATCCAAAAAAAATAAAAGAAAATCAAATCAAACGACAACATCCCCTATATCCCCCACATTGTCATCGGCGGTAAAGGAATATCTGAAACAAATCTCTTCCCAAGCCATGGAAGCTCTGACTACCTACGAAGCGGTCATGGGATCGGAGGTATGTCTACATGCAATCGACATTGCAGTAGATAGTGGTAATCCCACTTGGGTGTATATTAACGGTATCCTTCGACACTGGAGTGCCGAAGGAGTCAAATGTATTGCTGATATTGAGGCCCTGGATCTCCAGCACGACCAGCAGAAACGTTCTGGCAGGAAATATCATCCGGGGGCGGGTGCAACGGTCCCGCAGCCGGGAAAGCCGGGTGAGGCGGAAGAACGTTCCCGGCAGGATATGGAGCAAATGAGGGAATATCTGGCTACGCTGAAGGCGGAAGATGAGGCTTGCGATCCCAATGATCCGGATTGCGGTAATCTGTCTTTCTAATCGTTATATCACCCTGCCTGCCCCGGAGGTTACGAAGACAGAAGGAGGAAATAATGAATAATGTGATCGGTCACTTTTCCGCATATAATGGGTGGCACTACAGTCGACCTTGGGTGTGCCGCATGGCTTCGGACGAGTCGCACGACTTTAGCGCTCGTGTCGGCATCTATACGGCGATGAAGGCGATCTTATCATTTTCGATCCTGTTGAGGGTCAGATCTACGGTTACAGGCAGAAAGATTACCAGGGGAATCATACCCAGATTTGCTATGCAATTTGGGATGGTGCGGAATTCGTGCGCTGTGATCGACTGGGCCGGCCTAAGCGCAAAGAGGAGGATGAGGTATAATTACCGCAGATAGGTAGCTGTACAAATCGGGTGCCCCCTACAAGGGGCGCAATTCTTCAATTATATAAAGTGGGGTGACATGATTGTGGCGATTGAACCCTACTTTACTTAGATAAAGCATTTGACAAGAATGAAAACTTCCGTAATTATTTGTCTTTTTTTGAAAACCACTGTATATAAAAAGCAGAACATGAAGTAAATTTACGAAATGAAGACTTAAAGATAATGAGCCTATACTCCTTGCCCCGCAAGGAGTATAGGCTTTTTCGAATATATGCCCTACAAATTAAGACCTTACCCAAAATGGGAGGCAAAAAACAAGGAGGAAAAGTAATGTATAAAAGGAAAAGCAATTATGAGCGTATCAAGGAAGTGATGGAGGAGCAGGAACTGAGCGGCGATGTGTATCAGGAGGAAATGGACATCATCCGCCGGGCACGGGCGGCCTACCCCGCTATGCCTGTGGCGGCTGTCCAGCAGGCCTTGGCGGAGCTGGCCGATAACGCCGAGGTGATCCACAACGGCACCACCTACGCCATCACGGCTACCGCCCACGCCGAGAGGCAGTTGGGCCGGATGCTGGCCGGGTATATCCGCAGTCCCCGTGTCCGTAGTCCGGACGATCTACCCACCAAACTGGCGGAGGTGGAGGCTGACCTGCAGGTCAGC
>JAAWNQ010000054.1 GCA_022799035.1 Oscillospiraceae bacterium
GCCAGGCCCAGGGTGAGGGCCAGGGCCAGGAGAAGGGCCTTCCAGTTCCGTTTTCTCATCAGCCCTGCCCCCCTTCCAGCACCACGGCGGGCAGATCCTCCTGGGCGCCGCCGGGGCTGTGGATCCAAAGGGTCTGGGCGGTAAGGCGCTTGCTGGAGGCGTCATTGGGGTCGTCGGTGCGGTAGAGCTCCACCCGAATCTGGGCGGGGAGGAGGTTGGTCACCTCACAGTGGGAGGCCTCCCCCTGGAGCTGGGCCTCCTGCTGAACGTCGGGGACAAAGAGGAACACTCCGTTGCTGATATCGCAGATCTCCCCGGTCTCGGGGATCTGGGCGAAGAGGAGGGCGTAGCCCGCCACGGGCCGCTCCACCACCGGCTCCTCGGTGATCTCCCCGTCCTCGTTGAGGGTGGTCCCGGTGAAGCGCCCGGTCACCGACAGGGTATTGTAGACCGGATCCCCCCGGTAGGTACCCAGGATCACCAGGGTACCCGCGGGGATGGTCTCCCGGACCTCATTTCCGTTCTCGTCCAGGGAGGTGTAGTGGTAGTCCTCCCGCAGAAGGCCCATGGTCCCGCCCTCCAGGAAGGCCACGTCGTCCCCGGGATAGGTGATGAGCTTCACGTTCTCGTTTCGCACCGCCGCCGGGACGCCGGTGATGGTGACTGTCTTGGCGTCATATGTCCAGATCCGGGAGTCGGTCTCAGGGGCTCCGGGGAAGCGGAAGTAGCTGACAAAGCTCTCCTTGTCGTCCACCGCCAGATTGTGCTCCCGGTCAAAGACACCGGTGAGGGCGGTGGTGGTTTTCCCCTCCCCGTCGGTGATGGAGACGGTGTAGTCTCCCCCGCCCAGGGTCAGGTTCTCGATCTTCAGGCCGGTGATGGGGGTCTCCTTCTTCAGGGTGATGACCACGGCCCCGTTTTTGGTGGTGATATCGTAGTCCGAGGGATCCAGGGTCCTGTCGTAGGCCACCCGGAGCTCCCCGGCCTGGGCCACGGCGCCCACCCGGCTGCCCAGGGTGTCGTAGGCCGCCACCTCGTAGGCGTAGGTCCGGTGGTTCCCCGAGCCGATCACGTCGGTGTAGGTCACCTCCCTGTTCCCGTCCGCCGGGACAAAGGCCACGCTCTGGCCGTTGCGGCGGATCTCATAGCCCTGGACGGTCCCCTTGATCCCGGAGGGGTCAATGGTGAGAAGGATCTCGTTGTCCTTCCCCTGGACCTTCACCGCGGCGGCCTTCACCGCCCCGATGGCTCCCCCCGTCCCCGCCAGACGGTCCCGGCGGCTCTGGTCGTTGAGGTACCAGATGGCCCTGCTCTCCTTCTCGTAGCCGGACAGGGTCTTTTTGGCGCTGTCGCTGAGGCTCAGGCCCCAGCGGGTGAAGAACTCGGTGAGGTCCCGCTTGACCACCCCGGCGGCGGTGAGGGCCAGCCGGTCGTCGTAGCTCTGGGCCCCGGCGGTGTAGGTCCCCGCCTTCCAGGCCTTGAAGAACTTATTGTAGAAGTCCAGGGGCTTATCCCCCCCGTCGTAGGCCAGGTGGAGCTGCCAGTACATACCAAGCTGGACGAACACGTCGTTGGAGGCTCCGGGGTAGCCCTGGGCCACCTTGGTGAAGATGCCGCCGTACTTTCCGCTCTTCTCCAGCCGGGAGGGCAGGGTGTTCTCCTTCCCGTCCCAGGTCTGCACCATGATGGAGTAGATATTGTTGGTGGTCTCCGCCTTGCCCAGCTTGTCCATGTTGTGGCCGATCTCGTGGGCGATGCCCCAGCCAAAGAGGCTGTTGGCGGAGGCCCCCTCAGGCAGGAGGGAGATGGGCCGGCCGACGGCCATGCCGGCGCAGGAGCCGTAGCCGATGCCGATGTGGTTGCCCGCGGCGTACATGAAGGCCCCGGCGAACATGGTCATACAGCGGATGTTCTGGCGGGTGAGCATGTCGTTGTTCTCATAGACGTTGTCGATGCCCTGGGTCCGCTTGCAGATGGCCATGATATCCTCCCAGGCCAGGATATCGTTGTAGAGGGTCTGGATCTTCTCCTCCCGGCTTCCGGCGCCCAGGGCGGCCTTCACCGACAGGGCGGGCAGGGAGAGAAGGACCACGGGGGTGGAGATCTCGGTGACGTTGCGGTAGTCGCTGGTGGGGCTGCCGATGGTCATGCCGGACAGGTAGGCCTCCAGCTCGTCCACGTAGGCCCCGATGGTCTCCCGGCGGGCGGCCTCCTCCATGGAATACCAGTGGGACAGCTCCAGGGTGGGGATGTCCACCCCACGGCGGATGTGGAGCTTGATCTCCTCGCCCCCCACCCCGGAGTAGACGGCGTAGAGGCTGCCGCCGTTATTGCCGGCGCGGCTGCCGATCTTGGGGACGGTGAGGATGTTACGGCCGTTCTCCACCTGTCCCAGCTCCGCCCGCCACTGGGAGGCCTCGGCGTTGAACTGGGTGGCGTAGAGGGTGAGCTTCTCCCCCTCGGGGATGCCCTGGGCGTAGACGGTGAGCTCCCGGCCCGCCCCGGCGGTGACCCCCAGGGGCTGGAGGTCGCTGCCCCCCTGGCTGTACTTGGCGGAGTCGGGGCCGCCGCTGCGGCTGTCCAGACCCTCCAGGAGAACGCCGGAGGTGGTCCCCTTGGTGAGCAGCTCCTGGGCCAGGGCCAGCTCGTCGGTGAGGGTGTTCAGGTTCAGGTAATAGTCCTTCTCGTCGCTCTCCAGCCGGGCGCGGAGGGCGTCCAGCCGCTCCTGGGTCACCCCGTCGGCCAGGGTGGTATAGAGCCCGTCGGCGAAGAGGGCGGCGATCTCCCCGGGCAGACTGTGGGCCGGGTCGTACTCCTGGAACATCAATTCAGAAAGGCTGACGGTGGTGTAGCCCCGCTGCTCCACCGCCAGACTCACCTTCACCACGTTCTTCACCGGGCCGAAGGGGAGGATGGCGAAGTTGGTGACGGCGGCGTTGCCCCGGAGGGCGGGCCAGGTGTCCACGTCCCGGCCGGTACCTCCGTTGTCCACGCCCCCCGCCTGGGGGTTGGGGACCAGAAGGTGGCCGGAGGAGCTCAGGTTCTCCCCCTCGTACCAGACCCGGACGCTGTAGGCCCGGAGGTTGGTGGGGTAGGTGCTGTCCAGACGGGGGACCCAGATGGCGGAGTTGAGGTCCACGGGCCGGGTGAAGGTGACCACCACGTGCTCGTTGCGCCACCAGTTCTGGGCGGTCCAGGCGGTGCGGTAGTCGTCGTCTATCATATACCGAGGGTCGAAGGAGCCGGCATAGTTGCCGGCGTCGGCCAGACGGATATCGCTGATAAGGGAGGGATCCAGGATGCCCTGGGTGGGGATACCCTCGGGCCGCTCGTACTTCACGGCCTTGGGGGTACCCTCGTAGAGGGCGGAGCGGGGGCCCTTGCCCACGTCGTTGCCCGCCACCACGTAGACCGAGTAGGTCACGTCGTTGGTGAGGTTTTCAATGACGATGGCGGCCTTGGTAAGGCGGCCGCCGGCCTGGAGCCAGGTGTCCGTCCCCTTCTCCTGATACCAGACCTCATACCAGGTGGCGGATTTGCCCTCCTTCCAGGACACGGAGAGGGCGGCGTCCAGGGCGGTGACGCTGACCATGTCCACCCGGTCGGGGACCTTGGCGGGGACGGGGGTGGCGGTGACCGGGTCGGAGGCCTTGCCCTCCCAGTTGCCGTCGGTAGGGGTGACGGTAAAGACATAGGTCTCCAGGTTCTCAAGACCGGTGACCTTGGCGTTTGTCACGTCGGTGTGGAGCTCCTTGACCTCCTTGGCCTTCTGCTGGGGCCAGTAGAGGACCTTATAGCCCGAGACGTTGGGAAGGTCGTACCACTTCAGGGTCACGCACTCGCTCCCCGGCTCGGCGGCGAGGCCCTTGACCACGCTGTTGGGGGCCACGGGCACCTCGGGGACGATGTCCTTGAGGAACTGGATGGACTCCACCGCGGCGAAGTTGCCCCCCTCGGTCTTGGTGACGGTGATGGTCACCTTCTTCACCGGGACCCGGCGGCCCAGGTTCAGGGTGATGACGCTGCTGCCCGGGGTGCGGGAGGTGGCGTGGACCCCGGCGGGGGCGGTGTTGTCAAAGGGGAGGCGGGTCAGATCGCCGTTCACGTCCTCCACCAGGGCCTCCCCCGCCACCAGGGCGCCGCCCCCGGCGGGGGAGACGATCTGGAGTTCCTGGGTCTCCACCGCCTGGGTCAGGGGGAGGGGCAGAACAATGTCCTCCCCGGCCTGGGAGGTGAGGGTGACCCCGGCGCCGTTGTCGGCAAAGAGGTCCTGAAGGTCGCCGGCGGTGACCACCGTACCCGCTCCCGCCAGTTCGTTTGCCATGGCGGTCAGGTCGGCGGGGGGCGCCAGGAGGGTGGTGTCCCGGAGAACGCTGCCGCCGGAGGCCGAGATGAGGCGGTTAACGTAGGCCAGATCCACGATGTTGATGACCCCGTCCCCGCTCAAGTCGTAGGGGAGCAGATCCTCCCGCCGGGTGGAGCCCAGGGCGGCGGAGAGGGCGGTGCGGTCCTTGGCGTCCACCTTGCCGTCCCCGTTCACGTCACCCAGGGTGAAGGTGGCGTCCCCGGTGCCCACCACCAGATGCTTTGCGTGGTCAGTCATGGACAGGGTCTGGCTGTAGGGCTTATAGCCCGTGCCGGTGAAGGAGAGGGTATACTCCCCCTGGGGCAGGTCCCGGACGGTCACCTCCAGGAAGCCGGGCCAGAGGCCCCCCAGAAGCTCGCCCCCGTCGGTGTTTTTCAGGGCGACCTGGGCCTCGTAGCCCCCCAGGGTGTAGGAGCCCTCCTGGGCCAGGGGCACTGTGCCCAGGGTCTGGTTCCCCCGGCGCAGCTCCAGCTGGAGGTTCCGGCGCTGGAGCTCGTCCAGCCGCTGGGCGTAGTCGATCCGCACCGCGGCGGTGACGCTGCCCGTCACCCCGGGCTCCGCCGCGGAGGCGGGGGCGGGGACCCAAAGGCCGCTTACCAAGGCCGCGGCCAGCAGGGCCGACAGCAGTCGTTTTTTTGTTTTTCCTCTCATGTGTCAACATCCTTTCCTGTTCCTCCGCCTCCGGTTTTTATGGCGGACTTTCCCAGTTTAGGGTTAACATAATTATAGCAAGTCCCCAAAAAATTGGCAACAGATTTCGGCAAAATTTTTTGTAAAAATCCCTACATGTGGGGGGTCCCGCCCATCCCGGACCAAACATAAGGGAGGGCCGCCCCAGCGTATGGGGCGGCCCTCCCTTCTCGTTTTTTCTTTTATCAGGCTACCAGGAAGAACTTTACCAGGAACAGGACGGAGATGATGTAGGTCAGTGCGGAGACCTCCCTGGCCTTACCCGAGAACACCTTGATCACGGTGTAGGAGATGAGGCCCAGGCCGATGGCGTGGCCGATGGAGCTGGACACGGGCATGGCGATGAGCATGAGGGCCACGGGGACCATCTGGTCCATGTCGCCGAAGTCCACGTTCTTCAGGCCCATGACCATGAGCACGCCCACGTAGATCAGGGCGGCGGAGGTGGCGGCGGCGGGGATGATGGCGGCGATGGGGGCGATGAAGACGCAGGCCAGGAACAGGATCCCGGTGGTGAGGGCGGTAAGGCCGGTGCGGCCACCGGCCTCCACCCCGGAGGCGGACTCCACGAAGGTGGTGACGGTGGAGGTGCCGGTGCAGGCCCCGGCCACGGTGCCGATGGCGTCGGCCAGGAGGGCCTCCTTCATGTTGGGCATGTTGCCCTCCTCATCCACCATACCCGCCCGGGAGGCGGTGCCCACCAGGGTGCCGATGGTGTCAAACATGTCGATCATGCAGAAGGTGATGATCAGGGTGACGATGGTGAATCCGCCCAGCTGGAGGAAGCCCTGGAAGTTGAACTTGAAGAAGGTGGTCTCCATCATATCGGCAAAGGGGGGCAGGAAGGAGGCCCCGGACAGGGAGGCGAAGGGGTTCTGGCCCAGCACGGCGAAGGAGCCGGCCCAGTAGAGGACGGAGGCACACAGCATCCCCAGCAGCACCGCGCCCTTGACCCCCTTCTTGGCCAGGAGGACGATGACGAAGAGGCCCACGAACATGGTGACCACGTTGAGGACCATGGCGGTGTAGCCCGAGCCCATGGAGCTCTGGGCCACGGCGGGGGTGAGGGCGCCGAAGAAGTCACGCATGACAAAGAAGGGGCCGCCGGTCTCGGAGTACACTCCGGCGTTGGAGCCCAGGCCGATGTTCATGAGCATAAGGCCGATGGCGGGGGCGATGCCCAGACGGACCCCCAGGGGGATGGCCTCCACGATCTTCTCCCGGATGTTCAATAGGGAGAGAAGGACAAAAATAATACCCTCCAGCAGGATGATGACAAGGGCGGCCTGGAAGGAGGCGAGGTATGTCATTCCTGTGAGGGCGACGATGTTGGTGACAACGATGGCGAAGAAGCTGTTCAGACCCATACCGGGGGCCAGAGCGAAGGGCTTGTTGGCGGCGAAGGCCATGACGAACATTGCCAGGGCGGAGGCGATGCAGGTGGCAAGGAACACGCCGTTCCAGAGGTTTTGCCCCTCGGCGCCGAAGCCGGTGAGCAGATTGGGGTTCAGGGCGATGATGTAGGCCATGGTCATAAAGGTGGTGAGGCCTGCCATGATCTCCGTTCGGACGGTGGTGCCGTTCTCTTTGAGCTTAAAGAGCTTTTCCATTTTTACCCCTCCGTTTTTTCTTTCGGCATAACGGATTGAGGGCAAAAACGGCAATAAAAAGACTGGCACGGAGATTCCACACAAAAATCTCCGCGTCCTGCTATTGCTCGGTAGTTGCCGGATAGGCCGTCAGTAGAAACTCGGGGACCATCTCTCCCCAATTATACCGAAAGATATTGAGTTGCAACTACACTTTACCATACGCCGGGGAAAATTACTACTGTGGATTCCCACAAGAAGCGGGGAAGTTTGACGAAAAGAATCGTACAATAATCATTGAATTTGCGCCGGGCCCTTGGGCGTGGTATAATGATACATCAAACCCCTGCTATCTTGTTACTTTCAGATGGGAGAGACGGACATGAAGGTTCATGACTTTGCCAGGCGGCTGGGGCTGCCCGACAGCAAGGTGCGCTACTATGACCAGGCCGGACTGATCCGGGGTGGCCGGAAGAAGGAGAACAACTACCGGGATTTTACCGACCAGGACGCCCTGAGCATTTACCACGCCCAGATGCTTCGCAGCTTTGATATGGGGGTCCGGGAGGCTTTGGACGCCCAGAAGCAGGAGCTGACCTCCATCGACGGCTGGGTGGACAGCCACGCCAGGGAGCTGGAAAGGCAGATCGCCCGGGAGGAGATGCGCCTGCACCGGCTGCGGGAGATGCAGGTCTATTTTTCCGTGATCCAGTCCCGGCGGGGACAGTTGGGACAAAACTACATAGATGAAAGCTACAACGTCTGGAACTTTGGCAGGACCGGCCCTATCACCCCGGCGGAGGGGAGGGCCATCCAGCTCCTGGCCCAGTGTATGCCCTTCTCCTACATCGCCATTCGGGTCTCCCGGGACAGCCTGCTCTCCCCGGGGGAGGGGCTGGATGTGAGCGTGGGATTGGGCATTCTGGAGCCCAACCGGGCCAAGCTGGGTCTGGAGCTGCCCCCGGAGATCCCCCGGATGCCGGGAGGGACCAAGATCAATCTCCTGCTGGAGCTCTCCGACCCCTTCTCCATGACCAAGAGGGACATCGCCCCCCTGCTGGAGGAGATGGACCGCCGGGGGGTGGAGCCCCGGGAGGATCTGGTGGGCCGGGTCTTTATCAGCTACATGAAGGGCGGTTCCTTCACCCACGGGGTGGCCCTTGGCTTTTTGTGCTGAAACAGGATACTTTTTTCACAAATTCCCTTGACCTGAAAGTTACTTTCAGGTTTATACTCCTTTTGTAATCTTTGGGAGTTCTATCCCAAAAGCGCCTCAGAGAGGCATCATTATAAAAGGAGAGGAATCGTATGAAGAAACGGATCACCGCTATGGCCCTGGCTCTTGTCATGGTCATGGGAACGGTCGCCGCGGCGGCCGGGGCGGAGAAGAGCATCACCGTCACCCCCATGACCCTGAACATCAACGGTCAGCAGGTCACCCCCACCAAGTCCGA